>JBIJCF010000003.1:0-147622 GCA_044344795.1 Bacteroidia bacterium | reverse complement strand
AGACAAACGTGTTAGCGTAATCTATATTGAAGACGAGAAATTTAATAATGTAAAAGCTTCCGGTATTTTTAAGCAATTAGAAAAAGGCGCACCGGGTGAATTAAAAAGCCGCTACCAAAGCGGTTTGCTATAAAAACTTCAGTACTAATAAGTTTACTTCCGCTTTTTTATTATAGGCTCCATCATCCGATAACGCGGATCATACGTGTAAATAGTTATTGTAACTCTACAATTCATGCTTTTTAATTTTGACGAACGCTCTTGCAATTGTTGTGCAGGAAACCACAAGTACAGCGCTCTTACCATTGAATCTACTTTCCTTCCTAACTCCTGAGATCCGTCGTTAGCGCCAATCAACACTCGAACAATTTTCATTTCGCCTTTACGATTGATGTCTACAACATATGTGACACTGTCGATTCGCGCCGAGTCAGTCCATTTGTAATAATAATTTAACGGCTCGAAATACTGCACCCAGTTAAAGAAAGCAGGACGATCATTTTTACGACGATTGATTGCCCGCTTGACGCTGTCGCTTTTTACATTACCTTCTTTATCGGCAACAATTGTTACCGGTTCCGGAGCAACAGGATCGGTTAACCAACTTTTATAACGGCGCATGGCTTTTTTGAATCGTTGTTCCCAAAATCGCTGTGTGTTGGATTTATTGGAATAATCAAATTCCAGCTTAAGGCTGATCATCGCTTTCACGGGCGGACGAGCCACATAAATTTTTCCTTCCGGCAAAGTGTCTTGTGCCGATAAATGAAGTGTTACGCAAATAAAGAAAATGAATGAAACCCACTTCATCGTTGCACGCGACGTTTAAAGTCTTCCTGTTGCTTGTCAGCTGTTGGAACATTGAGTGGTACATCAAACGGAGCCCAAACAGAACCCGTATTTTTTTGTTCAACGGATAAAGGTTTGGGCGATACCAATACCATCATTTCGCAATAATAACTCTCCGGAACAAAGGTGCTTCGTTTGTACCATTTGGGCATTGTTTTATATCCGCCTCCTTCACCCCAAGTATTCAATTTCCGAACACCGACATACAATTGCTCAATTAAAATATCATCCATGCCGGCCGAGAAATAGGGAAATTCTTCGGTCCATTTAATAATTCCTTTGGGCGTAATCCACATACCCAAAATCATCGTGTCTATTTTCTGTGTGTCTGCTGCAACATACTTGTAGCTTATGTATGAGGCATAGTGCTTCGAAAAATTAAAAGTCGTGCGAGGATATACACGGTGAAATTTCTTCGAATAGCGCGCTGAATCGAAAAACGGGATTTTATCCAATTCCACCGAACCTTCAACGCCATTATTTGCCGGAACTTCAACAACAACTTCTGCAACTGCAGCTAACTGCATTTTATACTGCACCATCACATACGCCGACAATGTAGTTTTACTGACACGAATAACACCTTGCGGAACGGTATCCTGACCAAAAAGCATTGCCCCGCTTAAAAGCAGGGTAATACTTAACATAAACCAACTCATCCTTATTTGAATCATCTGATTTACTTCGCCGCTAAAGGTTGAAGATTAAACATCGTACGTAATTCTTCAGCATTAGTTATTGCTTTTTCAGATTTCTTTAACGGAACTTCAACCACACCCGATAATGGAAGCAAACGTGTCTGATCCTCTTTCGCATAATACAGAGTCCCGTCTGCAACCAACCAGATAATGTTACGCGAGTCCGGATTGAATTTAAACGAAGCAAATGGATTACCATAGTACTTATAGGTTGCATTGAGTTCCGGGTCTACTAAATAACTGAAGTACGAATTGGGAATACGAACACCGTTATCATTGGTAAACGTTACTGAAATTTGACCACCTTTTGGAAGATTTACCGGATTATCGCAGTTATAAATACCGGTTTGATTGATGGTAAAAGCCCGATAAATTTCTGCATCCTGTGTTGATTGCTGTGGAATAACAGTTGGTGTTATAGCGGCTTGTTGTTTCTGCATTGCCTTTTGCCAGTTTTCCTGTGCTACACGCTCGGCTTCTTTTCGCTTGTTCAGTGCAGTTGTGTAGGTCGCAAACTTTTCATCGAACACCTTTTTAGCTGCCACGTAATTCTGTTCGTCAAAAACCGGATAAACATCCAGATTTACAACTTCCAATCCTTTCGTAAGTACGATGACATATTTTTCGCGCTCTTCTCCCTTTTTCAAAACTACCGTTTGCCATGTTTTATTATAAATAGCACGATCAAATTTTTCACGTGTTTCATCTACTTCAAATATGACGTTTTTATAGGAAGCCATTTCCGGAAACTCACGATCGTTAAACGCAACAGTAAATCTGTTCTTGGTTTTATCCGCTTTCTTCGGTTCAATCGGCTCTTCAGGAACAGGATTTTGTATTATTACAGCGCTCAGTTGCTGCTGCAATTCGACATCACTGCCGGGATAATCTTCACCATGTGTAGGCTGTTGCGACTGATCGTCCAACTTCTTCTCTTCCACCTTATCTTTCCCCAGAAACACCCAATTATTTACATCAGTATCGTAACGATAAAGATTATAAGCAGTTCCTTGCTTGTACGATCGCATCTTAATATTTAAGCCTTTCTGCTCATCAATTTTTACAATCTTTCCATCCACAAATGCGTTCAACTCCATCATTCCTGCTGAAGCAAAGGTGTAAGTTGTACCTGCTGAGTCATAGTCCATCGGGATACCGCTCAACAAGAAGTCAGCTGCATCGTGCATTTCACGGTATTGAATTGTAACGTCACCTGGAATCACAGTATTGTTGTCATCTTTAAAAGCTCGTGCAGGAACTGTAATTGTCGTACCGTTTTTCAACTTCAATATTCCACCTTTCGCACCGTTAATTTTAAATGTCTGAAAAGGCACATCAGCTCCCGAAATCGGCGGTTGAATACTGCGCGTGTACGACGCTACCACCCCATTTCCAATACTATCTTCCGGAACTCTTGTTTCGGGTATAGTTGCGCGCTGTGGTTCACGGTGTTCATCACCTGCATTCACCAACAACACTACTACTGCTACCGAAGCAGCTATTCCAACGGCAGCAACGCCCAATTTCATCGCGGTAGACCATTTGCCATTTACTTGCCCGCCGGATCCAGCTTTGTATTGGGAAAGTACCTGATCAAAGTTGCGACCCTTCAGAATTTCTTCCGAGGTTGGGCGAGGTTGATCAATTTTTACATTTATCTTTTTCATGACTTACGTCGTTTTGAAAATTCGTTTACGCGTGTTTTTTTTTGTTCGCAATCAAGATTTTTTTCAGTTTCTCCAGAATGCGATAAGTTTTCACTTTGGCATTATTTTCTGTTATATCCAATATCTCTGCAATCTCTTTAAACGCTCGTTTTTCAAAGAATCGCATTTGAATCAGTGATATGTCGTCTTCAGGAAGTTCGCTGATACTTTCGGATAAAATAGGCAAATAAGGCCCCAATACATCTTCTTCTAATTCATCCTGCATGTCTTTAATTCCTGCAGTATCCATTTGCAATGTTGGCTGTACTTTCAGTTTTCTGTAAGCATTGTATACTTCACTTTGCGCAATCCGATACAACCAGGACGCAAACGGTACGCCTCTGAATTGGTATTTGTGCAAATTGGTTAGCGCTTTCAGGAATACCTGAGAAGTTACATCGTGAGCTGATTCTTTATCATCAACGCGTTGCCATACAAACAGAAATATCCGTTCGTAATATTTATTGTACAAGGGGCGGAAGTGCTCGGCATCGCGACGTGCCAACTCCACTTGCTCCTGTTCTTGCCGCATGTCCTCCTGCGACGCGTGATATTTGGAAACCACCTCCATACCCGGGGGTTTTATAGTTAATGACCGCATTTGCGTATGGTTTTTACATCATAACGCGGTTATCTAAATTAGATACAAAAAAAATACGGGCATCATGAAAGTTCACGATACCCGCATAGTTACGATTTAAAATTGCTATCGTGCGATTATCACACGAATTACAGATTTCGTTCCATTAACAGCCACTTCAACCAAATATGTTCCTTCCGCCCATGTGGATGTATTCAATGCAATACGGTTACTGCCGGCTGTTGTAACAATTGGCTCTTGTTGCGCTAGAACCGCGCCTGTAACAGTATAAGCAGTTACAACTACCTCGGAAGACTCCGGAGTATCCAATTGAATATTGAGCTCGTCGTTTGCAGGATTCGGATACGCCGATAAATCGGTTACTACCATTGGATCTGCTACAGACAACACACATGGAGGCAATTCACGGAAACATACATCATCAATTGCCCAACCTTCCGATTGTGTACTTCCATCTGCACCGAAACGGAATCGCACCACCAATGGGCCGGCTTGTGTGAATTTAACATCGTGCGATTTCAATACCCAGCCCGACGAGTTACCTCCGAAATTAGGTTGATAACCGGCACCTAATCCGGGCGCAGTTCCTTGCGTGTACCAGTTGGGATCACCGATAATTCCTTGACGAATCCAGGTTTGACCGAGATCGTAAGAATATTCAATTACACCACCATCTCGCTGCGCCTGTGTTATGAAATATGTCCAGAACTCCAATCGATAACAATGTGTAGTGTCCACCGTAAATACGGGTAAGAATACACCTGAACTATCGTTAAACAAGTAATTTCCATTCAAGTCAGTTACCCAGGCGCGTGCACCACTGTGTGTTGTATTGATGAAGTTTCCTGCAGGAGTTCCCCATTCAAATGAGTTTCGACTATTCACCATGCGAATAGCATTAGCAGTAAACAGTTCTGTTTGTCCGTTGGACGCTTCCATATCATTGCAATACGGATAGACCGCGAATGTGTCTAAAACAGATAAACGCCATGTTGTTGTATCATTCGCATTATTCACGTCATTCAACCCATTTGGAGCATCGGTATAACACTTTATGGTATGAGGTCCCGGAGCGGCGCTTGTCCATGGAAGTGAGAACGTGTGCATAACAGATGCGCCGGGAGCCATCGCAGGACTGAAATTACGTGTATCAGTTACAATTGTGTTGTTGTCCACAATCAAGGTAACATCCAATGTAGTCAATGGAACAGTTCCATTGTTGCGCACGTTTACTTCAACAACATTGTTACCCGGCAATGGTAAAGGTGAACTTCCTCCAAATGCAATGGTATTCGTTGCCGCATCAATTGGCATAAACAACTCAAAATTGTCAATGGCCCAGCCATCAACGGCTTGGAAAGAACTGTTATCAGATGTAAACACAAAACGGAATTGAACGGGTGTAGGATAATTGTTGAACAGCGCAGGTAAGTTGTAAATAGATTGGAAATATCCTCCTCCATTTCCACTCCAACCCGGTTTCTGAGATGAAAACAAATTCGCCTGATTATACCAGCTTGTTGCGTTCGGATCAAACTGTACACCCAATACAACCCATGTGTTTCCTCCATCCAACGTATACTCCACGCGACCACCGTCATCGAAGTTGTCACAATTGTACCACTGATGGAATTTCAATTGCACGTTAGTTGCGTTGGAGAAATCGAAGAACGGAGAATACAACATTTCATTGCTATTCGCTTGATATGGCCCGTTCAAATTGATCTCCCATGCATTGTTACCCGAAAACGCACCTGTAATAATTGGGGCAACCGGAGTTCCTAATTCCCATGATGTTGGATAAGTAGTAACTGCAGCAAAATTCATCGGTCCTTCGAAATCATCAACAAACGGAACCGGCATAATTTGTAAACCGGTAAACGACTTACACGTTGTGTCGTTAAACGTATTGTTATCACCTGAAAGTTGAGTCCACGTGCACAAGTCATACTGCGAAGCAGGAGAAGTGTACGTTGTAGTGAATGTATACGTTGTAGAAGTATTCGGGAATAATGTTCCTGTCCATGTTTCAACAACCGGTGTGCCTGCATTGATTGCATAAGCAACAGGAATTGATGTCAAGGTATCCAAACCGTAATTGAAAATACGAGTAGCTACACTGGCTGTTCCATTCGCAACGGTGAATGCCGAAGGTTGAAGAATTAATGTACTTCCTGCATCAAGTGTGTCCGGTTCATAAATCAAAACATTATCCAACAAGGCTGCAGTCCCATTAATTGCCTGATTGTAGGTCACCTTCGATTCAAAATCGATTATCAAATACGGAGCAGGTAAAAACTGGGACAACATAAATCTTCCCGTTGTATATGGAACATTCGCGTTATTCGGACGATAATGCGGCGTAATCATTTGTCCGTTAACCTTTACACGCATGTTGGTGTATTCATTATCAAAAGCATATAACAACGAATAATCGAACTCCAAAACAAGATTATTGTAACCTGTAGTGTTTACGACCAAACGTGCATTCGACTTCTGATCTGCACAGTTAAGCGGATTCCAGATATAAAATTGAGACGATGTAATGGTGTCTGTTCCGAACGTCCATCCGGAAGAATTCGTGGCGTCAAACATCAGACCTCCGGTTCCGCCATTGCCCAATGCGGCTGTGTATTGCACAACTCCGTATGCAGAATTGCTCAAACAAAAATCGTTTGCGTTGGCAGGTAAATTCAAATCGTTAACGTAAGGAACGTTGACACCGGGATTCGTAGTGTACGTAATCGTAATGGTATCATTAAAATTCCATCCATCATTTAACAAGGTTGTATATACTACCAGCGTATGCGTCCCCGGAGTATTATTCAATAAGGTGTTAAATGTAAATGTGTCGGTTTGGAATGGTAATATCGTGTCACTAAAAATTTCTATAACAGGAGGATTATTATCTAACACATACGTCACTGATAAATTACCGTTGATTGCTTGAGCTCCGTCATTGAGCAATTCAACAGTTAATGGAATAGACCCTTGAGGCAAACATGAAGAAACATCAGGAGCAATGATTGCATTAACAGCAGCGTCTTGCGGTGATGGAGAACGAATCTGGAAATCATCAATGGAATAGCCGTCTCCGATTACCGAACCGTCAGATGTAAATACACATCGAAACTGCACAGGACCTACAATATTATCCAGAACTGTTAATTTATATTCCGATTTCATCCAACCTCCACTATTCCCTGTCCATCCCGGACGGTTACTGGAGATGACGTTTGCCGTATTATACCAATTTGTACCAAGTGGATCATTTACGTTTCCTAACACATTCCATGTATTTCCATCGGTGGTGTACATCACAGATAAGCCGTCCCAGCTATTTTCGCTATTGAAATTATGCCAGAAACTTAATTTGGCATTTTGCACGGTGCTAAAGTCAAATACAGGTGAAACGAGATTACAGATCGCGTTATTATTATAAGCTGTTGTCAGATTAATATCAAAAGCATTAGGCGCAGAATGTGCAGAATTTGTTGCACCGAAATTGGGAGTTCCCAACTGCCAAGCAGAACCCTGATTATTGTCGAATGTTTGGAACAACGTACTGCCGTCGAAATCATCAACAAACGGGAATGTGATTCCTGCAAATGCAATGAACTGTGTACAACCTGATGTTGGATTTAAGGCAGTATTTGAAGCAGTTGATGCATCAATAGCCTGCACGTAATAGCAAATAGTATCTGAATCGTTAACCGCGGGAATAACACCAACGAATGTATTTCCGGTCGTGTTATTCATTCCAACAACTTGTACAGGGCCACCATTGATGGTGTAATGAACAGTTGCCGTATCAATTCCACTGGCATCGGTAATATCTGCAGTTATATTAAACGGACCAATGTTAAAAATGGTGTTCTGGTAAATAGGCGCGATATATGTAATCACCGGTGGATTTAATTCCGATGGTGCTGCTGTAACTTCAACATCATCAATTACCCAGCCGTAAGTACCTAAATTACCATTAGAGTTGGCATCCTGAACGCGAAAGCGAACTATACACTGTGGTGCATTGCCAAGCAGAGCAGATACGTCAAATGTTTCATGTTTCCACCAGGTATTCAGGGGAACCGCAGAGTTGTTGCTAGGGAACCAATCGATATAAGCATTTGATGCAAACTTATTTCCCATAGCCGCGAGAGGCGCGGTGCCTTGATATTCAGTCGCAGTTAACTGCGTCCACGTATTACCATTATCGTTGGAAACTTCAATTGCACCAATATCATTAAACTCGAGTTTACAGATATGATCGAAATCCAACAGGACAAAAGAATTTCCTACTGTGCTAAACGAGTTGGTTGTCAAATAGGCGATTGACGAATTCCCCAATGTATTCCGCGTACTTGCCACACCGCTAACCTGTAATGTCAGGTCGGAACCCCAAGCAGGTGATCCCGATGAAACCACGGAATCCGCGATTTCAAAATTTTCGTGAAAAACTAGCACCTGAGCCGATGAGTAAACAAATGGAACCAGGAAAAAAAATGCCGTGCACAGCTTCTTCATGTGAAATAGGTTTTATCACGATAAAGGTACAAAAACGATACTTCGTCGAAAGGAATTATTCGTCTCTAATAAGGAGTTTACATGTACCTTTGTCCATCAGCATTTTAACTATGAAAACAATACAATCCTGGATTCCTATCCCCGCAAACAGTGATTTTTCTCCGGAAAATTTGCCTTTCGGTATATTTTCAACTTCCAATAAATCGGCACGCGCAGGCGTTGCAATAGGTGAACATATTATTGATTTATCTGAGCTTCACCTTGCGGGCCTGATCAATCAGGTTCCATTAGAAGTTTTGAATGCTGCTACACTAAATACTTTGATAGCGTGTGGAAAGAAAAATACATCCGCATTGCGTTTACGTGTGCAGGAGTTAATTTCTCAAGGCAACAGCGAATTGCAAGCGCATCCGAGTCTTCAGAATATTTTGGTAAAACAAAGTGATGCAACTATGCACATGCCTGTGCATGTAGGTGATTACACGGATTTTTATTCCAGCATCGATCATGCTACCAATATGGGCAAAATGTTCCGCGACCCGGAGAACGCGCTATTGCCTAATTGGAAACATATTCCGGTCGGTTATCACGGACGCGCCTCATCTATTCGTGTCAGCGGTTTTAAGTTTCATCGTCCTATGGGGCAACTGAAACCTGCTGATACCGAAGTTCCGGTGTTTGCTCCTTCTAAGCTCATGGATTTTGAATTAGAAACTGCGTTTATTATCGGCAAAAACTCCAATTTGGGTGAACGCATTTCTACTGAACAAGCCGACGATTATATTTTCGGCATGGTATTGTTTAACGATTGGAGTGCACGCGATATTCAATCGTGGGAATATGTTCCACTCGGACCATTTCTTGCAAAAAATTTCGCCAGTGTGGTTTCTCCTTGGATTGTAACGTTAGATGCATTGGAACCTTTCCGTGTTGAAGGATACAAGCAAGAACCTAAAGTTCAACCATATTTAGAATACAGCGGAAATAAAAACGTTGATATTAATCTTGAAGTGTCTGTTAAACCTGAACACGGAGAAGAAACTATTGTAAGTCGTTCCAACTATAAATACATGTATTGGACGATGGAACAACAATTGGCGCATCACACGGTGAACGGTTGCAACATGAATGTTGGAGATATGCTCGCATCAGGAACAATTTCCGGACCTGATGAAGGTTCGTATGGTTCGATGATGGAAATTACATGGCGCGGAACCAAGCCTGTAAAAATGAGAGACGGCAGCGAGCGTAAGTTTATCAATGATGGTGATAGTGTCATCATTCGCGGGTATTGTGAAAAGAACGGTGTTCGTGTTGGGTTCGGTGAATGTTCTTCAACCTTGTTGCCGGCTATCGCATTTTAATATTTAAACATGAAATCAGGTTTCGCATTATTTTTAGCTGTAGTTTTTATTTCTTGTTCGCCGAAGGAAAACTCGGAAACACCTGTTGTGGCTAAAGATTCGCTTAAAACAGATTCCGGAATTCTTACCGGTTCGTTTACCAACAACACACCTAACGGAATCACAGAATTGCGCGACAAGGATGGCAAACTATTACAACGCGGTCGTTTCGAGCAAGGTCAGCCTGTCGGGGCTTGGGTGCAATATGATGCTTCAGGAAAAGTGATAGCTGCAAAGCATGTTTTCGGAAACAAGGTATTGACAGAATTGGATCCGACAGATTTTCAATTCAAGCTTTGGCACAATGATGCCATGGGTTTGTCTTTGAGTATTCCTAATACCTGGAAAGAACTGCCTACCCCAAATGATAATCTTGTAGCTAGTTTCGAGAAACAAATTGTCGACACCGCATTACGCATCAAACCAAGTGTGAATGTCGCTGTAGCGCAATTGGAAGCAGACCAAACATTGGAAAAACTTGCAGCAACACAACTTGAAATGTTGCATCAGCAATCCGGCAGAGTTGAATTGGTTAACGAAAGTACCATCACGATAGATTCCTGCAGTGCTTTTCGTCGATATGGAATGTTTTATAACGACAACAGCAAAGTGGGTTTTTTGATGACCATTGTCGTGAAAGGTAATCGCGCCTGGTTTTTCAGCTGCAATGCACAAAACATGACCAACGGTGAATTCCTTCGCTATCAAGGCGTATTTGAAGAAATTGTGGAAACTGCGCAGTTCGATTAATCGCATCCGAAGTTAAATTTGTAACTTCAAGAAACCATTTACGAATTAGTATGGCCACCAAACCTTCAGGTGTTACAATAGATTTAGAGGCAGAACGAAAAGAGATTCTGAAGAGGTATCGTGCGCTTTTAAAAGCTAGTCGCCGTCAACTTGAAAAAGGCGATAAACAAATTATTCGTAAAGCTTTTGATTTAGCCTTGGAAGCGCATAAAGATATGCGGCGCAAAACAGGCGAACCCTACATTTATCATCCCATTGCAGTAGCGCAAATTTGTGCGGAGGAAATTGGACTTGGAACTACTTCCATCGTGTGTGCCCTACTGCATGATACCGTTGAAGACACTGACATCACGCTGGATGATGTGCGCGGTATGTTCGGTGAAAAAGTCGCAAAGATCATTGACGGACTCACTAAAATTTCAGGAGTTTTCGATCAACAAACCAATTCCATTCAAGCGGAGAATTTCCGCAAAATGCTGTTGACGCTTTCAGACGACATTCGAGTTATTCTCATCAAGCTAGCTGATCGTCTGCATAATATGCGCACGTTGGAATCGATGAAGCGCGATAAGCAACTCAAGATTGCATCAGAAACGATGTACTTGTATGCGCCACTCGCCCATCGTTTGGGATTGAATGCAATTAAAACAGAACTGGAAGATCTCGGATTAAAATATACGGAGACCGAAGAATACGATGACATCGCATTGAAGCTGAAGGAGACGGAGCCCGAGCGTAAACGATTTATTCAAAAATTCATTCTACCGATTTCTGAAATACTCAAGGAGCAAGGCTTTAAAGCACGCATTTTCGGAAGACCTAAGTCTATTTATTCCATTTATAATAAAGTTCGTTTTAAAGGAGTTCCATTCGAAGAAATTTATGACATCTTCGCTATTCGCATTATCATTGATACACCTTCGGAGCGCGAAAAATCAGATTGCTGGAGAGTATATTCCATCGTAACAGACTTTTATCATCCCAATCCGGATCGTTTGCGTGATTGGATCTCCACGCCGCGAGCAAATGGTTACGAATCCTTACATACCACTGTAATGGGACCAGATGGAAAATGGGTGGAAGTACAAATTCGCACGGAACGCATGGATGAGGTGGCCGAAAAAGGATACGCCGCTCATTGGAAATATAAAGATGCGGTTACCGGTGTGGAAAGCAAAGAGAGTCAGCTGGAAGAATGGTTGAGAAAAATTCGTGATGTCCTTGAAAGCACCGAAGAAAATGCGCTGGACTTTATTGATGATTTTAAACTAAACTTATTCGCAGAAGAAATTTTTGTTTTCACCCCGAAAGGTGAGATGCGCACACTTCCTATTGATTCCACTGCGCTTGATTTTGCTTTTGATATTCATACCAAAGTGGGCGAAAGTTGCATTGGCGCCAAGGTGAATCATAAATTGGTGCCTTTGAGTCATTCGCTGAAAAGTGGTGATCAAGTTGAAATCCTCACGTCCAAAAAGCAACAACCGAAAGAAGATTGGCTCAACTTCGTTGTAACCGCACGCGCTAAATCAAAGATTAAAGCCGCTCTCAAGGAAGAGAAGCGCAAGGTTGCAGAAGAAGGTCGTGAGTTACTAGAGCGCAAATTCGAACATCAGAAAATCGAATTTACCGTACAGAATATTAATGAACTTCAGATGTAT
Organism: Bacteroidia bacterium; assembly: GCA_044344795.1. Classification (GTDB taxonomy): domain Bacteria; phylum Bacteroidota; class Bacteroidia; order Palsa-965; family Palsa-965. The sequence continues at coordinate 135,430 of JBIJCF010000003.1, read as the reverse complement.
CTGCGTTTGCCAAGTGCGCAGGAATTATTTTACCGTGTAGCAAAAGGAGTTATTAGTGTTAAACACATTAAAGCTTGGCATAAAGAAAAACTCAAGCCTGCGAAGACTACTAAAAATGAGCCTTCGCTGGAACAAGTAGTCAAAGAAATTCGCGGAAAGAAAGCCGGTGAAGATGCTTTGGTTATTGGCGACAATCTGACAAAAATTGAATATAAACTTTCTCCTTGTTGCAATCCTATTCCGGGTGATGACGTATTCGGTTTCATCACCATCAACGAAGGAATCAAAATTCACCGTGTTACTTGCCCGAACGCTTTGCAGATGATGTCCAATTATGCGTATCGAATTGTAAAAGCGCGTTGGACACAGCAAGAACAAATTTCCTTCCTTGCCGGCATTCACATTACCGGAATTGATGAAGTGGGATTAGTGAATAATGTCACTAAAATTATTTCGAGCGAATTAAGCGTGAATATGCGTTCCTTGAGTTTCGACACGAAAGACGGAACGTTTGATGGAACGATTATGTTATTCGTTCACGATACGATACATTTAACCGATCTGATGAAGAAACTTCGCAAGGTAAATGGCGTAATCGCAGTAACGCGAATCAACCCTAATTAAGCCGCATTATTTAGTACATTTACAACAACAAGTTAGGCGGTATGTCGGAAGCAGAAATCAGAGAGCGAGTTAAACATATTTTTTCAGAACATTTGGGTAAACACGGTCATCGTAAAACACCCGAACGTTTTGCAATACTTGATGAAATTTATTCACACACGGGACATTTCGACATTGAATCGTTGTACGTGTACATGAAGAACAAAAAGTATCGTGTAAGTCGTGCAACGCTTTATAATACCATTGAACTTTTATTAGAGTGCGGATTAGTTTCCAAGCACCAATTCGGTAAAAATCAGGCGCAGTTTGAACGTTCATACGCTTACAAACAACACGATCATTTGATCTGTCAAGATTGCGGTAAAGTATTCGAATTTTGCGATCCGCGTATTCAACAAATTAAATTAACTACCGAACAGTTTCTTGAATTCGACATTGCGAGTCACTCGCTCAATTTTTTTGGCAAATGCCGTAAGCTACAGCATAACGGTACGTGTGAACACTTGAAAAACGGACCGAACAGATTATCATGAGCTTCTCATTTAGCATCATTCAAAAAGAGCCGATCCAAATTATCGGTTTATATGGGCAGTTAATTGAAAAAAGCGCTGCATCAGAATTGGTGCAGTATCTGGATGACGCCTTCGACTCCGGCAATGCGCGTATTGTACTCGATTTATCGGAACTGAAGTACATGAACAGCTCAGGGTTAAATCTTTTAATTTCCGTCATGACCAAGGCCCGAAAAGCAGAAGGGGATGTTGTACTGGCTTGTATTTCAGACAAAATCCGAGAATTACTTTTGATTACTAAATTGAACACCGTATTTACATGTACGGAAACTATAGACGAAGCTGTATCTTCGTTATCTAACACACAATAACACCGATTTACAACATGAAGGCAGACGTTCTTCTTGGTCTCCAGTGGGGAGATGAAGGCAAAGGAAAAATTGTTGATGTATTAACTCCGAAATACAATTACATCGCCCGTTTCCAGGGTGGGCCAAATGCAGGACATACATTAGAATTCAACGGCATTAAGCACGTTTTACATACTATTCCTTCCGGAATTTTCCACGATACTACCACCAATATTATTGGCAACGGTGTTGTTATTGATCCGGTAATTCTGAAGCGTGAAATTGATGCTTTAGTGAAAATGGGTGTAGATGTAAAAAAACGCTTGTTGATTTCACGTCGTGCCCATTTGATTCTTCCTACCCACAGTCTTCTCGACAAAGCGTCTGAAGCTGCAAAAGGAAAAGAAAAAATTGGTTCTACTTTGAAAGGAATCGGACCGACATACATGGACAAAACAGGACGAAACGGTTTACGTGTAGGAGATATTGACAGCCCCGACTTCAAAGAAAAATATAACAAGTTGGTTGCTAAACACCGCGAATTACTGCGCTTTCATGATGCGGACACAGACCCATCCGCTTTGGAAGGTGCATGGTTTGAAGGCATTGAAACGATTAAATCATTGACGCGCATCGACACCGAGCTCTTCGTGAATCAGGCGTTGTCGTCCGGTAAATCTGTACTAGCGGAAGGTGCGCAAGGTTCTTTGTTGGATATCGATTTCGGAACATATCCGTTTGTGACTTCATCCAATACGATGACTGCCGGAGCTTGTACAGGTTTAGGTATTGCACCGCGTCATATCGGAAATGTCTTGGGAATTTTTAAAGCATACTGCACTCGTGTTGGAAGCGGCCCCTTCCCTACTGAGTTAGAAGATGAAACCGGTCAGCGTTTGCGTGATGTTGGACGTGAATACGGTTCTACCACCGGTCGTCCACGTCGTTGTGGATGGTTGGATATTCCGGCATTAAATTATGCAATCATGATTAACGGCGTTACAGAACTGATCATGATGAAAGCAGACGTATTAAGCGGTCTGGATACCATTCGCGTTTGCACAGCTTACAAAGTAAACGGCGTAGAAACGAAACACTTCCCTTACGATATTTGCACCGCAGACATCGAACCCGTTTACACCGATTTACCGGGCTGGACGGAAGATTTAACCGGTGTAACAAGTGCTGAAGACATGCCGGGAGCGTTAATGGAGTACATTTCCTTCATTGAAAAAGCTACCGGAGTTCCTGTTTCTGTAGTTAGTGTTGGTCCTGATCGTACACAAACATTGCTGCGTTCGGCGGCATGGGCATAATTCTTGCAAGTTTTGTGTATGCGAAATTTGTTGCTCGTCGTTTTGTGTTGCATGGCTTGGATAAATCTGAGCTACGCACAAACAGCAGGTGGCAAACAAATTAATATCAAACACGCGGGTTCGTTAAAGGGCGACAAGAAACGCGGATATCAGCGACTCATCGGCGATGTGCAGTTTGAACATCAGGGAGCTCTAATGTTTTGTGACAGCGCCCATTTCTTTCCTGATGCTAACGCGATGGATGCGTTTGGTCGTGTGCACATTCAGCAAGGCGATTCCGTTCACTTGTGGGGAGATTTTTTACACTATGATGGTAAAAACTCCAAAGCAGAAGTGCAAAAAAATGTACGCATGACCGACGGCGACATGACGTTAACAACAGATGCCATCACCTACGACATTAAAGGGAAATATGCGAGTTATTCTAATGGTGGTAAAATCATCAACAAGAGCAACGTTCTTACCAGTGTTATCGGAGGCTATTCATCAGAGAGCAAAACACTGACATTTAAGAAAAATGTGAAATTGGATAATCCGTCTTATGTAATGAATTGCGACACGTTGCGTTATCAACCGTTAAGTAAAGTCGCTTACTTTCTCGGACCTACTACCATCAAATCTAAAAACTCGGATAATTTGATTTATTGCGAAAACGGATTTTACGACACCAGTAAAGACATCTGTCAATTCAATGAAAACGCTTACATCATAACCAATGGACAAACGTTGAAAGGTGATAGCATCTGGTACGATCAGAAAAACGGTTTCGGAAAAATGATGCAAAATGTGTCCATTATTGATACTGCACAACGTGTAGTCATCAAAGGAGATCTGGCCACACACAACGAGAAAAAAGAAATCTCACAGGTAACAGGCAAAGCCTTGTTTATTCAAGCTTTTGAGAAAGACTCGCTTTATCTCCACGCTGATACCTTACAATCACAAACCGTTGCCGTAAAATACGATTCAACCGGAAAAATCATTAAAGCATTTCACCACGTGGCATTTTTCAAATCGGATATGCAAGGACGTTGCGATTCGCTAGCATGGACCACGCAAGATTCTGTGATGAAAATGTTGGGAAACCCGGTACTGTGGTCTAATGGTAACCAACTCACTGCGGATACTATTTTAATTCACACGTATAATGGTTCATTGAAACGATTGGACATGATCAACAATTCGTTCATCGCTTCTGTTGAAGATAGCGCGCATTTCAACCAGATAAAAGGCAAAAAAATGACGGGCTATTTTAAAGACAACGAATTGCACAAAATTTACGTAGAAGGTAACGCACAAACATTATACTATGCCAAAGATAAAGGTGTGATGATTGGCGTAAACCGTGCAGATTGCGTGCGCCTATTGATTTATCTCGAAAACAGTGCGGTTAGTTCCATCAGCTTTTATTCGCAGCCGAATGCTGTTTTGTATCCTCCCGGAGAATTACCTCCAAAAGAATCGTTGTTAAAAGATTTTAAGTGGAGAGGAAACGAACAACCGAATTCTATGCACTCGCTATTTTTGCGCTAATCAGCGCTTGTCAAATAGTTGAGCGATACGTCCTTCCGGATTTAACAGCACCGTGAAAAGTAAAATACCTCCTAACACACTTTGCAGGCACAAAATCCAGCCGCCCCAAGCTAATCCAACGGTATGCACGGTATCGGCGTAAGCAATACTACGAAACGTAATCATGTAATAACAGTAAGGGCCTCCAATGAACATCAACATGGCCTGCAGTTGAATAAAAGCACGTGCCGGTAATGAAAAAGGGCGCTTAATGCTAAACGATTGCCACAATACTAAAAAAGGCAATAACGCGAAAAGTATCAGACCTGCAATGCCCGCAGGATGTCCGGGAAAATTGATAAGTACAGAAGCCGTAAAGACGTCGTTCGCAGGTTGAATGGTTTGTGTATCGGGTAAATCTCCGATATAATAACCGGTGACATACTCGTTGCGAACAGGAAGAAACAATACAATGATTCCAATAACCAGCGCAGAGAATAATAAAATGCGTTTAGTGCGCAGACTTACCATGCTTATCGTGCATTAACTGGTAAAAGTCGTGCATGCCAACTTTGAGTAACGGGAACTTCCCATTTGGTAAACAAGTCTGTTTTAGTGGCAATAAGATTATTGAACACTATTTGTGAAGGCTTTACTTCACCGGTTTCCAGAAAACGTTCGAAGTATTGCAATTTCGTATCCTGCAATTTGCCTTCCGCATCGCGATACAAAACCAACAAGCGATCGAACAAATTCATGCCGTAATCTTGTTCCAATTGCTGCATAAAACGTACAGATTTATCAATGCCACAACCGCTCGCAGCAGCAACACCTTCATCCACCATTACAACGATAAAGCGGTTGTATACCACTTCAATCACCGCACGCATGGCACTTCCATGTGAACTCCAATCAAGCAGAAACATTGCAGCACGTTTTCTGATTTCCGAAGCTTCCAAGTCGCTAATCACACGACCACTTTGGTAAATCCACACGCGACTGTGATCCGGCATATCATTAAAAGCAGTAGTGTTCATCGTAAAATATTAAGCAGCGTTTTTATGCGGATTACCAAACTCGTTCAATAATTTCAAATGCGAAACAATAGCACTTGCAAATGTTCGCTCAACATTATAAGGATAACCGAATTCCTTGGCGGTTTGTTCAACTATGGGTGCAATTTTCTCGTAATGCACATGACAAATAGATGGGAATAAATGGTGTTCAATCTGTCGATTAAGTCCACCGGCATACCACGCAAAAATCTTACTCTTTGGAGCAAAGTTGCATGTGGTGTACAACTGGTGAACCGCCCAATCGTGCTCCATTTGTCCTTTTTCATCAGGTTGCGGAAATTCTGCATCAGGCATTACGTGTGCAGTTTGAAAAATCAATGATAATAGCAAACTCGCAGTGAAGTGATTGATAAAAAACCCAATCAAAACCTGCCACCATGCATAATCAGTAACCAATAATGGAAGAACCATCATGAGCATGTAATACCCGATTTTGGTCAGGATCATTTCTGTAAGATGCTTACCTACTTTTTCCTTTCGCTGGCGCAGCAATCCCATTTTGGAGAAACGAATCAACTGAGAAAAATCTTTTAACGTCACCCATGAAAGCGTTAACAAACCATAGAAAAACCAGGCATAATACGCCTGCCCACGGTGAATTTTACGCCATTCGGCATGGGGTGAAAAACGCAGGAAGAATGGAGGAACAATGTCTTCATCATGTCCGTCCACGTTGGTGTACGTGTGGTGCAACACGTTATGTTGCATTTGCCAGTTGAAATAATGGCCACCCACAAAATTTAAGGTGCGCGACATCAAATTATTCAACCACGGAATAGAAGAATAACTGCCATGATTAGCATCATGCATTACTGAAAGACCGATTCCTGCTGTTCCTAAACCAACAACAACACACAGCAAAATCGAGACCCAGCCCGGCATAGCTATGTTACTGATCAAAATTGAATAGGGAACAAAAAACAAGGCAAACATGAATACCGTTTTGATATACATCTCAGTATTGCCGGTTTTTTTAATGTTATTCGATTTAAAGTATTCATCCACACGTTTGTGTAATGTGGAGTAAAACAATCTTTCTTTTGTTCCAAATCGCGGCTGAGCCGCCCCCTCTGTGTTATGCGTAGTCATTGTATTTAAATTTAATCTTGGCCAATTGAATTATATCAAAGATCGTTAGCCTGTGCGATCATTTCGGCGACATCCATCACCTTAATTTGTTGTTCTTTGTTAAAATGTTTCACTCCGTCCGTCATCATCGTCATACAAAACGGGCAACCAACCGCAATTACGTCCGGATTGGTTTCTAATGCATCTTCGGTGCGCTCAACGTTTACCTCCTTATTACCTTTCTCCGCTTCCTTAAACATTTGTGCGCCACCGGCTCCACAACACAAGCCGTTTTGACGACTTCTTTTCATTTCTGCCAATGCAACGTCCAGTTTCTTAATAACTTCACGAGGCGCTTCATATACATCATTCGCGCGTCCCAAATAACACGGATCATGATACGTTATTTTCTTCCCTTTAAATTCACCGCCTTCCACCTTCAACTTACCCGCATCAATGAGTTGTTGCACCAGCTGCGTGTGGTGAATTACCTCATATTTTCCGCCCAGATCAGGGTATTCATTCTTCAACGTATTAAAGCAATGCGGACAGCCGGTTACAATTTTCTTCACGTCATATCCATTCAACACCGAAATGTTTGTCATCGCCTGCATTTGAAACAAAAATTCATTTCCGGTGCGCTTCGCAGGATCACCGGTGCACGACTCTTCCGTTCCCAAAACCGCGAACTTCATGCCTACATGATTCAATATGCGGACAATAGCACGTGTTATCTTTTTCGCACGATCATCAAAGCTTCCGGAGCAACCTACCCAAAACAGAATTTCTGGAGTCTCGCCGCGGGCAATCATATCCGCCATGGTTGGTACTTGTAAAGTCTCGTTGGCCATAACCTTTATTTTTCAAAAACCTGAATTGTCACTTCCCGTTCTACTAATTCCGTAAACTTCCCCGAATAGCGTGTTGCACGCACAATGTGATTATCAATCCAGTGGTAATTACCCCCACGTGGCTTGCCCATCAACAATCCGTGAAACTTAAATCCGTTGCGCAACAGCCATTCTTCGGTTACTTCCCGATGTTCTTCCGTGCGTGATGTGAAAAATGTGATGATGTGTCCTTCATCAAACCACTTGTTAATGGTGTCCAATGTATCAGGATACAAGGCTGCATCTTTCATGCGCCAAGGTTCTTCATTGGGAATATCATCACAAATTGTTCCGTCAATATCAATGAGGTAATTCTTTATTTCCGGAGGTAGAATTGGACTGATTTTCTGCCCGTTTTCCTCAGTAACTATCAAATTCGGATTCATACTTCAAATTAGTTTTCGTTCGCCCAATTCAGACGATCTGATGGAGAGAATTGCCATGGAGCACCATTGTTTTCCATGTTGGTCATCATCATATTCAACTCATTAGGTGCTGCAGATTGTTCCATCACGAGGTAACGACGCAAATCGACAATAATACCCAACGGATCAATATTTACCGGACATTCCTGCACACATGCATTACAAGAAGTACATGCCCAAACTTCTTCGGGAGTGATAAAATCTCCTAACAATGATTTGCCGTCGTCCACCCATTTACCACCATTTGCATCCAACACCTTCCCTACTTCATCCAAACGATCGCGGGTATCCATCATGATTTTACGTGGGGACAATTTCTTCCCGGTAATATTTGCAGGGCAAGATGACGTACAGCGACCACATTCTGTGCATGTGTATGCGTCAAGCAGCTGTTTCCAGTTTAGATCGGTAACGTCTTTTGCACCGAATCGCTGCGGCCCTTCAGTTACAGGTGGCGCGAACGAAGGATCCATCATGGCTTTCACTTCGTTTGTTACCGTTTCCAAATTGGTAAACTTCCCCTTTGCATTCAGATTGCTGAAAAACGTATTCGGGAACGCCAGAATAATGTGAAAATGTTTGGAATACGGCAGATAATTTAAAAATACCATGATTCCGATAATGTGAAACCACCATGTAAAACGCTCAACTAATGCTAATGATTCGGCAGAAGCATTGCCATAAAGTCCTGCCAATAATGATGATATCGGGAATGCGCTCTCCGATATCACTGTGTAATGATCATAATTGAGTTGCTGCAAGCGAAAATCAGCAGCGTTCATCATTAAGAATGCTGACATTAACAAGATCTCCGTAACCAAAATCATATTGGCATCTGAACTTGGAAATCCTTTTAATTCAGGACTTCTGAAACGACCGATTTTGGCAACATTTCTTCTTAACAGAAACACAACACAACCTGCAAGCACCAGAAATGCTAAGATTTCAAAAGAAGCTATCAGAAACGTATAAAGACCGCCCGTAAATGAAAGAATACGATGCGCTCCGGTAATTCCGTCGAGCACGATTTCTGCCACTTCGATATTGATGATCACAAATCCCACGTACACGAACAAGTGAAGAAAAGCTGCGAACGGACGCGCCATCATTTTCGATTGACCGAATGCCACACGCAACATTGTTTGCCATCGCTCCGATTTGCGATCGGAACGATCGACTTCTTTTCCCAATAATATATTCCTTCTGATTTTGCGTACGTTAACCGCAAATAGCGCCCCGCCTCCAATCAATAACAGCGCGAATATAATGTTGTCGATGTACTGCATAAAACCTTGCCTTACAGCTCGTTGAAATTCTTACTTAAATTGTTACTTCGGCATTCTACCGATACTATCCATTTTTCTTTGACGGATAGCTTCTTCCTTTTTATTTGGTTTTTTCTTTCCAAACACCTTGATGTAATGACCGGGATAACGCGAAATGTCTTCAATCAAAAACTCCATTCTGGCATTAGTTCTTCTCAAATCAGCTAGAATTACTGAATCCTTGCCCAATAACGTCCTTGCACTTCCGTCGGTATTTAATTTCGCTAGGAAATCAGCGGCATTGGTCATCACACGACCGGCTTCGTTAATGGTAGTTTTAAGGTTCGATGCAGCCAATGAATCTGAAATATTCTTGAAGTTGGCTATTGCCATGGACAAGGTGTCTTTGTTAGCTGCCATCATTCCGGACAAGCTCTTAAAATCCTGAATAATTGCTACAATATTCCGATCACTTGCAGCAATGGTAGTATCCAGATTCTGAGCAACATTCTTGAAACTTTCCATTGCCAATTTCATATTCGTGAAACTCGCCTCAATATCCTTCATGGTATTCTCATTCAGTATTCCGGAGAATATCTGAACCATAGAATCAATTGAACCTACCAACGATTCCACCTTTACTTTTAATGGCAGCATTTGCTCGTTCACTTGGTCTTTCAACGACACCTCATTAAATCCGTAAAGTGTATCACCATCTTCTATAGCCGTACCCTTACCTGATAACAAAAGAAAAATCTCTTTGTTGCCTAAAAGCCCACCACTAATAATTTCAGCTCTTGCCGAGTCGGTAACCTTTACATTTTTGTCAGTTATGATAAAATGCACCACCAGTTTACCTGTTTTAGGATCGATTTTAATTTCACGAACTGTACCCACTTTGAAACCATTCACCTGCACCGTATTGTTAGCAGTTAAGCCGTCAATATGGTCGTATACCGCGTAAACATTAAGACTTGTTGAAAAGATATCTTTCCCTTTAAGGAAATTGAAACCATAAATAAAAAGAGCAATGGCGATGATCACCACAACTCCGGTTCTAACTTGCTTGTTATACTTCACAGGTGCTTGATAATTGGCTCGTCAAAAATACGCAAAATATGCATTTAGCCGACCTAATAAAGACAGGCAACGGGCAGCAGCAAAAGTAGTTTCCGCAAAGCCGCTGCCCGTGCCTTTATTGTGCATTTGTTAACTTTTTCGCTTCTTCAGCCGTAATTCGTTCTCCTTTTTGATTAAAAATGACCACAAACGCTTCAGAAAATCCGTTTTTACGAAGTTCGTTTTGCTTTTTAGATGCTTCTTGCATAGTAGCGAAATGACCAACGGTGTATTTATAGGAATTATCTCGCTTATAAAACCAGATATCTTTTTCGCCTTTAAAACGGCTGTCATTGTTATCTAATTGTTTATCAGAAGCCATAATTTGTATACGATATACGACCGACCATGAAGCTACAGTAGAATCTGCAGGGGATTTAGCCTGTGTAATTACCGTGTCCATTAGTTTAGGATTCTGCGGTTGCGGTTTAGGTGCATCCTGATTTTTGACGTGATTCACAGGCTTACGCAAGCCTGCCGTATCATCCACACCCGGTTTGAAAACAGGCATGCGTTCCAGGTCATCATCATAATTTTTTGTTGTGCCTTCCACTTCATCTTTCCACTTCCGAAATGCTCTGAAAATACATGCAGCCATGTGGGTCTGGCCTTTTGCCGAACCTAAAAAACGCTCCTCTGCAGGATTCGTTAAAAATCCGGTTTCAATAAGAACGGAAGGCATACTAGTCTTCCATAATACCAAGAAACCTGCTTGTTTTACCCCTTTATTCGCTCGTCCTGCTTTTGCACTAAACTGTATTTGGCACAATTCGGCAAATCGAACACTTTGATCGAGGTATAAATTCTGATATGCGCTCAGTATTATCACGGCTTCATCCGTATTAATACTCATGTCGTATTTATTTTCATAGTCGTCCTCATACTTTACGGCATCATTTTCGCGTTTAGCAACTTCGAGGTTACCTTCTGTTTTATGCAAACCCATTACATACGTCTCGGATCCTTGCGCTTCTTCGTTACAGATATCTTTTTTCGTCTTTTTACTGCGTACGCATGCCGAATTGCAGTGAATACAGATAAACAAGTCGGCTTTGTTGCGGTTAGCAATCGCCGCGCGCTCGTTCAACTCCACGAAAACATCCGTCTTTCGCGTATAAACGACTTTGATATCCGGAAAATGCTTGTTGATGTATTCGCCCAATTTCAGTGCTACAGCCAACGCCACATCTTTTTCGTACGTTTTATCGCCATGACATCCTGGATCTTTTCCGCCATGTCCGGGATCAATACACACCACTTTAATTTTGGGCTTTTCAGGCGCGATGCGAGCTGCGAACGATCCGGACAAAATCAATACCAGCATCGCAACAGCAGCAATCCAATATGTACGTGACTTTGTATTCATATACATCAAACGATTAACAGACCTTTTTATTTAGTTTTGAGCCCGTTTAATCATATTTTACAAAAATACCGCCAAAGATTGCGCCAGTCCGGAAGTTCATTCGTACTTATCCGCTACCTGTTGTTAATAACAGGCTTGGTTTTCAGCACCCTAGGCAAGGCTCAGAATGCTCCGGACGATTCATTGAAGGTTACCAAAAGTTCCGGAGCACTAGACGCTATCGTTGAATATCAGGCGCGCGACTCCATGCGCTTTGACTTGGTTAATCAAATTGTGTACTTGTACGACAGCGCAACTGTGAAATATCAGAACATCGCCTTGTATGCCCATTATATTGAAATCGATTTCAGGAATAATACCATCATGGCCGATGGAAAAAGAGATTCTACCGGCAAATACATTCAGGAAGCGTTGTTTGATGAAGGCAGTCAGCAATTTGCAGCGAAAAAATTGCGGTATAATTATCTTACCCGGAAAGGGAAAATTTTAGAAGCAGCAACGCAACAAGGAGATGGCTACGTATTAGCAGAAGCTGCCAAGAAGGATTCCAACAACGTCATGTATATCGCAAATGGTCGTTACACCACCTGTGACCTGGATCATCCGCACTTTGCAATTCGTGCACGAAAACTGAAAATTATTCCTGATGATAAAATTGTAACGGGCCCTGCATACCTCGAAATTGCTGATGTTCCGACTCCGCTTGCTGTTCCATTCGGATTTTTCCCAAATAAAAAAGGGCGTGCTTCAGGAATTTTGATTCCTGCATATGGTGAATCTCCGCAATTAGGATTCTTCCTGAAAGACGGCGGTTATTATTGGGGCGTGAATGATAAAGTGGACATGGCAGTGCGCGGTGACGTATATTCTAAAGGTAGTTGGGGCGCGAAAATGTTTACTAATTATCGTTCCAGGTATCATTATAACGGCAACGTAGCGCTTCGTTATTCCCGAATCAGAACCGGTGATGCCGAATTACCAACGAATGTTGTTCGCAACGATTTTTTCGTCAACTGGGTTCATATTCAAGATCCTAAATCTAATCCGAGCATGACATTTTCTGCCAATGTTAATGCGGGTTCTAGCTCCTACAACACATTTAACGCGGAACGTCCTAATGATTATCTCGCGAATACGTTTCAATCGAACGTAGCTTGGTCAAAAAGCTGGAAGATCGGTCGTCTTTCCGCGAATTTGCGTCACAGCCAAAATACGGTAACACGTCGTGTGGACATGTCCTTGCCTCAATTAGCTTTCACTGCTAACCGTTTTTATCCGTTTAAAAATCCGAACAGAATTGGGTCTCGTTGGTATGACAAAATTGGCGTGAGTTACACTTCCGAATTTCAAAATACAATCAGCGTAGCGGACACCTTATTCCGTAACGAATATTTATACGAGCTCCGCAAGTACATGAGGAATGGCATTCGTCAAAGTATGCCTATTCAAACGTCGTTCAACGTGTTGAAGTATTTCACGCTAACACCGAGTGTCAATTTAAATTCAGTGACGCAGTTCTCAACCATTCGCAAAACATGGAATGCAACAAATGAAGTAGTTGTAACCGATACGATTAATGGTGCTCGTATGAACTTCGATTGGAATGCAAGCGTTGCGTTAAGTACCAGAATATTCGGAACTTTCAAATTCAGGCGCACCAAGTATAGCATGGCTCGTCATACGATGACACCGTCTGTTAGTTTAACGTACGTTCCTGATTTTACACAACCTAAATTCGGTTATTTCGAAACGGTACAAACGTCTGCATCGGGCAGCACTGCCTTGTATTCGGTTTTTGATGGCGGCATATACGGCGCTCCTCCATTCGGTCGTGTCGGTGCGTTAGGCTTTAGTTTGCTGAACAGCTTGGAAGGGAAATTGCGTCCAAAGAACGACAGCGACGCAGCCAACGTGCGCAACATGATTATTGATGCATTGAACTTCAGCATGAGCTACAATTTCATGGCGAAAAATTTTAATTGGTCAACTATTAATGCCGGATTCCGAACCAAGTTGTTTAAGAAAGTGGACGTGAATGCCAGCATTATTGCAGATCCATATCGTGTTAATGAGCTTGGTGTTCGTATTGAACGTTTCGAATGGAGAACAGGAAAACGTATCGCCCGACTTAATGCGGCGAATCTTGCATTAACTACCAGTTTGCGCAAAGGCGGATTAACGGCAGCACAAACGCGCACTTCAAATCGCGGTACAGATCAGGAATTACAAATGATCAATTCCAACCCTAACGCCTACGTTGATTTTAACGTACCGTGGTCGTTGAATGTAACGTATAACTTGAGTTGGAACCGATCTTTCCTTGAAACGAATATTGCTCAGTCCGTGCGATTAGCCGGTGATATAAACATAACTTCCAAATGGAAAGTAGGTTTTGATTCCAGCTACGACTTACAAATGAAGAAATTCGGCTTTACTTCATTCAACCTTTATCGCGACTTACACTGCTGGGAAATGCAATTCAACTGGATTCCATTTGGTTTCCGTCAGAGTTACAACATTACCATTAACGTGAAGTCGGCTGTGTTACAAGATTTGAAGGTGGCTCGCAAACGCGATTGGTTCGACTTTGCAGCACAGTAAGCACTAGATTGAAGTGTGTATATTTGTGCATACTCCAATTACATGACACGATTAATACTTCCTGTTGCTCTTCTTCTATTCGTGCTTGGTTCTGCCTTCGTGCATTACCGTGAACGTCCTGATTTCATTATAAAAAGTACCGATTCGGACAGCGTTGCTTTTGCCAAGTTGTATGGTTCTGCTTTAGTTGAAGGTGAAGCGCACAATAACTTACGTTACTTGTGTAAGAATTTACCTCCACGCTTAAGTGGATCTCCGGGCGCAGCTGCTGCTGTAGAATACACGTATCAGTTATTACAAAGTTTGAATGTTGACAGCGTTTGGAAACAACCTTGTATAGTTCCACGTTGGGAGCGCGGTGCAAAAGAACAAGCACGAATTGTAGATTCTAAATCGGCCGGAAATGAACGCATGAGAATATGTGCATTGGGCGGTTCTGTTGCAACTCCGGAAGGCGGCTTAATCGCTGACGTTATTGAAATACGCGATTTCTCTCAACTCGAATTGTTGGGTAAAAAACACATTCAGGGAAAAATTGTGTTTTACAATTATGCGTTCAAAGACGAACTGTATTCTTGCTTTGATCAATACGGAGATGCAGTAAAATATCGTTGGGCAGGACCTTCGATGGCTGAAAAGATGGGCGCTGTAGGTGTTTTGGTGCGTTCGATGACCAATGCGATTGACACATTTCCACATACCGGTGTGATGCGACAGGATTCTTTAGCAGCTAAAATCCCTGCTGCTGCTATTTGCACCAAAGATGCTAATCGATTAAGCCAGTTATTGAAACAAGAAGGTCGCGTACAGTTTTACATGAACATGAATTGTAAAAAATATCCTGATGCTCCATCCTTCAATGTTATCGGAGAAATTAAAGGCAGTGAATTTCCTGATGAAGTAATTGTGTTTGGTGGACATTTGGATGCCTGGGACAATGGTGAAGGTGCGCATGATGATGGAGCCGGGATTATGCAAGCCATAGAGATTCTCCGATTATTTAAAGCAACCGGAATTCGTCCTAAACGCACGATTCGTGCTGTGATGTGGATGAACGAAGAAAATGGCGGTCGTGGTGCCGATGCGTATGCCAATGAAGCTTTTCGCAAGAAAGAAAAGCATATTGTAGCCATCGAATCTGATGCGGGAGGATTTAGTCCACGCGGATTTGGAATGGACATGGCCAACGAAAAGAAGGAGAAGATTCAAAGTTGGCAAAAGCTGTTCTATCCATGGGGCGTTTACGAATTTACGCGCGGCGGCGGAGGTGCGGATATCGCTCCATTGAAGAAACTCATGGGAACTCCTCAAATTGGCTTGCATCCCGACAGTCAGCGTTATTTCGATTACCATCACACCGCAAATGACATTTTCGAGAACGTTAATAAACGTGAATTACATTTGGGAGCGGCAAGTATGGCAGCATTGATCTTCATGATTGATAAGTACGGTTTGTAAGGCTTTCCGCGTTTTTTGAAACAAAGTGATTTAAACTAATTAACAATTCCGTGACAGGCTGTCAGTAAAAACATCAAGGCATAATACTTGTTCCTACAAGTACGTTATCGGAAATCCATAATTTTGGAGAACGAACAAAAGAATCATTCACAGATAAAAATTAAAATCATGGCACTCGAAATTACAGATGCAAACTTCGACGAAGTAGTAATGAAATCAGACAAACCTGTATTGGTTGACTTTTGGGCAGAATGGTGTGGACCTTGCCGCATGGTTGGTCCAATCGTAGAGGAAATTTCTAAAGAAATGGAAGGCAAAGCTATCGTCGGAAAAGTTGACGTGGACCACAATCCTAACGTATCAACCAACCACGGCATTCGCAATATCCCAACAATTTTGTTCTTCAAAAATGGCCAGGTTGTTGACAAGCAAGTTGGTGCAGTTCCGAAACAAGTGTTGATGGATAAGTTGAATGCTTTGATGAACTAATAAAATCCTACAGATTTATATCCCCGCTAATTGCGGGGATTTTTTATGCCGTAATGCGTACCTTTAAAAACCATGAATACTCTACAGCAACAGGAAATTCAACAGTTCAGTCACCTCGAACTTCTTGCTCGACAAGTGGTGGAAGGTTTTATAACCGGTTTGCACAAAAGTCCGTTTCATGGTTTTAGCGTTGAATTTGCCGAACACCGGTTGTACAACAAAGGCGAACCTACCAAACACATCGATTGGAAATTGTACGGTCGCACGGATCGCATGTTCGTGAAGCGTTACGAAGAAGAAACCAATTTGCGTTGTCAGATTGTTATTGATCATTCTTCATCCATGTACTACCCTGCTCCGGACCAATTAAAGCCGGGACAAGATTCGAAAATTACATTCGCCGTTAAATGTGCGGCGGCCATGATTGAGTTATTAAAAACACAACGCGACGCAATAGGTTTGTCGGTGTTTAGTGATAAGACAGAATTGCACACGGCAGCAAAGTCCGGGTCTGTTCATCATAAAATGCTTTATCACGAGTTGGAGAAATTACTCCAAGCTCCGCCTTCCGATCAAAGTCACACCACGCAAGCAGTTCAAGCATTACACGAAGTAGCGGATAAAACACATCGTCGATCATTGATTGTGATCTTCAGTGATATGTTCGATTCCGGAACTGAGAGTGACGAATTGTTCTCCGCATTGCAACACCTCAGACACAATAAACATGAAGTGGTGTTGTTTCATGTTACCGATCGTCAGTCCGAACTTGAATTCGATTTTGACAACAAGCCTTACACGTTTGTAGATGTGGAAACCGGAGAAGAAGTAAAAGCGCATCCGGCAGAAGTGCGTGAAGTTTACTTGGAATCCATCCGCAAATTCAGTAACGAACTCAAGTTACGTTGTGCCCAATTCCGCATCGATTATATCGAAGCCGACGTCAGAGCTGGCTTTCATCAGGTGCTGATGCCTTATCTGGTGAAGCGTTCAAAGATGATATGAACGATCGTTCCGGATCGGTATGCATGACGATAATTCGTTGAACTTCTTCCTGTGCCAGACTTCGTTTCATCGCATTGCGAATTCGTTGCTGCGCTAACTTTGCCGTGCTGTTCCAGTCAATTATTCGTTCGGGATATTGTTCTACTTCATGGAAACCATGCATAGCACGTTCTAACGGAGTCAATTTCCACGGTTCATGAATCAAACTTCCGGGAATGTGCGCCAATTCGGGAATCCATTTACGAATAAAATTTCCTTGCGGATCGTGCAATTGTCCTTGCAATACAGGATTGTACACGCGAATAGTATGCGTGCCTACAACCGAAGCCTGCATTTGCATTTGAGGATAATGTATACCGGGTTCGTAATCTAAAAATTGTTGTGCCAGATGTAATGCAGGAATTTTCCAGTCTTGCCAAAGATTATGACACACAAATGAAACCAGCATAGCACGCATTCTGAAGTTGAGATATCCGGTTGCATTGAGTGAACGCATGCAAGCATCAATCATCGGAAAGCCCGTCCTTCCTTGCTTCCAGCGCTGCAACAGTGCTTCATCCGCTCCTCGGTCGATATCTATCAACCCGCGATTTAACGTTTCAAATTCATAACGCGGTTCCGATTCCAACTTCTGCATGAAATGACTTCTCCATCGAATACGAGATAAAAAACTTACATGATTGCCGGTTAAACGCGGTGCGGAGTATACTGCATGTATCACTTGTTTCAACGACAAGCATCCCCATGTCAAGTATGGAGATAGTCGACTGCATCCTGTTCTTGCCAACTCAGGTTTTGAAATAGAACGATTATATCCGTGTACGCGTTCCTTCAAAAAGCTTTGTAAATACCGATGTGCCGTACGTTCTCCTCCCGGCTGAAACCCTTCATGCTCCCGCCACTTCAAACTCAATTCACGCAAGTTATGTTCTGTTATCGCCCTGAATGTTGACGAGTCAACGAATTGAACTAATGATGTCAATTTTGTGGTTAAACTTTCCATCGCAGCTTCCCATCGTTCACTCCATCCTGCTTTGCGAAGTCCACGTTCTACACCGTTGTACGGTAATTCAGTCCAACGAATTTGGTGTTCAGCAAACCATTTTTTCATACGAACGTCACGCTGATAACTCAACCAATTGCCGGTTTCTTCGTAGCTGACTACTTCTTCAATTTGAAAACATTGACGCAACTCATTAAAAAATTGAATTGCGCTATCATGACCAATGATTATATCTCCACCAATCGCCTGCAGTTGCGAACGCAGATCAAGAACACATTCCAATGAAAATCGAAAATGTCGGGGAGATGCGTCGGATGCCGAATACAATTCGGGTTCGAAAACAAACACCGGAAGAATGGATAGTTTAAAAAACGTTGCATAGTACAGTGCATCCTGATCATTCAGACGCAGATCTTTCTTCAGCCACCAAACAACAACGCGAGGTTTTACCACCGTTTTATTTCAATTTCTTCCGGAGCTCGATCAGGTTTTGCGTAACGCAATCGTATACCTTCACGAACCGGATGATACGTATCAAGTCCAGTAATAGCAACGGCTCCGGCATTTACCAAATCGATAAAACCGTCTTCTTGAATAATGCCTTGTTCAGACCATATTTCCATTATCTCACCAACAACAAGAATAGTATCGTTGAACGGAATAGGAATTTCTCCTTTGAATTTGCAACCCACACGCAAGCGCGACTCTTTCACATAAGGTGCAGGATTGTTAAACATAAAGTACGGCGTTAATCCCGCATGTTGAAATTCGCTTTGTTCTCTGGTGTAACGCGCGCTGGTTTGATGCGCCTGCTTTACAATATCCTTGTTCACCTGATTAATTGTGAAATAACCGGTAGCCTTAATATTTTCGTAGGTATGTCGTTCTACCGAAGCCGGGCGCTGAATAAAACCAATCAACGCGGGGTCTGCTCCCAAGTGAATTACCGAATTAAAAATGGCCACATTGGGAATGCCGTCGGGACTTACAGTGCCAATAAGATTAGCACTTTTAAATCCGGCTAAACAATTAATTAATCTTCTTCTCGCCTCTTTCTCCATGGAGGCAATCATTTCCGCTGTGAACTTCATACTATCATTAACAAACAAGTGGATATTAAGTTTTCCAGGGACAGGCGATTCTAATTCCCTGAAAAACAGGAAAAACAGAGAATATTTTCAAAAAGTATTTGCAGATTCGGGAATTCAATTAATTTTGCAAACTCATTTACGGCAAAGTGCTGTTTTTAGGAAAACGGATCGGTAGTTCAGCTGGTTAGAATGCCGCCCTGTCACGGCGGAGGTCGCGGGTTCGAGTCCCGTCCGGTCCGCAAAAAGCTCTCAGAAACGAGGGCTTTTTTTATTTCATTGCCGCGAGTTCGAGTCCCTCCCGAAGCTTCGGGACGGTCCGCAAAAAGCTCTCAGAAGAATTCATTTTTTCTTTTAGCATTACCATTTCGTTGCTTCATTCCTACCGTGAAAAAACCTAGATGAACTAATGAGGACGTACTTTAATTACCCGTCCACTCCCCACAAATCCTTATTTTTACGCCGTTAACCTGCGCCTTTGTGATATTAGTAGTTGATTTTGACGGCACATACCTGAAAAACGATTTTTTCGCTGAACAGTTTTATAAAAAACTCATCGAAAATCCGTTTTATCTTTTGTATCATGGTCTGATCAGTGGCAATTTGGTGAAGCTCAAACAGCAGTTGCTGCGAAACGTGCAGCTGTCTTATTCCATAAATGAATTGGTGCAGCCGGAAGTGGCTGAATTTCTTCGCAATCGCAGATCATATTACAAAAGCGTCGTTTTAGTAACTGCGAGTCCTGAAGATTTTGTGAAACGTGTTTTGCAAGACGATAACACCTTTGATGAAATTCATGGGACACAAGACGTGAACCTGAAGGGTTCCAATAAATTGCAATTCATTCGCGATAAATTCGGAGACGAGTTCCACTATATTGGTGACAGTTCGGCGGACACGCCAATTTTTCAATCAGCTCGTAAAGCATTTCGGGTAAAAAACGGCAGCATACATGAACTCTAGTTTTGCGTTGTTAACGTTGATGCGACCCAAACATTGGGTTAAAAATTTGCTGATTGCATTACCGCCCGTGCTTGCAGGTAAGCTTCATAACGCAGATGCTATTATTCAATTGGCTTTAGGCATACTCTCTTTTTCGCTTATGGCTTCGTCCGGTTATATCCTTAATGATATTCGGGATATCGATCGTGATCGCGCGCATCCTAAAAAAATGTTGCGTCCACTAGCAGCTGCCGCAGTAAAACCCATACAAGCCTTGATTTTTGCACTGCTACTACTGGTCATTGCTATTGTACTTTCGTGGCAAATCAGCAAGTGGGCCGTTGTGGTGTTGGGTATTTATTTTATTTTAAATTACACCTACTCTACATTTCTGAAAGCTCTGCGTTTGTTTGATATCGTGGTGTTGAGTTCGTTTTATGTAATTCGTTTATTTTACGGTTCTGTAATTCTTGATGCTGAATTGACAGGTTGGTTCCTTGCTACTACCACACTCGCGTTCCTTACGCTCAGTACGCACAAACGCTTTATGGAATGTTTGGTGAGCAAACACGATCAATTACCGGGACGAGATTACGTAAAAGCGGACGCCCCGTTACTCCAAATTTTCTCTGCCACATACGCCGTAGGAACATTGGTCTTGCTAAATATGCATGCGTTTTTTGTTTTGCAAGTAAAATCACCCGTTTTCTTCGCGCTGGTTAATTTATGTTCTGCCGGAATCGCTTTCGCCTATTTCGATCATCGTAAAAACCATTCTGACGATCCTGTAGAACGTGTCTTGAAAAACCCGTTGTTATTGGTCATGGGCGCTTTGTTAATTGGCGTGTACATTTGGGAAGTAATGACGCATTTGTAAAATGAAGAAGACTCGTGAAGAAGTTGCGAACTGGGGACTGTATCCGAAAACGGAAAGCGTAGTCATTTATCCGGAAACCGTTCAGGAAATCAAGGAACTTGTTACCTCGGGACAACCTGTGATTGCGCGTGGAAACGGGCGTTGTTACGGAGATGCGTCACTATCGAATTATATAGTCTCCACTACCCGACTCAACAAAATAATTGATTTCGATACGGCAACAGGCGTCATTCGCTGTGAAGCAGGAGTCTTGCTGGATCAGATATTGGAATTATGTGTTCCGAAAGGTTTTTTTCTACCGGTAACTCCGGGTACAAAATTTATTACTGTTGGTGGAGCACTTGCTTCTGATATTCATGGCAAGAATCACCATATTGACGGAGTTTTCAGCGATCATGTCACATATTTTAATTTGGTAGATGCAGGCGGAAATTTAATTAACATAACACCCGACAATGAATTGTTTATTCAAACTGCGGGTGGTATGGGAAGAACCGGAATTATTACAGAGCTTGGATTACGACTTAAACCAATTGAAACATCATTCATTCGACAGCGGGCTATTCGTGCGAAAAATCTGAATGAGATATTCAGATTGTTCGAAGAAAATCAGGACACCACGTATTCGGTAGCCTGGATCGATTGTTTAGCGAAAGGCGAACAACTTGGAAGATCTGTTTTATTGTTGGCAGAACACGCAGAATCTCAAGAAATAAAAGATTCCAAGGCACTGCAAATTCATCGTGCTCCCGGATTAAAAGTGCCATTCATGTTTCCGAAATGGGTACTAAATCCATTATTTATTAAAATATTTAATGCACTTTATTATAATAAACCAAGTTCTTCCGGAAATGCCATAGTTCATTATGACCCTTACTTCTATCCTTTGGACAAAATTCATCATTGGAATAGAATTTACGGGAAGAACGGATTTATTCAATATCAATTTGTACTCCCCAAAGAAGTGTCATTTGAAGGAGTAAAAAAGGTTCTGGAGATTTTATCTGAACATAAATTGGGTTCATTCCTGGCAGTATTGAAATTGTTTGGTACGTCACATGAAGATCGTTACCTGCATTTTCCAATGAAAGGATACACCTTGGCACTGGATATTAAAATTGAGCCGCGCATTTGGCCTATTCTCGACCGTATTGATGAACTGGTCACCAGTTATGGAGGTAAAATTTATTTAAGCAAAGACGCACGACTGAAAAGAGACGATTTTCGCCGGCAGTATGCCAAAGCAGCTGCAATTCCCGACAGCAAAGCGTTTCAATCGCATCAACAAATTCGACTACAAGAAATGGCTGAACATCATTTTTTAATTATTGGAGCAAATAGTGATATTGCCCGTGCTACAGCCCTAGCTTATACTAAGAAGTATCCTAGCGGAAAATTACAGTTGGCAGCAAGAGATACATCCACTCTTGCACAATTTATTCACTCCAACAAGTTGAGTGGTTGTGCAACGGCAATTGCGGTCGATGTGGAAAATGAACAATCGTTGGCTGCATTTTATCAATCACTTCCTGCAAAACCTTCGTGGGTAATGTATGCAGCAGGAGTATTGATTACCAACGAAGAAGCACAACAACATCCGGAATTATACCGTCGTAATTTAACTGTTAATTTTACTGCACCTGTTACATTATTAAATTTAATTGTTCATGATAACAATCCGAAATTGGAACGTATCATTGGAATGAGTTCAGTTGCAGGATTACGAGGCAGAAAATCGAATTACGCGTACGGAAGTGCTAAAGCCGGTTTTCATGAATTTTTATTCGGATTACGTCAGGATATGAAAGGTCGCAATGTAAAGGTACAAGCGGTAACTCCGGGATTTGTTAAAACGAAAATGACTGCTCATCTTGATCTTCCCAAAAACGCCAACACACCGGAAGATATTGCCAATGCCATCATGAGCAACACAACATCTTTTGCCGTTTATCCAAATTTATTTTGGAGAATAATTGGTCTTGTTGTTCGCTTTGCTCCGGAATTCGTTATTAAAAAATTATAATTCCATTAAAATCGTTGAATTATAGCAGGATCAACAATTACGAATGATCCATCTCCTTTACTAAGTTTATATTTAATGTGAGCCTCAGTTGGCGGTGCAATAGGATTATTAAAATTCCAACGTAATGCCTGCACCTTTTTTGGTTCGTCCGGATGTTTACGCTCTCTAGTATCCACATTAAACTCCGAGGTTTCAATCAAACTATCGCCGATGAATAACTCCATGTGCAATATCATCGGTTGATCTTGTTTTTCAATACCACAAGCAAACGCCACTAACGGCGCGTCATCGTGAAACGCCAATGTCATTTGAGGTCCTTTAACGCGAAATACATATTCCGTTTTTTCTGATTCACCTGCCCATACATTCGGTTCGGACATCATGATCGGGAATTCTCTTTTCACATTGCCATCCAGTCGCTTGTATATTTGCCATGAAGGATGCCCATATGCTGTAATATCATAGAACATGGTGTCCAATGAATACGGCGGATGCTTGACCACTTCGGTATAATCGTAGAACTGATGATTAACCGTATAATTCGGACGAAACTCCTTTAGAATCTGTGCAGAATTTCGTTCATACTTCGTAACCAGTTTCGAATTCAATCCGGACATATCCAGCACATAACCTTTGGTATAACGCCCCGGCAAACCGTGCCAAACCATGACTGTGTCGTGGTCCGGAACTCGCTGCTCGATGTATCGTCCAATAGTTGCGCGTTCATATTCCACTGTATTCAAGTACTCATCCAACCACCATTTGCCGCCGTATACATCGGGAAATAAAAACAGGAATAGCGCAAAACCGGTTACAAATGTTGTTCCCGATCTTATCCAAACATGATCGATCATACGAAGCAGAAACGATAATGAAAGCACCAATTGCAGTAGCAGCAATATATCGGGTAATGCATAATACCACATCATTCGTTCGCCGGGATTGTAGAAATAATATAACACCATTGTGCCGATGAACGAAGCACCCGGTAACAAGTTTCGCAACATATTCACTAACGATTCCTGATGACGACGAACGTAGGCGAACACCAGCATTATCAAAGAACTGATCAGTGTAATCCATAATACCGGAAAATAGAAATCGTCTTTGGCGTAACGTACGAAAAACGGAAACCAATTATCGTCCGGATGAAAATGATAATGAATTTTCGCATAAGCCGATTGTGGTAATGGGCTTCCGAAAAAATATGTTGCCGCTGCAATCCACGTAATGACAGGCACTACAGCGAATGTCAGAATATCACGAACCGCTTTCGAATTCAATCGCAGCGGCCACCATTGCTTGTGGTTTTCAATCAACCAAAACAAAGCCGTAATTACGACCAAAGGAACTGCATCCAATTTAGAAATAGCTGCTAATGCCAACAGAAACCACATTAAGCGTGTACGTTTTTCGTAATACGCCCAGAACGCGCCTGTAACCACCGCAATGTGCATTGGAGTTTCCAATCCGGCTTTCATGACATTCAGGAAAAACTTACTGCTGACGATGATGATACCAGTCCAAATTAAAAATTCAATATTCGACTTGGTATTACCTCGAACAATTCTGATTAGAAAAAAAATCAACACCACTAAGCCAATGAATGCTGTTCGACGCAAGGCTTGTTCCGGCAACCACAGGCCTGTTGCGCATATGACTCCATTTACTAATCCCTGAAATGCTGATGAAATTCCGAAAACAGGACCGTCTGTGGAATTATACGCGTAGAAAAATCCGTCTTTGAAATTTTCCAGGTATCGCAGCACAAATCCGGCATCGTCAAAAAATTCGCCCGGATAAATTTTGAAAATTAATGCCGCGGCTACAAGTGCAACTCCGACATCCAGAAAGAGGTCTATGTTCTTATTACGATTGTACAGCCATCGACCAACAAAAACAGCAGCAGTACTACCAGCGAGGAAAACTGCCTTGAAAAACAAACCTGTATCACCCCAGTGAATACCAATAACCAATAACGACGGAACGAGAATTAGCGCAAGAATGAGCAGCGCTTGTTTAGACAATTGAATCATAGGTAATGATTAAGGCGTCTAAAAGTACGAAAAGGAGCAATGATGCCACTTTAATTATGAAGAGAACGGTACGCTTTCCATTCTACTACAACCAATGTCATTACAACAATGATTTCTCCTGCACTAAAAGCAATTCCCCAATTGGTGATAGCGTTGTCGGTTAATAATAGCAGCAATGTACTTATACAAAATGCTGTATTTAATACGATGAGGGTGAGCAAGGTTCTTTTTGAAGATAAATTCAAAAATTCGTG
This sequence comes from Bacteroidia bacterium, assembly GCA_044344795.1. Taxonomy (GTDB): domain Bacteria; phylum Bacteroidota; class Bacteroidia; order Palsa-965; family Palsa-965. The sequence continues at coordinate 110,131 of JBIJCF010000003.1, read as the reverse complement.
AAACCATCCCAACCAGGAAAAGAGTATTGCGAAACTGCCCAACAGCCATGGTATAGGAGCTGCTATGCCAAATATATCAGGGTTGGTTCCAATGAGCAGCCACCAGAGTAATCCGCTAACGGTTGCCCCGAAAGCATCAATTACAATTAGGCGCGCTGGTGAAATTTTTCGCAGCATCTACCAACGTACTTTCAATGCGAACTGTTGCAACAACTGGGCTTCGGGATAAACACCAAGTTCAGGAATATTGGTTACCGTTAATGCCGGACGTAATTCATAAATCAAATGTACTTGCTTCCAGAAAGGGCGCTTTTTGCCGATACGGCAATCAACCCCAAGCGGCACATAACCGCAGAATGCAAGATTGCTTTTATTGCTTACTAATTCTGTTCTATAGTCAATCTGGCGCTGATTGGAATACCGAACATTGGAATAACCCGGACCAACGGATACACGCTGCGCAGAATACTCTCCATAACTAATCTCTGTTTTAGCCTGAAGTGACATACCTGCGGTCAAACCTAGACCGCCATACAACGACCATCGAGATTCGGAATTCGTTCCGTAAAGCAATGAAACGTCTAACCTGATTTGCTGTGAACTGTACGAAGCTGAATAACTGCGCGTATTAATAGAATCCACAAAATACATGTGGCCCGTTTGCTGAGATATCAGAGTGTCTATAACGGTCGTGCTTTCTTTATATTTTCCTGCAGAAAAATAAACTCCTGAACCGTATTGAAATCCGGCGCGCAAAATCGGGTTTCTGCGATAAGCATTACCGGATTTGTCACGCAATTGCATTCCTACCAAGACGCCGAAATTCCCCGTTGTTTCCAAATAGCTAAAAAACGCTTCTTGGAATCCGGACATGTCTTCCTGCAACAGCATAGATGAAGGCATTAACTTCTCGAACTCACTCATTTGCAACATTGCAGATCGACCAAAACCAAAACCCGAAGTAATTGTGACATCTTGCACATGTATTATTCCAGGCTTTGGTTCTTCCACCACCTGGGCAGAACATAATGTAGCTGCTGAAATAACGCTAATCGTCAATAAGGAGCGAATCATAACATAAATGTTTTAGGTAATATATTTCAATCAATTTACAGAGAGACGTTATAGCATCGAAATCGTGGCTTGATGAAACTAGTTTTTTGTGCGTTTTTACAATATATCTATGGCTATGTGCGTAAAAAAAGCATCTTTAAACAGTTCCAAATTTTAACCGCCTTACAGAATTAATGTCTTAATAACACCGGATTCATTTGTTGCGTTAGAATGTTTTCGAATACGAAGTTATCCCAAAAGTTCTTTTTCTTGGGTGGCCATTAATTCTGTTAAATTGGTTAGTTGGACTCCTCCGGAGTCCAGGTACCTTGCAGCCAATGCTTTGGCTACAAGGCTTAGATCCCTAATGGGATAGAGATCCTGTGATGTCAATTGAGAAGTAACTTCTATTCCTGATATTCCGGTGCGCCAATTCTTGGTTACAAGGCTTAGATCCCTAATGGGACCGACATCCTGTGATGTCAATTGAGAAGTAACTTCTATTCTTGATTAATCACAGATGACCTTTCATTACTGCACTTCACATTATAAACAAACGTTTCCATTACCATAACCACTCCACGACTCCGGAGGAGTCGAAGCCGTGTAACCTGCTTGCACGGTTACACTCAAGGTGACCTCGTTAGAGGTCATACCTCACATCGCACCTACATCATCAAATATATAGCTTTCCTCATAAGCAACTTCAAACTCTTTAAGCAATTCTGTGTACTCATCTCGTAATCGTTTTCGCTGATGGTGCTGTTTTTGATTACGCACGTATGTTGCCACACTATCCAGGTCAGACCGACTGTAAGAAAATGCTCCGAAACCGGATTGCCAGTAAAATTTTCCCGGAGTTAGTTTATTTTCAGTGATCCAAGTATTACTGCTTTTCTTGACCTCACGCACAAGGTCTGAAAGTGAGCAATCGGGCGTTATACCCAGTAGAATATGAATGTGGTCGGGCATACCATTGATTGCAATAACCTTCTGTCCTCTGTTGCGAAGAATGCCGGTTATATATTGATATAATTTAGTTTCCCACTCCGATTGAATTAAAGAAGCTCTGTTCTTCACAGCAAAGACAATCTGTACATACAATTGCGAATAAGTATTAGCCATAAACGAAAAAATATAAAACGTATCGTAAAATATAATGTCTCGAAATAAGACCATCATCGACATTCAAGCAAGAATAAAACGGATAATAGTTACCAACATCACTGAGCCAAAGGTTGTTGTTGGACTCCTCCGGAGTCCGTTTACCGTTTCGCCAATTCTTGGCTACACGGCTTCGATCCCTAGCGGGATCGGCATGTTGTGATGCCAACTGAGATCGACTACCTATTCTTGATTAACCATGTTGCAAATTCTTAGCTATACCGCTTCGTGTTTAAACGGGATCGGAATGCTTTGGGACCTGCTGAATCGAAACATGTATGCTTGATGAATAACGATTGATATGTATTGACTACGCTGCGCCCAATTTAGCAACGTTTCCTTTCCGGTAATTACCTCACACTGCCAAGGAGTCGAAGTCACAATGATTATAACCAATCTTCGTAACTAATCACCGACTCCGGAGGAGTCGAAGCCGTGTAACCTGCCTGCACGGTTACACCCATCATGACCTCGTTAGAGGTCATACATCAACTCTTAAATAAAAAAAGGCAACCAATTACGATTGCCTTCTTTCTTATCATCTGAAATTTCAATTATTCCTTTCCAAACATTTCCATCACTTCGTTGCTGATACCGGTATTCGAATATCCCCCATCGTGATACAAATTCTGCATTGTTACCATGCGACTCATATCCGAGAACATCAACACACAGTAATCTGCACATGCATTTGCATCCGCATTACCTAATGGAGAAATTTTGTCCGCATAGTCGTAAAAGTCACCGAAACCTTTAATACCGCTACCTGCAGTTGTTTTGGTCGGTGACTGAGAAATTGTATTCACACGCACATGACGATGTTTCCCGTAATGATATCCAAAGCTACGTGCTACAGATTCTAACATAGCTTTAGCGTCAGCCATATCTGTATAGAAAGGATACGTCCGTTGTGCCGCGATATACGACAATGCAACCACAGAACCCCATTCGTTGATGGCGTCCATGTTATAAGCAACACTCAGCATTTTATGCAATGACATCGCACTTACATCTAATGACTTCTGATAGAAATCGTAATTCAATCCGGTGTAAGGAATGTTCTTGCGAATATTCGGCGACATACCAATAGAATGCAATACGAAATCAATCTTACCACCCAAATGCTCAGTTGCTCCTTCAAACAAAGCCTTCAGCTCATCCATGTTAGTGGCATCTGCGGGAATAATTTTGGAATTGGTGCTTTCTGCCAGTTTATTGATTTCACCCATGCGCATGGCAATAGGTGCATTCGTCAGCACAAATGAAGCGCCTTCCGCGTGACATTTCTCGGCCACTTTCCAGGCTATTGAATTTTCATCTAAAGCTCCGGAAATAATACCGCGCTTACCTTTTAATAATTGATGTGACATAGTTTTTAGTTTGGACTAAGACAAATATAAAGTTTATCGGGAGTTCAATTCTTCAATAATTCGCGGGCATTCTTGCGGGCGGCATCACCTGGTGCTCCGGCACTCAGCATTTTGGCAATCTCCTCTACCCGTTCCTTTTCATTTAAACGACGTATTCTGCTGACCGTGCGTTCATTGTCATCTTCCTTGTAAACAAACAAATGGTGTTGACCTTTTGAAGCTACCTGCGGTAAATGCGTAATTACCACCACTTGCATTCGTGTACCGAGTTGCTCCAGAATAGCACCCGCTTTTGCAGCAATATCACCGGAAATTCCGGTATCGATTTCATCAAATATAATAGTTGGTAATAACGTATGTCCTGCCAACACCGACTTTAAAGTAAGCATCAATCGCGATAATTCTCCTCCTGATGCAATTTTACTTAACGCCTTGGGTTGCTCGCCTTTATTGGCGTTGAACATAAACACTACTTTGTCATTACCGTCTTCACGGAGCTGCTCCAATTCGGTTAATTCGATTTGTAATACTGCATTCGGCATACCGAGATCCTTCAGCAACGCAGCTATGGCCTCGCGAAATCCGGGAATAGCTTTTGCTCTGGCCTTACGAAGTTGTTGTGCCAATTGCTTCAACTTCTTTCCGGCTTGCTCCAACGCTAACGACGCTTTTGAGATGTCCTCTTCCAGCGAACCGATTTGTTGCAACTTGACATCGATTTCTTTTTGAATGCGCAACAATTCAGCTGTAGTGTTTACGCCGTGTTTCTTGAACAAGCGGAACATGTCATCCAAACGCTCACGCAATAACGATGCTCGCTCAGGATCATGATGAATTTCTTCGTTAACGGATTCAAGTTCGCCGGCGATATCTTTAAGTTCAATGTACGCACTGTTCAGTCGTTCCAACAGATGTTGAATAGAGCTATTGTACTTTGCAACACCGGACAACATGCCTTTAACACTATTAATAGCCTGAAGCAAACCGCTTTCCTCATTATCTAACCCGGAATTCGCACGTGTTAATGCCAATTTAATTTCTTCTGCATTTTCAAGTGTTTCCAGCTCCTGTTCAATAGTTTGTTCTTCACCGGGAACGAATTCCATTTTCAAAAACTCATCCAACTGAAACTGCAGATAATCAAAATCTTTTTTGCCTTGTAACTCAAGCGTCTGCAGTTCCTGTAGCTTTGTAGTAAGTTGCTTGACAACTTTAAATTGTTGCTTATAATCACTCAACAGCGAAGAATTATCAGCAACGCTATCCAGCATATTCAACTGATACGAGGCCTCATTTAATGCTATCGTTTCGTGCTGAGAGTGAATATCAATTAACCAACTGCCCAGGTTTTTCAATTGTGTCAAATTCACCGGCGTGTCATTCACAAATGCCCTGGATTTACCTTCCGCGTTGATTTCACGACGAATAATGGTTACTTCGTCTACATCAACATCCAACTCTGTTAATGTTAACCTAAACGCAGGGTTCTGCACCACGAAGTTTCCTTCAACAATGCACTTTTTTGCTTTGTCACGTAATGCAGAAGAATCAGCGCGCTCTCCCAACAGCAAACCTAAAGCACCTAAAAGAATTGATTTGCCCGCACCTGTTTCACCGGTAATAATGGTAAGTCCGGAATGCAATTCCAATTGCACTTCATCTATTAACGCGTAATTCTGTACGTGCAGTTTCGTCAGCATATTCCGATACCGTAGTAAATGAAAAAGGCTGCACGTGCAGCCTTTATTTTGAATCTATGACTGATTATGCAGTAACCTTACCCATCACTTCGGCCATTGTTTTACCGATTTGCGCAGGTGATTCTACCACATTAATTCCGTTTTCGCGCATGATGGCCATTTTCGCCTCAGCTGTATCATCAGCACCGCCAACAATTGCACCGGCGTGACCCATTGTACGCCCTTTTGGAGCAGTACGTCCGGCGATGAAACCTACAACAGGCTTCTTGTTACCGTTTTCACGAATCCAACGAGCGGCTTCTGCTTCTAATGTACCGCCAATTTCCCCGATCATCACGATACCGTCCGTATTAGGATCGTTCATCAGCAATTCCACCGCTTCACGAGTAGTTGTTCCGATGATTGGATCTCCACCGATACCGATAGCTGTACTTACTCCCAAACCTGCTTTTGCAATTTGGTCAGCAGCTTCGTATGTTAATGTTCCTGATTTGGACACAATTCCAATACGCCCCGGAATGAACACGAAGCCCGGCATGATACCCACTTTCGCTTCACCCGCTGTAATAACGCCCGGACAGTTTGGACCGATCAAGCGACAATCTTTTCCTTTGATGTATTCTTTGGCGTTTACCATGTCTTTCACCGGAATTCCTTCGGTGATACAAACGATTACTTTGATTCCAGCATCCGCAGCTTCCATGATTGCATCCGCAGCAAAAGCAGCAGGAACAAAGATGATAGTTACATCAGCACCGGTAGTTTTTACTGCATCAGACACCGTGTTAAATACAGGACGATCCAGATGCAAGCTTCCGCCTTTACCCGGCGTAACTCCCCCAACAACATTAGTACCGTATTCAATCATTTGAGTAGCGTGGAAAGTACCTTCGCTACCGGTAAAACCTTGAACTATAACTTTAGAATTTTTACCAACAAGAACGCCCATAATCGGATGTGTTTAAAAGATTAAGATGAGGAACAAAAATAAGGTTTTTACCTATTCCTGCGCGCCTGTTGAAAACTCGGTAATACTACTTCTTTACCCGCTCCAGATTGATCATATTCGTAGGATCCACGATGAGTCCGCTTACGTTTTTCTGCACTAAACGCACAATGCGATCGTAATATAACGGAACAACCGGCGATTCGTCCACCAGAATCTGATCCATACGCAGGAACAACTCACTGCGCACCGAATCGTTTTGTTCAATGAGCGAACGTTCATACAACAAATCAAATTCTGTATGTTGGAAATGCATGTAATTCGAGCCTTTAGGGCTGAAATTCTTACTGTAAAATATAGACATGAAATTCTCGGGATCAGGATAATCACCAATCCATGATTTCCGGAAAAACAACACTTTATTGTCTGCAACGGCAGTTTTAAAAGCAGTTGGTTGTAAAATTTCGATTTCCACCGGAATACCAACTTCCAACAATTGATAACGCACTTCTTCGGCAATATCCATGTACGTTGATGTTGTGGTTAAGCGAATCGGGGTTAAACCTTTTCCTCCCGGAAATCCTGCCATATCCAGTAATTCTCTCGCCTTGTCAGGGTTGTAACTGAATCCACGAAGTTTGGTATGATCGTAGGCGTGCATGTCAGGTGGAATGAAACCCAAATTCGCTCCTGTACCCAAATTGTAACGACGGAAACGAACAATCTTATCGCGATCAATTGCATAATTAATCGCCTGACGAACGTATTTGTTCTTCAACGGACTCGCTTTCACCAAATCATTAGTTGGATCAACAACTATTCCGAGATAATCAGTTTTCAGGAACGGTTCGCTTTGCAATACAATTTTGCTTTGCAATTCGGTCTTTAAAGAACCGTCGCGTTCCAACACTTTTTCTTTGTTGATAGCATCAATTCCGGAGACCATATCCAAATCACCGGCCATAAAATGCATGAATGCCGATTCCGGATCACGAATAAATGAAATAGCTACAGCATCCAGGTACGGCAATCTATTCCCGGATTCATCCACTTTATAAAAGTTGGGATTTTTTTCTAAAACCAGACTCGTATTGCTTTTCCAGAATTTCAACTGAAACGGCCCTGTGCCAACAGGATGATTGTAATAGTCATCACCGTAAAACTGCACTACTTCTTTCGCCACAACCGAGAAATACTTCATGGTTAAGATGCCCAAGAATGGTTTGAATGGTCGCTTTAATTTGATGGTAAAGACAGAATCGTTAAGAGCAGTGAATCCTGCGTTTCCTGCAGCCGGATCGTGATCCACAACATCTAATAATGTTGATGCATTGGAAATGCGTCGGTCAAAAAGTCTATCAAAACTGTATACAAAATCGGAAGCGGTAACAGCACGACCTTGTCCACCGGAGAACTGAGGATTATCGTGAAACCGTACATCATTGCGCAAGTAAAACGTGTATTCCATTCCGTTGTCACTAATCGTCCAATTTTTCGCAATGGCAGGCTGCACTTTCAAATCCGCATCCATTTCTACCAAACCATTATACAACTGGTTCAACACCCAGTTATTTTCAAACGATCCCGCCATGGCAGGATCGAGCGAAGTAACCGCACCAAGTTCATTCAGTTTAAATATGGATTTGTCCGAATGCTTTGCAGGATCTGAGCCGCAAGAGTTAAGCAACAACAGCGCACACGCGCCGGAGAGCCACAAGGTCGGTAAAAAAATCTTTTTCATGTGATGATGTTTCGGTACAACAAGTTTACTTAACCCCTGTTCGCGCACGAACCGCCACACACTTCCTTTATAAACAGTGTTATCAACACCTTGTATCCCTTGCTTTTATTACCTTTGCACCCATTATGAATCAGCCGTCTGTCGCTTTTCACACTTTGGGTTGCAAACTTAATTTTTCAGAAACTTCTGCCATTGGCAGACAACTGAAAGAAGCGGGCTTTGCCAAGCGTGAGTTTAAAGAGGGCGCTGATGTTTACGTGATTAACACGTGCTCGGTAACAGACAACGCTGATAAAGAATGCAGAAAAATCGTGCGTGATGCATTATCCGTAAATCCTGAAGCATTTATTGTGGTGATAGGATGTTATGCGCAACTGAAACCGGAAGAAATTGGTGCAATTGATGGGGTGGATCTTGTTTTAGGTGCAAAGGAAAAATTCAACCTGCCGAATTATCTGAATGTTATTACCAAGCGTGATACAGCATTGGTGAACAGTTGTGAAGTAGACGACGTGAACTTTTTTGTAGATGCGTATTCCGCCGGTGACAGAACGCGGGCATTTCTAAAAGTTCAAGACGGCTGCGATTACAGCTGCACGTTTTGCACCATTCCTTTGGCGCGCGGCAAAAGCCGCAGCGACAGTATCTTCAATGTGCTGAACAATGCACGAAAACTGGCACAGGAAGGCATTAAAGAAATTGTGCTCACAGGTGTAAATCTCGGAGATTTTGGAAAAGGTAATGCAGGAGGTAAACAACACGGTGAAAACTTTCGTCAGTTAATTGAAGAATTGGAACATGTAGAAGGAATTGAACGTTTTCGGATTTCTTCTATTGAACCCAATTTATTGAAAGATGAATCGATTGAATTCGTAGCAAAATCGAAACGTTTTGTACCGCATTTTCATATTCCTTTACAATCGGGTTCGAACACCATTCTTAAAAAAATGAAACGACGCTACTTGCGTGAATTGTATGCAAGTCGTGTGGAAAGTATCAAGCGTCACATGCCGCATGCATGTATTGGAGTAGACGTAATTGTCGGTTTTCCGGGGGAAACGGAACATGAATTCATGGAAACTTTCAATTTCCTGCAGCAACTGGACATTTCGTATTTACATGTATTTACATACTCAGAACGAACCAATACAGAAGCACTGAATATGAGCGGTGTTGTTCCGGTAAATGAGCGCAGAAGAAGAAACAAGATGTTGCGTAATCTGTCCGATAAAAAATTGAGAGCATTTTATGAGCAACATGTAGGATCGGTTCGTGAAGTATTATTTGAACATGAAAATAAAAATGGCCTAATGAGTGGCTACACGGATAATTATATTAAAGTTGTACTTCCGTATCAGCCTGAATTGTGCAACACAATAGTTCCTGTGTATCTGGAGAGTTTCAGTGCAGAAGGACATATCATCGGTGAACCGGCCAAGCAGCGCGCCACCGCAATTTAACCTACTATGTATCCAAGTCTTTTCGAATTATTTCAGGATTTATTCGGTATTGAAATTAATGCGCTGCGTTTGTTTCAAATGTTCGGAACAATTGTCGCCATTGCCTTCCTGCTCTGCGCTTATGTATTTGCAAAAGAATTACGTCGCAAAGAAGCAGAGGGAAAACTTACGGCTACTTTCCGTAAAGTATTGAAAGGAGCGAAAGCTAGCACCAACGAATTAGCCGGACAATTCATATTCGGTTATATCGTAGGTTGGAAATTATTGTCTATTCCGTTTTACAGCGATTTATTTAACGCTGATCCTCGCGGTTACATTTTGTCTTCAGAAGGAAGTCATGTGTTAGGATTGCTGGTTGGAGCTGCGATGGCTTATTGGAAATACCGAACAGCAGAGAAAGAACGCTTGCCGGAACCGAAAGAAATTACCGAAAAAATGTCTCCCGCAGAACATGTCGGCAACATGACTTTATTGGCAGCCCTATTCGGTTTTTTGGGTGCCAAGATTTTTCACTTATTAGAAAATTTTGGGGATTTCATTGAAGATCCTGCCGGGATGTTTTTATCGTTCGGAGGACTTACCATGTACGGCGGTTTAATCATGGGTGGTGCTGCTGTTTTAATTTATGCAAGAAAGCAAGGTTTTAGTTTACTTCAAGTTATGGATGCCTGTGCACCGGGATTGTTCCTTGCATATGGCGTTGGACGTTTAGGTTGTCACATGGCCGGTGATGGGGATTGGGGAATCGTCAATACTGCACCAAAGCCCAATTGGATGAGCTTTTTACCGGATTGGTTCTGGGCGTACGATTATCCGAATAACGTTAATCATGATTGCAATCCATACATTGAAGGAACACCGGAATTCTTTATGAATATGTTTTGTGATTTCGAGACCACACCGCATCTCGTTGCACCGGTATTCCCTACTCCATTATATGAAGCCATTGCGTGCATCGGGCTGTTCTTTACATTTTGGTATTTCCGTAAGCGCATTGTAATTCCGGGTTTATTGTTCAGTCTTTATCTCATTTTCAATGGCATGGAGCGCTTCTTCGTCGAATTAATTCGCGTGAATACTACATTATTTGCAATCGGAGGATTTCGTGTTACGCAAGCAGAAGTTATCGCCGTAACGTTGATGACATTGGGTGTAGTTGGTGTAATTTTAACTCGCAAACGTTACCGCGCCCAGCATGCCGGATAGTCATAACGCATTCTTGAGAAACCTTTGCGACGGCATGCAAACAATTGCTATGCAAACCGGAGCGTACATCAAAGCACAGCGAACTGAATTCAAATCAATATCAGAAGAGCTTAAAGCATTTAACAATCTCGTTTCTTATGTCGATCAGGAAGCCGAGAAAATGATTTTGGAAGCCCTAAGCAAATTGCTTCCTGAAGCGGGCTTTATCGCAGAAGAAAGCAGTAAATTACCACAACAGGAGCGGTACAATTGGATTATTGATCCACTAGATGGCACTACCAATTTTATTCACGGTGTTCCCTGCTATGCGGTGAGCATTGCATTGGTAGAATTTGGAAAACCTGTTGCCGGTGTTATTTATGAAATAAATCTTAATGAATGCTTCTATGCATTTGAAGGTGGCGGTGCATATTTAAATGGTTCACGAATTCAAGTATCTCAACGCAAGCAACTGAAAGAATCACTGTTGGGAACCGGATTTCCGTATTACGATTTTGGATTAACCGAACCTTACTTACGTCTATTTGCCGATTTAATGCAATCTACAAGAGGATTACGACGCCCGGGCTCTGCTGCTACAGACATTGCTTACGTAGCTTGCGGTCGTTTCGAAGCGTTTTACGAATACGGCTTGCAACCTTGGGATGTAGCAGCCGGAATAATTATTGTACGCGAAGCCGGCGGAGCTGTTACGACCTTTACGGGCGAAGATCCCGGCATTTCAGGTGCACGATTTGTGTGCAGCAATGCAAAAATCCATGATGAATTACTAGAAAAAATTCAGCACCATTTTCCGTTATAACCACTTTATTCCGAAATTCACCTTATGACCAAAATAAAACTTCATCGTCCGCTTTGCTTTATTGATTTGGAAACAACCGGAGTTAATGTAGCAAGTGATCGAATTATCGAAATCGCTATTCTTAAATTATTTCCGAATGGAGATAAAGAAATGAAGTCGGCTCGTATTAATCCTGGAATTCCAATTCCTCCTGTCACATCTGCGATTCATGGCATTTACGATGAAGACGTTAAAGATCGTCCAGTGTTTAAAGAAGTTGCCGGCATGTGGTACAAGTTTATTGAAGGTTGCGATCTGGCAGGTTATAATTCCAACAAGTTTGACATTCCGCTATTAGCAGAAGAATTTCTTCGTGCCGAAATTGAATTTGATATCACCTCACATAAACTGATTGATGTACAAAACATCTTTCACAAAATGGAACAACGGACACTTGCTGCCGCGTATTTGTTCTATTGCGGAAAACCTTTGGAAAACGCTCACAGCGCGGAAGCTGACATTTCGGCTACGGCTGAAATTCTTGAAGCTCAACTTGAACGTTATCCCCAATTAGATCCGGGAGTACAGGCGTTGAGTGAATTTTCTACCGTAACACGAAACGTTGACTTGATGGGACGAATTGTCTATAACGCTCAAAACGTGCCGGTTTTTAATTTTGGAAAACACAACGGCAAGCCCGTGCGCGATGTATTCGAAAAAGAACCATCGTATTATAGTTGGATGATGGATGGTGACTTTCCGTTATACACCAAGAAAGTGATTACAAAGATTCGTCTTGATATGAAATTGGGTAAATAGTTATGAAGATCATTTGTATTGGAAGAAATTACGCGGAGCACGCGAAAGAAATGAATGCTCCTGTTCCATCAGAACCGGTAGTGTTCTTGAAGCCGGATACAGCTTTACTTAAACCTGATGCGGATTTTTATTATCCCGAATTTACAAAAGACCTGCACCATGAAATTGAATTAGTAATTAAAATTAGCAAGCAGGGACGTCACATTGCGCCGGAATTTGCACACCGCTATTACGAAGAAATTGGGATTGGTATAGATTTTACAGCTCGTGATATTCAGGCCAAATGCAAAGAAAAAGGATTGCCGTGGGAAAAAGCTAAAGCATTTGATCATTCCGCTCCGTTAGGAAGTTTCGTACATAAATCGGCGTTGGAACCGCTAAACAACATTTCTTTTCGATTGGATAAAAATGGTGCTACGGTTCAAGAAGGCAATACCAAAGACTTATTGTTCTCTTTCGATATTCTTGTAGCACATGTTTCGGAATACTTTACACTTAAAGTTGGAGATTTGATTTTTACCGGAACTCCCGAAGGAGTTGGCCCTGTTCAAATTGGAGATGTCCTGGAAGGTTATATCGGTTCAACGAAGATGTTGTCGCTACGAATTAAATAATTCGCGAATCAATTGTTTTGAGCAAAATTAATAAATTTTGTTTGAAACATTTTGTATAAAAACATAACGTTCGGCCCTATTTGTATGAGTCAATCGCGACAAATAAAGTTTCTATTTCAAATCAGGTTAACGTGCTTTAATTTTCGCTGCGTCAAGCACCGTTCGCCTTATTTTATTAGCCACTTCATAATAAAATCTTCCATACAGTAACCATTACCAATATCAAAGTCTTTAACTTCTTTAATATCATATCCAACTCGGAAATAAAAGTTTATTGACTTGTAATTTTTACGATTAACTGTAAGAGTTATCGTTTTAAGATCAGCGAAATAATTTAAAATAGCGTCATGTACTCCTTTCCCAATTCCCTTTCCCTGCTGATCGGGTAAGACATAAAACTTATGGAGAAAATAGTCACCATTACCTTTATTTGTCAATGATACGTAGCCAATGTGTTGCTGATCTTCCGCAATAAAAAAGAAATGCTGTCCTTCTTCCATTTGTTTTATGAGTGCAGGAGCCGAATACATTAAATTCAACATGTAATCCACTTGCTCTTGACCGATAATTGGCGGATAATGAACATTCCAAATTACCCGAGCCAGTTGTTCCAGCTCTGCAACATCATTTGTTCCTGCACGTTGAAGTTGAATCATGAACTAAAGATGCGAACTATCTTTTGTTCTTGTACAAGGCCCCATTCAGATTAGCGTAACGCAGCGTAAATTCGAATCCGCCGTTGTACTTGGAAGCTTGTACATATTTTGAAATATTTACGTCATAAGAAACTCCAATAAAGAAATCTCCCAAATCGTAATACAACTGCGGTATGATGGCATCTTTAACGCGGTAATGACATCCGAATGCAACGCCCGATTCACTAAAGAAATTCGTCACTTTTGTTCCGTTTTTAATTCTGAAACGAATCATAGATCCGACAACAGTTTCAGTTGCTAATCCTTGCTTCATAAAATATCCACCCGGACGCACAGACCAACGAGTATCAGGAATATCAAAACGAATTTGAACATGAGCTGCGTAGCGCGGATCCAAACGTGTTCCTGAGCCGCTGTAAAATTTCTGCGCCGGTTTATTCAAATGAAAACCTGCTAATCCGGCCTGAATTTCAAATACATCCTTCCCAACCAAACTTCCAGCTATACTGCGGTATTGATAAGCGATTCCTGCACCAAAATCAACATACGGAAATGAACTTACCAAATTCGTTTCGTTCGACGGCAAATCCGGATCGTGTGCACCATTAACGTATTGGTTTTCCCAAGTTAAACCGTTTGTGGTTGCAGAACGTTGTCCATATCCGCCTTGTATTCCGACACTCAACTTGTTGTGATCGTTTAGCGGAACCATAGCAGAAGTTGAAACCAATCCTTGAAACGTTCCGAATTTCGAATCACCGGCCTGGTCTTTATACAAGAACGCACCAACTCCCAAATACGGACGATTCTTCGCCGCACCAATACTCATGTCAAATGCGCCAGCTGTTGTTTTATAGGGATTTCCCATTGCTGACCATTGACTTTTGTAATTCAAATTCACCCGAAACAAGCCATCAAAAAGCCCGGTATATGCAGGATTCAAATGCATCGGAGTTTCATTGAACTGCGAAAAATGAATATCCTGAGCTTCACCAACCAGAGCTCCAAACATCAACGCTATGACAATTGCTTTTCTCATAAATTAGCGGAATAGCGTAATGTTCCCGGTTTTAACTGATGAAGATCCATCAACGTTAGTTACGTTCAGCACATAAGCATAAACGCCGGCAGGATTCATAATTCCATTGGTTTTTCCGTCCCAACCTGTATTAGCATCCTTCGTAAAAAACACCTGTTGGCCCCAGCGATTATATACGGTAAACTCAAATGATTGTGCACCTTCCAATCCGTGCAAATAAATCATATCGTTATTACCGTCATTATTCGGAGAAAATCCGGTTGCAATAAATGCATTATCCGTAATCTCTTCTACTTTATACACCGCAATAATGTGGTCAGCCTGAGTCAGATCAACACCGATAGAATCGCTGGTTGCATTAGGCGTTGGCATATTCACCATTTCCCAATGGTCAAACGTGTATTGTGCAGAAGTTGGTGTGGTCTGAAGTATTACAGGAATTCCTCCAAAATAATTTCCGGTCCATGGAAACTGATCTAAGGTTAATGAATTCACTTGAACTGTTCCTGCACCAACAGGTTGTACTTCGATGATAATTTGATACGGACCGTTCAAATCATAACAATCTATCATCCCTTGAGTTAGCGCTGTACAGCGGGCTGTAATGAAATTATTAAGCGTGGTTACATTGTTTTGCCAGCCTGTCATTGTACCTCCCCAGCGAGCAACCTGCGCCGGCATTTCAGGGGTTATTTCGCCAATCATCGAGTTCAACAACGTGGTCATCGAGTCGCAACTGAACGTAGTGTTCATCAAATCGGCAAAACGATTGACGTACCATTGCTTAAATGTCTCGTTGGTCATCAATGCGTTGAGGATTGGAATATGGCCTTGTCCTCCCGGATCGGGCAACGATTCAGGATCACACGGATCTGCATTAGGGCTCGTGTTAGGTATTCCGGTGTAATTGATGTAATGTCCAAATGTGGCATCGTTATCCCACAATGCATATCTCCACTTCTTTTTATCTCCTTGCGGATCCATTCCGCGCCACCATGCTGTATTCCAATTTAGCCAGTCCATGCTTACTACTACCGAATTCAGGATCACGTAATCTGCCAGTGATTTCCAGTTGTAAACACTATCCACGTAAGCCCAATTGGCAGCGGTTTGCATGTTGTTGGTAGTGACAAAATTGGAAAATGCATTCCAGTCATTCTGAGCCTGAGCTCCGCCATATTCCGACCACGTACCTCCCCATGTTTTCAGAAACTGAATATTATTTTCATCCTGATCGTAATAATATGTCGTGAAATCATGATCATCCACTTTCTCACGATAATCATAAACGCCCCAATATTGCCCATTCACATACAATACACAAGGTTCCCATGTTCGCTCATCCATGTGTAAATCTGCCTCCTGCGATAAGTTGTGTACGTATGCATCGCGAATGTGTGCACCATTTTCGAACGGATAATTATCGTTAGCCGCAGCTTTGATCATGATACGTTGAAACTCGTCACGATCTTTTCTTCGGAATAATTTCCAATCCAATGCATCATTATAACCCATCTGATCGCGACAGATATAGTCGATTCCGCGCTGATCATAAGCCCAAGAATCATTTCCGTGCTTATTCGAATTTCCTGTTGCTTCTGTACGGAAAACCCCGGTCTTGTCGAAAAACTCTAAACCTGACAAAGGCTCTGCATTCCAATCGCCATTCATTAATTGAATAATTCCGGTACCATAAATGGACAATACAGCTACTGTATGCGTAACTCCAATGAAGTAGGTATTACTTTCCATGAAACTGGTTGGAATATTGGGATTGCTGCTAACTCCAATGGCACGAATAACAGTGGTTGCGGCAACATTTATTGGTCCGCTGTAAACAGAAGATCCGGTGTTGGGTTCACTTCCGTCAATTGTGTAGCGAATAGTTGCCGTAGGATCGGTTGTTGTGATATTAACCGTAATTGAACCCGGATAAAATCCCGGAGCTTGCGAAAATACAGGCGTTGGAGAATACGGTTGAAATGCCGTTGATGTATTGTTGCTGGTGTTGGATGTAGGAATTTTAAAAACGCTCCATGTTGCAGCTCCATCTGAACTTCGGCCCCATGAATGTTCCAATTGGTGACGACGTATAGTAACAGAATCTACAATTGCACCGGAAGGATTCGACAATACAATTTCTTCCGATTTGCATTGTGTCAATTTGAAATTGGCATGAATCCAGACACCATTTACAATGCCTCGACCAGAACAGAATACACGTGTAAAACCATTCGCAGGAACTGTTCCGGAAGGAATCTGAAACTTCGTAGGATTGTTGATGTTATCACTGATATAGTAACCGGAGAGATTTACTGCAGTTGATGACGAATTGTACAATTCTATCCAATCGTTGTACTCCGAATTATTATCTAATACGCCATTCATATTGGCGCAGGAATATTCGTTGATATACAATTGAGCAGAAAGTGGTACGAAACAACACGAGAAGCAAAATACTGCGAATAAGCGTGTTAACATAGTTGAGCGATTTATTTAACTAAAGGTAACACAAAAAATCCCCACCGGAGTGGGGATGATACTTTATTTATCGGCGGGCTCCGCTATTTGTTCGGGAACTTCGGGCTCAGCTCTTTTGGGGCGTATGCAGCAATCCAGTTCTACCAATGCAGCCAGGGCTAATTGAGAATAATTTTGGGAAGAATTTCCAAATGAACCGGCTTTCGTTACCCACATGGTTTGAATGAGGCTGATACCACCTTCGCAAGGATTGATTTTAGCCAATACTTTTTCTACGTTTCCTGCACCTGCATGATAAATATGCAACACCAATAAACGGTACCACAAATCGTTTTGGTTATACGCAATACCGCGCTTTTCCAGCATTTGATTAGCCAATGGAATACAGATGGTACGAATCAGCTTTGCCGCAGCCCATGCCGACTTGTCGAAATCCTTTCGTTCGTCTATGTATTTATTCACTTTCAATCCCATTTTAATCGCTACACTTTTCATGAGCTGGAAAGAACCCATTGCGCCCACATTCGACTTGCGCACTTTACCGGGGCTTTCTATCAATAATATCGCTTGTGCGTAAAATGGATCTACATTTTCCTGAATAAAGATTGGAATAGCACGATCGATCTCCGGCAAAACCGCTTCGGCGTTGTAGAAATCATTTTTCCCTTTGGTAAAAAAAATGGAAACCGAATCGGCAATATTATGCGCTTTGCGCACGCTATCACGATAAGCCATTTGTTTCGGCTCACCAAGTGCTTCCCACTCTTTAGAAGAAAAGGTTGCAAACACTTTACGTGTACCTTGCATGTTTACCAATCCCGAATCGGGCGTCAAGCGCATAATTCTTCTCCAGAACTTCACCTGCTGAGCAGTATCTAATCCCTGTGCGTAAACTTGCGAAGTGCTCACAATTTTACGCATAACTGAATCTTTTACGGGCGTAACTGTAACCACATCCTGACGTGATTCTTGCGCCTGTATCATTAGTGATGCTAAAACTGCCCAAATGGCAACTACCCAATTTTTCATAAGCTCCGCACGTTTGATTTCTATAAAGAAACGAAACAGAAATGTGAATCGTATGCCCTTCCAGGTATTTTTTCCACCGCAAAAAGTTAATACTGATAAGAAACACATAGAAAATGGCTACTACTCTTCTTTCACCGCCATGTCGCGCTTCACGATCATCACCATATCCGCACCCAAAGCCAGATAACCGTATTCATACACAAAATTGTAAACGGCACCTTTGCGTGTAGTGTAGTTGTTAGTGAAATACTGGAATGTAAATCCGGCGTCTGTAACCTTATGGCGCGGAATAGTAATTTTTGAATTCGACCCTAGTAACGACTCTAATACGCGGCGGTTGCGACGCAGCAAATTGTTCACGTTACGAATGTAATTATTAGAGTCGCTGTTTTTTTGATTGTTGTAACTGTTGCGGCAAACATCCGAACAAAACTTTTTGTCGGAGCGACCGATGATAGCCTCGCCACAATCGAGACAGGTCTTCGCGTTATCCTTATTCATGGGTATAGGTTGGTTTGTTTGAAAGCAAATTTATTAAGCGCGATTATATTGTCGATAGTCGGTTACAAATAATTACTAACATCACCGAAATATCGATAATCCGCGATGTGAAGTTTCAAAGAAAATGCCGACTGACTATCATCCTGCACTTTAAATTTCCATGCGACTTTTCAAGCGAGCTTGCAGTAGCTTGGAAACACAAAATGCCGCAGAGTGCGGCATTTTCTTTAGCGGAGAGAGAGGGATTCGAACCCCCGGAGGTGTTACCCTCAACAGTTTTCAAGACTGCCGCAATCGACCACTCTGCCATCTCTCCGAGGCGCAAAAGTAACAAAAGATTGTGTTCTGCAAACTTCAGTAAAAAAAAATCATAGCTCGCCGCAAACAATGCAACTGATTACCCCATCTCGGTTCCGCATTAACGCTGAAGCTACACGTGCGATAATTGCGCATATTTGTATATGTCTTCTAATGTGCAGTATATTGATTTGAATGAACTTGAAGAAACGTATCGGCTTTGGGCGACGCGTAGTGACGTAGAGGCTGAAAAACACTTTTTGTCGAAAATTACACAGTTCGAATACGAAGCTCGCATGGGTAACGAATTGATCTTTCGCTACACCTCCGGACTTGATGAACCATTGGTGATGCGGGTTGTAAAGAACGAGAAAGACCTCGAGCGATTCCTCAAGCAACGCTTCCGTTTACTGCAAGACTAAAAAAATCAGGGAAAATTCTTGCTATTCGCAGATATCTGTTATCTTTGCGCCCACTTAATCGGTTTCGTAGCTCAACTGGATAGAGCATCTGACTACGGATCAGAAGGTTTGGGGTTCGAATCCCTACGAGACCACTTAATACCGCCTCTTCGGCGGTATTTTTTTTTGTTATGATTCTTCTACGTTAGCGCAACACACGATTCGATAAAAATGTCGACCTAGACATTTTTTTTACGCTCCCCTTTGGGCTCTACGCTGCGCTACACATCTCTAGCTAATGTGATCCACCGGATCAAATCTTGACGCTCGTTCTTCCACGAGACCACTTAATATCGCCTCTTTGGCGGTATTTTTTTTTGTATTGCGATTCATTTAAGCTGCACTCTACATTATTCGCTATTTTGAACCACCACAAACTGAAATATGGGGTTAGCCGGTTAATTTCTTTGCGCTCCCCGTTAGGTTCTACGCTGCGTTGCAAATCTCGCACCAATTCTTATTTTGATCCTGATTATTACACTTAGTAGCGATTTCGTGCCAGTTACCAAATCGATTCTTTTAAATGCGCGAAACGGAACGTAATTTGTGATGGAATTAGAAAAGCTATTCTATGAAATCATATTTGAAACAATTACTCGTTGGAGCAGTGCTGGTTTGCTCGACAACGGTTGTAATGGCGCAAGCAAAAGGTTTTTACCACGGATTTGGCGCTCAAACCATGATTGGTTTTTACAACCTGCAATACACCTCACCATCGGGAAACTATAGTGGGACACGTTTAACCGGCGTGCCGGGTGTCATGTACAA
This sequence comes from Bacteroidia bacterium, assembly GCA_044344795.1. Taxonomy (GTDB): domain Bacteria; phylum Bacteroidota; class Bacteroidia; order Palsa-965; family Palsa-965. The sequence continues at coordinate 90,045 of JBIJCF010000003.1, read as the reverse complement.
GGCAACTTATGCATTCAATGAACACCTGGCGGTATCTGCTTTTCCATTCGCCGGATTAAACGGTGTGCTGGGTGGCAACTTCGGAGCACGGGGAACTATTGGTTTTGAAATTCCGGTTCACGGACAGTTTTTCATCGGAGACCTGGATGAGTCATGCTTCTATTTGGGTGGTGGATTCAGTTATGGATGGATGGCAACTACCAACGAAATTTACGGACCTATCATAGGACCTCAATTAGGTCTTGGCGGACAATTTCCAATTCGCGGAAATCCCGTTGGAGTGCGTGTTGCATGGTCTAAAGGAATTAACAAAACCAACCTAGATGTACCGTTTGCAGAAATTCAACGCGACACGAAATACCTGGTCACGCTAGGAATTTACTATCCGATAGGTATGTAAATAAAAAAGGTCGGATGTATATCCGACCTTTGGGTGGCTAATGGGACTTGAACCCACGACCAACGGAACCACAAACCGCTACTCTAACCAACTGAGCTATAGCCACCACGTTTTCTCTTACGAGAACGGGCGCAAAGATAGTATTTCGATAACAAAAGCCAAAAGTTAAAAAATATTATTCCGGATTCTTTTGCCCATTTTAACAATGGTTTGCCCAACACGCTTCAAGAACTGCCGTAACTTTGCAGAGTGAAAAATGAGATTAAAAGTGATTTAATTACACTCAATGTCAGGGGTATGGATTGTGCCAACTGCGCAATGGGTATTACCAAAAAACTGACCAAGCAGGGACACGAGCAGGTTCATGTGGATTTTGCAACAGGCGAAGCATCGCTTCAAATGAAAGTAGGGTCTTCAGTAAATGAGGTCATCGATTCTATTCAAGATCTTGGTTATACCATAGTTCTTCCCGAGACCAAAGCGGCTTTTTGGAATATTGAACGGAAATTTTATTTCACCTTACCATTCACCATTCCCTTGTTTTTTGGCCATATGTTTTTTGGTCATGATGCATGGATCAATCAACCTTTAATACAACTATTGTTGTGTTTGCCCGTAGCTGTAATAGGATTTTTACATTTCGGAAAAAGTGCCTGGGGCTCACTCAAATCGGGCGTGCCAAATATGGATGTGTTGATTTTTATGGGCTCTTTTTCTGCTATGGTATACAGTGTGATGGGCATGATTCAGCATGGATTTGATCACGAGGCTCACCATTACATGTTTTTCGAAACAGCAGCAACCATCATTACGCTGGTGTTTTTAGGTAATCTAATTGAACATCGTTCTGTAAAACGAACCACACATGCCATCGAAGAGTTATCGTCATTGCAAGTTAAAGAAGCTCGACGTGTGGTATATACTTTTCAAGGTGAACAAACTGAAACAGTTTCCAGTAACGAACTGCGTGTAGATGATATTGTAGTAGTAAGTAACGGAGAAAGTTTCCCTGCCGATGGAATATTAATGAGTGATGCTATTACGGTGAACGAAGCCATGCTTACGGGCGAAAGCCTTCCTGCAGAGAAAACAAAAGGGGATGAAATTATCGGTGGCAGCATCGCATTGAATGGACCGGTAAAAGTGAAAGTAACGCGTGTAGGAAAAGAGACCACTCTATCTCGCATTATCGAACTTGTGAAGCAAGCGCAACGTGACAAACCTCAGGTACAGCAATTGGCTGATCGAATTGCTGCCGTTTTTGTACCCACTGTTGTTGCATTTTCTGTAACAACTTTTCTGGTGGCCTATTTCGCATTTGATGTATCCTTGCGGAATTCTTTGTTGCAAAGTATAGCCGTGTTGGTGATTTCATGTCCTTGTGCGATGGGACTTGCAACTCCAACCGCCGTAATGGTAGGAATTGGTCGCGCTGCAAAAAAAGGTATTTTGATTAGAGGTGGAAATACGCTAGAAACATTAGCCAAAGTGAAGTACGCCGTCTTTGATAAAACCGGAACATTAACCACCGGCGCTTTCACTGAAGTTCATATCGACGCGCTTAATTCAAGCAACAAAGAAGAGCTTGCCTCCGTTTTATTAGGCGCTGAAATGCAGTCGCAGCATCCGATTGCACAAGGTATAGTAAGCGTGCTTACAAAGCGAAATATTACTCCTCAAGCAATAACTCAAATTGAAGAACTGACCGGATTGGGGCTAAAGTTAATAGATCAGGCAGGAAATACCTGGAATATCGGATCATGGCGATTAGTGAATGAGGAATTGAGAAGAGATAGTGCAGATTTGTATATCATTAAAAATCAACAATTGGCGGGATACGTGGAGTTGCGAGATGAATTGCGCAACGGAATGAAATCCATGATTGAGGAGTTGCGCAACCAAAATCTCGTGCCTGTGTTGTTAAGCGGTGATCGGAAAGTAAAATGTGAGCGTATCGCTGCAGAGCTTGGTATCACAGAAATATGGAGCGAACAGTTGCCACAGGATAAGATTCAGAAAATAGATGAATACAAAGCTCGTGGCACCACAATAATGATCGGTGACGGGATTAATGATGCCCCGGCTTTAGCTAAGGCTGATATCGGTATTTCTCATGGAACTGCATCACACGTAGCCATGCAGTCGGCACAAGTGTTGCTCGTTGGCGCCAACGAAATGGAGAAACTTCCTGAAGCTCTGAAAATAGGAAAGCACACGCTGCTAACAGTAAAACAAAACCTATTTTGGGCATTTTTCTATAACGTAGTTGCTATTCCAATTGCGGCAGTCGGGTTATTGAGTCCTATGATTGGCGCTCTTTCCATGGCATTTTCTGATGTCATCGTTATTGGCAATTCAATTCGTTTGCGCACAAAAAAATTAAACTAGTTCTCGATTCTTTTCCACAATAAAACGTTTGCAAAAGCGTTAACCACATGCGCGCACGTGCCGGGAATTTCCCGATTTTCACCTGACCCAACACCAATGCATTGAATACAGCATCGCGGCATATCGTATTTATTCCCTCTTGGTATCCTTCATCGGTACATCCGACTTTAGGAATATTCGTTCGGCGCCACGCTGAAGTTGTTGCATTGCAGCATGTCGTAAGCGTGGTGTATGCTATTTCGGATCCTTACGTACAGCGCGTAACTGCAGAGTATGGACAATACGGTAATCTGCACGAATACATTATTCGTTATCCGAAAATCACTAAAAAAGGAATTTGGGGCAGTTGGCAGAAGTTCAAACATTACCGAAAGCTGATGCTGAGCGGCTTTCGTAAAGCTGTTCAAGACCAAGGCAAACCGGATCGTATTCATGTGCATGTGGCATTCCCGGCGGCAATTGCAGCATTGGATTTTAAAAAGTTGCAAGATGTTCCTGTTGTTTTAACAGAACATTGGTCCGGATATTTACCTGAAGATGGATCGTATCAGGGATTCCTGATGAAATATTACACCGGTAGACTAGTTGCGGCATGCAACGCAATTTCTGTTGTTTCAGAACAGCATCAACGAGCGATGGAACAACATGGTTTACGTGGAAATTATTTGTTGTTGCATAATGCAGTGAATACTGGAATATTTCAATATTCATTTCAGAAATCACGTAAACGCAAACAACTGTTGCACGTTTCTTCTTTGGTTGAACGTGAAAAAAATATTTCCGGTCTGTTACAAATTATACAGCAGCTGCCGTCCGATTATTCATTGCTAATTATTGGCGATGGCCCCGAACGAAACCGCCACGAAGCGCTAACCGTTGAATTGGGAATTGAAAGCAGAGTGCAGTTTATAGGTAGCGCGAACTCTAATCAAATTGCGGCAGCGATGCAGGAAAGTGCAGCATTTGTACTTCCAAGTCATTTCGAAGGTATGCCTGTTGTTATTAGTGAAGCCTTGTGTTGCGGTTTGCCGGTGGTTGCGCATGATGTAGGTCACGTTCGCAAAATGATCAGCACTGAGGATGGAGTCGTAGTAGAAAAATACAACACTGCTGATTTCATTAGAGCCGTTGAATTGTGTGGAAATCTAAACGAACAGCAACGAGAAGCCATTGCTAAACGAGCTCACAAAATTTATAGCTATTCTGCGGTATTACATGAACTGAATCAACTATACGGATGGTAACGCGCAATCGCATACGTGTGGTGTTAATGTTGAATTCGTTTACAACGGATCACTGGGAATCGGTATGCATTGAAAAAATGTTAGGCGCTGATTTTTGCGAAGTCGTTGGCGCTATTACTCGTCACAATGAAAAACCGGCAACTAGTGCAAGTAATAAATGGATCAATTATCCTTACAGCAAATTGCTTTGGCGTGTCTGGAAACGATTTTTTGTAAAGCCGAAATCACAATCGCAAATTGACCTGCACGCTCTGCTAAGTGAGTTTCCGGAAATTAAGTGTCAGGTAATTCGCAAGGGAAAATATCGTGAGATAATCTCCGAGTCAGATCTAGAGCGTATTCGTGAATTACAGCCGGATGTCATTGTTCGTTTTGGCTTTAACATCTTAAGTGGAGACATTTTAACGGTCGCCAAGCACGGCGTTTGGTCGTTTCACCATGGCGATGAACGTGTATTCCGAGGTGGACCTCCCGGATTCTGGGAAATATATTACAACAAGAGTACTACGGGTATAATTCTTCAGCAACTCAACGAGAAATTAGATAACGGATTCATTATTGAACGCGCTTCATTTTCAACACAGCGTCACTCGTATTCAGCTCAATTAGATCATATATTCTACGGTGGAATTGATCTGCTAATTGCTAATCTCCGACGTTTACACAACGGGGGTTTGCAAACTGAACAATATCAGGCGAATGCATCTCTTGCTCCGGTATACACCTACGCAGGAAACTTTAAAATGAAATTGTTTCTGTTGCGTTTATTTACAAATAAGATCGCGTTTCACGTAACAAGTTTATTTCAACCGGAAGACTGGTGTGTAGGAATTGTTCCGCGCGGTGTACAAGATGTAATGAAGAATGGCTGGCCGGAATCTATTCAATGGCTGAGTCCCACGAAGAACGGAGAGTATTATGCAGATCCCATGATCCTTAATCATCAAGTGATCGCAGAACACTATTCTTACAACAAACAAAAGGGAATTATTGCAGAAATACATCCCTCATATCAACCAATCATCACTACCGAACACCACCTCTCCTATCCATTTGTACTCAGCAATAGTAGTAGCAAATCAATTATTCCTGAATGTGGCACATCAGGTAAAATCAGTGCTTACAAAGCAGATGGAAGTTGTTACAAAACATTAATTGATTTTCCCGGAATTGATCCGACCATTATTCATCACGAAAACAAATGGTGGCTGTTTTGCACAGAAGGCGGGGAATACAGCAATAGCAAACTTTTTTTGTTTTATGCTGATGATTCATTCGGACATTACACTGCTCACCCGTGCAATCCAATAAAAACTGATCATCACAGCGCTCGCCCTGCAGGTCCATTATTTTACAACAATGGACAATTGATTCGTCCTGCGCAAGATTGTAGTGAAGGTTATGGTTCAGGAATTCGATTTATGAAAGTGACAAAACTTACTACCCAAGAATTCGCCGAGGAAGAATTCAGCTCCATTTATCCGAATAGTAAATGGACATATAATTCAGGTTGTCACACCATAGCGCAGTTTAAGGACAATCTATGCGTCATTGACGCGAAGCGATACCGATTTAATTTTGATAATTTCACGGCTGTATTACAATTAAAGTTGAAACGACTCTTCCATGCTCACTAGTATTCTGACGAATTTCTCTGCCAGATTCATGGGAGCAGTTTTAAACTTTCTCATGCTCTTGTTGACCACACATTGGCTGGGGGCAGGAATTCGTGGAGAAATCAGCATTCTTCAACTGAGCATTAATCTTATTCACCTCATCAGTGATATCGGCGGCGGACCTGCAATGGTCTATCTCGTGCCTCGGGCGATAAGAAGTAAACTTTTACTTACAGGCGGTTTATGGGCAGCATTTGCTTCGTTCGGTGTTGGTTCTATTTTGGTGAGTTATGAGTTGCTTCCTGCAGAATTCAGCACGGAAGTTTTGATCGTCGGTTTTTTATTTTCGTTGCATTCAGTCAATCAAAATATTCTGTTGGGTCAGGAACGTATCAAGGAATACAATATTCTAATCATGATGCAAGGCTTAGTGATGTTCGGTACTATGGCAGGAAGTATTCTGCTCGCTGAAATAAGAACCGCGGAGGCATTTTTACATGCGTGTTACTTAGCGTACGGCTTAACGTGGCTTACGGGATTAATAATGGTACTGCGAAAACCTCATTCACCCACAATTCAAGAAAAAAGACCATTACTGTTTGTGCTTTTTGCGAATGGTTTCTTTACGCAATTGGCCACATTAACGCATCAATTAAGCATCCGCGAAAATTTCTTTCACCTCAAAAAATATTATGGTGGAGATACCGTCGCCGTGGGAATTTATTCCACGGCAATTTCATTGGGAGAAGCTATTCTGCTTTTTAGCGCAAGTGTTGCAGCTGTTTTAATGTCGAAAATATCCAACACATTGGCTACTGAAGAAAATAGAATTAAAACATTGCAACTTGCTAAGCTGAGTGTGGGAATTACGGTTCCGGGAATACTTGTATTCATTCTAGTGCCGGCGTTTTTTTATTCCTGGCTATTGGGCAAAGATTTTGCTCCTGTTAAGGAAGTATTCGCATCCGTTGTTCCGGGAGTTGTACTCATTAGCTTCGGAACTGTATTTGCGCATTACTTTTCAGGTGCAGGCAAGCATTACGTGAACTTTATTGCAGGTATAATCGGATTGGTAATGGCATTAGTTTCTGCGCCGATACTTATTCAATCGAACCAAACTATCGGAGCCGGATGGTCAGCAAGCTTGGCGTATGGAAGTCTTGCCTTGTTTGTTTTTGGAGTATTTATATTCAGCGGTAAACAACCCGGAAAAGATTTAAAAACCTTGCTTCCGCGTCGCGATGATTTTGTGCAGTTAACAATGTTTTTGAACCGTAAAAGGAATAATAACTGATGTGTGGTATTGCCGGCATAATCACTTCCGCACCGGGCAATTTTTCTTTAGCTGCAAAGCTGGAGGAAATGAATGCATTGCAACGCCACCGCGGACCGGATAGCGAAGGTTACATCATTGGACAATTGGACGGTGGTGTTATTCCGCATTTCGGCAATGATTCCGCACAAGATATCATCGATGCACCATTCCCGTATAGTCCGCTATGTAAACTGACACATAACTCCAATGCTGTTTGGGGCTTTGCTCACAGACGATTATCCATTATTGACACGTCTGCCGGTGGCCATCAACCCATGTCGTATCACAATAAGCAGTTATGGATTACGTACAATGGTGAAATATACAACTATCGGGAACTGCGCATTGAATTGGAACAACTCGGGCATCGCTTCATTACGCAGACTGATACCGAAGTTATTCTTGCTGCATACCTGCACTGGGGCGAAGATTGTTTGCATCGATTTAATGGCATGTGGGCTTTCGTTATTTACGATCAACGTCAACAATCCTTCTTTGCAGCGCGAGATCGTTTTGGAGTAAAACCATTTTATTATTTCGCTTCAACACAGCTCTTCGCATTTGCCTCAGAGCAAAAGGCTTTGGTTCAGTCAGGTGTTGTGCCGAAAAAGTTGAATCATCTCGCTGTTGCTGATTATTTTCTTGCCGGAGAAATTGAATTGCAAACGGAAAGTTTCTTCAAAGATATTTTGGAATTATTTCCGGGTCATTGCATGCGAATTGATGCCAATCAAATTAGTGATATTAAAGTTCGGCGCTGGTACGAATTGAAATCGCAAATTACCGAACAGCGCCAACCGGATATTGAAGCGATTCGCGAGTTATTGATTGATTCTATTCGTATTCGCATGCGTTCTGATGTCCCCGTGGGTTCTTGTCTTAGCGGCGGAATTGATTCTTCTGCTATAGTTGGAATCATTTCACATCTCATTACCTTACAAGAACAACTTAACATTGGCGATCAACTGAAAGTATTTACTGCTGCTTTTGATGATGCTGCCATTGACGAAAGAAAATGGGCGAATGAAGTTGTAAATCGTTCCGGCGCGCAATGGCATATCGTACAACCAACAGCCGATGAATTTGTAACAGATGCAGAACAGCTCATCTACAGCCAGGATGTTCCAATTTGGAGCACCAGCACGTATGCACAATTTCGCACGATGAAATTAGCCGCACAGCAAGGCATTAAAGTAGTTCTGGATGGGCAAGGCGGAGATGAATTGTTCGCAGGATACCGTCCGTACTACATTCCGTTTTGGAACGAATTATTGACCGGATTCAATTGGTCTCGTTTAATACATGAACTCAAATATACATCGCCAAGTCCAATGAAATATTGGATTCGTGAACAGTTAAAGCAAAATATAGTAACCGCGCTTCCTATTTCGTGGCAGTTGAATATTCAAGACAATTATTTCGGTGATTTGAAATTAATTGATCCGGATCTCGTAAATACGTTTAAGCGAAATTACGAAGCACCGCATCGAGAAAACGGCTTGAATGCTGCATTGTACAACGAGTTTACATTAACGCGACTGAAAGGATATTTAAAATGTGAAGATCGTGCGGGCATGTGGCATTCTGTGGAATCTAGAACACCATTTGCGGATGATCATCGTTTAATCGAATACATGTTTGCAATTCCGGGTACCGAAAAAATCAGAAGCGGTGTAACGAAAACCTTACTTCGACAGGCTGCAGCACCATTTATTCCCAAAGAAATTGCAGAACGAAAAGATAAGTTAGGCTATGCCACACCCAATAACAAATGGATCTCAGAACAACGCGATGCATTTCGTTCGTATTTCGAGCAAGACTTTAGCGGTGTGTTGAACAAGATGTACATTCAATCCCATTTCGACACGATTTTCAACGTGTCAGATAAACCGGAGAATGGCCGCACCTTCAAATTCATGGCATTCGCTATTTGGAAGAAAGTAATGGGCATATAAAAAGAAATCGCCCTGCGAAGATCAGGGCGATTTAAACTAAAAACCATGGCGTGATTTTTAGTTAGTGTCCTGGTTTCCCAAGACACTATATTTTTAACAGCTTACTTTTTTTCTTTATTCTCCAGCTGTGTTTTTAGATCTGCAAGAGCAGAAACGTCACCGAAAGTGGTAGTCTCGAGGTTATCTTTAACCTTCTTAACTGCCTTTTTGGTTTCGTCGTTACCACCTTTTTCTTTCTTACCACCACGAGTTTCTTTCTCTTCAATTGCAAGAGCTTCGATCGTGTTACGGTGAGAAACGATGATCTTCTTAGAATCCTTGTTGAATTCCAACACTTTGAAGATCAACTTCTCCTCAGTCTTCGCATTGCTGTTATCTTCTTTCAACATATGCTTAGTAGGACAGAATGCTTCAACACCGTAAGGTAATTGAACAACAGCACCCTTATCGCTAACTGAAGTGATTGTACCTTCATGATCAGATCCAACAGTGAACATGTTCTCGAACACATCCCATGGATTTTCTTCCAACTGCTTGTGACCTAAACTCAAGCGACGGTTCTCCACGTCAACATCCAATACGATTACTTCGATGGTATCACCAATCTTAGTGAACTCGGAAGGATGCTTGATTTTCTTCGACCAGCTCAAATCAGAGATGTGAATCAATCCGTCGATACCTTCTTCCAACTCTACGAAAATCCCGAAGTTGGTAAAGTTGCGAACCTTCGCAGTATGCTTGGAATTCTTTGGATATTTCGCTAAAATTTCATGCCATGGATCAGGGCTCAATTGCTTAATGCCTAAAGACATTTTGCGCTCGTCACGATCCAAAGTCAATACAACTGCTTCAACTTCATCGTTTACTTTCAGGAAGTCCTGAGCACTGCGTAAATGCTGTGACCAAGACATTTCAGAAACGTGGATCAAGCCTTCAACACCCGGCTGAATTTCAACGAATGCACCGTAATCAGCGATAACAACTACGCGACCTTTAACCTTATCACCAACTTTGATATCGGCGTTAAGAGCTTCCCAAGGATGTGCAGAAAGTTGTTTCAAACCTAATGCAATTCGCTTCTTCTGATCATCGAAATCAAGGATTACAACGTTGATCTTCTCATCCAGCTTCACGATTTCTTCAGGGTGAGAAATACGACCCCAACTTAAATCAGTAATGTGGATCAATCCATCAACACCGCCTAAGTCAACGAATACACCGTAGCTGGTGATATTCTTAACAGTTCCTTCAAGAACCTGACCTTTTTCCAGCTTGCTGATGATGTCGCGCTTCTGTGCTTCAAGTTCTTCTTCGATAAGAGCTTTGTGAGAAACAACTACGTTCTTGAATTCGTTGTTGATCTTAACAACTTTGAATTCCATAGTTTTTCCAACATAGATATCATAGTCACGAATTGGCTTCACGTCAATTTGAGAGCCCGGCAAGAACGCTTCGATTCCGAAAACATCTACGATCAAACCACCTTTTGTTCTGCACTTCACAAAACCTTTGATGATTTCATCATTATTTAATGCTTCGTTCACACGCTCCCACGACTTCATCGCGCGAGCCTTCTTGTGAGAAAGCACCAACTGTCCGGACTTATCTTCCTGACTTTCGATGTATACTTCAATTTTGTCACCGATTTTCAAATCCGGATTGTAGCGGAATTCAGATAATGCTACTACACCATCGGACTTGTAACCAATGTTCACTACCACTTCTTTCTGGTTTTTAGCAACTACAGTGCCTTCCAGAAGCTCATGATCGTTGATGCTTTTTAAAGTTCCGCCATACAACGATTCTAGTTTGGCGATTTCTTCAGCAGAATAAACATCCTGCTTTTTACCCACTGTGTTCCAATCGAAATTAGGAAGTGGTGCGGTTTGGTTTTTAGTTTCAGCCATGTGCTGATTGAGTTTAATGCTTGTAAACAAGCTTACCGGTTATACGGCTATTTACCGGCGGTTATACATGAGTCAAAGCCGTATTGACCCCTTGTTTTAAAATTGGACGGCAAAGATAGGGATTTGTGGTGGTTGGGCAATAATTTTTAATGTTATGAGACGAATAATGCTGGTTTTCAGGAATAAACTTTTATTGGGTCGTTAGAGGTACCTAAATAAACTAAGATGAGGCGCACGGAATTCCCGAAATAAGCCTCGTGTTCAACGAATTAATTCGTTGAACAAATCTCCTATTTTAAATATCGACCAAACGCTTATCCACATCGATTAACACACTGTTAATGTTGTTTTTGGGTGAAAATGAACGGATTAAACATTCTTACATCATCAAAACGTTATTATTCTTTGAAATCATAAACTTAGAACACTATATTTGCCTTTAGAGAATGTGTCATTTAACTTGTAAAATCAAACTAAAAACAACATGAAAAAAGGTTTACTACTCGCGATCGGAGTTAGTGCCGGACTTGGACTTGCAGCGCAAGCGCCAAAAGTTGGAGGTGTTTCCAAGCCGGACCTGAGCCTCAGCAAAAAGAGCATTGCTGACACTCGTTCAGAAAATTTCTATCAACAAGCGGCTAATAGCCAGAGAAACGGTAACAATCCTGCAGTTCTTGCTGCCGGCACCAAATTCTCCAGCTCACGCAATGCTTTTGGCTTGCTCGTATCTCAATCTACTACATTAACTGCTAACCAGGCTTTGGGAGCAGCTATGTGGACAAACCGTCTTTCTGCTGATTGGTCAGTTCCAAACCAGTCTTCAGGTTCAGTCAACCATATTTGGACAACTAACAATGGTACTTCTTGGGACTCTACCTACTTCGTAGATTTCGAAACTACAGGTAACCAGCGTTTCCGTTACCCTAGCGGTGTTATTGTTAACCCTGCAGGAAATACAACACTCGCAAATGCTTGGGCTGTATCATGCGGACCGTACACAGATGGTTCCGGTTGGCAAGGCTACTGGACTAGCGAAATGAACGTTAGCAATTCCGCTATTGGGAACACAATTTCTTATACTAACGGTAACCAAGGCGTATTCCCATTGGGCATGCCACGTATCGGTTTGACATCTACTGCAGATAGTTCTGCATGGGTTACTGCAGGTACGTATTCTGATCCTGTTGGTTTAACAGGTTTCACTGGTGCTGCTATCATGCATGGTAAGCACGACGGAACTCAGTTCAATTGGACTTGGGATTCTATCTTGCCAAATTTCCATTTAGATGGAACAGGTGCTGCTGATGCTTGGACTGTAACTCATATCGCATTCAACCAAAGCGGTCAGATTGGTTATGTAGTATTCTTTGGAGCTGATGCTGCTGCAACAACTTCTGCAACTCGTACTTTCTTGCCATTAGTTTGGAAAACAACTGACTTCGGTGCCACTTGGACTCGTCAACCATTGTTTGACTTCACTACATTGCCTGTTATTACTGATAACATTATTGCTCCAGCAACAGACGGTCAGTTGAAGCCTTGGTTCTCTCAAACAAACGGTTCTGATGCTGTGGTTGATGCGAACGGTCAGTTACACATCGTGTGTACAATTGACGCCGGTGCATCTAATGATGACGATTCTTTAGGTTATACTTGGAATTTGAACTCTCAGTTAGTAGGACAATTTGCTCAGCACTACATCTATGATGTTCATACAACTGCTACAGGTTGGGATGCTTGGTTAGTTGACTCGTTGATGGCAACTCCTGGGCCTGGTGCTAATTTCTCTGACGGAACTTCTGCATTCGATACAGACGCTCGTATTCAAGCGGCTATCACTGCTGATGGTCAGAAAATTTTCTACACTTGGTCTGATTCTGACGTATTGATCAGCGGTGGTGAAAATAGCTTTTGCGACTTGTTCGCTCGTGGTGTTAACTTAACTACAGGCTTGTGGACTGCACGTACACAATTTACTACTACTGCTGACTTCTTCTGGAACTATACTTCAGACATCGCATTAACCAGTGGTAACACATACACTATCCCTGTAACTAACTCTATCGGCCGTAGCTCAGGAACAGATATGATCAGCACTTTTGATCACTACTACCTGAACAACGTACAGTTCCAGGATGCAGACTTCAACTTGGCTATCGGTGTTGAAGAAGTTGCTGCTTTCGGTTCTTACAACTTGTTTCCAAACCCTGCTAATGAATTAGTAAACGTAAACCTTGACCTGAACAATGCAGGCAACGTTCGTTTCACTATCTACAATCAGTTAGGTCAGGAAGTTATGGTTGAAAACCGTGACTTGGCTGCAGGAAACACTTTAGTTCAGTTGAACACTGAGGCATTAACTTCAGGTATCTACTTCTTGAACATTGCAGTAGGTAACAACAGCACTTCAAGCAAGTTGATCATCAAATAATCCGAATATTTTTCGATCGAGAGCCCTCCGAGAAATCGGGGGGCTTTTTTGTTGGATTATTCTGACGTAATAGCCGATTGTATTCAACTGTAGTGACTAATCGTCAGGGCAATAGTGTTATATCGCGACATATTTGCTTGTTATGAGGTTCGGAACAGCTATTGATGATAAGTTGACGTTAGTATTTATTTCACTTTTATTATTTGTTTATGAACCTCAACAATTTTACAATCAAATCACAAGAGGCAATACAGCAGGCCCAACAGATCGCCATGACCCAAGGGCATCAGGCTATTGAAACCGGGCACATACTGCTGGGAATATTAGAAACGGACGAAAATGCAACTCCGTTTCTGCTGAAAAAACTCAATGTTAATCCTGCGATGATAAAGCAGGTGACTGAACACATTGTCAACTCCTACCCTAAAGTCAGCGGCGGCGGGCAATATTTATCACAAAACTCTAATAAGGTTTTGGTGAAGGCTGTCAATTTGCTAAAAGATTTTCAGGATGAGTTCGTCTCAGTAGAACACATCGTTTTGGCTCTATTGGATGCCGGCGAACAGATAAGTCAACTACTAAAAGACAATGGAGTTACTGAAAAAGGGCTTAAAGCAGCAATCATCGATTTGCGAAAAGGAGCAAAAGTTACCAGTGCAGGGGCCGAAGAAACTTACAATGCGCTTGGCAAATACGCCATTGACTTAAATGCTCAGGCACAAAAAGGAAAATTGGATCCCGTAATCGGGCGTGATGAAGAAATTCGTCGGGTACTGCAAATATTAAGTCGTAGAACAAAGAACAATCCAATTCTTGTTGGTGAGCCCGGAGTTGGTAAAACTGCGATAGCTGAAGGATTGGCGCATCGTATTATCAATGGTGATGTTCCTGAAAATTTGAAATCAAAACGCATCTTTTCCCTGGACATGGGCGCTTTGATAGCAGGTGCCAAGTACAAAGGAGAATTTGAAGAGCGATTAAAAGCCGTTGTTAAAGAAGTGATTGCCTCTGATGGGGAAGTCGTTCTATTCATTGATGAGATTCATACACTAGTTGGTGCCGGTGGCGGTGAAGGTGCGATGGATGCTGCAAATATCTTGAAACCTGCCTTAGCTCGCGGAGAACTTCGTGCAATTGGTGCCACAACTTTGAATGAGTTTCAGAAATACTTTGAAAAAGATAAAGCGCTGGAACGCCGATTCCAGAAGGTTTTGGTAGATGAACCATCTGCAGAAGATGCGATCTCAATTTTGAGAGGTATTAAAGAAAAATACGAAACACACCACAAGGTTCGCATTAAGGACGAAGCGATTATTGCGGCTGTGGAGTTGTCGCAACGCTACATCAACGATCGATTCCTTCCGGATAAAGCCATTGACCTTGTGGATGAAGCCGCTTCTAAACTGCGCATGGAGATTAACTCGATGCCTGCTGAACTCGAGGATGTTGAAAGAAAAATACGCCAGTTGGAAATTGAGCGTGAAGCTATTAAACGCGAGAATGACCAGCAGAAATTAGATGATCTGAATAAGGAAATTGCGGAGTTGAATGATAAACGAGCTGATCTGCGTGCGCGCTGGCAGTCGGAAAAGGATGTGGTGGAAGGAATTCAAAAGGAGAAAGAGTTGTTGGAACAGTTGAAGTTCGAAGCAGATCAGGCTGAACGCGCCGGAGATTATGGTAAAGTAGCAGAGATACGCTATGGACGTGTACGTGAAGCTGAACAACGACTGGAAGAAGCGAAAAAGAAATTAGCAGATATGCAAAGTGTCGGCACTCCGCTAATAAAAGAAGAAGTGGACAGTGAAGATATTGCAGGTGTTATCAGCCACTGGACCGGAATTCCGGTTACGCGTATGTTGCAAAGTGAACGTGAGAAATTGTTGTATCTGGAAGATGAATTGCACAAACGTGTAGTTGGTCAGGACGATGCAATTGAAGCTATCGCTGATGCTGTGCGCAGAAGTCGCGCGGGATTGCAGGACGCCCGTAAACCTATTGGCTCCTTTATTTTCCTTGGAACTACAGGTGTCGGGAAAACGGAATTAGCAAAGGCTTTGGCAGAGTTTCTTTTCAACAATGACGCTGCAATGACACGCATTGACATGAGTGAATATCAGGAGCGTCACAGTGTATCGCGATTGGTTGGAGCGCCTCCGGGGTATGTAGGCTATGAAGAAGGCGGTCAGTTGACAGAAGCGGTTCGACGCAAGCCTTACAGTGTCATTCTTTTAGATGAAATTGAAAAAGCGCATCCGGACGTCTTCAATATTTTGTTGCAGGTGCTGGACGACGGACGATTGACGGATAACAAAGGTCGTGTGGTGAATTTTAAGAATACCATCATCATCATGACTTCCAACATGGGTTCACACCTCATTCAGGAAAATTTCGAGAATATCTCGGAATTCAATAAAGATGAGATCATGGCGAAGACTAAGCTGGAAGTATTTGAATTGCTGAAAAAACAAATTCGCCCGGAGTTCCTGAACAGAATTGATGAAATCATCATGTTTGCACCGCTTACCCGCGAAAATGTTACCGCGATCGTAAAAATTCAACTGGATGGCGTTACCAAGATGCTGGCAGATGCTGATGTGGATTTTGAATACACACCTGAAGCAGTTGAATGGCTTGCGGAATTAGGATACGATCCTCAATACGGTGCACGACCTGTAAAACGGGTTATTCAGAAGCGTGTTCTGAATGAACTCTCAAAACAAATTCTGGCCGGAAAAGTCAACAAATCAGGAAATATTGTTCTGGATGTGTTCGACAAGGAAATGGTATTTCGAAACCCGGTTGTAGAGAAAGCCTGACCAATACTCAACGATTAATCTTCATAAACAACCCGAAATCAGAACAGTTTCGGGTTGTTTCTTTTAAATTAAATAATAACTTTCAATAAAATTTATATATTACTTATTTTCAATTATTTATAAAATTTCAATTAATCTGTAAAAATTTTATTGCAGGCATTTTAAAACTTGAGCAAGGGCTCAAATCATCTTGCCAAATAATGTTAACCCGTACAACTTCGGCACGCGTTATGCGTCTTAGTACTAAACGAGAAAAAGTAAACTATCATGAAAAACGATAAAAAAAATAAAAGCGTTGAGGGCGGAGATCGCTTCAAGCTTCAGGTCGATTACAGAACCATTATTGTGGTAAAATCAAAAGCCGCATTGCAGATGTGGATGAATAAATATCCCGCAGCAAAGCTGATTGCATAAAGGCGCTTGTGTTTGGTTGGTTACATCCCCGGGTTGTTTCTTAAGAGACAGCCCTTTTTCATGCTTTACGGATTAGAGAGCCGATCCGAACACCACTTATCGGGTTAGGCTACCATTCATCGGGGCTGGATGGCCAATGGGCTAATTTTTCTGAATCGTGTTAAATAATAGCGTTCATTTGATGTAGAATTAAAACAAGCAATACCATGAAACCATTAACCATTGTAAAAGAGAGCCGTGCCATGCGCATGCGTACCCGTAGACCCGCAATGCCAGAACCTTCAGCAAACAGCATTAAATTGCGCATTGACAGCAAAACCACCATCATGGTTCGTTCTGAAGAGTCGATGCAAATGTGGATGAAGAAGTATCCGAACGCAAAGGTTGTTCTTTAGTACATTAGTCGAGTTTATCCTCGATGTCGTCCATTTTCTCCTCGGTAAAAGCGCCGGAAGTCATGTGGACAACTTTACCAGTAGCATCTAAAACATAGATATACGGCTTTTCCTTGTCGTCCATTCCAAGTGAAGCTTTGTAAGCATCTACATCACCGCGATACACCAAAATGTGGGGATGAACGTCTACTTGGACGTCCTTTTCAATTTGCTTCTTGGCTGACACGGCCGCAGCGGCATTAGCACCGGTAAACATGGGGATAAAATATAGATGGATGTCATAGACATCATCCATTAATCCCGTCTGTGCTATAAACTTATTGTAAGTGGGCTCGTACCACGTTTTCAGGTCTTTTTCAGCCTTCTGAGAATACGCCAAACAAATGATAGAACTTTTTCCTTTCACTGCATCGGGTAACGAAACAACCTGATCCTTTAAGGTTTCAGCTTTTAAAACAGGAAATGGTTTTCCTATCGGAGAAGTAATTACTGTAAAAGATAACGCTACAGCTGCTGCAAGTGCTAATACTTTCATATTTTTCGTGTTGTTATTCAAAGTACGCAAATTCCTTGCCTGAAATTGTGCTGTTCATGAAGAAAGTAATTCACATATTGCTCGTATGCTTAGCATTTGCGCTTACTGCGTGCAAAAACAAAAAGAACGCCACACAAACTCCAGCTCCTACTCCTACTCCCACAGTGCAGCAAACGCCGACTCAAAATCCGGATGACGTTGTAGTTATTCTACACCAGGATATGCTTAATAAGGTGTTTAAGGCAATCGGAGTAATTAAAGGCAAAGAAGCGTACAAAGTATTATTTATGACTGATACGGCTTACTGGACGTTGATCAATCCGCATATCGCCTTGCATCCGGGAAAAGCCGATTTCGTAACGGATGTCAATGTAATTTCGGGACCATTCAATTACACCACAAAAGTGATTGGCGATGTTAAAATCTGGTACGATAAGGACAAGAATCTTATTAAAGTTAAAGTGACGCGTGCTATTGGTGAATTGTACACGAAAGTGTTGGGTAAAAAAGTCCATATTACCGACATCGATTTTGCCACTTACTTTGAAGACCCTTTCACTTTCGAAGGCCCTGCTGCCACTGAATCTGATATGGACGTCGACATGCCCGACGGAACGAAGAAAAAATTGTATTTACGTTCCACCTTCTGCGATCTTCGCGTAGAGGAAAAGCGCATTGTGGTGCCCTGCGAAATGGAAGTTACCGCAACGCCGCCTCCTGTTAAACCGGGCGCTCCGCAGAAAAAATAATTACAAGCGAATTCTTAAGCCATCGTACGCTAATCGCATATGCGGAGGCAATTCCTGCTCGACCTCTGCATGTGCACCCAACTGGTGGCTAATGTGCGTGAAATAGGTCATTTCGGGTCTTAATTCTTCTACTAAAGCTATGGCTTCGTCCAGCGTAAAATGTGAAATGTGCTGTTCTCGACGAAGCGCGTTTAACACCAACACTTTGCAACGTTTTATTTTATCCTTTTCCTTATCGGGAATGCTATTCGCATCCGTGATGTAGACAAAGTCATCGAAACGAAATCCATACACGGGCAATTTGTGGTGAAACACTTGAATAGGTTCTACGTGAATAGGACCTATATGAAATGGTTCATCACCAAAATGATTGACTTCAATCTGCGGAATTCCCGGATAATTGGTACCGTCAAATATGTACTGATACTCCCTTTTTAATGCTTCGTGAACTCGCGGAGTAGCATACACGGGCATTGAACGTTTCTGCACGAAATTGAAAGCACGAACATCATCAAGACCTGCGATGTGATCTTTGTGCTCATGTGTAAACAACACTGAATCGAGATTTTGTACGTTTTCGCGTAATAACTGTTGGCGGAAATCGGGGCCCGAATCTACAACAATGGTGTGTCCGTGGTGCTTGATAAAAATTGATGTCCGCAAGCGTTTATCACGTGGATCCTGAGACGCACACACAGCGCAGTTGCAGGCGATAACCGGAACTCCTTGTGATGTGCCTGTGCCTAAGAATGTAATTTCCACGTGCTAGTTTTGATTTCTTAAAGGTACATCAAGCAATGAATACTACACATCAAACACGGGTTACTTTTTGACGGCTTTGTTATAATCCATCACCGTATATTGTTTTCCCGTGTATCAATGCTTGTAACGCGGATCTTTTTTGTTGCTGCCGGGCCATGTGCCAAGAATTTTCCAAAGCTGTTTGGTCCGATATAAGTAGTGTTCGTTTCCTGTAGCTTTTTCTTTCAATATAAACAGTCGTTCATTGTGGTTTTGAGTCGGAATATAGTATTCGAAAAACCACAATTCATAGGGAGAATCATGTACTAAACGACGCATAAACAAAGCATGCTTTTACCACAGTTTTTTTTTCGGAAACGGCATCGTAGTTAGCGTTAATGGAATCCGAAACGTACCATGAAGCTAGCATTTGCCTATTCACATCACTTGTCTGACAGCATCCTTTAATTGAACCGGGAGCATATACACGTACGCTATCATTCTTGAATTTTACTACTATATAATTATAATAGTAAGTTGCTTTGCGCAATTCACGAAGCAACTCTTTGGGATTTGAAAAAATGTAACAGGCTATCGCTTCGTTCTGTAATGTAATAATACGATCATCGAAACCATTGGCTACTCCCGGTATCATTCCTGAACACTAAATCATCAGATACACGAACATATACTTCATAAACCTTGTCTTTGTTGAAGAGAAATTTATGTTAAACAGTTGGTGTTGTCAAGACAAGAATAGTGTATTTGTCAACTACAGGTGAAGTAGTAAAGTACGTTGAATACTTTTGACCATCGCAACTTGATATTCAATGCTTGAACATTATAGTGGGGTGCCACTTAAATAACTGTATGGCATTGCTACAATTTACATCCTCAATTTAAACCCCGAATCGTTCAAAAATTTCGCGATCAATCGCTTCCCGATGATCCGGGTGGGCTATATCCCGAAGTGCTTTAGCACGCTGTTGCAGGTTTTTCCCGAATAGGTTTACTACACCAAATTCGGTAGCCACATAATGCACATGCGCCCGCGTAGTTACAACTCCTGCGCCTTTTCTGAGAAAAGGGACGATTTTTGAAAATCCCTCTTTCGTACTTGATTTCAATGCAATAATTGGTTTACCACCCGGCGACAGTGCTGCTCCACGAATAAAATCCATTTGACCTCCAACACCCGAATAATGATAAGTTCCAATCGAATCGGAACATACTTGTCCGGTTATATCTATTTCAATGGCCGAATTGATAGCCACAACCTTTGGATTTTTTCGAATTACATGCGTATCATTCACGTAATCAATATCCAAAAACGAAACCAATGGATTATCGTTTACAAAATCATACACCTTGTTTGTACCCACCACAAAGCTGGTAACAATTTTACCGCGATGATTTTCTTTATAACGATTCGTTATTACGCCACTGTTTACCAATGGAACAACGCCGTCAGAAAACATTTCAGTATGTATTCCTAAATCCTTATGATTGGTTAAGCACGTTAAAACCGCATCCGGAATAGCTCCGATGCCCATTTGTAGAGTTGCGCCGTCATCTATTAATCCTGCAATATGCTTACCGATTTGAAGCGAAGTTTCATCCGTTTTGGCACTATAATTCACCTCCGGTAATGGCATATCAATCTCCATCATAGCATGAATTTGCGATTGATGAATAACTCCGTCCCCATGCGTTCTGGGCATTTGCTTATTGACCTGAGCGATGATATGTCGAGCGCTTTGCAGGGCTGAACGGACAATATCAACTGAAGTTCCTAGGGAACAGTAACCATGCTGATCCGGTGGAGAAACATGAATTAAGGCAACATCTAAAGGCAGAATATTATTGCGAAATAATAACGGAATTTCACTCAAGAAAACAGGCACATATTCTCCGTGTTCCTTGTTAATCAATTCCCGCACATTTTTAGACACAAAAAGAGAATTGATAAAAAAACTATCACCAACGGACTCCGGAGTGAATAGATCATCACCCAAAGTGGTGATACTTACCAATTCCACATTTTTCACTTCGGATTTTCGCTGTAATAATGATTTCACTAATAACGAAGGTGTAGCCGCGCCGCCGTGAATAAAGACGCGATTTCCACTATTTACAACCTGAACAGCCTCTTCCGCGCTTTGATACTTCATAATTTAAATTTTTACCAGTTAAATCTTTGTTCCTCCATTTAATTAAAATCAGTGAAGATAAACTACTCTATATTGTATTATTACTGCATTACTTATTATAATTAATTAATAGTAATTCTTTTAATTGATCACTATGTTTAATTTTTCTGGCAAAGTACTTTTTCGATGATAGTAATTGTTCCAAATCAGTCGTATCAAGAAATGCCGGATAACCTCCTCTACCCGATGACCAATCAATGTAACGAAGATTATCATTACAAATAGTCGAATTCCATTCCGAATTCATCAGAATAGTTTGAAAATACATTTCTTCGGCACAAAACGTATATCGTAATCGACGTAAAAATGACGGATCCGAATGCGTGTACCGCAGAACGTACTCTAATGCTCCTCTGTTCAAACTCCAATAAGTAGAACCACCGTATAACGCACCGTTGAATATTCTCGGAGGTGATCGACGTAGTTTTAGTTTCTTTTGTAATCTCAGAGCCAAGCCGATAATTATACTACTCCAACGTTTTTTTGCATCAAATAAATCGTATAAATTGTAATAAGCTACACGATCTAGTCCTCCGTTGCCGGCCCATGAATTGTTGGGTAATTTGAAATTTTCTAAATAGTTTTTCGATTGATCCAAAAGCAGAAACTCAGATTTCGACTTAATAGGGAAATCCTCGCCCGTTATTAAATGAAAAAATGTATTTTCTGTGTTCTTTAACGCCTCGGATGACAATAGTAATATAGCCCTCAGATGATTAACTCCCGCCCAGTTAACTTTATAGTCATTAAAGACCTGAACGTTATCGAATTCGCTTAACAATTCAACCTCTAGGCTTTTACTTCGGTCAACGTGAATATAAAAATTGAACTCAGCACCAAAGCATCGGATGACGTCCACTAATGCGGGAATGTCCTTATAAGCGGTAATTAGTATGGCCTGCTTCATTAACTGTGGAGAGTATTTCGAAATTGCGCATCACAAATAATATTTGTCACCACAACCGAATAACTGAATAACTTTAATGCACTTAATCCGGAGCAAGATAAACAAGGATACTAAAGCTGACAAGCGTTAATCTTGAATAGACTTCCTTACATTTACCACTATGGAATTACAATGCATGGGCGCCGCTAAAACCGTTACCGGAAGTAGGCATTTGTTAAGAGCAAACGGAATACAAATTTTGTTGGATTGTGGCTTGTTTCAAGACAGAGAATCAATAAAGGCAGGAAAAAACGAGCACTTTGGTTTTGATCCTCGCAGCATTGATGCTGTTATTCTATCTCATGCACATATTGATCATAGCGGCGCACTTCCAAGGTTAGTCAAGGAAGGTTTTCGCGGACCAATTTATTGTACTCCTGCAACCAAAGACTTATGCGAAATCATGCTGGCTGATTCGGCTCGTATTCAGGAAAACGATGCATACCACAGGAATAAACGTCGAAAACTTCAAGGAAAAAATGAAATTCCCCCGCTCTATGATGAAGACGATGTGCTAGAGACAATTCGCCTCATGGAAGTGGTGGAATACAACGAGTGGTTTGTCCTTGTTAAAGGGATAAAATTCGAATTTACGGATGCAGGACATATATTAGGAAGTGCTGCTATTCACCTTGAAATTAATGAGGATGGTTCACACAAGCATTTTACGTTTACCGGCGACATTGGTCGTGCAACAGATGTTTTACTTCGCTCTCCTCAACCCTTCCCGCAAGCCGATTTTATTTTATGTGAAAGCACGTACGGAGATCGATTGCACGAAAAAGAAATCGATCCATCTGCTCAACTATTAAAAGTTGTAGAAGACACCTGCGTGAAGCGTTTAGGTAAAGTTTACATTCCCGCGTTTAGTTTAGGACGCACACAGGAAATTGTATATGCTCTCAACAACCTCAAAAATCAAGGCTTGTTGCCAAATATTCCGGTTTATGTGGATAGTCCGCTTTCTACTAACGCTACAGAAATAATGCGTAAGCATGCTGACAATTTTAACGCTGATGTCACACGCTCTTTGCATGCGGACCCGGATCCGTTCGGTTTTAATGGATTGGTTTACATAAGAGATTCGGAAATTTCAAAAGCATTAAATAGTGATGAAACTCCTTGCGTGATAATCTCTGCATCAGGAATGTTGGAAGCTGGTCGTATCAAGCACCATGTACGCAATGGTATTGAAGATCCTAGAAATACAATATTGATGGTCGGCTATTGTGCTCCGGGAAGTTTAGGAGCGGACATTATGGAAGGAAAAGAGGAAGTGCGGATTTATGGACATCAGTTCAAGGTGAACGCCAAAGTTGAAATAATTACCTCGTACAGTGCTCATGGCGATTACAAAGAAATGACGGACTATTTATCCTGTCAGGATCCGGAAAAAGTAAAGGAAATCTTCCTCGTGCATGGTGAAATGATGGCACAACTGCGCTTCAAAGAACACCTCGAAAAACAAGGATTTCAAAACGTTACCATACCGGAACACGGGCAAGTTTTCCGGTTATAAAACTTGCCCGTGTGGGGTTTCCGTTTGGTTTAGAACACAGGACTTAAGCCGCTTTGGACTTGTCCTGACGATGTTGTGTGCTTTGCGGTAAATCTGCATGCTCCTCACCTTTACCGATTGGCTCGTTGGTTCCGATAAAGAACATTACGAAAAATCCGATAACGATAGAAAGAAACAACCCGATTTCCGCAGCACTGTTGACAATGCGTCCGTCCGTGAAATACAAAATATTAATCGGACCCAGCAACAATGCTGTTGCAATGATTAAGGCTACAAGTTTATTGATGTTCATGGTTTGAGATTTTAGTTGAACAAATGTCAATAAGCTTGACACTCCAAAGAATGACTGCAGTTAGTACATGACATGATCCTAATCAGCTTTTGGGCATATTTCGGATAATCCTTTTTGTTGAACGATTGAGTGAATAACTTATTAACAAGCCAGGAGGATAATTCTATACCGTTAACGCGCATCAGCACACTAAAATCTTATTTTTGTACTTCTTAAACCAACAATTAGTCTGCGATGAGAGATTTATTTGATAAAATCCGCGACAACCGCGGTCCTCTTGGAAAACATGCGAAAGAGTCGCATGGTTATTTCACCTTTCCTAAACTAGAAGGCGATATTGGTCCGCGCATGGTCTTTCGCGGTAAAGAACGTTTAGTGTGGAGTCTGAACAACTACTTAGGGTTGGCTAACCATCCCGAAGTGCGTCAAGCTGACACGGAAGGTGCAGCTAAATTTGGTCTTGCTGCTCCAATGGGCGCACGCATGATGTCGGGTAACTCGAACTACCACGAACAATTAGAAGCGGGCTTGTCCGAATTGGTAAAGAAAGAAGATACCATCCTCTGCAACTTCGGTTACCAAGCCATGGTTTCTGCAATCGATTGTTTAGTGGATCGTCATGACGTTATCGTTTATGATGCGGAAAGTCATGCCTGCATCATTGACGGGGTGCGTCTGCACATGGGTAAACGTTTTGTGTATCCTCACAACGACATTGATAACCTTGCAAAACAATTGGAGCGTGCTACCAAAATTGTAGAGCAAACCAATGGTGCCATTCTTGTCATCACGGAAGGCGTATTCGGAATGAGCGGTAATCAGGGGAAACTGAAAGAAATCGTTGAACTGAAGAAGCGTTTCAACTTCCGTTTATTTGTTGATGATGCACACGGCTGCGGAACAATGGGACCAACAGGAGGCGGAACCGGTGAAGCACAAGGCTGTCAGGATGGAATCGACATTTACTTCGGCACGTTCGCTAAGTCTTTTGCGCTGATTGGTGGCTACATTTCATCTACAGAAGATGTCGTAGAATATTTACGCTACAACATGCGCTCACAGATTTTCGCTAAGTCATTGCCGTTGCCTTTGGTTTACGGTTTGCTCAAGCGTTTGGAATTGATGAAAAAACATCCTGAATTGCGTGAAAATTTGTGGACCGTTGTAAACGCCCTGCAATCAGGATTGAAAGAAGCCGGTTTCAACATCGGAACAACGTCTTCGCCTGTAACGCCTGTTTATTTGAATGGAACAATTCCTGAAGCTACCAATCTGATTCTGGATTTACGTGAGAACTTCAACATCTTCTGTTCTATGGTGGTGTATCCGGTTATTCCGAAAGGTCAAATCATTTTACGCCTCATTCCTACTGCTGTGCATTCTGTGGATGACGTAAAATATACGGTTGACGCTTTCTCTCAAATTCGCCACAAGTTAGTCAGTGGTCAATATCAGAGTGATAAGATTGCCGCATTCTAATTGTTTGAAATTATTACCCAAAAAGCTGCTTTATTCAAAGCAGCTTTTTTTATGCTATAACGGCACGGATATTGAGAAAGTCAACAGAAACTCACTCTATGAAAATTATAATAGTTGCATTGGTAAGTTTATCCCTCGTTTCTTGTTTTCACACCAAGAAGGCGAAACATTAAGTTCCTGTAACCTATAACGTGGACTGGTGGGCCAAAAATGCGAAACTCACCATTCAACAATTCGATATTAAAGTTGAAGATACGAATTTGAATTTATTAAATAATCAGGCTAAAATTTCTTACACCATTAGCGGAAATATGAAATCCAATGCCGGTTGGAAACTGTACATAGAAACGGTCCACATCAGTGAGCGCGTTATTCCATGTGATACGTTACAAAACTGTGTTGAAATTATTATCACGCCGGTTATGAATACCGTTAAAAAGAAAAAGTATCCCGAAGGAGAAAAGTCTTTTTCCTTTACGAATGAACATATTGTTCGCGCAATTCGTTGGGGGCAGAATCGCTTTATTATTCGCTGCGGGAATGATGTCAAAACCATTGAATTATATCAAAAGAAGTAAGAATAAAGCGTAACTTTAGGAATTAAGAATATAAACTTATAAATGGAATCATTTTACGAGGTTGGTTTTGATGACCAACTCTTAGACGGCATTGAAGCGATTGGCTACCTCAACCCAACACCGATACAAGCATTAACAATTCCTTTAGCCTTAGAAGGCCGGGATCTGATCGGATGCGCACAAACAGGAAGCGGTAAAACAGCTGCATACTTGCTGCCGGTGATGAACCGAATTTTACAGCGACAAAACAGAAGTGGAATTTCTGTATTAATTATAGCACCAACCCGGGAGTTGGCCATGCAAATTGACCAACAAGTAACGGGCTTTTCTTATTTCACATCCATTAGTAGCTTGGCTATTTATGGCGGCGGAAGTGGAGAAAGTTTTGACCGAGAGAAAAAAGCACTAACCACAGGAGCAGATATCATCATTGCTACTCCGGGACGTTTACTTTCCCACTTAAGTTTGGGCTATTGTGACGTGAAGAATTTACAAACTTTAGTGCTCGATGAAGCCGATCGCATGTTAGATATGGGCTTTTACGATGATCTCATGCGCATTGTAAATTATCTACCAAAGGAGCGACAAACGTTAATGTTTTCTGCGACTATGCCTCCGAAGATTCGGGGAATGGCACAAAAAATTCTTAATAATCCGGCGGAAGTTAATATTGCAATCTCAAAACCCGCAGCAGGAATTTCTCAGAAGGTTTATGCTGCTTACAATGAACAGAAACTTCCTTTACTCTTGCAGTTGTTGCAGGAACGTGGTGAGGTTTCCTGCATCATTTTCGCTTCCACTAAACAAAAGGTGAAAGAAATTGAACGATTACTCAAACAAGCCAAAGTAAATCTGGCTGCAATTCATTCTGATCTGGAACAAAAAGATCGCGAGAATGCGTTGTTAGGTTTTCGCAATAAATCAATTCCGATTTTGGTAGCCACTGATGTGATGTCGCGTGGAATTGATATCGAAAACTTATCGCTTGTTGTAAACTTCGATGTGCCATCCGACGGTGAAGATTATGTACACCGCGTAGGACGTACTGCCCGCGCGGCAAGTACGGGCGAGGCAATCACATTCGTGAATCCTGACGATATGCGCAAACTCGCGGCCATCGAACGATTAATCGGCTACGAAATACAAAAGATGCCATTACCGGAAGCTTTGGGCACGGCCCCTGAGTATACTCAAGCTCCTCCAAAAACCGGAGGTCATCATGGTGGAAAGAAGAAGTTCTTCCGCAAGGGAAAAGGAAAAAGTAAACCCGGAAACAAAGTGAATTCAAACAACCCATAATTCTTTTCTTCGTTACAACTATGACGACCAAAAGTAAAATCATCATTGGTGCCGTTGCAGGAATAGTGGTTCTTGCTGTAACCGGAGTCTTGTTGTGGTACGCCTCTCATACTTCCGGTGATCATGTCAAGTATATTCCGAAAAATGCGGCAATAGTATCGATAATCAATGTTACCGACATTGCGCAAAAAATTGACACGGAACTCCTGAAAGGAAATAGTTCAATCAAAAGCGATCTTCCTCCTGCGATGCAAATGCTGATGGAAAATCCTTTCGACTGCGGCATCGATCTTTTGCAGGACATTTATCTCTTTTCTGCTCCTGTGGGCGATGATCCTGTATGGTGTGCTGCATTAAATCTTTCCGGCAAAAGTGATTTTACCGCATTCGTAAAAAAGTTGGATGACCAGAAACCGATGGAAGCGAACGGCATCAGTACAGTTTATTTCGATGCAGCTTCGTGGCTACAATGGAATGATGAGGTAGCCATTTTCTCTTACGCCGTTTCGAACAACGAAAAATTAGACACAGCAACTGCTCAATGGTTGCAACAGACTCCGGAAACTTCAATTAAAAGCGTAGCGCTGTTTGAAAAAGTATTATCCGAAGAAGGCGATATTTTGTTGTACACGAATAATACGGTTTTGAACAGTTCTGCATATAGTGAAGGCGTTTTACAACCTTTAGGATGGGGAACAGGTTTTACTACAGGTGTAGTTCGATTTGAGGAAGCTGCCATTGTTGCAACCTTGCGTGACTTCACTAACGATGGACAACCTGCATTATCGCTATTGTCGGATAAAGTAAGCGGCAATAGTCAACAAATAATGAGTGATACAACGCCTTTATTTTCGGGAGGAATGAACCTTAATATGCCTGCACTATTCGCATCGTTGCGCTCCGATAATAAAACAGCATCGAGCTTGGATATGGTAAATCGTTTTTACGGCCTGGACGATCAAGCATTTATTGCTGCTCTGGATGGTTCAGTTACGTTTGCATTGAGTGATTACCGGGATATTTCAAAAACAGATCCGCGCTTGCAAGCCATGCAAAATGCCATTTTCGCTAAGCTAGCCGCTATCAATAAACTGTTTGGCAATGCCGGTGCAGAAATGGAAGAAATGGAAAAAGTAGTAGTGCCGATTGTTTTCATCAAACTAGGCTTAAGTGATGTGCAAAAGGCAAAACAAATTTTGCATACCAGCGGATTGATAAAGGAAGGAGATTTCTACGCTACTCCAACCATGGGAATGGCTTTTTACGCCGGTATCAACGGCAAGCAACTGATGATTTCAAATCATTATCAATCCATGGCTACATTCACGCAAGCAGGTAAACTCCCATACACGCAACAAATCAATAACGGACCACAGAAAGCGCAGTTTACCATGAATATGAATACAGGTACATGGTCGGATGGCTTTTCGTCAGTCCTTCGGGATAAGGTCAGCACCTCCGGGAAAAATGTTGTCGACAAAACGACAGCTATCTTTGGGCCGCTCTCCTACTCGGCTGATTCGAAGCAAAAGGAAATTAAGTTGCCGATTCAATCCGGCAAAGGAAATTCACTAAATGCGCTAATTGCTCACTTGCAAAGTGTTCAACTGTAATGGAAATTCGATTCGAAAAAGTATTACCTACACCACTCGTTGATACACCATTAAGTGATCAATCGTGTTGGAATACGTCATTTGCTTTGCCTGCAGGATCGCGTGTTAGCATTACTGCTCCGTCCGGCACCGGAAAATCAACACTGCTATCTATCATTTACGGATTAAGAAATGACTACTCCGGCAATGTTTTTCTGGAAGGAGAAAATATTCGTCAGTTGGGACATGAGAAATATTGCGAGTGGCGCAAGAATCGCTTGTCGATAGTGTTTCAGGAAATGCGTTTATTTCCGCAACTCAGCGCAAAGGAAAATGTAATGCTCAAATTATCATTAACCAATTCGATTGAAGCAGCTCGCGTTGATGAGTGGTTTGAGGCCTTAGGATTAGGTAATAAAATGAAACAATCTTGCGGAACTTTATCACTTGGACAACAGCAGCGTGTGGCGTTGATTCGTGCTTTGGTGCAGCCTTTTTCCTGGTTATTACTGGATGAGCCATTTTCGCATTTGGATGAGACAAACAGCCATAAGGCAATACAACTTATCCAACAACGACTCGAAGAAAACAAAGCAGGATTCCTGGTTACCGGACTAGGTAATAACAAGTATTTCGATTACACACAACATCTATCCGTGTAAGAAATGTGGAAAGCTCTTTTATTTCGTCATAGCCGCCCGTGGCAATTGGTTTCTGCTCTTACAGGAACCGGCTTAGGATTATTGTTGTTGCTGAGCAGTATTCAAGTTTATCTTAACATTTCCGAGTACTTGAACGGTGGCGATATCAATCAACCGCGCTACATGGTCATCAATAAACGAGTGAACATGTTGAATACCTTATTTGGAGGACAAAAAGGATTTAGTGCGGAAGAACTCGATAATTTGAAAAAAATTAAAGGAGTACGCAACGCTGCAGGCCTTACCAGCAGCCAGTTCAAAGTAAATATGTCCATGGAGGACATGGGTATGGAAGATATTCCTCAATTGCAAACCGAATTGTTTTTCGAATCAGTTCCGGCGGCGTTTGCAGATAATTCCATCACCGATTTTAAATGGACACCGGGCGATTCAGTGATCCCTGTCGTATTACCCCGCGATTACATCAAACTGTACAATTTCGGTTTTGCACCTTCACAAGGATTGCCGCAGTTAACTGAAAGCATGGTAGGTTTGGCAACATTCCGAATTCGCCTGAAAGGGCCAAAAGGTCAGGCTAATTTTAAAGGTAAACTGGCGGGATTTGCGGAACGCGTGAATAGCATTTTAGTTCCGCAAACATTTTTAGACGCGATGAATTCGCAACTAAGTGGAATTGAATCGGGCAAAGCAAAAGTCAGTCGTGTAATTCTGGAGTGTGAAGGCGCCATGACGGGCGATTTGCACGAATACTTTACAGAAAACGGCTACGAAACCGGTGAAGATGTCTTGCGCAACGCTAAACTCAGTGCCTTATTGAAAACAATCATGAGTTTCCTTGCGTTCGTTGGTGCGGTAATTGTTTTAATATCGCTGCTAGGATTCGTTCTGTACGCACAATTAGTCATCAACCGTTCCACTTACGAAATCGAAACCCTATCCCGTCTCGGCGTCACTTCCCGCGAAATGATTACCGCTTATTTATTTTACTACGGCAAATTAATGATCGGACTGCTGGTACTGGCCATTGCGTCAACATGGATCATCAGTAGTTGGTTCGCACATTACCTTAAAGGAAAAGGCTTCGAAATCGATGGTGGTATTTCTATCAGTGTGTTGATCATGAGCGTACTTTTTGTGGTCGGATATTGGCTCCTGCAAGGCGTTTCCATCGTTCGCAGTATTCGGAAAATTGCCTTGTAAGAACGACATTTTCGGCTCGGTTTTTGTGGTAATTCACTCAACACATTGTGTAATTTTGAACTCTCAAGTGCAAACTATGAAAACACTATACGTTACGCTTTTATCGATATTATTTGGCGCAGTGGCTATCACTGCGCAAACACCGGCAAAGAAAACTACTGCAGCACCTGCTACAGAAATGAAGTTTCGGCTTAACGGCTTAACGAATTGTAACGTATTGCTCGCGCATTATTATGCCAATCAAAACCGTATTGTGGATACCGGAAAAGTGGATGAAAAAGGTAGTGTGGTCTTTAGGAAATCTGAAGCTTATCCGGGCGGCATTTATCTGCTTGTATTTCCCAGCAAACGTTTCTTTGAAGTAATTGTGGCGGATGATCAGATCTTTTCTATTGATGTTGCCGACACCAATGAAATCATCAATAACATTAAAGTTACCGGATCTGATGAAAACGTGGCATTTTACGAGTATCAACGATTTTTGTTGAAAGAACAACGTCGAGTTGAGCCTTTACAGAATGCATTGAAAGGAGCTAAAGACCGCGATAACAAAGACTCTATTACCCTACTGCAAAAGCAAATTGCAGTTATTGATTCGGGGGTAAAAGTATATCGTCGCTCTTATTACAAGGAAAAGTACCCCACATTATTCATGTCGAAAGTTTTTGCGGGCATGGATGAGCCGGATCCGATAACATTGGAAATGTGCCCGAAAAAAGAAGACGGCTCCATTGATTCAAATTTCCGATATAGACACTTTAAAGTACATTATTGGGACGGATACGATTGGAACGACGAGCGCCTGATTCGCACACCGGTGTTTTACAACAAAATGAAATATTATTTAGAGAAATTGACCCATCCTCATGTCGATTCGCAAATTGTGGCGGTGACTTGGGTCATCGAAAAAACTCGTCCGGCAAAAGAGGTTTTCAAATACGCCATTTCATACAATACATACACGTACGAGACTTCTAAAATTATGGGATACGATAAAGTGTTCGTGCATCTGGTAAACACCTACTACCGTACCAATCAATGTTGGTGGGTAGGAGAAGAACAAAAAGGTAAGATCCTGAAACGTGCTGATCAGTTAAGTTTTGTGATTATTGGAAATCCGGCCATCAACATTCAACTCCAGGATTCAACAGGTAAGGTTATTCCATTACAAAACGTTAAAGCAAAATACACAGCAGTAATTTTTTGGGATCCAACATGCGGTCATTGCAAAACAGACATTCCGATGCTGAAAACGTATTACGATTCATTAAAAACTGCAGGACATTCATTTGAAGTATATGCAGTGTATTCTGAGTTGGATTATAAAACATGGAGAGCATTCGTGAAAGAGAAGAAGTTGAATTGGATTAACGTTTGTGGCAAAGACGCACAGCAACTCGGAACTGCAAAATATTATTATGACGTGCATAGCACTCCAACTTTAGTATTGCTGGATGAGAACAAAAAGATCATCGCCAAGCGTTTCGATGTAAGCAACATGAAGCCTTTCCTTAACCGACGATTGGAAGAGGACAAGAAAGTCGGTACGAAATAAATTGTTTGTTTAGACTTTATAAAGCTATGATTGTTCGTTTGCTCTTCATAATTGGAATTTCAGGATCGCTTCTTCTAGCGTCTTGTCGGGGCAATAAAGGGGCGACAAACGAATACAAAAACGCTAAAGTCCACCCGAGCGAAACGATAGCGAAAGAGCACAAGCGAGAATCGAAAAAGGCGCACAAGGTGTTTTTAAAGACTCAAAAGAAAAACAAAAAGGCATATAACAAAAAGCACAGCAAGTTCTCGAAGAAATAAACATAAGAGCGTTCATGATGAGCGCTCTTTTTTGTTGCAGAACATTTTGAAACCGTTATTTTTGTTCAGACTATTTCAAGAAACAATGAAAAATATCAATACACCTCGTTTTTACTTTATCACCTCAGCGGTAGTACTAGCAGCATTAACGCGCTTTATCCCACACGAACCCAATTTTACTGCAGTTGGAGCAATGGCGCTGTTTGCAGGTGTTTTAATGCCTAAGCGCTGGATGAGTTTATTGGTTCCCATGATTACGTTATTATTAACTGATCTCGTTTTAGGTTTTCATAACACGATGTGGGCGGTATACGGTTCGTTCGCTATAATTACTATGATGGGTTGGATGTTGTCCAAGCGTCAAAATGTAATGAACATGGTCGGCGCTTCTGTTGTTGCTGCCCTGTTCTTCTTCTTTGCTACCAATACAGCAGTATGGATTATGGACATCTATTCTCCTGCTCCATTCTTTTCGGCAGATTTTACCGGATTAATGGCGTGCATTGATATGGGCTTACCTTTCCTGAAGAATCAGATTTTAAGTCAGGCGTTGTTCGGAGTATTGTTGTTCGGAACTTATTATCTGGCGAAAAGCAAGAAGCCTTCATTGGTTCAAGCGTAAATCACGATACAATTCATAAAAAAGCCCTGCCGGAACCAAGCAGGGCTTTTTTTGTGGTATAATTTGTTATTAACAGAAACGGCTGATCAAATGATCAGCCGTTATCTTATTTTATGCAATACTTACTTCTTAACAGAATCAACTACAGCTTTGAAAGCTTCAGGATGATTGGTTGCTAAGTCAGCTAACGTCTTACGGTTCAACTGAACACCACTCTTGTGAATAGCATCCATGAAAGTAGAGTACGACATTCCGTGAGGACGAACACCTGCATTGATACGCTGAATCCACAAGCTGCGGAAATTGCGCTTCTTCTGCTTGCGATCGCGGTAAGCATAGGTTAAACCTTTTTCGAGAACATTTTTAGAAACGGTCCAAACGTTTCCGGCAGCTCCCCAATAACCGCGGGTCATTTTTAAGACCTTCTTACGGCGTGCGCGGGAGGCAACATGGTTGACACTTCTTGGCATTTTGTTTTTTCGTTTTGGCTACTAGTGTTCGCATCGTGCGAATCTTACTTACTGTGCAGCCGGGTTAAACTTTAGTTTTTTGATAAACCCAAAAGAGCGGTTTAAACGCTGCATCTTACATGCAAAGTAACTGCTTCACGTTGTTCATGTCTGCTTTGTGAACGAGACCATCGTTCGTCAAGCGACGCTTACGTGCAGTTTCCTTTTTAGTAAGGATGTGACGCTTAAACGCATGCTTTCTTTTGATTTTACCTGATCCGGTGAGAACGAAACGCTTCTTCGCACTGGAGTTGGTTTTCATCTTAGGCATAACGCGCTTTTTATTTTAACCCGCTCGGACATTCGAACGGGGCTGCAAAGATAGAATTCTTCCGGATTCAGACAAATAAAAAGCCGCCGATTATGCATCGACGGCTAATATTATGCGTAAAAACTACTTCTTTTTCTTGGGAGCGATGATCATTTGCATCTTTTTTCCTTCTAAAGTCGGTAATCCTTCTACTTTGCCATATTCTTCCAACTCTTGGGCAAAACGTAACAACAGGATTTCTCCTTGCTCCTTAAAGACAATAGAACGCCCTTTAAACATTACGTATGCCTTTACTTTCGCCCCTTCTTGCAAGAACTTAATGGCGTGATTTTTCTTGAAATTGAAATCGTGATCGTCTGTTTGCGGGCCAAAGCGAATTTCTTTGATTACCACTTTCAGCGTTTTTGCCTTTATTTCCTTCTGCTTTTTCTTTTGCTCGTAAAGGAATTTCTTGTAATCCACGATACGGCATACCGGAGGATCGGCATTCGGCACAATTTCAACAAGGTCTAATCCTTGCTCTTCCGCTAATTCCAAAGCTTTGGAAATAGAATATACAGCCGGCTCGATGCCTTCTCCTACGACACGTACCTGAGCGACATCACGAATTTTTTCGTTAATGCGGTGTAATTCTTCTTTGCGCGGCGGGCGCGGACCACGTGGAAATGGTGGACGCGGGCCTCCCGGTCTTGGTCCACCTTGTGGCGGACGATTGTTGTTGTTAAATGGAGCTGCGATTGGAACCTCCGGTTTTTAAGTTAAACTTATGTGATTGATTGATAAGACAAACAAAATGATTAGTTGTTGAGCGTTTGAAGTCGCTCGTTGACTTCTGAGTTGATCAGATTGGCAAATTCAGAAATGCTCATTGCGCCTTTATCTCCATCGCCCTGACGACGCACACTCACGAGACCTTCAGCAGCCTCTTTCTCTCCAACAATGAGCATAAACGGAACTTTCTTCAATTCATTGTCGCGGATTTTTTTACCGATTTTTTCTGCCCGGTCGTCCACGTAGCCCCGAATATCGGAATTTTTTAATTCCGCCAATACTTGTTCTGCATATTCGTTAAAACGATCGCTGATAGGAAGTATAGCCACTTGCTCCGGTGTTAACCACAACGGGAACTTTCCCGCGCAGTGTTCTATCAAAACAGCGACAAAACGTTCCATAGAACCAAAAGGTGCACGGTGAATCATTACAGGGCGATGCTTTTGGTTGTCCGCTCCGGTATATTCCAATTCGAAACGTTCCGGCAAATTGTAATCTACCTGAATAGTTCCTAACTGCCATTTACGACCGATAGCATCACGCACCATAAAATCTAGCTTCGGACCGTAGAACGCCGCTTCGCCGTATTCAATAACAGTTTTCAATCCGCGTTCAGCAGCCGCTTCAATAATCGCCTGCTCTGCTTTTTCCCAATTTTCTTCGTTACCGATATACTTCGAACGATCTACTTTATCGCGCAAAGAAACCTGAGCGATAAAGTCTGTGAAATCTAATGCACGGAACACGTACAACACAAGGTCAATTACTTTGCAAAATTCCTCTTTCACCTGATCCGGACGACAGAATAAATGCGCATCATCTTGTGTAAAGCCACGCACACGGGTCAATCCGTGCAATTCACCGTGTTGCTCGTAACGATACACTGTTCCGAATTCCGCAAAACGCACAGGCAATTCCTTATAGGAACGAGGCTTACTCTTGTAAATTTCGCAGTGGTGAGGACAATTCATCGGTTTGAGGAAAAACTGCTCGCCTTCTTGCGGCGTGTTAATCGGCTGGAAGGAATCCTTACCGTATTTTTCGTAGTGACCGCTGGTAACGTACAATTGCTTGTTACCAATATGTGGCGTAATTACGGGTAAATAGCCGGCTTTTAATTGTGCTTTCTGCAAAAACTGTTGCAAACGATCGCGCAATGCAGCACCATTTGGTAACCACAACGGTAATCCCATTCCCACTTTTTCAGAGAACGTGAACAATTCCAACTCACGTCCCAACTTACGATGGTCGCGCTTCTTGGCTTCTTCCAACATTACCAGGTATTCATCCAATTCCTTTTGTTTAGGGAAGGTAATACCGTAAATGCGAGTTAATTGTTTGTTCTTTTCATCTCCTCGCCAATAAGCACCGGCAATGTTAAGCAGTTTAACAGCCTTAATAAATCCGGTATTTGGAATATGCGGACCGCGACATAAATCAGTGAAATTTCCTTGGGAATAAAATGTAATCGAGCCGTCCAGCAAATCTTGCAAAAGATCGAGTTTATATTCGTCACCCTTTTCAGTGAAATACCTTACGGCTTCATCTTTGCTAATTTCACGACGCGCGTAAGTATTTTTCTGTTGTGCCAACTCCAACATCTTCTTCTCGATCTTAGGCAAATCGTCAGCAGAAATTTGTTGTCCTCCCAAATCCACGTCGTAATAAAATCCGTTTTCAATTGGAGGACCGATTCCGAACTTAATGCCCGGATACAATATTTCCAATGCTTCCGCCATCAAATGCGCAGAAGAATGCCACATGGTCTCTTTGCCTTCCGTATCGTTCCAAGTGAGGAGTTGAAGTGAAGCATCATTAAGAATAGGACGTGTAGCGTCCCAAACTTCTCCGTTGACTTTTGCAGACAGGACATTACGTGCCAGTCCTTCACTAATTGATTGCGCCACTTCCAAAGCGCTGGTGCCTACTGCATATTCGCGAACTGCACCATCCGGTAATGTAATTTTTATCATAGTTGATCCTGCGTACAAAGCAGGTTATAGTTGTGATGCGCAAAGATATAAATATTCGCAACAGCAACGGTTGGAATAATTATTCACCGGCCTTAATCGGCTATAATATGTAAGCCGGTAAGTGCGAATAAAGCTGCCGTTTCAGTCCGCAATCTTGACGTTCCCAATGTGATCATTTCACATCCCGCATTTTGAGCATTTGCAATTTCAGCTGCTGAAAAATCGCCTTCCGGACCAATGAGAATTAACACTTCATGCGCACCCGTGAAATCTTTCAACGATTTTTTCTCGCCCGATGCGCAATGCGCCAAAAGCTTAGTACCCGAAAATGAAGAATACGCTTTTATACATTGTTGGAAAGACGTCATGGGCATTATTTGCGGTAAAACGGCACGCTGACTTTGTTTCATTGCTGCAATAGCAACCTTTTCCAGACGCTCTTTCTTCACAACAGTGCGTTCACCATGTTCACATTCCAGAGGAATAAACGTATCCAAACCAATTTCAGTTGCCTTCTCGATGAGCCATTCCATTCTATCCATGTTCTTGGTAGCACCAATAGCCAAATGAACCTTGACTTTTGGCTCAGGGGTAATTAAACATGCCTCCAATTGAGTAAGAACGCATCGCTTTGGATCAGCCAGAGCAATTTGGGCACGGAAGAATTGACCAAGTCCATTGGTTACAAATAACTCATCTCCTTCATATAAACGCAACACACGAACCGCATGACGGGATTCCTCTTCATTAAGAAGGGGCTGTTCAACATCCAACTGCGGCTGATAAAAAACGTGCATGAGCAAAGGTACTATTCCGGAAGTAAGGACGTATATAAATGCTTTTCTGTTCTGAAGATTGCTGTCAGTTCCGCAAAGGTTTGAGGTTTACCGGTCAATCCAAGAAATTGCTCACAAAAAAGCGCATACACGTTAGCTGCTGACATGCCGTGTTTTCTAAGATATTGCAATGACAAAGCTCCCGCTGATTTGGATAACTTCTGTCCGTCAGCATCATGTTGTAGTTTGTGGTGTACAAAACGGATGGACTCGAATTGCAACTTTCCCAGCTTTTGCGCGAGATATAACTGACATGTGGATGATAGTAGCAAATCCTCCCCTCGTACAATGTAATTGATTCCGTAATGCACATCATCACATAAACTTGACAATTGATATGCCGCCTCACCATTTTTTTGCTTCACTACAAATGATCCCGATAACTCGGAAAGATCAACATTTACAACACCTTGAAGCAAATCCTTAACCGCGATTACTGTTCCCGGAGGAACAGCTATTCTCCAAGCCGTTTCGGGGAGATTAAGTGGCAAATGTAATGATGTGCATGTTTCCGGATAAGCAGTTTTACCTGACGATTCCAGTTGTTTCCGTGTACACGCACATGCAAATATTTCGGAGCATTGCGCAAGTTCTTGCAGCACATACAAGTACAAACCTCTTCGATGACGTTGGCTCCAATTTGCTTCAAAGTCAACACTGTTCAGCGGTCCTTCTTCATAGTTAATTCCTAGCCATTCCAGACTCTCAAAAATATCCTGCACAAATTCGGGGCGCTTTCGTTCGAAGTCGGCATCGTCAATTCGCAGCAGTACTTTTCCCTTATGAGCATCAGCAATTAAACGAGTCAATAAAAAATTGAATCCGTTCCCGATATGCAAATAGCCACTTGGCGTGGGCGCAATGCGCGTTCTCAGAGAATTAATGTCCATGAGCATAAACTATTTGAGCGACTTCTTGACCCGTTAGACTTCCGAGCGCCACGCCCATTCCACCCATACGCACGGCACAAAATATTCGATCGCTTACTTGTTTTACAATCGGACGCTTCGTTGCGCCAACTCCCATGGTGCCGGCCCATCGCATTTCCACTTCATAAGGAATTCCCGGAATTATAACCGTGCTTAGCAAATGATCCAATTGCTGCTGAATTCGCGCAGTCACAGCATGATCTGTTGTTGTTTCACCCTCAAAATCGAGATTGCGACCACCTCCGAAAAGAATTCTGTTCCCAATGTGACGGAAATAATAATATCCTGCATCATAATGGAAAGCTCCCCGAAAAGGCAATACGGGTAAAGGTTTGGTGATTAAAACTTGTGCGCGTGCAGGGTGAACATCTTCCTCCGAAAGAAACTGTTTGGCAAATCCATTAGTACAAATTACAATTTGACGAATACTAACGAGATAGCCATTAGCAGTTGTCAGTTCAATACTTGAATCCGTTTCGTGAATACCCGTAACATGAATGCCGTTATAAATTTCGATACCGGCATCGCGAACTTTCTGAACAAGGGCTCGCATCATTTTACCGGTATTGATTTGCCCTTCAGCCTTATTCACGATTAAATGACGGACACCATGAAACCCGAATTCAGCTATACGCTGGTCGGCAATCTGATATACATTCTTTATTCCGAGGCGCTTTTGCAGTTCATCATTCAGTTCGGGAATTAAAGCTGCACAAGACTTGAAATCCTCCTGTTCTGTAAATAATTCAAACCCACCCCATTCTTCATATTCAATGGCTTCATCTCCCAATGTCGCTCGTAATCGCTGTAATCCCTCAAAACGTCGTTCTACAAGTTCAAAAACTTCATTTCGGGGCACATTGGTACAATCATCCAACAATTCTGATACACTACCGAAACAGGCAAAACCGGCATTTTTCGTACTGGCTCCGGAGGGCAATGCGCCGGCTTCAAAAACCGAAATATTCAATGAGGGATTAAGTCGTTTCAAATTAAGTGCAGCCTGCAAGCCTACAATGCCACTGCCCAAAATAACCGTGTCTATCTTATCAAAATATTCGCTCTTTTCCCAAAAGCTGGTGAGTGTTGGCATAAAAAATGCTTAGCATGTAGTGAAATATAGTGTATAAATGTACGCTGACCGAGCGAAAAAACGACGATATTTATGCACCATTTATGCCCTTGACTGTTTACAATATTTGCCGACGTTGTTTATACTCATGTCGACTCACTAGCACTTTGCTAATGCTGTTAGTTGGTGCGGCAGGTTTTGCACAAGCGCCTGATTGGCAATTTGTATTTGGAGGACGCGTTACAGAATACAATGAAAAGAAAGCCAAGGACATGCCTTTGGAAGGATGTTCGGTAAGTTTGTTTAAAGGCGGATCGCAGCTGCAATTAGTAAATACGGGAAGTAGCGGAAAATTTAAGTTGCGTTTGGATCCAAATGGGGATTACGAGGTTCGGGTTACCAAATCCGGTTACATCACCAAAAAGTTTACGATTACAACTTTCAATGTTCCTGCAGAACGTGGAGAAGGGCTTTTTGCTGATTTTGACGTTGAAATTGAATTATTCAAAATATTCCCCGGATTAGACTATTCTGTATTAAATAAGCCGGTAGCTAAGATTATCTATAACCCAAGCCCGGACGTATCTGATTTCGATTACGACAAAGTGTATACCAATCAGATGCGTGCGGAGTTGGAGAAATTGAAAGAATTAGCGCGTCAAGCCAGAGAGAAGCAAAAGTTGTACGATGCGGCAATTGAGCGCGCTGATAAAGCATTTGCTGTTAAAGATTGGAATGGAGCGAAATCAGCTTACCAGGAAGCTTTAGGAATTTTGCCCAACGAACAATATCCGAAAGACAAAATTGCAGAGTGCGATAAGAACTTTGGTCTCGATGCTAATGCAGCGGCGGCAGAAAAACAGTACAAGGATGCTATCGCGGCAGCAGATGCCAAATTTGCCGCGAAAGACTGGACGGGTGCAAAAGCCGATTATCAAAAGGCTTCGGGTATGAAACCCGCAGAGCAATATCCTAAAGACCAAATTGTAAAATGTGATGCTAATGCAGCGGCGGCGGCAACAGCAGCAGCAAATGCGCAGAAGTATAAAGATTTAATTGCAGATGCAGACGCCAAGTTTGCAGCAAGAAATTGGGCTGCAGCCAAGGCTAAATATCAGGAAGCATCAGCGTTGAATGCTGCAGAAAAGTATCCGAAAGATCAGATTGTACTTTGCGACAAGAACATTGCGGATGAAGCCAATGCTGCTGCTAAAGAACAACAATATAAGGATGCCATTACCGCTGCGGATGCCAAATTTACTGCGAAAGATTGGGCCGGTGCGAAAGCGGAATACAAAAAGGCTTCAGGAATAAAACTTACCGAGCAATATCCTAAAGATCGCATGAAAGCCTGCGATGATAACATGGCAGCGGATAAGTTAGCAGCGGAAAAAGACAAAAAATACATCGATGCTATTGCGGATGCAGATGCGAAGTTCACAGCAAAAGATTGGTCTGCTGCAAAAACTAAATATCAGGAAGCTTCAGGTTTCAAGCCGGAGGAGAAATATCCGAAGGACCGTATTGCGGAGTGCGATAAGAACATTACAAGCGATCAGGCTGCGGCAGCCAAAGACAAGTCATACAAGGATGCACTTACTGCAGCAGATGCCAAATTTGCTGCGAAAGATTGGGCAGGTGCGAAAATAGATTACACGAAAGCATCAGGAATTAAACCTGAGGAACAATATCCGAAAGACAAAATCAAGCAATGCGATGATAACATTGCTGCTGACAAAGCCAATGCTGACAAAGCCGCTAAAGACAAGCAATACAATGATGCCATTGCTGCCGCGGATGCTAAATTCGGCGCCAAAGATTGGGCCGGCGCGAAAGTAGATTATACCAAAGCATCAGGTATTAAACCTGAAGAACAATATCCGAAAGACAAAATCAAGCAATGCGATGATAACATTGCCGCTGACAAAGCTAATGCTGACAAAGCTGTTAAAGACAAACAATACAATGATGTTATTGCGGCTGCAGATGCGAAATTCGCTGCGAAAGATTGGGGCGGTGCTAAAATCGATTATACAAAAGCATCAGGCATTAAACCTGAGGAACAGTATCCGAAAGATAAAATCAAGCAATGTGATGATAACATTGCTGCAGATAAAGCATTGGCTGATAATGAAAAGAAATACACCGCGGCAATTGCAAAAGCCGATGCTGCACTTAAAGCTAAAGATTACAATACTGCTAAATCGAGCTATACGGATGCATCAGGAATAAAGCCGGCAGAGCAATATCCGAAAGATAAAATTGCGGAGATTGAAAAGATCTTGGCTGATCAAGCAGCGAATGATGCCGTGCAGAAGAAGTATAACGACTTGATTAAAGAAGCGGACGCAAAATTCACTGCAAAAGATTGGTCCGGAGCAAAAGCAAACTATCAACAAGCTTCAGATGTAAAACCTGCGGAACAATATCCGAAAGACCGCATGAAAGCTTGCGATGATAATATTGCGAAAGATGCCGCGAATGCAGCTAAAGAGCAGGAATAC
The DNA here is from genome assembly GCA_044344795.1 of Bacteroidia bacterium. GTDB lineage: Bacteria > Bacteroidota > Bacteroidia > Palsa-965 > Palsa-965. The sequence continues at coordinate 48,057 of JBIJCF010000003.1, read as the reverse complement.
AAAGACGCAATTGCAGACGCAGATAAGAAGTTTGAAGTTAAAGACTGGAAAGGAGCAAAAGGAGATTACCAGAAAGCTTCCGGTATCAAGTCTACAGAAAAATATCCGAAAGATCAGATAGTGAAGTGTGATGCCAACATCAAAGCTGATGCTGATGCTGCTGCGAAAGAACAACAATACAAAGACGCTATTGCGGCGGGTGATGTGAAATTTGCATCATCTGATTGGGGGGCAGCAAAAGTGGAATACAGCAAAGCTTCCGTATTGAAGCCGAGCGAACAATATCCAAAAGACAAGATGGCGGAATGCGATAGTAAAATGGCATCCATGAAATCTGCTGAATTGGATAAGAAATATAATGATGCAATTGCTGCCGCAGATGAGAAATTTGGCGCGAAAGATTGGGCCGGCGCGAAAAGTAAATATCAGGAAGCGTCTGCGTTAAAGGCTAGCGAGCAATACCCCAAAGACAAGATTGCAGAGTGCGACAAGAACATCGCGGCTGATAAAGCGTTAGCCGATTCAGAGAAAAAATACACGGCCGCAATCGCTAAAGGGGATGCTGCATTTAAAGCGAAAGATTATAATACTGCAAAAACTGCATATACAGAAGCAACAGGTTTAAAACCGGCTGAACGATATCCGAAAGATAAGATTACTGAAATCGATGCGTTGCTTGCGGATAAAGCAGCTATAGATGCATTGAATAAAGAATACAACGATTTAATCAAGCAGGCTGACACGAAATTCACAGCGAAAGATTGGTCCGGCGCCCGCGGATTGTATGAGCAAGCCTCAAACAAAAAGCCTTCGGAGCAATACCCGAAAGATCGCATGAAAGCGTGCGATGATAAAATGGCTGCAGAAATGGGCGCAGCAGAAAATGAAAAACGTTACAAGGCTGCAATTGCACGTGGTGATTCTGCCATGACGGTAAAAGATTACGAAACAGCACAAACTGCATATACCAGCGCAACCGGATTAAAACCAACAGAGCAATATCCAAAAACTAAATTGGCAGAAATCAATAAGATTCTTGCCGACATGAATAAGGCTCGAGAATTGGACGCGAATTACAAGCGCACCATTGCTCGTGCAGACAGCTTGTTGAACCTGAAATCATATAACGACGCGAAAGCACAATACAACGCCGCATTGAAGTTAAAGGCTGCTGAGCAATATCCGAAAGATAAGATCGCAGAAATTGACGCGATTCTAGTGGCTCAAAATGCTGCTGAAAAAATCAAGCAATACAACGATATCATTGCTGCTGCTGATGCGAAGTTTGGAACTTCCGATTGGTCAGGTGCTAAAGCGGAATATCAAAAAGCAAGTGCGTTAAAACCCGGCGAAGCTTATCCGAAAGATCAAATTGCGAAGTGCGACAAAAATCTTGCTGATCTCAAAGCATCTGCAGATCGTGATAAGAAATACACAGATGCTGTCGCCCGTGGTGATAAAGCATCAGGAGTTAAAGATTACAACGCGGCAAAAGCGGCATTTACAGAAGCAACCAATCTGAAACCGGAAGAACAATACCCGAAGGATAAGTTAGCAGAAATTGACCGCATCTTGGGCGATAAAGCTGCAGCTGATGCGATTACAAAAAAGTACAACGATCTGCTTAAGCAAGCTGATACTAAGTTTACCGCTAAGGATTGGAACGGTGCAAAATCGTTATATACCGAAGCTTCAAGTGTTAAACCGGAAGAACAATATCCGAAAGATCGCATCATGGCGTGTGATGATAATATTGCCAAGTCGGCGGGTGATGCGGAATTGAACTCTCGTTACAAAGGAATCATTGCATCGGCCGACTCTGCGTTTACAGCGAAGAATTATGAAGTAGCGCGTGATCGTTATAATAATGCGTTGGGTGTAAAACCGGCAGAAACTTATCCTAAGACCCGAATCGCAGAAATTGATAAGATTCTAGCTGCGGAAAAAGCCGCATCGTCAAAAGATCAGGCATACCGGGATCAGTTGAACAAAGCGGACAGTTTGTTTGCTCTGAAAGATTATATAAACGCGAAAAAGGAGTATCAAGGTGCATCCTTCAAAAAGCCTGCGGAGCAATATCCGAAAGATAAAATGGCAGAGTGCGATAAAGCTATTGCAGATCAGAAGTTAGAAGAAGCGAAGAACAAGAAATACAATGATCTGATTGCAAAAGCAGACAAACAATTCGCTACAAAAGATTGGAAAGGCGCAAAAGCATCTTATCAGGCTGCATTGATTGAGAAGCCGATGGAATTATATCCGAAAAAGCAAATTATCGAATGTGATAAGCAACTTAATCCAAAGGTTGTCGTTAAGGATGAACCAAAGCCGGAAAATAAACCGGGCAGCGATGAGTACGTGAATGAATTAGTATTGAAATATCCTCAAGGATTGACGGTGGAAGAAAGCAAAGAGTCGAGCGTAACTACTGAAAAGCGTGTTGTTGTTGTAGGTAACAAAGCTTGGGTGTACACGAAGAAAGTGTACTCGTGGGGAACGTTCTACTTCAAAGATGGTGTGCAAATTTCTGAAAACACCTTCCGTTACGAAACATCACCTCAATATATTCAGCAACAACAAGCCGAATATGATAAGACCAAAGGCAAATAGTATTGGCGCAGGTTTCGCCATTACGATCATTTCCGGAATTGGTCTGTATAACTGTTCTGCTGAATTTGGACATGCTCCACAAGAACATTTCGAAGTTATTGCAGGCGACTCACTCCTACCCGATTCGTGTACTCCGGATTTCAGCTCATACAACTGGAAATCGTTCGATTCTGCCACAATGTCTTTGTGTGCCGTGATTTCAGCACCGAAAGGCTTTTACAAAATTGACGCAGGAACAGGAACATTTGCACATTGGTTACGCCATATTCCAATCGCCAAAAATCAGGAACGCGTTTTACTCTTTAACGGACAACCCAAGAATAGACAAGATGTGCATCATACAATTCTGGATATTGATCCCGGCAAAAAAGACTTGCAACAATGTGCTGATGCCTGCATGCGTTTGCGAGCGGAGTACTTATTCAGTGCCAAAAAATATGAGGAAATAACCTTTCGATTTACCAGCGAAGATCCCATGGGATATGCAGATTGGATGAAAGGTAAGCGCATCAAAATTGAAGGCAATAAAACACGTGTAGTATGGCAACAACCTGTTTCAGGAAAAATTGAAGACCATAAGAATTTGCGCACTTATCTCGACTATATTTTCATGTATGCCGGAACGTTGTCGCTGGATAGAGAAATGAGAACAGTGAAGGTGGATTCATTACAAGCCGGCGACTTGTTTATTCGCGGAGGTTCTCCCGGACACGCCGTAATGATTATGGATGTTGCACGTAATACGAAAGGCGAAACTGTCGTGATCGTTGCACAAAGTTACATGCCCGCACAACAAATACACGTTGTAAAAAACTTCGAAGAACCTGCAATAAGTCCTTGGATTCGCGTAGTGCCGAACGCTGCATTTCCGACACCGGAATGGGATTTCACGACTGCACAAATAAAACGTTTCCAATGAGCGCAATACACCTGCCAGAAGAACATTTGTATGCTTTGCGACTTCAATTGGGCAATGAAGTTGATGATTTGTTGCGTGCCTATGAAAAAGCCGCACCAACATCACTTCGTATTCATCCGATTAAAGGAATAGCACCTACAAATGCTCAACGTGTTTTGTGGAGTGATACAGGATATTATTTGCAGGAACGTCCTTCATTTACGCACGATCCTTTATTTCACGCGGGGTGTTATTATGTGCAGGAAGCGAGTTCCATGAGTATCGAATTGGCATGGAAACAATACGCCGCTGAAATTGAAAATCCTATTGTTCTTGATTTGTGCGCTGCTCCCGGAGGAAAATCAACTCATTTGCTCTCGTTGTTAAACGGAAACGGATTTATCATCAGTAACGAAGTTATTAAAACACGTGCGCAGGTATTAGCTGAAAACTGCATCAAATGGGGCTTCGATAATGCGGCCGTGATTTCGGAAGATCCTGCCGTTATTGGGAAGCAAGACGGCTTGTTTGATGTTATCATGGCGGATGTGCCGTGTTCGGGAGAAGGAATGTTCCGTCGCGATACAAAAGCGATTTCAGAATGGTCCCTAGATAATGTCAAATTGTGTAGCGCCCGACAGCAACGCATCATTCATGATATTTGGCCTTCATTAAACGAAGGCGGATTGCTCTTCTATTCCACTTGCACCTTTAATCCGGAAGAGAATGAAAACAACCTGGCGCGTTTGCAAGAAGAATTAGAATTTGAAACGCTTCCGCTAACTTTTCCCGACGGCGTTGTTCTGAGAGAAGGGCGTTGTAACGGCGTTTTCGGCTATCACTTCTACCCGCATTTAACCCAAGGAGAAGGATTTTTTCTGGCAGTATTGCGCAAAACAAGTCGCAGTAATTCCGTGCGATTCCGATTACCCAAAGGCATTTCTGCTGCAGACAAGAAAGTGGTGCCCGAACTTAGAAACATGTTACAACAAAATGATCGCTACATGTTTTTACAAAAAGGAGAAGAAATCGTAGCGGTGCCGGTAAGGCATGAGAAGTTGGTATTGCACCTGCTTGATTGCTTTCACGTATTACATACAGGAATCCCGATGGCAGATGCACGAAAAGCCGGCAAACCTTTGCATGCATTGGCTTTGTCATTACATTATACGCGCGGTTACTATCCCGAAGTTGATTTAAGTTATGAAGATGCGTTGAAATTTCTGGCGCGCCAAGATATACATCCCATAAACGCAACGGGAATTCATTTGCTCACCTACTCTGGGATGCCGCTCGGCTGGATTAATGCTATTAATAAGCGTTCCAACAATTTATATCCCCAGGAATGGAGGATTCGAAAGCTGTAGTGAACTAACTTTTTTCTTCCCAAATCTGCACCAAATGCACAATAGTGTCCACCGCTTTTTGCATATCCTGCACACTCACCCATTCTAAGCGTGAATGAAAAGCGTGTTCACCCGCGAAAATATTCGGACACGGTAAACCCATATACGACAAACGCGATCCGTCTGTTCCTCCACGAATGCTGGTGCGTTGAGGTTTCATTCCCGCACGGGCAATAGCTTCCAGGGCGTAATCAACTACCTGAGGATGTTTGTCCAACACTTCTTTCATGTTACGATATTGCTCGAACACTTCTAATTTGTATGAGGAGTTGGGATAATCTTTGATGACTGTAGAAGCCGTCTGATCCACGATAGTTGCCATTTCCTTTAACGTCGCGGTATCAAATGCACGCAAAATAAAATTCACGGTTGCCGATTCCAAAGAACCTGAAATTCCTGTAGGATGAATAAACGGCTCTTTATGTTCTGTTGTTTCGGGAGTGTGTTTGTCTTGAGGCAATGAAGCAATAATTCGTGCCGCAATCTTAATGGCGTGCTCCATTTTACCTTTCGCAAATCCGGGATGCGTGCTAACACCTTGAATCGTCAGTTTGGCGCCGTCACCAGAAAACGTTTCGTCTTCTATATTGCCGGCATTTTCACCATCCATGGTGTAACCGAAGTCAGCACCAACTTTAGCGAGATTTACTTTATCTACACCACGACCTATTTCTTCATCTGGTGTAAATAGAATTTTAATGGTGCCGTGTTTCACTTCCGGATGAGTCATCAGAAAATAGGCCGCATCCATAATTTCAGCAACACCCGCTTTATTATCGGCACCTAATAATGTTGTCCCATCAGTGGTGATAATATCATTGCCGATTTGCTCTAACAAGTTTGGATGCTCAGAAGGACGAATAACCTGGGAAGGATCATTCACCAAAACAATATGAGTGCCTTTGTAATTCCGCACAATTTGCGGATTGACATTAGCTCCCGTGCAGTCCGGTGATGTGTCCATATGCGAACAAAAACAGATAACAGGAACTTGTTTGTTGGTATTTGATGGAATGGTTCCGTACACATACCCGTTTTCGTCCATTTCGGCATCTGCAATTCCCATTGCAAGCAACTCTTCCACCAATATACGCCCCAGATTTTTTTGTTTTTCTGTTGAAGGACATGTCGGTGAAGTTGGATCCGATTGGGTGTCAATTTTTACATAGCGCAAAAAACGCTCGGTAACGGTGTAAGAATAATAGTTCATGCTGTAAAAATAACATTCTGATTTGCTTGTACGTGTTTAGACTAAATCCATATTATCATGAAGTGCAAGATTGAAATACGTATTTCCGTAAATTCCAATACTGAAAAATTAAAAACGCATGCAAAGTCTTCAGGAACAACATGAACAAGCCGCCGTTGAGTTGATCTATCGCGGACATGAACCCGATCACATTCGCAGGCAATTGCAGGAATCGAAGCTTACACAAGAAGAGCTTGACGCCATCATAAAAGTGGTGAAAGAGCATTATTATGCGAAAAGACGCAAACGTGGCGTGGTGTTAGCGGGAATAGGATCCGTGATCTTAGTTTTCGGATTTCTCATCACCGTGATTCTTCATCATTCCGGTGGTGAAATTAAACTCGTTATGTACGGTTTAACAACTGTTGGTGCGCTGCTGTTACTTTGGGGAATGGCGGATATAATGGGCTGGTAATGCGAGTTACTTGTTCATTTTCTTAAAGTACGGACACCAGGAATTAAACTGACAAGCTTCACACTTAGGACTGCGCGCAAGACATGTATAACGTCCGTGCAATATCAGCCAATGATGGGCAACCGCCACCAAATGTTCCGGAATGAATTTCATGAGTTGTTGTTCCGTTTGTAACGGAGTTTTTGCGCCACGTGTTAATCCGAGTCGTGCGGAAACACGAAACACGTGAGTATCTACAGCCAATGCCGGTTTATCATACACCACGGAAGCAATTACATTCGCCGTTTTACGACCAACACCAGGAAGTTTAACCAACTGTTCCACTTCACCCGGAACCACATTATTAAAATCTTCCGTCAGCATTTTAGCCATGCCAACCAGATGTTTCGCCTTGTTATTGGGATAGCTGATGCTTCGGATGTAATGAAAGACTTCGTCGGAATCAGACTTTGCCAATTCGTAAGCATTAGGATAGCGCTCGAACAAAGCAGGAGTTACCATATTCACACGTTTATCCGTGCATTGAGCAGACAGAATAACGGCAACTAACAATTGGTAAGGGTTCGCGTAATGCAATTCGGTTTCCGCTACAGGCATATGCTGCTGAAACCAAGATAATACTACATCAAATCGTTCCTGTTTCGTCATGCTTCTAAAGTACGTATAACGTCAAAAAAAAATCCCCACCGGAGTGAGGATTTTTTATTTCAGTAGTGACTGATTATTCAGACATCAAGTAAACTTCTTCGTCTTTATCCCAGAAATAGCTGTTGTTCATGTTCGCCTTGATAAAGTTTTTCAACTCCATAGAAGACTCGAACTGCTCATCAACATTCTCTGTCATTTCGATCAAAGTAACACGTGATCCGGTAGCAGAAACAAGTGCTTTGTAGATCATGTACTTACCGGTGCGGTTTCCATCAGTGTCCACTTTGTACATATTGAACATGTCAGTTTCACCGATCTTAGAGAAATAACCGTAGTAACGATCACTTACTTCTTTGGTTTCACGCTTGATTTCAAGAATCTTATAAGTGTACATATCTACTTTAGATACTTTATAATCGTAAGTATCAGAAGACTTCTTTTCCCACTTGGTGATAAAGTTTTCGTTCACTTTGATAAAAGGCTTATCGATTGGCACTTCAGATTCGTAAGGACAACCCATGAATACAACGCTCAACAGCGCGAATCCCGCTAGAATTTTGATTGAATTTTTCATGTAATTAAAAGGTGTTTGAGTAATTGAGGTTTAACAAATGTAACAATTAATTGCTTAGGTCAAAATGAGCACCAAATTATCCGAGTAAAACTGCTTTCACTGCGTCCAGAATTCGAAATGCCTCTTCCCTGGAGGACGCTTCTGCGTATGTACGCAATACAGGTTCTGTGCCGGATGGGCGAATCATTACCCAGGTTTCGTCGTCCAGGAAATACTTCCAGCCATCGAGATCTTCGACCCTTTGTATTTTATAGTTACCAAACGACTTATACGCACCTTCTTCACAGTTAGCTATGATCTTTTGTTTTACCGTTTCATCCAAATGCAAATCAACACGCTCGAACGCAAACGGGCCGGTAATCTCGTACACTTCTTTAATCAATTCATTCAACGACTTTCCACTCTTCGCCATGAATTCCCAAATCACCAATCCCATCCAAATGCCATCGCGTTCCGGAATATGTCCCTTAATCGCAATACCTCCGGACTCTTCACCACCCAACAAGACATCCTCTTTCACCATGATTCCGCAGATGTACTTGAATCCTATCTTCACTGTTTCAAGTTTCATGCCATAATGCGCACAGATATTTTTGATCTTGACTGTCGTGCTGAAAGCAGTACATACTTTGCCATCCATCTTTTTGTACTTCACTAAATAGTGAATCAATAAGAGGATGATGTGATGCGAGTCTACAAAGTTTCCTTTGCTATCAAACAATCCGATACGATCGGCGTCACCATCTGTTGCCAGACCGCAATCAATATCACCGGCAACCTTGATTACTTCAGCAAACTCTTCAAGGTTGCGCAAAATAGGTTCAGGAGCTTGTCCGTCGAAAGAAGGATTGTAATCGCAATGCAACAATGTTGCATCCGGAAACAAGCGTCGAATTACGTTTTGTCCTGCACCATACATTGCGTCGTAAGCCAAATTCAATCCGGAATTACGAATGGCATCCAAATCAAAATTCTTTTCAACGTGTGCAATGTATTCGTCTTCTAGTGCTACGTATTTCAACATGCCTTTCTTTTCCAGATCGGCAAGTTTCATATTATCGATGTCAATTCCTGAAGCATCAGGAATAAGCGGTTCGATCTCTGCAATAAGCTCAGGAGTTAACGGTCCACCATAACCAGCCTTTACTTTATAACCATTGTAAGACGGCGGATTGTGCGATGCAGTAATGATAATACCCAAATCGCAGCCGTGATTTTTCGCACCTAAAGAAATCATCGGAGTGCTCACAAAACCCTTTGCCAAGAGCACTTTTATACCATGTGCAGCAAAAACCTTTGCCGTTGTTTCAGCAAACAACTCACCAGCAAAACGACAATCGTGCCCAACAACAACTGATGGATTTTTAAAGTTCTTTTTCATCCACAGTGCTGTGCCTTCGGTTACACGAGCCACATTTTCTACCGTGAATTCTTTTGCAATAATGGCTCTCCAGCCATCGGTTCCAAACTTGATTTTATACATAAGAGAGATCTAAGGGACGTAAAAATAGGGAATTTGAAGAAGGAATATCACCGCTTAATGTCATTCTTATCCAACGCGGCCTGGTATTCGCGGGCATTCTTTAAATGTTGGTCGTAATCCTTAGTAAACTTATGTTTGCCTGTTCCGTATTCCGCGCACATGTACAAGTAATCGTTCTTCTCGTATTGCAAGACAGCATCAATGCTCACCTTGTCCGCTAGAAGAATGGGGCCCGGAGGTAATCCCGAATTGCGATACGTATTGTATGGGGAGTTGACATCGAGATCGCTCTTTAACACACGGTTAATTGAAAAATCGCCCAATGCATAAATCACTGTCGGATCGCTTTGCAAGGGCATTCCCTTTTTCAATCGATTTACATATAAACCCGCAATGCGTTTACGTTCTTCAGGAACACGCTTTTGTTCTGCTTCAACAATAGAAGCCAGAATTACTACTTCACTCTGCGTGAAACCCATGGCAGCAGCACGATTCCTTCGTTCGTCGGTCCAGAATGCCTTGTATTCTGCAGCCATCAACTCGAAAAATTCCTCCGCCGATGTATTCCATTTCATTTCATAAGTTGCCGGTAAAAACAACGTCAAAATGGTGTTTTCGTTAAAACCGTATTTTTCTATGAATGCTTCATCTTCGAGTAATTGGAGTATATCCAGAGAATCCGCTTCCAGCTTCCCTCCTAAACGACCTGCCAATTGCTCTTTGGTGCGCACTTCATTAAAAGTGAATTTCACCGGTTCTTGTTTTCCACTCATCAATAAATTCACCAATTGACGGTTATTCATTCCATCCTGAATGCGGTAACGTCCTGCAATAGGTTTTTCAAACTTTTTGAGTTTTGCAATCGATTTAAACGCCTCAATATCGTCTACAATTTTCCGTTCGGATAACATTGAAGTCAATTCATCCACCGTCATTCCGGTACTCACATATACGAATGGTGAATCGTTTTGGATATGAACACCCGGTTTGTAAAACACACCGTAAAACCACCAAGCTCCATATCCGGCAGCACCCAGTAACATCAGAAAAAAGAAAATCTTTACGCCTTTCATGCTATTTCAAACTCTGAATTTGTGCTTTCAATTGTAACGCCTGAACGTCCTCTGGATTGCGTTTCAGAATACGATCGCAATATACCAAAGCCTGTTTATAGTTTTTACGATACATGTATAATCCTGACATGTTCATCAGTGCTCGCTTGTCATCAGGATCTGCCTGCAATGCCCGACGATAATATGCTTCAGCCTTTACATCATCACCCGATTGCAACCACAAAAAGCCCAGATTATTTAATGCCGGCACGTAATACGGATTCTGATCAATCACTTCTTGATATGCAATGCGCGCTTCTGTCGACTTACCTGTTGTCGCGAGTAATAATGCTTCCTTCGATTTGAAATCGGGATAAAAAGGCGCTAATGAATTGGCTTTTCGATAATAATTCAATGCAGCAACGGCATTACCCATATTGTAATGTGCTTCACCAATACGATAAGCAGTCCATGCATCTTCGTTGTCAAACGATTTACGTACCAACATACTATCCAATATGTAACGCGAAGTCCATTGTTGCTCTAACGTCAGTATGCTGCTGAAATCTTGTTGTAAAAACAATAAATGAATTTGAGTTCGGAATACGTGCGGGTCGCGTTGCTGAGCTAGTGGAGCCAGAATACGTGCAGCAGAATCGAGATAATAACGTTTCTGTTCGAATCGTTCAAATTGTTGAATATAGGCGCGTGCACGAATTACGGGTGTCGGTGATGATTTATTAATCGCATAAAGACCTAAAAACTGTTTTACTGAATTTACCTCATTCCCTTCAGCTGCAGGCTTACGAATAAAATGATCGTGCACCGTGACGTGTGGAATATCAATTGCTCCACTTCGTGGCATGTGACAAGAAACACAATTGTTGTTCGCTTTATTCAATTTTTCAGGCTGCTCCGAACACAACTTGGTTGATGCGTTATTAGGTCCGTGACACGAATTACATTTTGCGTTAAAATGTTCACCATTTGTAGATTTCACACTTACGTGCGGATTGTGGCACGTTACACACGTTAATGCTCCTTTCGAAGGACGCAAACCTTCCGGCTGTTTCGGCAAACGTTGTTCCGTAACCTGGAAACACGCACTCATCTTTAGGCGCTCTGCGTGAGAAGCCATAATGAATTGATCTTCTGCTCCTTCATATTTAGGCATAAAAACCGTCATGACATTCGAAAGCGGCATTCCGGGACGGAAATCGAAAAAGGATTTGCCGGGATTCAACACCGCATTACCTTGCAAATGACAACGCTGGCAGACATCAAATTGTAAATCGGGCGAAAGCTTTCCGGGATTTACGATCGTATAATCAATATACTTTGACGTATCAATAATTTTACCCGAGCGTTTCTCCTGCACGTGCAAGGAACCCGGTCCGTGGCAACGTTCGCAGCCAATTCCGTTAGGAACTTCATCAAATTTATTTTCTGATCCCTGCACGAATTGCGGCAACGAATTATGACAACTCATGCATTCCAATCCGATTTTGCGCGAGAAATGCGTATTGAATCCGTTCTCGAAGCCCGGCGGTAAATCCCAGCGTCCTTCCTGCGTATAAAACGTCATGGGCATCTGATGCAGATAACCACCCCGATTCATGATGTGTGAATTGGTATGCTGCCCCGAACCGATAATGTAGTTCACCTGTTCGCGTCTCGAATGCACCGTGTCTTTGCCTTCCATGCGCCATTCGTGAATAAACATGGATGAATCGCTCCAATAACTTTGATACCAGAAATCGGAAAACTTATCATAAAATTTTTCATTGGTTCCGAAACGTCCTGCTGATTTGGTTGTTGAGGCCACATCAAACGATTTGCCCATTCCGGTTTCAATAAACGTTTGGTAAATATTTTCATGACAACCGCGGCACGTCTGCATGCCAACGTATTGCACGGAATCGTGGTGGTTCAACCAAACCAAAGAATCTGAAGTTGAAGAAACTTTGGTATTCGGTTCATCATCACCACAACCGAAAATTATTCCTGCAACCAGTGCACAACACAACAATCTCAACCGCTCCAACTTCATAAGCATCACTTAGTGTCCGGGACGAATCAATTGCATGGTTAATTCATCAATAAACACATCACCCACACGAATCCAATCTTTTTTAATGCCGGTAATGGTGAATTTATGTTTTTGAAAAAGTAAAATACTTCCCGTGTTATCCGCCAGTACATTGCAATATAATTGATGTAAATGCAATTGAAAAAAACAATAATGAATTAGTAAATTCAATACTTCGGAAGCAAAACCCTGCCCACGATCTGCAGGATCTGCGATAAGAATTCCAATTCCTGCGCGCTGATGCTGCGGATCAAAATCAAACAAATCCACACACCCGATGTCACGACCTTGCTTGGTGGTAATCATCAACCGTAATTGTTTATTCGTGTGAATATCCAAATGTGAAGAAGCCACGTATTGTTCCAAGACAAAGCGAGAGAATGGAGTTTGGGTGTTACTGACTTTCCAGATAGACGTGTCGTTTTCCCATTTGTACAACAAATCAATGTCATGAGGTTCCAACGCTCTTAACCGCAAACGTTCACCGAATAATAACTGGAATTGTGTCATTGTATAAAGTTAGAAAAATCGATACAGACTACACTTTTTGTCGCTGCTTAAACGATTCGATGGCTTTTAGTGCAGCATTAGCAACATCTTCGGCCTGATATTCGGATAAATGCAATGTTCCCTTATTCATAGAACAGTTTAATTCCAATACATTACCCACCATGCCGGAGTGGAACATATGATTCAGCATGGTAAAAATAAACGGCGCTTTGCGAATTTGATCGTCGTTATGCAAGGTGCCGATGGTTTCGCGAATCGGGTCCAGGCAAGTGGTATCATAAGGTATAACACGATCGTATTTATTTAATATATCGGCTGCAAGGGCTTCTGCATTTTCAATTGAAGCCGGTAATTTCCATTCGAAGAAAACGAGCGGAACATTTTTAATGATTGCGTTGCGCCATAATGCCTCCAATGACTGTTTCGGAAATCGTCCGGCGATAGACAAGGAATATAATCGTCCGTCGTAACACAACAATATGTGCGGAGGGACACGTAACGCTTGATACAACACCACAAATGCACCGGCGTTTACCTGTTCAAGTCGTGTTGCCGATTGTACATTTTTAAGAATCATTTTCGCTTTCCTTTTGCTACTGCGGGCTGCGTTCCTTTACGCATAGCTGAAATTTCTTTACCAATTCCAATAATCGTGACGTGATTAAGTGGAAATTCAAGAAACACATGCAGGAAACTTAATAAGAACAGCACGTGGAAACCTAAACGATAATTGTACAGGTAAAATGCAACAGAGGCGATCCACAATATGGCAATAATAGCCAGACGCTTTTTCGGAACCTCATGCCATTTGATAACCGTTGTTTTGGAGAACCAGTTGAGGTAATGGTAAGTATACGCAAATGCAATGAAACGCATAAGAATAATACCGAAACTACTTTGGTAAACTGCATTTATTTGTGGATCGAACTGGCCGAAAATATCAATATCCCATAATTTAATACTTTCAATATTCAATACCTGAAAGTTAGGATACGCTTGTAACGCATATTCTGATATTGCGGTTCCGTCAGTTCCGACAAGAAAGAATAAGATTGGGCACAATAGAAAAATGGCGAAAGTCCAATAACCAGAAGTGCTTCTTGCTTTAAGAGCACCGAATAACATGAACAATCCTGTAAATACGTACACATGAATCAACGTAGGTAGGAACACGGAGAAAAACAGCACGAAGTCTTTGGCAATAACAGACGTTGCACAAATGATAATAAATGCAATAAATCGTTGAAATGGTTCTTTTAATAATACCATGCTTAATCCCGCCAGAAAAGCGATGTATACCAAAGCGGTAGAAAAATGTAACGTCATTTCGCCGCTCATCAATTTCTGAGGACGAAGCACATACGCTGCAACAAACAGAAGGACGGCCGATGCACCTAGTAATAAGTAATCGCGCTTACCATTAGAGAAGTATTTCCGTTCATGCAGCCATGAAATTTCCGTGAGGTAATGCGCAGGTCCTAATACGGCATACGAAAACAGAAACAATTCGAAAGGCACAAAAAATGCAACAAGACAAGAAATAGCCAGCAGCCCTATATTCAGGTAGTTGATCTTGTCGGTATTCGGGATGCTATCGATAAATTTCATAATGTAATATCCCCATTAAAGACATGAACAGCCGGCCCTTCCAGCCAAATTTGCTGAAAGCGATCGCCTTCACGTTGAAAATGAACTTTCAAATTCCCTCCACGCGTTTCGACAGGACAAATCCCATCGAGTCCTGCAACGCCTACCAGTGCAGCAATTAAAGCTGCGGCAGTAACGCCGGTTCCACACGAAAGTGTTTCATCTTCCACGCCGCGTTCATAAGTACGAACGTAAATGCCATCCTCACGTGGTTCCATAAAATTAACGTTAGTCCCCTCCTTCGCAAAGCGTTCGTTATAGCGAATTTTGCGTGCCTTATTATAAACATCCATTTCGGGAACATTCAATTCTATCTTCACATAGTGCGGTGATCCGGTATTCAAATAAAAATCACCATCTATGCCCGCAATCCCGCTCACGTCGTTCATTTTCAGCTTCACGGTATCCTCATTAATAATCGCTTCATGAGGTCCGTCAATAGCCAGAAAATGAACTTCATTTTTCGTAACAGCGCCAATATCTTTCGCGAAACGAGCAATACAGCGTCCACCGTTTCCGCACATGCTGCTGGTTTTTCCGTCAGAATTGAAATACACCATTTCGAAATCATAACCTTCCTTGTTTCTCAACAACATCAGGCCATCTGCTCCTATTCCGAAACGACGGTCGCACAGGCGTGCAATTAAATCGTGATGGTTTTCAGGAAATTGTTGGGAGCGATCGTCAATTAAAATGAAATCGTTTCCCGTTCCTTGATACTTCTTAAATACTATGTTCATTTTATTTTACTCAACACCGATTCATCTGTAACCCTCTCCGGCTGTCGGAATTCAGCTGTTGGTTCTAACTTGTAAATTCCCGAAACCGTACGCATGTATGTTCCGCCGTTTAATCGTGTCACCGACTGTAAATCGGACTGTGGAATTCCGAATAACACCAATCGTGATCGGGACATTTTATAACCTTTATAATTTAACGGTGATCGCCAAAACTCGACAGTTACATTGCGTTCTGCATCCAACTTCACGCCGGCTTCTTTCTGTAACAAGCTATCGGTTGCATTAAACGGATCCAAATTTACAACTGTGATGAGTTGCGTTGCGATCATTTCATCTTTACGAATAATGATCTCATCATCTGCTCCATACGACATTGTATAACCGGAAGTAGTAGCCGAATCGGTCAGTGCAGTGATGGAATCATTCTGAACAACCCGCGCCCTCACTTGTTTTTTAACCGGCTTTTTATTGTCTTGTTGCGGTTCCTCTTTCGGTTGCTCTTCGAGCTCTTTAGTCGGCTCTGTAATTGAATTGTAGAGTGCCAGTTCTTTTACATATTCATCCAGTTTAAGGACAAAAAAACCACCACCTAACACAATTCCAAAAAGGAATCCGAGCAGGAAAATGGTAAAACGATCTCTTAAACTTTTGAAAAAACCGGAACCTTCCATTGCGACTGTGAAGTTACAAATTCGCTGCACCCGTGACGCAATCGCCATAATCGATTTACGGCAGTTATTAACAAGGGCTTAAATCTTGTTAAAAGCGAAAAAAACATCCAATAAAATCTTGCGAAATACGTCTTACCTTATAGAAATTTGTATGCCTTAATTAAGACAATAATTATGAGAAAATTAGCCATCTACTTTCTGGTAGCGGTTACCGGTGGTATTGCTGCTACGTTGTTAAACATCTTTATTCAAGGTAATAATGTGTCTTCCGCTGTTGCCACAAATACGCCTGTTCCGGGAACAACAGTTAATTATTCCGGATTGCCAAACGGTTTAACACCTGATTTTTCGGCTGCCGCAGAACGCACTGTGCATGGTGTGGTTCACGTTAAAACAAAATACACCTCTCAACACACGTATTACGATCCTTTTCAGGGTTGGTTTTTCGGACAAAGTGGCATGCAGGTGGTGCCACGCGAAGAGCAATCCAGCGGCTCGGGTGTTATACTTACCAATGACGGTTACATTGTTACCAACTTTCACGTTATTCAGAAAGCCGAACAAATTGAAGTGGTTTTGAACGATAATCGCACCTACCCGGCAACATTAATTGGCGCAGATCCCAATACTGATTTGGCCGTTTTAAAAGTAGACGAGAAAAATTTGCCGTTTATCGCCTATGGGAATTCGGATCAGGTGAAAATCGGAGAATGGGTATTGGCAGTCGGAAATCCCTTTAATCTTACCTCCACAGTTACTGCAGGCATTGTCAGTGCTAAGGCCCGTAATATAAATATAATTCAGGGCAACAGAAGCGGTGCGGGGGCAATTGAATCGTTCATTCAAACGGATGCTGCCGTAAATCCGGGTAATTCAGGTGGTGCTTTGGTAAATACTTCCGGTGAGTTAGTGGGCATTAATACTGCGATTGCTTCCAGTACCGGGGCATTTGCAGGTTATTCCTTCGCAATTCCGGTTAATCTTGTTCGGAAAGTTGTTGCAGATATCATCGAATTCGGAATGGTTCAGCGCGGATATCTTGGCGTGAACATTCGTTCGGTAGATGGGGCGCTTTCTAAAGAGAAAAATCTCAAAGCCATAAAAGGTGTTTACGTGGATGGTGTTGTAGCCGATGGTGCAGCTGAAGATGCCGGAATTACTGCAGGCGATGTGATTTCCCGTGTTGGTGACATTGAAGTAAACAGTGTGCCCGAATTACAGGAGCAAATTAACCGATTCCGTCCCGGAGATAAGGTGAGCATTTCTTACCGTCGCGGCGATAAAGAAATGGTGGCGCAGGTGATTTTGAAGAACAAAAACAACTCCACTTCAGTTATCCGCGGTGAAGAAAAAGCGGAGGGTTCAACATCATTAGGCGCAAATTTTGAATCCTTGCCGGGCGAAGAATTGAAACGTCTTAATGTGACAAGCGGTGTTAAAATAACCGGACTTACCACCGGAAAATTGCGCAGTGCAGGCATCCGAGACGGGTTTATCATTACACATGTGGATAAAAAACCGGTAAGTTCGGCGGAAGAACTCAAAAACACATTGGAATCGAAAAAAGGCGGGGTATTAATTGAAGGAATTTACCCCAATGGCATGCGTGCGTACTACGCTTTTGGTATGTAATTTTTACATCGACTGAATTACGCCATTGGTCGAATGCTGTCAACGATTGACAAAATAATACGTCCTAGTTAACGTTTTATAAAGGAAAGATTACCTATAACGTTTGCTTTCACCTCTTAATTAGCGTAATTTTGTGGTGGCGAACTGGAGTAATTAACAGTTGTGTAACGCCGAAAGGCAGTAAAAAGTTAAAAATGAGGCAGTTAAAAATCACCAAATCGATTACCAATCGCGAAAGTGCGTCATTGGATAAGTACTTGCAGGAGATTGGTCGTGAAGATTTGATCACCGCGGAAGAGGAAGTGTCGTTGGCTAAGCGTATTCGCGAGGGCGACGAAATAGCTTTGGAAAAACTGGTGAAAGCCAATTTACGTTTCGTTGTATCCGTATCTAAGCAGTATCAGAACCAGGGATTGAGTTTGCCCGATTTGATTAACGAAGGAAATTTAGGTTTGATTAAAGCCGCTCGTCGTTTCGATGAAACGCGTGGTTTCAAATTTATCTCTTATGCTGTTTGGTGGATTCGTCAGTCGATTCTTCAGGCTTTGGCCGAGCAATCTCGTATTGTGCGTCTTCCTTTGAACCAAGTTGGTTCTTTGAATAAGATCAATAAAGCATATTCCCGTTTGGAACAAGAATTTGAGCGTGAGCCTACGGCAGAAGAATTAGCAACAATTCTGGAATTACCGGAAGATAAAGTTGCTGATACTATGCGCGTTTCAGGTCGTCACGTATCAATGGATGCTCCATTATTGAACGGTGAAGACAACAGCTTGTTGGACGTATTGGTGAATCACGATTCTCCTCGCGCCGACCGCAGTTTGATGAACGAATCGTTGCAGCGTGAAATTGAGCGTTCTTTATCAACGTTAACAGAGCGCGAGCGTGATGTAGTAAAATTATTCTTTGGAATAGGTTGTCAGCATGGTTTAACGTTGGAAGAAATCGGTGCGAAATTCGACTTGACCCGCGAACGTGTTCGTCAGATTAAAGAGAAAGCGATTCGTCGTTTGCGTCACAGTTCCAGAAGTAAATTGCTAAAGACTTACTTAGGTTAATATGTTGTAAATAACATAGGCAGCCGCAAGGATCCGGGAATAAAAAAACCGCGCATCTTTGCGGTTGTTCGATTTTTAATACTAAACACACTAACTAAAAAATCTCCAACACCATGACGCTTGAAACGCTTGAGCCGCAAAAAGGACACGCGAAGTCGTACCAGGAAGAATTAACCGCCTGGATCAATCAGGAAAAATCAGCAATCGAACTGATTTCACACATCGGAACCTTATGGTTTGAAAAATCTGTTGAGCTGGTTATTTTCCGTAATCAATTAATTGATCGCAGCGCTAGTGAAATCATGAACCTGCATCAATACGCCAAGGACATCGTGAAGCGTCCGATTTTGGTGCAAGACACGGCTGCTTTGGCAAAAGCATTAACAGCTTTAAACATGAAGCCATCGCGTATTGATATTGGTCGTTTATGCGCTGAATGGTCAGAAGAAAAATCGAAATACGGAGACGTAAATGCCTTTGTTGGCGAGAAGATGAAAGATTTCATCAGTACCGGCGATCATGCATTAACACCTAAAGATGTAGTTTTGTACGGTTTCGGACGTATTGGACGTTTAGCCGCACGCGAATTGATTTCTCAAGCAGGGAAAGGTGAACAATTACGTTTGCGTGCTATTGTTACACGCGGCAACAGCGACGAAGAAATTGTGAAGCGCGCCGACTTGTTGCGTGTTGATTCTGTTCATGGACCGTTCCCAGGCACAATCATTGAAGATTTCGAAAAGAAAGCGTTGATCATCAATGGACATACCGTGTTCATGATCAACGCCAACAATCCGGAAGATGTAGATTATACTGAGTACGGAATTAATAATGCATTGGTGATAGATAACACCGGAGTATTCCGCGATCGTGAAGCATTGAGCCGCCACACTAAAGCAAAAGGTGTTGCAAAAGTATTATTGACTGCTCCTGCAAAAGGTGATGTTCCGAATGTGGTATATGGCGTGAATCACGAAACGGTGGATGTGAAGAATGAAACTATTTATTCGGCAGCATCTTGTACTACCAATGCGATCATGCCAATTCTGTACGTTATTGAAAAAGAATTAGGCGTAGTTAAAGGGCATATTGAAACGGTGCATTCGTACACCAATGATCAAAACTTGCTGGATAATTACCACAAGAAATACCGTCGTGGACGTTCTGCAGCATTGAACATGGTAATTACTGAAACCGGTGCAGAAAGTGCGTTGAAAAAAGTATTGCCGCAATTGTCGGGGAAGTTCACCGCGAATTCAGTGCGTGTACCAACTCCTAACGTTTCTTTGGCAATTTTAAATATTGAAATCAAGAAAGAAATTACCAAAGAAGAAGTCAACAACATCATTCGTAACTACGCGTTGAAAGGCAATTTGGTGGAACAAATCCAATATGCATTCTCCAACGAATTAGTATCCAGCGACGTAATCGGCAATTCTTGTCCTTCTGTATTCGACAGTCAGGCTACGATCGTGTCTGCAGACAAGAAGAGCATTGTATTGTACGTATGGTACGATAATGAATACGGTTATACGCGTCAGGTGATTCGCTTCTCCAAGCAATTGGCAGAAGTACGCCGAGCGGTGTATTATTAATATTAGTCAACGGATAAACGCTCCGAGATCTGCAGATAGATGCAATTCTCGGAGCGTTTTTAATTAACGTATGAGCGAAAACTTTCCGAATCCACTTCTTAAACTAAGGAAACGGAACAATCCCGCATACAATTTGTTTCTTTAAGGTACCTTAGTATTATCCATGAAATCCTTCAATATCCCGGAATACTACCGCAGTCCGATTATTTCAAAATTGAAACAACTGCGTAAACTGAGTGATCCTAAAAAAAAGGACTTTACTCCTAGCCTGCTCGACTTCGGTAATTTGCAGGTGTTATTCGCGCGTCATTTCGGATTTTGTTATGGTGTAGAAAATGCGGTTGAAATTTCCTTTCGTGCTGTGGATGAAAATCCTGACAAGCGAGTATTTCTGTTAAGTCAAATGATTCACAATCCTGAAGTGAATAAAGATCTCACATCGCGTGGAGTTAAATTTCTAATGGATACATCGGGGCAACAACTTATTCCATGGAGCGAGCTCACTGCACACGATATTGTGATTATTCCTGCGTTCGGTACTACGCTACAAATTGAAAGTCAATTAAAGAGAATTGGCATTGAACCGCAGCGGTATAACACCACTTGTCCATTTGTAGAACGTGTATGGAAAAAATCGGCTCAACTGGGCGAAGGTGAATACACCATTATCATTCACGGTAAACCTGCGCATGAAGAAACGCGAGCAACATTCTCGCACAGCAGCGTTAACGGGCCGTCCATTGTAGTTAAGGACATTCACGAGTCCCGCATTTTGGGCGAGTATATTTTAGGTCGTACCGATCGTGCTACGTTTGATGCCTTGTTTGCATCACGCGTATCGCAAGGATTTGATCCGGAACGCGATTTACTGAAAGTTGGAGTGATCAATCAGACCACGATGTTGGCTTCTGAAACGCAAGAAATTGCAGATTACTTTCAGCACGTGATGAAAGATAAATATCCGAACGAAGATCCTAAAATACATTTCGCCGATACTCGTGATACCTTATGTTATGCGACGAACGAAAATCAGGATGCAACGTTCGGACTACTGGAACAGGAAGCTGACTTAGCTATTGTAATTGGCGGCTACAACAGTTCGAATACTTCGCATTTGGTTGAATTGTGCGAACGTAAATTTCCAACCTATTACATCAAAGATGATACGGAAATAAATTCTGCAGCAGCCATACACCATTTCGATATGCGTAATAACGAAATGAAAACCACGAGTGACTGGTTACCAACCAAATCGCCTTTACGTGTAATTATCACTAGTGGCGCATCATGTCCTGATAGCGTTGTGGATCGCGTATTACAGCGCGTAATGGAATTAGCAGCAGTAAAGATTACGCCGGATGAAGCATTGAGTAACTATGCCACACAATTACAACACGCATGAATCGATTCGTAAGCTCGGTTATTATTAGTGTCGGAGGATTTGCAGCCTGCAGCGGATCGCCTAAAACAGCGCCCGTTAACGATACAACGAGTGTTGTAAAAATAAACACCGTTGCAAACTATACGCAATTAGGTAATAGTATTTTTGAATTTCAATTATTACCCGACTATTCCATAAGTGAAGAAACGCGCATTCACGGTCGCGTCTATTACCTAGAAGCAGGCACGAATGCTGCGATAAAGGGCACTGCAGGCTTCTACATCGGAGGTTCACCAAACATACAGCAGCCTGATTCTGATCACACCACTACAACCTTTGCAGGTCAATTATTAGGAAAATCTACGAACTGGACACAATTTCAGGCTGCTGCTACCAATCCTTATGTGCACCGCGAAGCAATCGTGCCATTGCACGATTCTATTGTGTTACAAGCCTGGTGCAACAGTTCTGAAACGAATATTGAGCGCCTATTTGACATGATTACTTCAATCAGACTTAAAACTTCTTCTTATTGATTTTTCTGGGCCGCTCGTTAAATACAAAAGACTGACTTATCGCAGCAATGCCTTCAACTAAATCGACTACAACATTATTTTGTGCTAAAACAAAGTTCTCACCGAACTGATTGTCATTTATAGTGAGGGTATATCTACCTGAGGGAACGTAAAGAAAATAGAAACCATTCTTATCGGTAACTGCACTGTAAGAGCGACCATCTGAAGCAACTGCAGTGATCCTAATATTATCTAGAAGTAATGGTACTCCATCATTAATAATCTTATTAACCGCTATTGTACCACTAATCTTAACTGCCTTTTTAAATGGTATAGGAACAACTGATGAGTTGTCGAGTAGTATACTGTCTGTTATTTGAGGATAAAATCCATAAATTTCCTCCAACGCAAATACTCTAATCGGATATGTTCCTGACTTTATATTTAACACTGTGGCCTTTCCATATTTATCAGTAATTACTTCAAAATCTCCGTTATTAACTACAACATTTTCAAGATCAACCTCGTCGCGATCTCTGATTCCATTTCCATTGTTATCAATAAACGCATGGTAAGTAATTGTTACATACCTTGTTTTGGCAAATTTCTTTGGAATCATTATTCCAAATTCCTTCCGAATACCGACTCCAACTTGTAAATTTTGAGTGATATCGCCTTCCTGAAGGTCTGTTGTCATTGCTAAAGTGTCCGCAGTATTTCCGAAGTACGAAACGTTATAGCCAACACTTAACTTAAAACGCCAATTACTATAAGAATAATAGTACAGCTCAGAAAAAATTCCGGCATTTTGAGATCTCGCACCTTTGTTTACTGTATAAGTGACATTATTTTGAATCACATAACATTGATTTTTGAATTGATACTGATGCTGAAGAGATAAATATAAAGATTGAGGATAAGGCGATTGAGATATATTAAAGTAAATGGAGGGACTTACGGTTGGGCCATAAATATATCTGGCAACTATAGTAAGGACCTTATATTGAATAGAATTAAACGTTGTGAACGTAAAAAGTTCTCCAGTACCTGGTCGATTAGAAAGGCGATTATAACCCATTCTAGTGGAGGAAAAAACTCGTATATTTTCATCCAAAGAGAAATAGCTATAATCTAATCCGACTCCTCGAAAATGTACTACTTCGAAACCAAAACGAGCATAGTTGTACAACAAACCACCTGAAAATCTAAACTTTTCATAATTAATTGGAACAAACAGTTGATTATTAAAAGTTAAAAAATCAAATGTCGTAGAAGCACTTCTATTATTGTTAAAGTTATTCTGTAAAATCAACATCAATTTCTTACTATATCGAAATTGCGTCCTATTAATGATTTGAAATCTTTCTGTATTGAAATTACCAAAAGCAGAGTTATTATAAGCCATCCTGAGTGACGTCATCAACCTCTTGTCTAAATACGCACCATTATAGCCTGCAGCAGCAAGAATACCGACTGTTGTATTGTTATTTCCTGCAGCACTGGTCAAAGTTCCGGCTAAACTTATGTTGTGTTCTTTCCGATGATAGTTCACTCTGGAACTGACGAAATTTAATAAAGTTGAAGTATTTAGCAATCTTACCTGACCGATCAAACTTAAGGCGGAGATGTCTCTATTAATTTTAATTTGGTGCACAGCTCCATATGCGAAGCGAGATGGGGCACCAAGGAAACCCGGGCCACGGGTGGCAAAAATGCCAAAACTCTGGTTTTGACTAAATTTATATTGCACTGAGAAACCCTTTCCACCAACTGGAATACCAGCTCCAAAAATTCCATTAATATTACCGGCAGAAATAGCAAATTTCTTGTCCGCATAATTCAACGTAAAAAAATTATTTCGAAGCGTCTGAATCGTTGGTCTAAAACTAAAGAAATTTTGTTGTAGGAAATAACTAAACGATCTTTCATTACCAATCTGATAACTTCCCCGCAGAACTAAATTTGCTCCGGGCAAGTTTCCCATAATATTGAACGTGTTTAATTCAACAATTACAGGAATGGCAGATGCTCCCCATTTATTAACACGAAATATATTCGCAGGTTTTTTGAATTTAATATTATTATTAGTTGAAAAAAAGTTGTTTCCTCCTATTTTAGATTCGGAAGTTCGAACATTCATGGTGAATGCTAATTCATCGGTAGAAGATTTGGGCGAGTAATTATCTATATCTATTCTAGTTGAATTTCTTTTATCTTCTTTGTAGCAAACTCTAAATGTGATGGTTGTATCCAGATTTTGCCTAAGAAGCACTTCACGAAAAGCATAATCTATATTCTTGTTGGTGCTATCTTTAATGCATAGCTTAGTGCTTAATGATTTTATTGTAACAAAAACAGGCTGATCTGCATTTCCTATATTCTGGAGGTTCAAAGAAAAAACATTGTTTTGATCGTTCTGCTTAAAGTAAAAAACATCAGATGGTAAAGTCTTAACATGCCAACCGACAATCCTAGGACCGCTTGCGAAAAAATTACTTGCACTCAATAAGGCATCTGACTTTTGCTCGCGCAATTCCGCGATAACCGGATACTGGGTATTGGAATTGATTTCACTTGGCGGTGGCAATATTCGCACTGGTACGAATATAGTATCACCTGTTCCTATCTCATACAATTTCGAAGTGTCAGCAAGTGATCGCCAATTACCGGGTGATATAATAGTAATTTTACCCTTAATCGTTTCTCCCGAGTTATTGTTAATGCATAAAACATTACTGATCATGGAGCCGGGAATAACACTAACAATTCCTTTAACCCAAAAAGTGTTAATACCCGCGGCATTTTGTCCTTTGCTTAAAATAGGGGTAACAATAAGCAATAACAACAATAACCTAGCCCACATAACAACCTAGTTTGATTCGACCAAACAGAACCTAATGTTTAGTTGATAAACACCGGGAGAGTACAGAAACTGTGGGATAATTCTATAATCAATAGTAAAAGTAAATTCATTAAAATTTGTAATGTATGAACCGTAACCATTTACATTTGGACCACAGCTTCCTGCAGGGTTAATACTAACATCATCAATTAGAATAATTTCCGATGCGTTGCCCCCCGGAAATGACTGATATACACCATTAAGAATAGGTGTATTGCAACCATTGTAGATTCTGACCTGAAAGAGGTTAACATCCGGAATATCCGGACCTCCGCTATACGAGTATACTGTTTCCCAATCCGAAGGATTAGCAGTTGCAGACGGATTATTGTCAACAATCATCTTCAATGACCATTTGCAATTCGAATTCAGTGAATCTACTCGAAGACGCAAAACTGTAGCCCCACCCATTGTGAGTCCACCGTAATACATGTTAAAATCAGAAAAGGTAAAATTCAAACTACTAGGACCGGTAGCCAATAACTCACTATTGGGGAACGGAGCGCAATTGGCACTTACCGGAGGCCCACACTGACTAAACACCGAGTTTGCTAACCACGATGAAATAAGCAGGAAAATTGTAATTTTTACCATGTAAATTTAAGGGGCAGAAATAAAGTTATTTCCGCCCCTACTATTGAATTATTGGTTTTCCAATAAAACGTATTTAACGTTCATTGTATAAACGCCAGGCTGAGCATAAGAACCCGGACCGTTAACCGTAACCAAGTCCAGCTGAGCAGGAACTGCTGCATTGTCGGCTGCAGTTGGAAAAATAACAGGTAAACCAGGTACGATACGATAATCAATAACGTAATAATAAATACTTGTTGTTGTTGTTGTTGTTAAGTAGCTTCCTCCGGGTGCAAAATCAGCAACTGCTGCATGACCTTGAATATACTTCTCCGTTGCCGCTGGTAAAACGTAAGGTGTACCGGATGCGTATACGTTATTAAGACCAGGCGTGTAAGGCGCAGGTGCAAACGGCTGACTGTAATCAGGCTCAAAACCGGTTGCGCCTGCGGCGTTAGCATTCGGCTGAGATTGATGTAATTCCAACAACTCCAGAGGTAAATTAGTAGTTGCTAATGGATCTGTTCCAGGCCCGTAAGTCATTTGATTATCCCAAAAAGTACCATCATTGGATGTACCTACAGCATAAAGGTCCCAGTTAACGGTGGAACTTACTGTTAAAATAGTTGCACCGTATTTCGTTATACCTCCGTAGTAATCGGCAATATCATCAAATACGAAATTAACCTGATCAGAAGTGTTCATATTTAACTGCAGGATCGGCTGCAGATCCATGGTAATTGTGACGTTTTTCTCATCCTGCAATTGTGCTGAAGCACACAAACTTATAGCCATACCGGCTGCAAGTACAATTTTTCTTGATGTTTTCATTTGATATAGTTTTTGGTTAGTGTTTAAGAATTATGGGGACTTGACCTTATTCGACTTTCACCTCAAGTTCGGCACCTTCAATAACATCTTTACTTCCGTAATCAAGAAGCGCAACTACTGAATACACTCCCTTGTCCAAATTACCTGGAATTTGAAAGGAGAAGATACGCACTGCTCCGGGAAGTATCGTAAATTTCCGTACCGGGAGTTTAATCTCTTTACCATTAGCCAAAGCAACCATCTCAAGTTGCAACGTACAAAATCCGATACCGTCACCCGTATTTTTAACAGTAACATTAACTGTCGCGATAGAATCGGACTTTGTTTGATTCGCATTCGAAATAATTACCTTGTTACTTTGCACATTAGGCGGATTTTGATACACATACACGCCAAATGCAAATGAAGGCTGTATACCCAATGCGATCGTATTAGTACCATCACCACCGGAGATCGACTCACGTTCCTTAATTTGATCAATCATAATAATAGTCCAAGCCGCATGAGCCACACTATCCTGAGAGGGAATAGCAACAGTTACAGTTATGTTCTGTGCTGAATTAGGGCCTACTTCAAAAAATGAAGGTGCAGCCACAATCCACTTTGATAAACCAAATTTATTGGTGCCATTACCCACCTGAACAGGTTTCCCCTGTTCATTCATGATGAAATCAGTAAAGGTTATCTTGAACTTAAATGTTTGATTTGTTGAATTTCCTACTCGAATTGAACGAGATTCAGAAGAGCCTTGCTTCAACGCAAAACGCATACTGGAAGGTGAAACAGATATTCCCTCGGCTACAGGACTACCAGGTGTCTTGCGCAATGTATCTTGCGCAAACAAAAAATTTGCCATAATAATTATAGCACAACAAATGAGGTATGCACGGTTCAGCATATAGTCAAAGTTAGAAAGATTTGTAAGAAAACCTAACGTTTCTTAAACTTATCCTTTCTCGATCCTCCGCCTTCCTGCATCAAATTTCTCCAGTCGCCGGAATCTTCATTTTTGAAAGGTGATTCACCGAATTTCTTTTTTCCTCCGGTTGCACTTTTGCCTTTTGGGGAATCGCTGAAGCGCTCCTCTTTACGCGGTTTCCCGAATCCCTTGCCAACATTCTCATTGCGCGAATCACGACCGAAACTTTTTCCGCCACGTGATGATGAATCACTGCGCTTACCAAAATCTTTTTTGAATCCGCCTGAACTGCGCGGACCTTCATCATCATAACGCTTGCGTCCAGCTCTTCCACCGGATCCTCCATTAGGATTGTCAGAAATTTTAACCGGCACACGACGTCCCATGTATTCAAAATCACGGAACGCATCTTCTACCTGACGCTGTGTAAGTCCGATAGTAGATACAAATGAGAAATTGTGTTTTAAATCAATGCGACCAATGTGTTCACGATTCGTATTCAATGTGTCGCAAAATACGCGTAGTAACATGCTCGGTTCAATATTATCCATGCGACCTAAGCCCACGAAGAATAACAACTCATCTCCGCTCGCCCGCTTTTCGCGCTTCTCCGGTTTTCCCGGTTGTAAATTCAAATCGTATGTATTCTCCGAGGTCTTGATGATACGTTGCAACGACATTGCCACCAACCGATTCAACGCTTCTGCGGCATCGATGTCGTTAAGTGCTTCTTGCAACAAATCCATGTGTTTCGGATTAATATGCAAATCATTTGCTTCACGAATTTTTGAAGCAAATGCTACAATTTGATTTTTCAAAATATCATCACCGCTAGGCACCGGCAAATACACCAGTTTCTTATTGGTAGCGCGTTCCAGATTGCGAATACGTCCGTTATCACGCGCACCCGCAATAATGATGGAAATACCGCTTTTACCTGCACGACCTGTACGACCGCTACGGTGCGTATAACTTTCCGGTTCGTCAGGAATTTGGTAATGGAAAACGTGAGTTACTTCATCCACGTCAATGCCGCGTGCTGCAACATCTGTAGCCACTAATATGCGTACTACTTTATTACGGAAACGCTTCATCACGTAGTCACGCTGTGCTTGAGATAAATCGCCGTGCAAAGCATCAGACGAATAACCGTCACGACCTAAATAATCGGCCACTTCTTGTGTTTCCGCTTTGGTGCGACAAAATACGATCGCGTACATATTCGGATCCGCATCGATAAAACGACGCAATGCCGCATAGCGGTCGCGTGCGCTCACGAGCGTATAGCAATGGCTAATTTCACCGTCACCTTGTTGCGCACCTTTTACGCTTACGGTAATCGGATTGCTCATATAATTGCGAGCGATACGTGCTACACCTTCCGGCATCGTTGCAGAGAACAGCCAAGTAGCACGTTCTTTAGGTGTTTCAGCCAGAATAGTATCAATAGCATCACGGAAGCCCATGTTGAGCATTTCGTCAGCCTCATCTAACACGACATAGCGTATGCGACGCAAATCGAGCGCGCCACGTTCAATCATGTCGTTTACACGACCGGGAGTTCCTACGATAACCTGAGCGCCGCGCTTGAGTTCTTTGATTTGAACGCCAATGCTTGCGCCACCATATACAGGCAGAATGTTAATTCCGCGCATGTACTTCGCAAACTGACGCATATCTTCTGAAATCTGCACGCACAATTCGCGCGTAGGACACAGAATAATAGCCTGAGGATGTTTATCCTCGAGTTGAACATAGTGGAGCACCGGCAAACCGAAAGCTGCTGTTTTTCCTGTTCCGGTACGTGCTAACCCGACAAGGTCTGAGGGATTCTCCAGTAAAGCCGGAATTGCTTGTTGCTGGATTGGTGTGGGCTGTGTAAAGCCTAAATCCGCGACTGCGGATAATAACTCATTTTTCAGCCCTAAATCTGAAAAATTATACATGAAGAACGATAAATTAAGGCGCAAAGGTAGTTGTTAAATCCGTTGCTTTTACCGAAACGCAATAATAAACTTCAGCGTTCTAACGGAATACGTTCTTTCACCAAACGCAAAACAAACTCCAATTGCTCTTCCCTATTGAGTTCGGAGTTGTCCAATACAACCGCATCATCCGCTTTAATAAGTGGATTTTCTTTGCGATGTGTATCTTCAAAATCGCGACTCATCAAATTGGCGCTTACATCATCTTTTGAAATAAATTCACCTTTAGCCGTTAGTTCATCCAAACGTCGCTGCACTCTCACATCCGGATCAGCGGTCATAAATATTTTCAATTCGGCATCGGGAAAAACATTCGTACCGATATCACGTCCATCCATCACTACACCTTTGTCCTTGCCCATTTCACGTTGCAAATCAACCATTCGTTTACGCACCGCTACAATTTTTGATATCGGGCTTACCAAATTGGAAACTTCCATACGACGTATTTCACGTTCAACATTAACGCCGTTAAGAAACGTTTCCGATGTTTTGGTATTCGGATTGAACTGAAAAGTCAAAGTAATATCATCCAGCGCACGCACCACTTCACTTTCCACGAATGCGCCGTCTTTAATAATACCGTGTTGCAAACAATACAACGTTACCGCACGATACATCGCACCGGTATCCACATAGTTGTAACTCAATTGTGCCGCCAACGCTTTGGCGACAGTACTCTTTCCGCAAGAAGAATATCCGTCTATAGCGATTGTAATTTTTGAAGTGGCAGTTGACATGATTACAAAGTTACGAGGCTTTATCCATGAGCAAATCATTATTTTTGAACAGAAATAACAACGTTTATGTATCACAAACCAGTTTCGCTGGAAGATTTACCGCAAGAAGAGAAAGATATTTTAGTTGCAGCTGCGCGACGTTCGCTATATGCGGGATTAGCAATCAACATTGTTCCGTTTCTGATGGCCTCTGTGGGTTTGGCCTACCTGAACACCAATTATATTCAATTGGGGTTGCAGAATGAAGATAACATTTTAGGCTTTGTGAATTTTGTTATGGTGATTCTCGCAGTGCTTCCTGCGCGCTTATTTATTAATCGGGTCATTGCATTTAGTAAAGCCAATAATGCCTGGCAAAAAAGGGTAGTGCGAGGAACCATTCAGGGTATTAAGGGCAATGCAGTTTTTGTGTCGGGTCAGAAAATTCGTTTGAGTGCCGAGCAATTGGGCCGCGTTGCCGTTCAACAAGAAGTTGAAATTGGCATGAACACACAAGGTACCGTGGTGATTTATGTACGAAAATATTAATACCGTAAATCGAAAGTTCAACTTTCGATTTGCAGGAATAATTTAGTACTTTTGAAAGATGATTGACCGCATCTTTAGTCCCAAAATATCCCGGTTATTGAAACAATTTCCGGCAGTTGCCATAATGGGTCCGCGTCAGTGCGGCAAAACAACATTGGCTCGCTGGGTTGCCGAATCATACAAAGGCAAAGCCTTGTATTACGATTTGGAAAACCCCGCCGATCATGCCCGATTTAATGATCCGATGTATATGCTGACTACGCTAGACGCACGATTAATCATCATCGATGAAATACAGCGACGTCCGGAGTTGTTTGCTGTGCTCCGTGCTGTTATTGATCAAAAACGTCAAAATGGGAGGTTTTTACTTTTAGGATCTGCAGCACCCGAAATGGTAAAAGGCGCCTCAGAATCGTTAGCAGGACGTATTGCATTTGTAGATGCCACCCCGTTTCAACGCGTGGAATTACCCGAAGATGATAAAGTGCAGCTAAAACATTGGCTTCGGGGTGGATTTCCCGGCGCTTATCTGGCGCGCAGCAATGCCGCAAGCTCGGAATGGATGACCTCCTTCACCCGCACATTTGTTGAGCGCGATTTGAATACATTGTTCGGAACCACTTTTCATCCTGCAGTTATGTTTCGTCTCTGGCGCATGCTAGCGCACCACCACGGACACCAATGGAATGCTGCTGCATTTTCCAAAGGACTTGACGTTAGCCCTGTGACAGTGAACCGTTATGTCGATTATCTTGCCGGTGCGTTCATGCTTCGCAAATTGGAGCCGTGGTTTCAGAATTCGAGGAAACGTTTGGTGAAATCACCCAAATTATACATCCGAGATAGCGGAATTCTGCATCATCTCGCAGGAGTTCCTGATATGAACACCTTGCTCAACCATCCTATTGTTGGTGCATCGTGGGAAGGTTATGTCATCGAACAAATTTGTGCTGCATTGCCGGCATCGGTTTATCCTTACTATTACCGAACGCAAGACGGCGCTGAAATGGATCTTGTTCTTGTGAAGGGTATTCATCCCTTGGCATGTATTGAAGTGAAATTTAATAGTGCCCCTAGCTTGTCTCGAGGAATGACCACCGCAATTACAGATTTAAAATGTAAAAAGAATTTTATCATTACTCCCGGAACCGGCGATCCATGGCCAATTCGAAGAGACATTCAGGTTGTCAACCTGATATATTTCCTACAAAATCAGCTTCCCAAGCTAATAAAATAACCCCGTAAATCGAAAGTTTAACTTTCGATTTACGGGAATAATTTCTCTGTCATTATCCAGGAATGCGGTCATTAAATTGACGTTCTGCAGTCTTAATTTCGTTTAACAATTCCTCTCGCTGTGCTATCAACTCTTGCAGCAATTGCTTTCTTTTTCTAAGCACGGATAGAATAATCCACTTTTTGCCGTGAGCACGAATACTGCGGTAATAATACCATGCCCACATTCCGGATATAGGCCAAGAAACCAGGTACAATAACCACCACCAAAAACTGTCGAAGTAAAAATTACTCAGCCATGCAGCTACACTATACCAAATTAAATAGAGGAACATTCCTCCCGCTGCACCGACAGCACCTTTAAACTCGCGTTGTTTAACCTTTTTATCTGCTATATAAGTAGCAGTGAAAAATGGCAAATAGTTATGCAGCAAACCATATACGTAAAATGGAAATCCGATCAGAATAAACAACCACTCCAACATATAACGTCGTGCACTTACGCGTCCTTCTGCTGTAGCACGAATGGCTTTATCGCTTAAGCGTAACTGTTCCAACTTCCAGAAATAACTACTCACAGCTGTCGCAAATCCGGAAAAATGGAGCGGTTCATGATCTTTATACCATGCAACAATTTCCGATATACGTTGTGTAAGTTGCCACTGTTGGGATACATCAGCTGATGAAACTCCCATCCTCAATAACAATTCTCCTTTGTACAATCGCTCTATTGCGCGCACAACCTGCTCTTCCTGATCATCACGTACATGTACCACGTGCTCGGTTAAGCGTTTCGTAATTTCGTAGGTAAGCGCTTTCACCTGCTCTTTATCATTATCCGAATTAACATAATCAGCTACATCAATAGGTGCTGCAACAGATAAGAACGCATCTTTACGAAACGTATGCGGATCATCGTAGTTAATACCGATACACGATATTTTAACACGACACGCAGCACCGTATTTCGTTACCGCACCTAAAGCAATTCGCGCTGCGCCTGTTTTTAATGGCTTTACCTTCCACTCTGTAACACTAACTCCTTCCGGAAAAATGATAATTGCTCCTCCGTTTCTTAAATACTCATAACATTGCTCAAACGTTTCTTCATTCTTGTGCATCAACTCCGGATTATCCTGCTTGCGATACACCGGAATCATGTTCAATTTGGGCAACATCCATTTCGCAAAAGATGAACGAAACACCTCTCCTTTAGCCAGGAAATACAACTTGCGATTAATGGAAGTAGCAATAACTATCGGATCCAAGAAAGAACCCGGATGATTTGCACAAATGATCACCGGACCGTGTTCAGGAATTTGCTCCTTGCCCTTAATGCGCAATCGTTTGAAAAAAAACTGAAACGTGATCGTAAGAAGAACACGCAGGATGTGATACAACATAGTCACGTAAAGTTAATCATAGGCAGTTATCTCCAAAGTCAGAACGCTCTTTCAAATTGTAGATTAAAAATGTAGCCCGACTCCTGTGTTGGAAATAGAATTTTAATCTCACCAAAAAAGCAGGATATTAGTAGTGTATTCTACAAAACCGCTATGACTTCAATACGTTGGCGGCAAATCTTCGATTATTTGGTTGCTGTTGTTTGGCTCATTAACGGTGTTTGGTGCAAAATTCTGAATCAGGTACCACGACATGAAAGCGTTGAAAAAAAACTAATTGGACCGGTTTATTATCGGGATTTCACATTTTTCGCAGGTATTTCAGAAACATTGCTGGCATTGTGATTAATAAGCGGATTGTACCAACGATTGAATTACATGTTACAAATCGTGCTGATCGTGAGCATGAACATAATTGAATATATCTTTGCAAAGGAATTGCTGCTATTCGGTCAATATAATTTAATGATTGCATTTGCCTTTGCCATCAGCTTATATTGGATAGGAGTTCATAGAAGAGTCGTAACATGAGTTGGATTTCATCACATCCGTTTTCGGTTGCCGCACATTTCGACTACTCTTTGGTCCTTACCTATGCTATTCCAATTCCCGCTGCACAGCGACTCTTACCGCCTTCCTTAATTCCGGACACATACGAGAATTATGCTTTTTTTGCTGCAGCGTTCGTTGCAACCAAGAACCTTCGCCCGAAAGGCTTTCCGAAATTTTTAGGGAATGATTTTTTCCTGGCCGGCTTTCGCATTTTCGTTCGCTACAATACCTCATTCGGCAAGAACTACCGTGGATTGTATATCTTAAGATCACTCACGGACAAAACCCACATGGTTCGTGCCGGAAACATGTTCACGCATTACAATTACAGCCTTATTGATTTACAACAAGCAGTACGTTCCGATAGCATTGCACTGCGCAGCCAAATGGGAAAATTCGATATTGATGTGAATACCGAAAACAAACAACATCCGTTACCCGTAGGCTCACCTTTTCCCGATTGGAAAACCGCACGTCGTTATGCCGGTCCTTTGCCGTTTACTTTCACTGTAGACCCAACGCGTAAACGAACGTTAATCGTACAAGGCATGCGTGAAGATTGGGAACCTCAAGGCGTTAGTGTTAATCATGCACAACTTGATGAATTGAAATTTTACGGGATTTCGGATGCCATCTTGGCCAATGCTTTTGTGGTGCGTGATATTCCTTATTATTGGAAGAAAGGAGTTTGGGATTCGTGGAAACACTAAAAAGAAAACCTTTTCAGGGCGTCGTTCAGATCATTCAATTCAACTGGCACTTCTATGCACTTGCGGTAATCCTGTTCGCTTCAATTCTTCTTGCAGCAAAATATTCGTCAACATATTCAATTGAACTAATTGTGCTCGCATGTATAGGCGTTGTTCCTTTATTGACTTCACTTGCAGTTTCTTTTTATGTTTACGACGCTAGCGAGTTGTATGATTTTTCTTCGCTCGAAATATTCAGCAGAGTAAACGTCATTTACAATATTCATGCGGGATTTGACGAAACCAGTGCAATTTTGTCGCATAAATTTCCACAGGCAAAACTGTATGTATTCGACTTTTACAATCCCGAACAACATACAGAAGTTTCCATTCAACGAGCGCGAAAAAAATATCCGCCGTATCCTGGAACAATTGCGATTAGTTCAGTATCCGCTGAATTTACTCTGGACCATGCTGATCTTATTGCAGTAATTTTCTCTGCACACGAGATACGTAAGGACGATGAACGTGCTTTGTTTTTTCAGAGACTACGTCTGCAATTAACACCTGAAGGAAAAATTGTGGTTATTGAACATATTCGCGATTTCAACAATACGTGGGCATACAGCATTGGCGTTCTTCATTTTCTCACTAATCGCGATTGGTTGAATACCTTCGAGCATGCCGGTTTGCGCATCGTACATCGTCAACACCTAAATCCATTTGTTCAACAATTTATACTCGAACCTAATGACCGTACACCTTTATAGCAGCGGCGTGGTACTTATGGCGTTGGCGCTGGTGCACATTATCTTTCCACAAAAGTTCAATTGGAAAAATGAACTTAGCAACCTGTCATTAATCAACCGCCAGATGATGCAAGTGCACACATTCTTTATTGCATTGTTCGTAGGCTTGAATGGATTATTAAATATTCTTGGAGCCCGTTTATTACAAGATGGTGCTTTAGCAAAGCTTGTTACCGGCGGATTAGCCGTCTTTTGGGGATGTCGATTATTTTTTCAATTCTTCGTTTACTCCCCTCTGTTATGGAAGGGCAAAACATTTGAAACACTTGTACACATTCTATTTGGTGCTTTCTGGACGTATTTAACGATAATTTATACGGTCTTATGGATGCAATAATCCAACTACGTGCACTTCGAATTGATGATGCTGAAATCTTTACTTCACATGCCAACGATCCCGAAATCGCAAATAATCTTACCAATGGTTTTCCTCATCCATGCACACTAGAACACGCTAAAAATTTCTTTGCATTAGCAACATCGCAACAACCGCAACAAATTTTTGCCATTACCTAAAACGATGAAGTTATTGGTGCCATTGGCATTCATCCGCAACACGACATTCATTGTAAAAATGGATAACTGGGTTATTGGCTCGCAAAACCTTATTGGGGGTAGGGAATTATTTCGAGTATAATTCTTCAAGTAGTGCGTTACGCTTTTGAAAATTTCGATATCGAACGCGTATATGCACGACCTTTCGGCAGTAATGTTGCTTCGCAGCGGGTTCTGGAAAAATCAGGATTTAAGTTAGAAGATCGTTTTTCAAAAACGATTTACAAAAACGGTCGTTGGGAAGATGAATTGGTTTATGTGATTAGGAAGTAATAAGTAAGGTAATTTCGACAGGCTCAATCACCTTACTTATTATTTTAACTCTGCTGCTTCCAGCTTCTTATCAATCAAGAACGGTCCGAACGGAATTACCGCTGCAGCCAACGCCAGCACTAACAATGAGAATCTCCACTTGTCTTCCATAAAACGATAGATTACCAAAACGATGTAGCCCATAAAAAGTGCACCATGCGCCCATCCTGTGTATTTCACAGCTTCCGGAATTCCCGCCCAATACTTTAACGGCATCGCAATAAACAGCAACACCAAAAAAGAAATCCCTTCTATCTTACCAACCAGTCGCAGTTGCTTCATGTTTATCGACTGTAGTTTGGAGCTTCACGTGTAATCACCACATCATGCGGGTGACTTTCACGAACACCAGCAGAAGTAATTCGTATAAATTGTGCTTTATGCAACGCTTCAATGTTCTTGGCACCGCAATAACCCATGCCTGCACGAAGTCCGCCGATCAACTGATATACGATTTCAGAAACGCTGCCCTTGAACGGCACACGCCCTGAAATTCCTTCAGGTACTAACTTCTTGATATCATCTTCAACATCTTGGAAGTAACGATCTTTGGAACCTTTTTGCATCGCTTCCAATGAGCCCATTCCGCGATACGATTTGAACTTACGACCTTCGTAAATAATTGTCTCTCCCGGAGACTCTTCAGTTCCTGCGAATAAACTTCCCGCCATGATTGTGCTTGCACCTGCAGCCAATGCTTTAGGAATATCACCGGTGTAACGAATACCGCCATCTGCAATAATCGGCGCTGCCTTCTTCGACTTGCGCATTCCTTCTGCAACCATCATCACCGCGCTTAACTGAGGAACACCAACACCTGCAATTACGCGTGTCGTACAAATCGATCCCGGACCAATACCCACTTTCACCGCATCCGCGCCGGCTTTCACCAGCATTTCAGCAGCTTCTGCAGTAGCTATATTACCAACGATCACATCAATAGCCGTGTACTTCTTCTTTACCGTTTTCAACATTTCCAATACACCCCGCGAATGTCCGTGTGCGGTATCAATCACTACAGCATCCACACCCGCATTTACCAAGGCTTCCACGCGCTCCATCGTATCGCCTGTAACACCAACGCCTGCAGCAACGCGCAATCGACCCAAATGATCTTTGCACGCGTTTGGACGTTCTTTCACTTTAATAATGTCCTTATAGGTAATGAGACCAACGAGCTTACCGTTCTTATCTACCACCGGCAACTTCTCAATCTTATAGCGTTGTAATGTTTCTTCCGCTTTCTTCGGATCAAATCCTTTTTGTGCCGTAATGATGTTTTTAGAAGTCATGACTTCTTTCACCGGACGTTTCACGCTGCGTTCAAATCGCAAATCACGATTGGTAACAATTCCAACCAATTTACCCGCCTTATCTACTACAGGAATGCCTCCGATTTTATTTTCTTTCATTAAACGTAACGCATCGCCGATCGTCGCATCATCGTGTAAAATCACAGGATCCACAATCATACCGCTTTCGGAACGTTTCACCTTACGGACTTGTTCAGCTTGCGCCTCGATACTCATGTTTTTGTGAATCACACCTATTCCACCTTCGCGTGCCATAGCAATAGCCAATTCGTATTCCGTAACCGTATCCATTGCAGCGGAAACGATCGGCGTATTTAAAACGATATTGCGTGAAAACTTGGAGCGAATGTCAACTTCGCGAGGAAGTATTTCGGAGTAAGCAGGAACTAAAAGGACATCATCATAGGTAAGTCCTTCAATCAGGAATTTGGAACCGGCGTTTGGCATAGAACGATTGAATCTTATGTGTCAATAAAATTCGGGTAAAGATAAGGGTTTAATCGGAACTTGGGTTCCGATCAACTATTTCAGTGTTAAGAAATCTAAGTGTTTAGATAAACTAGATAACTATTTCGTCTACAATGCTAGCGAATCAACG
Source organism: Bacteroidia bacterium (assembly GCA_044344795.1). Lineage (GTDB taxonomy): Bacteria > Bacteroidota > Bacteroidia > Palsa-965 > Palsa-965. The sequence continues at coordinate 9,939 of JBIJCF010000003.1, read as the reverse complement.
TCACCGTGCCTTTTTTATCGATATACTGCCCCGAAGCAGTTTTAAACGTCAATAAGTACACGTAAACGCCCGGAGGACATTTGTTGCCCTGATAACGACCGTCCCAACCTAAATAGCGATCGTTAGATTCAAACAGCATTTCTCCCCAGCGGTTGAATACCTGGAACGTGTAATCTTCAATATCGATAAATCCAACCGAAGGAATAAACTGATCGTTCAATCCGTTTCCATTTGGAGTAAAGGCGTTAGGAACGAAAACTAACGGCTTCTGCGCCACTTCTGCAATATTAGACCATGATGTATCTGCAAACGCGAAAGGATTACCCGGTGCCTCAATCGCTTCAATATGGTATGCAAACTTTCCTACATAGTTGATATTGGCTGTAACATCATCTACGTATAAATTCTCGCCTACACCTGTATACGGAACAGTAGCTGCAATATTCGGGTCCCACACACCATCCGTCTGACGGTAAATATTGTAATGCAACACGTTTCCGCCCCAAACTTCATAATCATTCCAATACACCGTGTTCGTCATTTCATCGTTAGCCACAGCCGTTGCCAATATGGTTCGACCAATGTTGGAAGTCAAGGCATCATCACCGCAACTATCCACTGCCACCATTTTATAATAATAACTATACAATTCAGTTTGTGCAGTGTTATCAATAAACGTCGCAACAGTTGAAGGTGGCGCAGCAGCAACAGATCCTAATAACATCCAAGTTCCGGTAATACTATCGGCACGATATACATCATATCGCTGAATGGTGGCTGCAGCATCTACATAGGCAATAACTTCCACCACATCTTGTCCGATAACCGAAGCTACTCGCAAATACTGGAAGGCCGGCTGTTGCGGAACATTGGTAAACATGCACGCCTGATTAGAGGTAGCAGTGATATCGCCCGCAGAATTGACAGCAACTATGTAATAACAATACGTCGAAAACTGATTCAGTCCGGTATGTGTAAAGTTGGTATCATTAGGTAAAGTTGTGCCCAATAACAAAAACGGACCACCATTCTCACTAACATACACCTCATAACCGCTCAATGCCGGAGCCATATTCACATAACTGTTCCAATTAATGCTCATCTCTGCATCACAAATATTCAATTGCAGATAAATAAACAAACTTTGATGCGAAGGACTGAAAGCGCTAATATTTCCACAACTGTCAAATGCCGCTACCACGTATTCTTCACTTTGTGCACCGGCATTGGAAATCAAATTCACATATGAAGTATTGTTAATCCCAAATATCGTGTCAATTGCCGTCCAAATACCGTTGATATATTGATAAATTACATATCCAATGACATCGGGCGAAGTGCTCGGTTGCCATCCAATTACCGCATCATTAAAGGCGACTGAAACACTATCTATTGTTGGAATTACAGGTATAATTAAATCCTGGAATAAATCGCCATCAATATTAGAGACTGAAACACAACCTAAGGAATCACCGATTTCGATGCGATAGTTAACGATATTATTACAAACCGAAATACTATCGATATAATTCAGATTTTGTGTGGAATCGATCAGTACCCATGTGCCTGTTGGATATTCACGATATATATGAAACCAAGCGTATTGCGTGCTCGGAGCCGGATTGCTAATGTTGTTCCACACTAAAGATGCTGCACCATTACCGGTATTAGTAGCTTGCAAATAAATGGTACTCATTGTATCCAATGGCGGCAAGAAAACTGCTCCACCACAACCGGAGCGGGTTTGAACGTAATAATATACAGGCCCCGTGTTCGCATTTGCGCCTACGTGAGTGTAGCTAGTCTGCGCATAATTAAAAATAGAATCCAATGCGGTAAACGGACCGTTAGGATTCGTTGATGTAAAAATATGATAACTATCGAAGGTTCCTGCGCTATCAATAGGCTGTTCCCAGGTAATAATGACATCTCCATTAGCTTGTACATTTAAACAACGAACTTCCGGGGATTGCACAACGGGCAATGCCAATACGGTAATAGAAATTGTGGCAATGTTCAATGCAGGCGCAGGACAGAAATCATCCGTAGTTCGAATAACGAAATTATATGTATTCGATTGAACGAAACAATTATTTTGATATGAAATATGATTACAATCTGTTTGCCAATTGAAGGTGGTATTTACTCCAAAAGGTCCGGATAATGGTAACGCAGGAGCCAACGTTGCACAAGGAGGATTCAAACATCCTGCAGCGGCATTTGTGAATCCTGCACCAAATTGCTGTCCCGTGGCATCCATAGTAAGCGTCTGCGGATTACCATTAGGCAAGAAATCGAAGTCGGTGGCCTGAATATTAAAATTCACCAATTGACCTGCATAAACAGTATCTGCAAATAGCGTAAAGTTTCCTAATGGATCCTGAAACGGAGGCGTTACTGTTGGTGGTGTATTGTTACCACAAGCCAACAATACAACTTGAATTTCACGGAAAATTTCCGCCACCAATTGACCACATTTCCATGCCTGCACCCTGATGCAGGTAACGAAATTTCCACTGGTAAACGAAGTGTAAGAAACTTCACCCGTGCTCGCATTAATTGCAGCCGGAACGTTATTCGCATTCAATGTTGGACCCGGTAAAGGATTGTTGAACGAAAATGTTGCAGCAAAAGGAATAGTTGAAGGATTCACCGGCGGATTCCACGTTGGCGGTGCATTAATTTGATTCAAAGGCTGATCCCAAGAGTACGTCAAAGAATCCAATTCCGCATCAACAGCATTGTGATTGTATGTAAACGGATATCCAGTACAGATAATGGTTTTAGGACTCTCCAGAAATGTTGGTGAATTATCGTAACAAGGACTTGTATTCTGATTATTGTAAGGATACATAATCGCACGCAACGTGAAACCTGCAGTATTCGGATTCTGAAGATTTGTAATGGCAGCATTACGACAACAATCAGAATAAGCAAAAATCCAACCGGCTGCAGGCGGTGTACCGGCAATAGTAATCGGATTGGAGCGATAAACATATTCTTCTGTTGCACCTGCAATAGGTGTTGCAGAAGTTGGCCATCCCGGTTGTTGCGTTGCAGCAGCGCAAGTAACCTGTGGACCTATGATATTACATGATGGTGAAATATCCAATTGATTCACCAACGCTAAGGGAATAGCAGTTATTACAGGATGGTTGAAAACACTAAGATTAACGTTTGCCAAAGGTCCCACGCCATTACAGTCGCGGTACAATTTCATTTCAAAAACAAATTGTCCGTTACCCTGACATGTCCAGGTAATTTCTCCTCCCATCAAATGCGATGCAAAACCTCGTTGCGAAAGCACGATCAACACTACCAGCAATAATCGCTGTAAAAACTTCATACGGTTGTTGAGCTTAACGGGTAAAGATACGCAATTCAAACGGCAAGATGAAATCTGTATTTAACTGATTTGCTGATAGATAGCCAAATGAGAAATAATAATCAGAACTAAAATGTGCAAGAATTGATCTGCACCAAAAAGCATCCAAAATGGTGGACGATGGGCATCATTAAGCACGGGAAAAACAGATTGGAGTCGACCTTTAAGCACATCAATGAGAAAATGTGTTATACATTCAAAGCCGGCGAACAGCATCATCATACGCACATCGCAATAAAAGAACAACACAACTGCCACCAACACAGCATGTACTCCGGCATGAACAAAAATGGGAAACAACGGCTTACCTAATCGTTTCGCATTGAGCATCCAGGGCGTACTCAGAGGTGAGAAATCACCGAACCAGTGCGCAACGAGTAAAGCGATCAGTAAGAGCGATTGTGTCACGTGTGGTTTTGCATGAATTGATAAAATGCTGCAATGTATTCCTCTTCAGCAGTTCCATACTTCAGCTGAGCCAATGACTTGAATTCAGCATATAGTGTGCTGTTATCCATTGATTTTTCCAACGGTAACAACAATAATCCATATTCCGTATGCAGGCGCCAATTGGAAGCGATGCTCAACTGCATTTTTTCCGCAACATATTTGATGGCCAATTCACGATTACCGTTGAAACGTTTATCAATTTGTGCGGTAACAGCTTTACTCCAAACAGCTGCAGCTTCCGTAATTCCTTTTTTCGATTTTTTCTTAGCGTCAATATCCCAGGTAATAGTACTCTCTGTTAGCGCTATCAGAGTCTTTTCAGAAGATCGATAACCGTGCTTACTATTTATTTTTTGATGTTCTTGCTCTGCTAATTTTGCCAGACGTGCATCATCCGAACGGAATCCGAAACGGTAATAAAACCAATAGGCGCCCGATGCAATTCCCTCCGGATTATCCTTCCCGAATTGATAGGGTTCTACACTAAATGATGCCACTCCGTAACGCTGTCTGTAAGTGCGCATCAATTGAGCGAAAATCATGGCCGATTCACCGCCACGGAATGCTTCAAATACATTGATACCAATCAACGCTTGCTTGCCATACATCCATGCTCCACCGTACGAAACCGGAATTCGATTCTTGTACATCATAAAACCAATGTAGGAATCTGGTACCAAACGTTTTTCCGGAATCATAGAGAATAATGCAATAGTATACCCGCGCCCCAAATCAAATAATTGTAAACCGTCAGCTTCTGAATAAGTAACCGGGTCCGTTTCCCGATTGAGTTGTGCAAGCATGCTTCGCGACTGCAACAATATTTCTTCCTTCTCGGAATTAGTTAATGTTAGCGAACGTTGCAGAGGTGCGTTCAAAATTTCACGTGCTTCAACCTTGCGAATCAAACGATCATGCGTGTAAATTTCTCCGGTTGGAATTTGAATGGTACTGCGTGAAGGAAACTTCTTTAAGTCCAACTCCACATATATTTTCATTCTGTCGAACAAACTTTCCCGCACCGAAAGTTCTTCTATTCGATTCCATAATTTCAAAAATGAATTAAAATAATTGCTTTTTGAAAGGCGAATTACCCACTCCTCTTCTTCCATTCCCACACCGATAGTATTGAATTCCGCTTGCGGTAATAGTAACGGTAGTAATTCATTTACGGATTGACCTTCCGGATCAAAAGAATGAAATTTCACAGCACTGTCATACCTATCATGCAAACTCTTCAACAAGGTACAACTGAAGGAACTTTGTATCACCGTTCCTGCAATTCCGGAATTGATCAATTTTTCTGACAGTGTCGGTTTTAACTGACAAACTTTTCGCACGACTACTGAGAAATTATCCAACTCCTTACGACATGTTGTATAAATCTCAGTATTACATGGGAAAGCGCAAGCGAATAACAACGCGTCGTGCCATTCAATTATTAGGTGATCCGAAGAAAGAGTCGTTCCTTTAAATATTTTAAGAATCTGCCTTAATTGCGCTGCATCACAAGCGATAACCGCCTGGCGAAACTGATCAATCTGCTCCTGAATCTTACGCATGTCGCGTTGAATTAATTTCGTTTACCGGCTACCAAATCAATCAAATCTTCTTCCTGCCAATATAAATTCGCTAAGTCGCGGAGCTCTGCCGGTGTAATACATTTAACAGTTTCGAAATAACGTTCATAATAGGAATAATCCAGATCGTAGCCAATGAGCGCCTTTTTCCGATCAGCCAGTGCAAATGGCCCGTCCGTACTGCGTAAAAATGTTCCTATCATATAATTACGAACCAATTCCAATTCTTCATGAGGAATCAGTTCCTTACGCAACTGCTTTATTTCCTTATAAATTTCTGCAATCGCCTGCGATGTAACATCCACGCCAACTTCAGTGGAAATAAAAAAATAGCCGTGTTCATTCATCGATGCCAAACCGGAACCAATACCATACGTGTAACCTTTATCTTCACGAATATTCGCCATCAAACGGGAACCGAAGTAACCTCCCAAAACGGTATTCAGTACTTGCATCCCCGGAAAATGCTCGTGCTCGCGATTAAATAGAGGACGCCCAATACGGATGGCAGATTGGATAGCATCGGATTTTTCAACGGTATGAATACGTTCGGCGGTTGTATTGATATCTCTTGAAAAACGATCTTTCTCTACGTCATTTGCAGAAGCCTGACCAAATTGCGTATTCAGCAGTCGACGCAATTCAGGTTCTATTTTACCTGCAACTAAAATTTTCAATCCATGCGCTGCATAATGAGAAATAAAATAACTTCTCAGCTGAGCGGTAGTAAGATTATCGTAATCTTGAATTTCAGTAGCTTTTCCATACGGATGCTCATTTCCAAAAAGTAACTGCCCGAAACGACGACGCGCCAACACATTTACCTTTCCTGAATCCACAATAAATCGCTGCTTACTGTTGGAACGATACACTTCAAACTCCGCATCCGGAAAAGATGCATTGTGCAGTACGTCGCTCACAATTTCCAATGTAGGTGCAATGTGTTTATTCAATGTGTACAGCGTAAATGATGCTAAATCGGGCGTGACTTCCGATTCAATAAATGCACCGTAGAAGTCTAATTCTTCGGCTAAAGCTTCCGCCTGACGAGTTGGTGTACCTTCATCAAGCATATCATTTACCGCAGACGCTAATACCGGAGAATGCGCATGTGCGCTTCCTGCAGGATAAATAAATTCAATTTTAACGACATCCTGTGTTCCGGCATCCAGCTCATATACGGTTACACCATTATCCAATTTAAATTCTGCTGCATCCTGCAAGTGAACTTCATCTACTATTTTGAACTCAGGAGCTGCTATTCTGTTTAATTCGTTTGCCATACTACGCCTCTTTAGATAAATAATGTAACACGGAACAATTCTCTTTGCAGAACACCTGACTTGCCAATTCTTTGATTGCCGGTGCAGTTACTGCTTGGTAACGATCTACTTCTGAATTCACACGATCCGCATCGCCCATCAATTCAAAGAATGCCAAGTTCATTGCCTTGTCCAGCACACCCATTTCGCCAAAGAACATGGATGATTCCACCTTGTTTTTTACCTTTTGTAACTCGCGCGCAGAAACTTCTTCTTCACACAACTTGTGCAATTCCTCCATCACCGCACGTTCGGCATCTTCAATGGATACACCTTTATTTGTTTTACCACTAACTATAAAAATGCTTTTATCCAGTTCACCCATCACGTATGCATTTAATTCAGAAAATAAGTTCTTCTCCTTGATCAATCGGTTGTACAACCGCGATGAATTTCCACGTGATAAAATATCCGATATCAAATCCATAGCATAGTAGTCCTTGTCGTAACGAGAGCACATACGAAACGCCATATACAGCGCATCAAAAGGCACGTCAGCGTGTACCACTTCCCGACGATATTCGGTTTGCGGCGGTTCAACAGGCAAATTGCGAACCGGTTTTTCACCGCTCGTAATTGGCTCAAACCACTTTTCTGCGAGTGCTTTCACCTGAGGAACAGTAACATTTCCGGCGACAACCATCACTGCGTTAGTTGGACAATAATGCTTTGCAAAAAATGCTTTTACATCTTCCATTGTCGCTTTTTCAATATGAGAAATTTCCTTCCCGATAGTCGCCCATTTGTATGGATGAACCTTATACACCAGCGGACGCAAACGCAACCAGATATCACCATAAGGCTGATTGAGATAACGTTGCTTAAACTCCTCAATCACCACATTCCGCTGCACTTCCAGACTTTTTTCCGAAAACGCCAAACTCAACATACGATCCGATTCCAACCAAAATGCGGTTTCAAGATTCGCAGCAGGTAATGTCAAATAATAGTTCGTAATGTCATTGGTGGTGAAAGCATTATTCTCTCCACCAACACGCTGCAACGGTTCATCATAACTTGGAATGTTAATGGAACCGCCAAACATCAGATGTTCGAATAAATGCGCAAATCCTGTTCGGGATTCGTCTTCATCGCGTGCACCCACATCGTATAAGATGTTTACACAAGCCAACGGTGTTGATTCATCGGTATGCACAATAACGCGCAAGCCGTTTTTTAAAGTAAATCGCTCAAATTCTATCATAACTTATTTCGAACACAATTGTGATTTCACTTTATTAAATTCATTCATCATTTCACGTACAATATCACCCGCAGCGGGCATATCACGTAACAAAGCGGCAACTTGCCCTATTTCCAATTCACCTTCGTCCATATCACCTTCAAACATTCCTTTTTTGGCGCGTGCACGACCCAATAATGCAGTCAATTCTTCCGGTGATGCTCCGCGATATTCTGCATCGCGCACGTCATCAGCAAATTTGTTTTTTAATAAACGAACCGGAACCAATTTTTTCAGCATTAATGACGTATCACCTTCTTGAGCCGAGATAACGGCATTTTTGAAATGATCATGTGCTGATGATTCCTTTGATGCGACAAAACGCGAGCCCACCTGCACTCCTTCCGCACCTAATGCGAAAGCAGCGAGCATCTGAGCGCCTGTAGCGATACCGCCCGCAGCCATTACCGGAATTTTCACCGATTTACAAATCAATGGAATCAGCACTAATGTGGTAGTTTCTTCCCGACCGTTGTGACCTCCTGCTTCAAATCCTTCCGCGACAATGGCGTCTACACCTGCAGCCTCAGCCTTTTGAGCGAACTTGACATTAGCAACCACATGTACCACTTTGATACCATGAGATTTCAGCTTTTGCGTCCATGTTGCAGGATTTCCGGCAGATGTAAAAACTATAGGTACTTTTTCCTCAATGATGATATCCATGTGCTTATCAATATCCGGATACAGCAAAGGCACATTTACCCCAAAAGGCTTGCCAGTAGAGGCTTTGCACTTCTGAATATGTTCGCGCAATACATCGGGATACATACTTCCCGAGCCGATTAAACCCAAACCGCCGGCATTGCTAACACCTGCGGCCAATTCCCATCCCGAGCACCAAATCATTCCGCCCTGAATAATTGGAAATTCGATGTCGAATAACGTTGTGATTCTTGATTTCATAGATCTGACTCTAAAAGTACGATAAGATTTTCCGGACACTTCCTAAATAAACGTAATTTTGTTAACTTCGTAGAATAGGTAAACTATAAATTGATTTCACATGAAAAAGTTGATACTAGCAGGAGCATTAGCTGTTGCGCCTTTTGTTGCTAACGCTCAGTATAACTGGGACTTTGGTGGTGGAATTGGTGCTGCCAATGTCTTAGGCGATATGGGTGGAAATGAACTCTCACGTCGTGATTTCGTAGCCGACATGAAGCTGACACAAACACGTCAGGCTGCAAATGCCTTTGCTCGATACAAAATCAACCAGTATTTCTCCGTAAAAGGCAGCATCAATTATGTGACACTTCGTGGCGCAGATAGCTTGTCCAGCAACCGTGGTCGCTACTATCGTAATTTGAGTTTTCGCAATTATGTTTGGGAAGCTGCAGCTGAAGCACAGTTTTTTTTCTACGAAATCAATGACTTAGGTCGCACGTATCGTTACACCAATTCGTTCCGCGCTTATGTTGGGCTTGGAGTTTCCGGGCTCTATCATAATCCCAAGGCGAACTATAAGGGCGAATGGATTGCTCTGCGTCCTCTTGAAACTGAAAATTATCGCTACTCTAAAGTAGTATTAGCGATTCCTGCAACTGCTGGATTTTACTTCACATTTAACAAGCAATTCCGCGTTGGCTGGAACCTTTCATGGAGAACGACATTCACAGATTATTTAGATGACGTTAGTACAATTTATGTGGACAAGCCTTCAGGATCGATGGCTGCTATATTAGCAAATCGAACCAATATAGCTGCTGCTGAAGCTGAAGAGCCGGGATTATCCAATAACTGGGTACCTGGATCCAAACGTGGCGATCCATCACATAATGATTCATTCTTGACCACAAACATTGAGTTTAGTTATGTTTATCGAGGAAAGAGTTCATTGTACAAATCGAAATATGGTAACATATTTAAGGGTCAAAAAGTAAAAAGAAGAAAAGTCCGTGCGAAATTCTAATAAAAAAGCCCCGCTAATACGGGGCTTTTTTATGCACGCCATTTGAA
>JBIJCF010000014.1:0-66399 GCA_044344795.1 Bacteroidia bacterium | reverse complement strand
TTGAAGATAAATTGCTTCAACTTGGATAACGGCTTCCTAATTAACGTCAATAAGCCGGGATGTAAACCGTTCATGCGCCAGGCTTCGCGGTCTTCTCGATTAGCACGAATCCTGTTTTTTAAACTTTTATTACTAACGCCGCCAACCCGCATTCGCACCAAAACTTCAGGTAAATACGCTACCGATACGCGGTACTTATGCAACATGCGTAACATAAGCTCATAATCAGCAGCAGAAAACAGCTTGTCGGTATATGTTCCGTGCTTTTCGTAACAACTTAGTTTCAAGAAAAAAGAAGGATGTGGAGGCATCCAGCCTTTCAAAAAACGTCCGTGATGATAGCTGCCGCTTTTCCAATGACGTACCACTTTGTCCGGATGATCTCGTTGTACATAAAGCAAATCACCATAAACCGCATCCACATGATTGCTTTGCATTGTTTGCACTACACGGCTGAGCACCTGTGGATGTGCATACACATCATCCGCATGTAAAATGGCAATGATATCGCCACTCGCAGCACGAATACCTTTATTGATAGCATCGTAAATGCCCTGATCAGGTTCGCTAATAATTTTGGTAATGCGATTCGAATATTTTTTAATAATATTTAAAGTTTCATCGGACGATCTACCATCAATCACTATATACTCGACATAAGGATAGTCTTGTCCAACAACAGATTCCAACGTATCCCGAATCGTGGATGCGCTGTTGTATGCTGCTGTGATTACCGTAACCTTCATATTATAGTCGCGCTAGAACGAAACGATCCTTCCCTTGTATATCCTTCAATAAACGAACATCTCGATATCCTTCCTGTTGCAACAAAATACAGGTCTCGTAACCCAATTGTTCGTTGATCTCGAATGCCAATAAGCCGGATTCTTTTAATTTACCTTTTGCTAACTGTGCAATTGATTTATAAAATATTAAAGGATCGTTATCCTTTACAAACAATGCCAGATGTGGCTCGTAGTCCTTTACACGTGGTAACATTTCTCCCGATTCATGCTCGGTAACGTATGGCGGATTGCTAACCATAACGTGACATGCCGGAATGTGTTCGTGTGCGTTTTTATCCAATACATCACTGAGAATAAAATGGATATCAGCATCGTTGGTAGTTGCATTACGTTTAGCTACAGCCAAAGCGCCTACAGATACATCTAATGCGTAAACATGAGCGTGAGGAATTTTCTTCTTGAGTGCAATAGCAATACAACCACTACCGGTTCCGATATCAATGATAACGGGAGTTCTTTTCTTTCCGCGCTCTTCATCCAGAACTAACTGTACCAACTCTTCAGTCTCCGGACGTGGTATCAACACATTATTATCCACGAAAAATTCCAGTCCGTGAAAATATGCCTTACCCAAAACATACTGAATTGGTCGACCGCGCTTCAAATCTTTTACCGCAAAATTGAATTTTAATAAATCCGATTCATTTACGGTACGTTCATGATTCAACAACAAATCCGTTTTCGTCCAGCCGATAAACTCCTCAAAACACCATTCCGCCAAACGATTGATCTCGTCGTCGTCATAATGTCCGACGAGTTCGCTTCGAAAGAAGCTCAGAATATCCGCAACTTTATTGCTTGGAATCCTCATCATCGTTTACTTTAACTGGTAATTCCAAAGGATTGGGAGTGATATATTCCGTTTTTACTTGTAATCCGGCTTTTTCTCCTTCACTAATCATATAAGCCCACGCCGCCGGTCTGTTATTGGCAACAATTCCGTCTAAAATGGCATCACGCAGCGCGTTTTTCAAAATACCCACTTGCAGACTTGGCGCAATACCAAATGCATTCATAATATCTTCACCCGTAACAGGAGGTTGCCAGTTCCGCAAATGATCTTTCTCCTCTATTTCCTTCAACTTCTCCCGCACCGATTGAAAGTTCTTTAAATATCGATGAACGCGTTCTTCTTGCTTTGAAGTGATATCGCTTTCACACAAGATCATTAAATCATCAATATCATCACCTGCCTCAAATAACAAACGACGAATTGCAGAATCGCTCACTTCCGATTTGGATAAAGCGATAGGACGCAAATGCAGCTGCACCAACTTCTGCACATATTTCATGTGTTCATTTAAGGGCAATTTCAAAGCAGCAAATATCTTAGGCGTCATGCGCGCACCGCGATCTTCATGTCCATGAAACGTCCATCCGTGTTCGGGCTCGAAACGCTTTGTGGTAGGTTTTGCAATATCGTGTAAAATGGCAGCCCATCGTAACCATAAGTTGTCGCTGCGTTGTGCCACATTGTCCAGAACTTGTAACGTGTGATAAAAATTATCCTTGTGCCCTTTGCCTTTCACGTATTCTACACCGTGTAAAGCGGTCATTTCGGGGAAAATTAATTTTAATAATCCCGAATCGAACAATAATTTGAAACCAATACTTGGAACAGGAGCAAGAATAATTTTGTTGAGTTCGTCAGCGATACGCTCTTTTGATACAATGCTGATGCGATGGGCATTACGTGCAATTGCTTCCAGCGAATCGGGCACAATTGTATAATTCAATTGTGTTGCGAAACGAATAGCTCGCATCATTCGCAACGGATCATCAGAGTACGTAACATCCGGATCTTGCGGTGTACGAATACATTTAGCTTTCAAATCATCCAAACCCGAGAACGGGTCCACCAATTTTGCAAAACGTGTAGGGTGTAAATCAAGCGCCATGGCGTTAATCGTAAAATCTCGTCGCAGTTGATCATCTTCCAAATTACCATCTTCTGTAATCGGTTTGCGCGATTCACGCTGATACGACTCACGACGAGCACCCACAAATTCTACCTCGTAGTCATCCAATTTAATTTGTGCAGTTCCAAAATTCCGAAACACATGCACCTTCACTCCTACCCGCTTGGCCACAGCTTCCGCCAGCGCAATTCCCGGACGATCGGTTTTATGTTTTGGGTCGACAACCACAATATCAATATCCTTGCAGGCTCGTTGCATAATTGCATCGCGTACAAAGCCTCCAATCACATACGCATCCAGTTTCAGTTCTGAAGCAAGCTCAGAAACAAAGGCAAATACAGGATGTCGTAAATGTTCTTTCATTGCGGCAAAGGTAATCACTTCCTTCACGCCGGAAGCGTTGCTGCAACACGTTTTGCAGAGATAGAGAGCGCACAACGAAAATGTCCGTCGGGGCACGATTCATGCCCGTGAAGCCCACAAGGACGGCACTTCAAGGTTTCCTGTGTTTCAATTACATGCGCTACATCTGATAGCGGCCCAAAACCAAAAGCAGGAACAGTTGAACAAAAAATTGCAGTAACCGGAGCATTAACGGATGACGCGAAATGCAATGGAGCAGAATCGTTAACGTAATTCATCGCGGCCTCCTTCATCAATGCAATAGACTGCAAAAACGTTAACTGTCCGCAAAGATTTGCAGCATGAGCTATTCCCGATTTTTGAATAATTTCATCACAAACAACGCGATCTCCGGGAGCACCGAGCACATAAATGGTATACGAAGAAGGAATCAATCGAAGTAACTCAATCCAACGTTCTTTTGCCCATTGCTTAGTATACCAAACCGAAGTTGGAGCAATACAAATGTATGGTCGTCTGCTTTTATGAAACGACACCATTTTTTCGTCCTGAGTCGTTGGATATAACGTGGGTCGAAAAGTAACTTGTCCTACCCATGGTGCAATCAAATCGAGGTTGCGACGCACTTCATGTTTACCGTTACCAATTTCGTGCTTAGCAGTATGCGTGTACCTAAAAGACATCGGGTTTTTATCAAAACCTACACGTATTTTTGCACCTGAAAAACCCGCAATTACTCCGGAAGAAGCAAAACGATGCAAATTGATTACTGCATCATATCGTTCACGACGAACGGTTAGCAACAATTCCCATATGTGTGCAAGTTTGTTTTTCTTCTTATCAAAAATCAGCACTTGTCGCACATACGGATGACCTTGCAACAATCCTTCATTTCCCTTGCGCACCAGCACATCCAAGTGCGCTTGCGGGTAACGTTGATGTAACGCTTCCAAAACAGGAGTCGCGAGAACGACATCTCCCGTAAATGCAGTTTGTATGACGAGAATTTTTTCGATGGTTCAAAGGTAAGCGGTAATGTGTAAATGCAACGCGCTTCTGCTGCCTTTAGAAACAAATTCTCAGCTATGATCAATCTCCAATGCTTCGAAGAATTCCCTGTCATTCAAACTCCACGTTTAATCTTGCGACAATGCAATTAGGTGATGCACATGCAGTGTTCGGAATGCGCAGCAATGGAAGAATTAACGAGTTCATTCAGCGGCCGAATATGCAAACGTTACAACAAGCGGAAAAGTTGGTTGCTAAGGTGAATGAAAACTATAACAACAAACAAGTTTTTGCCTGGGCCGGATTTATTCGAGACAATGAACTGATTGGTACTTGAGGCTTTAATTCAATTGAAGTACAAAATCGCCGCGCTGAAATTGGCGGTGAAATGGATATTCGTTTCTGGGGCAAATTGTATGCTGTGGAAGCTGGTGCTACAATTGTCCAATACGGATTGCATAACATGAAGTTGCACACGACAACAAAAGCGCAATTTATTTATTGGAGCATCTTGGCGTACTATAAGGATCGTGGCTTTTTCGATAACCGATTTTGGAACTTGGCCGTGTACTCCAAATTTGTTGACTAGTTTATTGAGTACCAAAACGATAATCGCGAGTAGTAATACTGCTGATTTTTCCGGTCTTTTTTCCTGATGTGTAATATAAAACCTGTGTCTCGCGTATTCCGGAGTTACCCAAAACGTCAACATTATTCGTCTGCACAACAATTCGTTTTCCTTTCTCGGTATAAATTAATTCCATCGACCACGAATACACGTTATCCTGCGGCGATCCGATGTAATAATGTCTTTCAATAACAGTTTCATTGTATCGATAAATTCCCGCTTCCTGCACTTGGCTGTTCGAATAATTAATTGTAACATATTCATTCTTGCGCAAGTTGTAATGTGTGTTCACACGATCCTCTACCGACCAATAATAATCGCGCCAATGGGGATATAATTGTGCCGATGTCACGCAACGATCAACTTCCATCCATGCTCCGCTTCCGCCTAAAGAAAGAAAGTGCGCACCGTAATAATAAGAGGATGAATCTCCGATTGCCTGGTAACTCAATGAATCAACTGCAACAACTACTTGCGACTGCTGCTCCGTAAACACACGTCGTGTAATCCAACCGAATTCATTGTACGTAAACAGGAAAGATCCTTGCACGCCGCCGTGTTGCGCATGCGTGTACACAATGAGTTGATTCTTATTGTTGTATAACAATGAAGATGTAACTGTAGTGTCTCGTGTTCCCTGAATTTTCCGGTGCCTAATGGAAGAAACCAATCCTGCGTTGTTGTATGAATATTCCACCGAATCCAGCACGCGCTCTTGACCTTGCATCGATAGATGCACCACTAAATTCGGTTTATCTGCAATAAGCCATTGGATAATGATCTCTTTGATGATTGCATTGCCCTTGGCATCCGATTCCTGATAATGAATTAGACGATTGCTTTGATCTTTCGTGATCATCGTTCTTCCTTGTGCGCAGATTTCTTGTTTTCCTTTTCTTTTCGCACAAAGTGTTGTCCACTTCGCGGTGCCCGTTTTTCCGGTCCATGAAGGAAATCCGATACCACGTTTAAAGAAAACGGTGTCCGTGATTTGTCGCACTTCCACCGGAAGAATTTTAGGGATCAAGTCATCAAACGGTGTAACGTAGCGAAGCGCAGCATTTTCTTGTCCGTGAAGAACAGCTGAACACAGAACGAGAATGTAGATCAAAAATCGCATTATACGGCTACATCATATTCACGCAAAGCATTGTTTAGCGAAGTTTTCAAATCGGTAGATTCCTTGCGCTTACCGATGATCAATGCACATGGAACCTGGAATGAACCGGCAGTAAATTCTTTGGTATAACTTCCGGGAATAACGACCGAACGTGGTGGCACTATTCCTTTGTATTCAACAGGAGAAGATCCTGTTACGTCAATAATTTTTGTTGAACCCGTGAGCACCACGTTTGCACCAAGCACAGCTTCTTTACCAACTCTGCATCCCTCCACAACAATACAACGTGATCCGATAAATGCACCGTCTTCAATAATTACCGGCGCCGCCTGAACAGGTTCCAGTACTCCGCCTATTCCAACACCTCCGCTCAAATGCACATCTTTTCCGATTTGCGCACAGCTACCAACTGTCGCCCATGTATCTACCATGGTGCCGCTATCCACATAAGCACCGATGTTGACGTAACTCGGCATCATGATGACACCTTTAGCCAAAAATGCGCCGTAACGCGCCACCGCATGAGGAACTACACGAACACCCAATTCGGCATAATTTTTCTTCAACGCCATTTTATCGTGAAACTCCATCGGTCCTACTTCGATGGTTTCCATTTTACGAATAGGAAAATATAAGATCACGGCTTTTTTCACCCAGTCGTTTACTCGCCAGGTTTCGCCTTGCGGTTCGGCAACCCGCAGCTGACCTTTATCCAGCAATTCAATTACTGCGTTAATTGCATCTTGTGTATCGGTTTGTTGCAGCAGCGCTCTGTCGTTCCAGGCGGCTTCAATTTTAGCTTGCAGTTCATTCATCATGATGCGAAAATACATCAATGCGATTGAATCGAGTAAACAAATTCTCAAATGGTTTTTAGGAAACCAACTTGATGAACAACAACTTAAAAAATAGGAGTTAAACCACTATTAATCAACAAATGTTTCTCGAATTACAGCTTTGCATTCCTGAAGTTCCTTTCCGCTTAAAGTGCCTAGTCGCTTAACTATTCGCAATTTATCGATCGTTCTGATCTGATCAATTACTATCCAACCTACCTTATTGTTGTGTTTTACTTTAACCCGCGTCGGATACTTTCTTCCTTGAGCAGTCATAGGTGCAACTACAATTGTTCTCAAGTTATAATTCATTTCATTCGGGGAAATGATCACGCAAGGACGAGTTTTTTTAATCTCACTGCCAACTGTCGGATCTAGGTTTACTAAAACTATGTCATACTGATCTAGTTCCATTCGTCAAAATCTTCATCATCAAAAACATCGTTCATCAAGATCTGATCATCGCCTTCATCACGCATTTTCTTAAATGCTTTATCCCAACCCTTTCGCGGCTCTGAAATGGGGCGCAGAACAATCTGTCCTTTTTCCAAAATCAATTGCACTTTATCAGTTATCTGATAACGTTCCAATATTGACTTTGACAGTCTTAACCCTTTTGAGTTGCCAATTTGAATAATAGATAGCTCCATGGTACAATTCTTACGTAATTACAAAGTTATTACACAACAAGAATGATTCCAAATTTCATTACAATTACTCGTGAGTTAAATATAACTTTGAACCGATGGGACGATTAATGGCAATAGATTACGGCATGAAACGTTGCGGCATCGCAGTTTCTGATCCTTTACAAATTATTGCCACAGGTTTAACTACTGTCAACACTCCCGATATTTTTACATGGCTGGAAAAGTATTTTAGTCAGGAAACGGTGGATGTTATTGTAATCGGCGATCCGAAACGATTGGACGGTTCCGACACACATGCTACGCAAGCTTGTCATACTTTTGCGGGGAAGTTGCAGGAAAAATTTCCGGACAAAAAAATTGTTCGTGTGGACGAGCGGTTTACTTCAAAGATGGCGTCACAAGCGATTTTCGCTTCCGGAGTAAAGAAAAAAGATCGTCAAAACAAAGCATTAGTGGATGAAGTTTCTGCAACAATATTATTGCAACACTTCATGGAAATGCCCCGCTGAAAATTAGTTTCGTACCGTATCTTTGCACCATGATTCTTCCAATTGTGGCATACGGCGATCCGGTTTTGAAAAAACAAGGAGCGGACATCACTCCGGATTATCCGGAATTAGAGCAATTAATCGACAACATGTACCTCACGATGTACAACGCTTCCGGTGTTGGACTAGCTGCCCCCCAGATCGGGAAAAGCATTCGTCTGTTTATCGTAGATGGGGCGCCATTTGCAGAAGATCCTGAAACCGATGAAGAGAAAGCGCTCGGTGATTTCAAAGAAGTTTTTATCAATCCCCGTATTACCAAAGAAGAAGGTAAAGAATGGAAATTTAACGAAGGCTGTTTAAGCATTCCGAAAATCCGTGAAGATGTCAGTCGCAAATCGGTGGTACACATCACCTACTTCGACCGTAATTTTAAGGAACATACGAAAACATTTGAAGGCATTGCAGCACGCATCATACAGCATGAATACGATCATATCGAAGGAAAGTTATTTGTAGATCGTATCAGTCCGTTGCGCAAGCGATTGCTTCAAAGTAAGCTGAATGACATCTCCAAAGGACGCGTAGAAGTGAACTACAGAATGCGATTTCCAAACAAATAACTTGTTATGAAAAAACTGATTTTCTTAGGAGTAACGGCAGCATTGTTAGGTGCTGCATCATGTGGTGACAATAATAATACCGCCAACGACCAAAAAGTAAAAGACAGTCTGGAACGTGCATCCGGACGTGATGTGTACATTAAAGCGATTACCGATGCAGAAGTCGCTTTAAAAGGAAGCAAACAATTTGATGGCAAATTGGCATTGGCCGGAATTAAGGCGTATAGCGATTTCATCGCATTATATCCTAAAGATAGTTTGACTCCCGAATATTTATTGCGTGCAGCAGATTTGTCGCGAGGAACCGGAAACTACCAGCAATCAGCCATTTATCTCGAACAAATTATGGAGAACCACAAAGGCTATCCGCGATATGCAGATGCGTGCTTGATGGCGGCACTGAACTACGATGATCATCTGGAACATACGAAAGACGGAACTGAACGCGCGCGAATCATTTATCAGTATTTGATTGATAAATATCCGAACACCACGTATGCTGAAAATGCTAAAGTGTTGATTCAGTATTTGGGAAAACCCGATAGTTTGATGATTAACGACATCATCGAAAAAGGCGGAAAGTAATCGCGCTTATTGTTCTTTCTCGAGCAGCTCACGTAATCGATCTACCGTTAATGCAGGTATCATTTCTCCTCCTTTGAAGAAGGAAATCCCTCCTGTTTGCTCAGAAACCACAACGGCAAAAGCATCTGAGTTTTCCGTAATTCCAACTGCAGCGCGGTGACGCATACCCAAGTGCGCCGGGAAATCAGGGTTTTCTGTCACAGGTAAAACACAACGCGCGGCTTTAATCGCATTATCTGTAATGATTACAGCACCGTCGTGAAGCGGACTATTTTTGTAAAAAATACTTTCCAACATCCTCACTGTAACATTAGCATCTACGGGATCGCCGGTATTGATATAAAACTTCAGATCGTTGTTTTTCGTGAACACGATAATTGCCCCAGTTTTAGTTTCAGACATGTTTCTGCACGCCTTCACTACCGCATTAATATCCAAACTGCTATCGCCGGTGTCGTCTTTCCACGAAAACAACGTTTTACGAATTTGTCCGCGATTGATGATGTTATTTGTTCCCACAAAAAGGAAGAATCGACGTAGTTCCTGTTGAAATACTATCAGCAACGCGATAACACCAACATCAATAAACTTGCCCAAAATGCTCGAAAAAAGTTCTAGATCCAGCAAACGCACCAAACGAAACACCGAGTAAAATATGGCAATGCCGATAAAAATATTCAACGCTGCAGTTCCGCGCACCAGTTTGTACAACTGATACAGCAAGATGGCTACCAGTAGAATATCTACCATGTCTTGCCAGCGAAATGCTATGAATAATGGATTAATCATAAATCGGTGGACTAAGTTACCGAAGATTTCATCATCGAGACGATTTCCACTGCTTCATGCGCTTCCTTTACATCATGCACACGCAAAATATGCGCACCTTTGATTAAAGCAACAGTATTCGCAACTGTAGTTCCGTTCAATGCACCTGTAGCGGTTGTCTGCAAGACTTTATAAATCATAGATTTTCGTGAAACACCTACCAGCGTTGGGAAACGCGATGTGATTTGCTCCAGCTCCTGTAACAGCTGATAATTATGTGCATTCGTTTTACCGAATCCAAATCCGGGATCTGCAATAACCACAGGACTTCCGGCTGCTTCAAACAATTGAACTCGCTCAGATAAAAATGCTATTACTTCTGCTGTAATATCCGTGTAATCGGGTTGTTGCTGCATATTTTGCGGCGTTCCCTGCATGTGCATCGCGATATAAGGCACTTTCATGCTACCAATTGTGGCGCACATTTCAGTATCCATCATTCCCGCCGATACATCATTGATGATATCTGCCCCTTCCGAAATCGCTCTGCGAGCAACCTCTGCCCTGTAGGTGTCGATAGAAATTAATATTTCCGGAAACGCGCGACGCAGCGCTACCAGCCCATTTTTCATACGTATCCATTCTTCCTCAACATCAGGACCAACCGATCCCGGCCGCGTGGAAACAGCACCGATATCCAGAATCTCCGCACCATCTGAAATCATTCGCGAAGCAGCGTCCACAACTTCGTTCGTACCGGCATAACTTCCTCCATCATAAAAACTATCCGGTGTGAGATTCAAAATTCCCATAATCAGGGGCTTTCGTTTTCCCTCACGAATCGCATTCACTACCGCCCGAAAGTCCTTATCTTGTGGCATCTTATTCAAAATTTATGAGTGCAACAACGTCGCAACAATACGACGCAATAATAAGTAACTGCAGGGACATCTTTCAAAAGAAACTGCAAGACTACGGAACTTCGTGGCGTATGTTCCGCATTTCTTCCATTACGGATCAGGTTTTTATTAAAGCAAATCGAGTTCGTACCATAGAACAAACCGGCACACAACAAATAGAAGACGACATCCGTGGCGAGTACATCGGAATGGTGAATTATTCCATTATCGCTCTTATTCAGTTAGAACTGGATAAAGACAATCGCATGGAACTTCCGGTTGACGAAACCATGAGCTTGTTCACGAAATATGCGCAAGCAGCGAAAGATCTCATGGAGAAAAAAAATCATGATTACGGTGAAGCTTGGCGCGATATGCGCGTGTCCAGTTTAACCGATTTAATTCTTGTAAAACTTTTACGAATTAAGCAAATAGAAGACAATCAGGGCAAAACGGTAATCTCTGAAGGCATTGATGCGAACTACTTCGATATCATCAATTACGCTATATTTGCTTTAGTCAGACTTACCGAAGGCAAATAGCTTATGAATTTTCTGAAAAGTCGAGCATTTCGTGCTATCGCATCTGTCGGATTGGCAGTGCTTTTTTTTGTGTTATGTCCGCCCTGCTTTAGCAAACTGCATCTGGGCTTGGTGTTGGGCGCTGTGGTGCTGATCATTAACCTCAACACGTTTGTTGGAAGAATTAATTTCCTGACTCATTTAACACGTATCGCAGTAGGCGGTTTGTTTATCTTTTCCGGCTTTATCAAAGCCAATGACCCTGTCGGTTTCAGTTATAAACTTCAGGAATACTTCGAAGTTTTTGGTCAAGGTTTCAGTTGTGAAATGAAAGTTGCCGGCGAGGATGCGAAAGGATTTCCTTGTCAACCTGCTTCGCAAGAAGCCACTGTTACTGCTCCGCCTTCAGAAAGTTCATGGAAACCATTCTGGCATTTCTTTTCCGAAAATTCTTTATTCCTGGCAATAACACTTTGCGCAGTAGAAATTGTACTAGGAATTTTTCTACTGATAGGAGTTCAAGTAAGATGGACGCTCTGGCTGCTGCTAGCCATGATTGTGTTCTTTAGTTTCCTCACGTTCTATAGTGCTTGCTGCAATAAAGTAACCAGCTGCGGATGTTTTGGAGATGCCATCAAACTTACTCCTTGGGAATCGTTCTGGAAAGACTTGATTTTACTGATCCTGATTACAGTACTCATGGTCGGAGAAAAGAACATCAAACCGATTTTCAAAAGTTCTATTGCCTTGGCTGGAACAGCTGCTATCGGCACATTCCTTTCGTTCTGGTTTCCGGTATACACCTGGCAACATCTTCCGGTTATTGATTTCCGTCCTTATGCTATTGGAACAAATTATCATGAAGCATCACAAAATAAAATTCCTGCTGAAACCGGCTGCCAGCCCGATTCGGTGAAGATGACCTTCTATTACAAGCATTTGAAGACGAACGAAATCAAAGGTTTTGGCATCAAAGAACTTCCTGAGGACACGTTGTGGGAATGGTATTGCCGATATGACGAAGTATTACGCAAAGGAAATTGCGCTGCCACTATTATGGATTTCAATATCTCTGAACCGGAATCCGGCATGGCCTTAAATGATTCGTTGTTGCAAGTTCCGGGCACCGCCTACTTTGTGGTGATGTACGATTTATCCAAAACGAATCGTAAGATCATGGGACAAGTCAATGCATTTTATCAGGAATGTCTTGCAAAAGGAATTCCGTTTAACGGATTAAGCGCGGCCGGTCCTGAACAAATTAAAGCCTTCCGTGCAGAAACAGGCGCAGCATTCCCAATTTATTATGTGGACGGAACTGCTCTGAAAACAGTAATACGCTCTAACCCCGGATTAGTGCAGTTGAAAAAAGGCGTTGCTATAGGTATGTGGCATTACAACGATTTCCCCAAGTTTAAAGAATTAACGCACTAAGCCTGTGGGCAAGTTTATAGCCAAACGATTTTTTTACGGATTGCTGGTGCTTTTCGGAGTATTAACAACAGTATTCATTCTGTTCAATGTACTGCCCGGCGATCCTGCGCGTATGCGAATGGGGCAACGCACCGATGAAAAATCGTTGGAGATTATTCGTAAAGATTTGAATATTGACTTGCCCATGCATAAACAGTATTTGCTGTTTTTAAATGACTTGTCGTTCATTTCTATTCATGACGTTAAAGATTCGACAGATCGTTATTACCTCGATCCAAAGAAGTATGGAGATCCGATTCGTTTATTGAGCGTTGGTGGAAATAACGAGTTAATTCTAAAAACTCCGTACCTGCGTCGCTCATACATCAACCAACGTCCCGTTTGGGAAATCATCAGCGGATCTTTACCCGAAACGATGGTGCTGGCGTTATCTGCAATTGTCTTTGCATCTATCATCGGAATCATTTTTGGTGTGCTTACTGCGATCTATAAAAACTCGTGGTTCGACAGGATGGTTTCCGTATTCTCGACATTAGGAATGGCCGGACCGTCGTTCTTTTTTGCACTAATCATTGCATGGCTGTTCGGTTATCTATTGCGCGATTATACCGGTTTGAAGAATATCGGAAGTCTGTATTCCACAGATGTGTACACGGGTGATCAATATCTGGATTTGAAGAATCTGATTCTTCCGGCATTCACTTTAGGCATTCGACCATTAGCATTGATTATTCAATTGACCAGAAGTTCCATGTTGGAAGTGATGTCGTTTGATTACATCAGAACTGCTCGTGCAAAAGGTTTGGCGAACTTTAAAGTTATTATCACCCACGCGTTAAAGAATGCGCTTAATCCCGTAGTTACGGCTATTTCCGGATGGTTTGCAGGTTTAATGGCCGGTGCTGCGTTTGTAGAAGCCGTATTCGACTGGAAAGGAATTGGCAATGCGGTTGTAGAAGCGCTTTTCAATTATGATCTTCCGGTTGTTATGGGCAGCACATTAGTATTCGCTACGTTCTTCGTATTGATCAATATCATCGTTGATATCGCCTACGCTATTCTCGATCCGCGAGTACGCTTGCAATAATCGTTTCATCATGAGAAAAAAAATCATTGCCGGAAACTGGAAGATGAATACTTCCCTTGCCGAAGCATTATCATTAATAGGGCAAGTGAATTTATCCGTTCAACAACACCCGCATCAGCATCTTATAACCGTTATTGCCCCACCATACATTTGGTTGACGGAGGCAGCACGTATTACAGCTTCGACAGAATCGTTGCACATTGCCGCACAGAATTGTCATCAGGAAAAAAGTGGTGCGTACACCGGTGAAATAAGTGCAGCAATGTTAGCTTCCTGTGGTGTGAAATACGCAATTATCGGGCATTCCGAGCGCAGACAATACCAACGCGAAAATCACGCTGAGTTGTTACAGAAAATTATACGATGCTTCGAAGAACAACTACATGTAATTTATTGTGTAGGTGAAACTCTTGAAGAACGTGACACCAATCGTCATTTTGAAACTGTGAAATCGCAACTAGATGAAGTGCTTGGTAAAATAAGCAACACTGATGCGTCATCGATTATTGTTGCGTATGAACCCGTTTGGGCAATTGGCACCGGAAAAACTGCAGGACCTGATCAAGCACAAGAAATGCACGCATTCATCCGCAAAGAACTTGGAACCATTTGGAATGCAGCCATAGCTGAGAAAACATCTATTTTATACGGTGGAAGTTGCAACAGCGGAAATGCTGATGCTTTATTTTCTTGCCCTGATTTAGATGGAGGTTTGATTGGCGGTGCTTCATTGAAGGCGGAGGAATTCGCTATGATCAGAAACATCATGATTTCAAAATTGGCATAATAGCTGCATATCTACTTAAAATGATTGTTATGAAAAAGCTGCTTTTTGTTGGATGTATGACTGTGCTGAATGTCATCAGCGCTAATGCGCAAGAAAGCAACAAAGCGTTTTATCAGGATACTGGTTTTGTAGAGATGGCTATATACAAAACGGACACGTTTTATCAGTTGAAAGAAAAGTACCGCAAAGGCGACTGGAATTTATATTACGATTTCGCTTTAGCGAAACCCTATGCAGAACAGCATTTCGATAATTACGGAAATCGCAAAGGCGCATGGAAGATGTGGCACAGCAATGGAACCATGCAATCGGAATATACATACGAAGGATCTTGGCTGGAAGCATTTCCTGTTGGTAAAAGTTGGAGTGCGGATGGAAAAGTAACGGCTGAAAATAAACAAGCAAACGATTCTGTTTACGTAACGAACTATTACGCTTCCGGAAAAAAGAAAAATGAAAACGTGTACCATAAAGTAGGTAAACTCGGTACAATTACGCAGTGGTGCGATAACGGCCAAGTGATGGTTTCATACCGTCCAACTTCCGAACAAGCGCTTCCCGTTAAAAAATATTACTGCGACGGAAAACTGAAGGCAGAATATAACTGGTACGTCTTTGGTTTCACGGGGAAATATGTAGAATACCATCCAAACGGCAAAGTAGCGGTTAGCGGTGCTTATCAGGATATTCCTGCAGGTGGTAAACCTGTTATTCCTGCACGTAACGGTGAATGGAAATTTTTCGATGACAAAGGAAAAATGACCCGTCAGGAAAAATGGGATAACGGGAAATTAGTGAGCAAGAAATAAGCTCACAGTTCCGCCAGTTTCACCAGAATTTTTTCCAGTTTCTTTTTCATGTCAGAAGGCGAACAAGAATAATTATTCGCCAACAGCGTAAAGCATACTTTTTTCCCGGATGTTGTTTTTACATAACCGGCGTAACCACGAGCACGATTGATGTAACCGCTTTTCGCATGTAAATTATTCTCTGCACAAGTTCCTTTGCACAATGACGTTAACGAACCTTCTTTACCTGCAATTGGCAAGGAAGTTTCAAATGCATCGTTCCATTTTTGTTCCAAACACAATCGCAGAATTTGAGATAATGCCGAAGCGGTAACCAAATTCGAACGCGACAAACCGCTGCCATCGGTCATGTGAATTTGTTGAATCGGCACACCTTTCTTTTTCCAAAATGCCAACACCGCAGCAACTCCGTTTTCGGTGGAACCTGCATCACCGGTTGCTTTACCTAAGGTTCGTAATAATTGCTCCGCGAATACATTATCGCTTTTCTTGTTAATGTGCTTCACAATTTGACGCAACGAAACCGATTGATGTTTATGAAGTACGCTACGCAATGAATCCAACTTCGAAATTGCAGCAATTCTAGTGGTTGTTGCATCACCATTCACGGTTATTCCACTTGCACCTAAAACAGATCGTACATCACGCGCACATTGCAATGCCGGATCAGGATGAGCAATCTCCACTTCGAAGTTCTTCTGATTAGCCGGCAAACGTCCCTGCATGCTACAAAACGATTGGTATGGGGCACAATATCCCAACAGGTTGTCTTTCGCTCCACCAACATCGGCTTTCAGCACAATCGACACCCCGGCATCTGCAGGTTTCATCGAATTCAGATACACAGAGTCCGAAGTCGAATTGAAGTACAACTTAATTTTGTTATCCGACCACGCAATGCCGTAAGCACCTGCTCCGTAATATTGCCCGATATCACCCCAAGTCCACCCGTCAGGAATGGCGTTATCACTCCACCCTATGGTTGATGCAACGATGCGTCCTGTTATTTTTCGAATACCTTTTGCCTTAAAAATTTCAGCCCACTGATCAGCAACGCCCGCTTGGTTCGAAGTATTGAAATACTCTGAATTTAGAGTTGGATCGCCACTTCCTTCAATAAATACATCTCCTTGCAACACGCCAGTTAGCGAATCGAATTTACCTGTGTAAGAAATAACAGTGTTGTAACGATAATTTTCGCCCAAAATTCCTAGTGCTGCAGACGTTGTTATGATTTTCATCGTACTGGCAGGAATAACAGCGAGTTCAGGATTATGCGAACCAATTACATTACCGCTATCAGTAGTAATGGCATGAAAGGCAAAAAATCCCGGAGCTAGTCCCTGATCAGTCTGTAACTGTTGCACTGCAAGCTGCAACCCATTAGGTGCTGATCCGTTGAGAAAAAGGATTACCGGCAAACACCATACTAATTTGAAAAATCGGAAAAGCATACTACAAATTACCTGAATTTTCCGAACAGTTCGTTAATGCGGTGAGCTAAGATGATGTCCTTTTCAGTAATTACATTTCCTGCATCGTGCGTCGTTAAGCGAATGGTAACACGGTTGTAGGAATTGCTCCAGTCGGGATGATGATGAAGTTCTTCTGCAATTCCCGCCACAGCAGTCATAAAATAAAATGCTGCTTTAAAATCAGCGAAAACAAACTCACGAACGAGGTAATGCTGTTCTTCATTCCAAGAATCCGGAACGACCATGATTACGGTTTAATAAAATCGTTGACGCGCACGCTCATGCTGAAGGTGTTAACGCCGCCGGCCAAATGATAAATAGAACGTCCGTACGCCAGATTAACTTTGAATATGCGAATTCCGGCTCCGAAAGACAATCCTACCGCACCTTGACGCGTTCCAATAGCCAGTTCCTTGCGACGCTGATAGTTGTAACCAAAGCGCAATGAAACTACTTTACCAATGAGAATTTCAGTGCCGAATACCACGTGTCTTCCTAACATATCCGATGCACGACGAAACTTCGATACACGAATGGAATCACCGGTTAACGGATCAACAGTTACTGAAGGATTCGCAGGATCTTCATAAGTCAAATCCCATTGGTCAAGGTTTTGCAGTGTTAAAGAAAGTCGGAATGGCGCGTGCTTGGGCTTAAATGAAATTCCACCTAAAATTTCGAACGGCAATTTTTCACGATTACCGCCGGTGTATGTACGCATCATCAAGCCTGCATTGCGCATTAAAACACTTGCCGATAAATTCTTTTCCGGATGATGCCAGGACACTGCAACATCAGCGGCTAATGCGTTGGCCCGCCATAAATACAAGTTGGATTGAAGAAATTTCAGATTGGCGCCAAAAGTAAAGTTATGTTCAAGTGCTCGGCTATATCCTAATGTAACGCCGTATTCCCCGGCTGTAAATTCACCGATCGTTGCACCGGTAGCATCAGTCTCACGAAAACTTCCGTAATCAATGCGGGTGCCGGTTAATGAAAAAGTCCCGATGTTATCGAAATGATAGGCTAAAGCAGCATAACCAAATTTGATATCTGTGAAATAATCGGCGAAACTAAATGCCACCTGACTTCCGCATGTATCGGTTAATAACGATGGATTCCAGATTCCAAGATTTAGATCATGATCGTAAATGCTGCCCACCTTTCCGCCAAGCGCCGCCATTCGTGCCGAAGCCGGAAGATCAAGAGATGTAAACGCTGCACTGCCGCCAATCTGGGCATTCATTTGCAACGCAGCACCAAAACCTAATACGAGCAGCAACTTTCTCATAACATGACGAATATACACAAGACGCTCCAATAACGAACGAGGAGCAATTTTATTGCTCCCCGATTTATTTACATTATGCTTTCAGTTCTTGTTGCACTTTTATATCGAGTGCGTTCTTCACCTTCTCTTTCAATAAAGCATGTTGCAGCACTTCATCCATGTATTGCACATAGTGAATGCTTAAACCTTTTAAATATTCTGGTTTAATTTCTTCCACGTCTTTCTTGTTGTCTACGCACAATATCACTTCTTTAATTCCGGCACGCTTAGCAGCAAGCAGTTTTTCGCGTATGCCGCCAACCGCAAGAACGCGACCTCGAAGTGTTATTTCCCCTGTCATCGCGAGGTTCTTTTTAACTTTTCGCTGCGTAAATGCAGATGCAATTGCCGTTAACATGGCAATACCTGCCGATGGTCCGTCTTTCGGCGTTGCTCCTTCAGGAACGTGCAAGTGAATGTTGTACTGATCAAAAAGTTCAGGTGCTATTCCGGAAGCAACACCGTGCGCACGCAAATACTCCACTGCTAACACAGCAGACTCTTTCATTACGTCGCCCAAATTTCCGGTAAGGGTTAATTTGCCTGCTTTGCTGCGACTTAAACTGGTTTCAATAAATAAAATATCACCGCCAACAGGTGTCCACGCTAAACCGGTTACAACACCGGCAACATCATTACCCTGATAACGATCTTTCTCATGTGCAGGACCTAAAATTTTGTTCAGATCAGCCGGAGTAGGCTTCTTCTTGTAATCGCTTTCCAACGCAATATTCTTAGCAGCATAGCGCGTGACTTTAGCAATTTGCTTCTCCAGTGTACGCACTCCGCTTTCACGCGTATAGTTGTCCACAATCGCCATCAACGTGGCATCGGAAAGCGCCAACTGATTTTTTTTCATGCCGTGCTCTTCCAATTGTTTCGGCACCAAGTGACGTTTCGCAATTTCCATCTTCTCTTCCAGCGTGTATCCGCTCACTTCAATTATTTCAAGTCGATCGCGCAATGCAGGCTGAATGGTTGAAAGTGAATTTGCAGTCGCAATGAATAATACGTTCGACAAATCGTAATCCAATTCTACAAAGTTGTCGTAGAACGTGTTGTTCTGTTCAGGATCCAACACTTCCAATAACGCGGAGGATGGATCGCCTTGCCAGTTGCTGCCTACTTTATCAATTTCATCCAGTATGAAAACAGGATTGGACGTTCCGGCCTTTTTCAAATTCTGTAGAATTCGTCCAGGCATCGCACCAATGTACGTTTTCCGATGACCGCGAATTTCAGATTCATCCTTCAGTCCACCCAACGACATACGAATGTATTTGCGTCCTAAAGCTTCTGCAACACTCTTACCCAAAGATGTTTTACCAACTCCGGGAGGACCGTATAAACATAAAATCGGAGCTTTCAAATTCCCTTTCAGTTTCAAGACTGCGAGATGTTCCAAAATACGCTCTTTCACTTTCTCCATCCCGAAATGATCGCGATCTAAAATTTCCTGTGCACGCTTCAAGTCGAAATTGTCCTGTGAAAATTCGTTCCACGGCAAATCCAGCAGCAGTTCCAGATAATTCATCTGTACCGAATATTCGGCCGCATTCGGATTCATCCGTTCCAATTTGCTGATTTCTTTCTGGAACGTATCTCCAACTTCTTTGCTCCACAATTTCTTCTTCGCACGCTCTTTCAATTCCGCCAGCTCCTGCTCCATCGGATTTCCACCCAATTCTTCTTGAATGGTTTTCATCTGTTGGTGCAGAAAATATTCGCGCTGTTGCTTGTCAATATCAACTTTTACTTTCGACTGAATTTGATTTTTCAATTCCACCATTTGCAGTTCGCGCGATAACAGGCGCAATACAAACGTGGCTCGTTCTTTCAGATCGTTGATTTCAAGAATCTGCTGCTTCTCCAACACTTCCGCATTCATGTTGGATGAAATAAAATTGAGCAGGAAATTGTCGCTTTCAATATTGCGAATAGCAATCTGCGCTTCAGACGGAATTTGCGGATTGTTCTGAATAATAAGTTGCGACGTGTCTTTTACAGAACCGATGACAGCTTCAAATTCCTTGTCATTTTTCGCAGGGATAATTTCGGGAACAGCAGCCACTTTCATCACGTAATAAGGTTCTTGCTGCACCTCTTCAATCAACTTCATCCTGCGCTTGCCTTGCAATATAACTGTTGTGTTGCCGTCGGGCATGCGAAGCATCTTAATAATCTGCGCCACTGTTCCAATTTGATGCAAATCTTCAAATTTCGGATCTTCGATTTCATCGTTCTTCTGCGCCACAACACCAATAGTGCGTGTTGTTTTGTATGCTGCTTTTATAAGATTAATCGACTTATCTCTACCAACGGTAATTGGAATAACAACACCGGGAAATAAAACAGTATTGCGCAAAGGCAAAATCGGTAACTGTTCCGGAATCGCTTCATTGTTCATCTGCTCTTCGTCTTCCGGGCTCATAAGGGGAATAAATTCCGTCTCCTCATCCACAACGTTCGACAATTGCAGATCTCCAAACATATTTTTTGTACTCATAGTATAGTCAAATTGGCAGCCGAATTAAGGCAAACCGGATTATTGATTAATCAAAATAGTTCAAACGCAATAATACCAAAGCATTCACTGTATATGTTTCAATACACGTGCCACCCTCATTTACCTGACGATATGTCGCTTAGCGGCGCAGATGTGTAGTACGATCAAAAACGGCTTTTAACATCGCACGTTCTCCGGCTTCGAGTGTTTTATCACGTCGTTGATAGACGCGTTCAATAGTCTCTAGTGCTTTATCCAAACGATATTCCATGAACTCTTCAGCTCCGCCCCATGAAAAATCAGGAATAAATGTAGGCGGAAATCCTCCGCCAAAAACATTCGCGCCTACACCTGCTACGGTCCCGGTGTTTAACATGGTATTGATACCGGTTTTAGCATGATCTCCGAAAATCAACCCATGAAATTGCAAGCCGGTGTTTTCCATGCCGCTCATGGCATAATTGTACACCTTAACTTCTGCATAATTGTTTTTTAGGTTAGAACAATTCGTGTCTGCGCCGAAGTTGCACCATTCTCCAACAACGGCATTACCCAGATAACCATCGTGTCCTTTATTGGAATTTGCAAAAAACACCACATTGGTAACTTCACCGCCTACCTTACATCCCGGACCAATTGTAGTATCGCCGTAAATCTTTGCACTCATTTTAACTTGCGCACCTTCGCCAATGGCAATCGGCCCACGCAATACAGCGCCTTCCATTACTTCGGCATTTTTACCGATGTAAATTGGCCCCGCTGTTGTATTAAAAATGCAACACTCTGCTTTAGCGCCTTCTTCCAAATAAACTCCATGGTTGCCAATAACACGATTGCTCGAAGATAAAGGCAGAGAAGTGTTATTCAACAACTCCATATCGTTGCGAATGGCCCAACCATTATGCATGAAAATATCATGAATACGTCGCAGCACAATTGCTTCAGCATGCGATTCACGAATTCCAAAGTCCCCACTGAGATGATCTTTTTCATCAATAGTAATTGCCGTCTGCGATTTCCCGGTGTTAACTGCAATCAGCAATTCACCTTTCACCAAAGCATCACCACCTTGCAACTGCTTTACTTCATTCACCAGCGCTGCCGTTGGAACTACACGACCGTTAATCCACAGATTGTCTTTTTCCGCAGTTGTAACACATGGAAATTTCCAAGCTGTGAGATGTTTCGCTGTGCAATCACTACTTTGATCTACTCCAAGGCGCTTCATCCATTTTTCGCGAATCGTAAATATTCCGATTCTGAAATCACAAACAGGGCGTGTTGCGCTGAGCGGGAGTAGATGCGAAGCAAAGCTATCGTCGAAAAAAATTACATTCATGGGCAAACAATAAGAACTTCTAAGTTACACAATTGTACGGCAGAAATCAGTTATCGCGAAGTACGCCTTTTCTCCATTGGTATAAAAAGAAATACCCCGATCGAATGACCGGGGTACAAAATAAATATCCGAAAGAATTACTTCTTCTTCTCGTAACGGTTACGGAACTTGTCGATACGTCCGGCAGTATCAACCAACTTCATTTTACCGGTATAATAAGGGTGAGAAGTATTTGAAATTTCCATCTTAACTAATGGATATTCAACACCTTCGTGAACGATTGTATCTTTTGTTTCAGCGCAACTGCGGGTTACAAAAACAACATCGTTAGACATGTCTTTGAATGCAACTAGGCGATAATTTTCAGGATGAATACCTTTTTTCATGAGTTAAAAGCTTTAAATCCGTATTTGCTACGGGACGGCAAAGATAAAAAGTCTTTGTTTACCTACAAATTGTTTTTGAATAATTAATAGAATCTACTGAAAAACAAGCTATTGCGAATTAACATCGACCTTCAAAATTCAATTTCCGTAATAATCGGACAATAATCCGAATCGCCCCTCGTTTTCCCAACGCATTCCGCACAATCCGTACTTTTGAACATGAATAAATCGTTGCTACGCGTTGCAGGCATTCTATCATTTCTTTTGTTGATTGCATTTCAAAGTTGTCGTCGTGATCCTATCACAGATGATCCTAATGCGCGTTTGGCGTTTTCTGCAGATACTGTTGTTTTCGATACTGTATTCACAACTGTTGGATCTGCCACACGTCAATTCAAAGTATACAATAGAAATTCATCTACTGTAAATATTGGTTCTATTCGATTAGCAGGAGGTAGCGCTTCTCCCTTTCGCATTAATGTTGATGGCGTTCCATTAGTTTCAACAGGAGATATTGTTCTGAAAGGGAACGATAGTATTTATGTTTTTGTTGATGTTACCGTAAATCCGAACAACAGCACAAGCCCGATCATGATCAGTGATTCGATTATTTTCGAAACCAACGGTAACCAGCAACGCGTGATATTGTATGCGGTAGGGCAAGATGCCTATTTCCACTATTACGAAGTGCAAGCAGGAAATGCCATTTGGCCGGTTGATAAGCCGCATGTCGTTTACGGATATGTTATTGCTTCTAACTGCAGTAAATTAACGATTCCTGCGGGGGCTAACGTTCATATGCATCGTAATGCTGTTTTAGCTGCAGACTCCTGTGCAACACTTGAAATTGTTGGCGCATTCAATAATCCTGTGCGTTTTATGGGAACACGCTTGGAAGCGGAATATCGTGAGGAACCCGGACAATGGGGCTATATCTGGCTTTCAACTTTGAGCAAAAACAATATCATCGACTGGGCAGAGATTAAAAACGGAACTATAGGAGTTTTAAGTGATAGCCTCGGTGCCAGTGCAAATCCGACAGTTCGTATTTCTAACACTACAATCCGAAACATGACTTTAGCGGGAATTTTCGGTCGTGACTCATGGATTGAAGGTGAAAATGTCGTGGTGCAAAATTGTGCGGAATACTGTGCTGCATTAGCTTATGGAGGCAATTATCAATTCCGACATTGCACCTTCGGAAATTACTGGAATATTAGCAACCGAACAACTCCAAGTGTCTTGCTGAACAACTGGTACAAGGTTGATGAAACAACTATTGTTCGTCGAAATCTGACGAAAGCAGATTTTGAAAATTGCATTATTTACGGAGACAAAGACACAGAAATTGGATTGGATTCCAACACGACCGGAGGATTTCAATATGAATACCGATTCAGAAACTGTCTCATCAAAACCGATTACAATATAGCACCGGTGGCTTCTCGTTTCATCAACGTTACCATTAATCAGGATCCGCAGTTCGTTAACATTAGTGATTTTGATTTATCCCTACGAAGCAATTCTCCTGCACGTGGATTAGGCGATCCTGCAGTGAGTGCATTCGTTCCATTTGATCTTCGCAATCAATTACGAGCAGCTGATGGCGTTTATGATCTTGGGGCCTATGAATATCAGTAATACTGATTCACCAACTCTTTTTAGTTTGGTTAAAAACCAATATTTATTTAAAAGCTGAAATTAGCATAAGCGCATGTAATTGTAAGCACGTTAACTATACTATCGTGACTTCGGAGGATGAGAATTGGCAAACAATTAGACCAAATTAATCCTCACATTAATCTATTAAAAAATCAAGCGTATCAACGCCATCAGCATAATCCCACGGCATCGTCAACTGAGCATTTCCTAGCGGTACATCAGCAACTTCGTTAGTATTACCAACAACAATTTGAATTTGCCCTCTATTCGTTGCTACGTAATTCTTAACCTCTTCGATAGTGTCATAATATTCAAAATATAACACGCCCGGTGGAGAAACAAGTTGAATATCTTCTTTGACGATGAAGAAATTATTATCTAGAAATTGCTCACTGTTCAGCAGAAACAATGTCCGGTGATATTCGTAATTATTCATGTATTTTGTATTGTTCATCATCGATTCTCCACGATCTACCCAAGATTCAAATAGTGAATTCAGTTGGAAACCTCGAGGCACGAATAGTTTCGTCACATTGCGACAACCTAAACCATAATAAGTAAATACATCATCTCCGAGATTCGCCAATTCTTGAGCAGATTCGTCGCCGGTAAGCACAGCAATACTATTTCTGTTCTTTCGAATAATGTGCGGATATTTTCCGAAGTAATATTCAAAATAACGCGCGGTATTATTACTACCGGTTGCTATTACTGCATCAACATCATTTACTTTGGCTACAGCAATACTAATTTGAGGTTCAAATTCGGGCGCGACTTCTGTAATTAGGGATAAAACAGCAGGGAATAATATCTTGTCATCAGATGACAATTTTCCAACAAATCGATTATTGGTTATAAGCACCGCCAGCAGATCGTCGAAGCCGGCAAGTGGAATATTTCCTGCAAGAACACACAAAACATTTTTCGGCTCTCCGACCTTCAATTCATAGCTATTCAACCACTTTTCTAAAATATCCGCACACAACGTTGTGCTGATTTGCTTTAATCGATGTTCAACAAAATCAGTCGTGAACCAACCATTGCTGTTTTTACAGCTGCTTACAACTTCCATTAAACGCTGTTCTGCTGCTGTTGAAGGCTGATGACGAACTACGCGCTCGATTGCTTCTCCTATTTTCACCAATGCACTAATGCGCGATTTAACATCCATCTGAACTATTCTTTATCCCGTGTGTTTAACTTTCCGTAAATTTGCGCACAAAATTAACCAAGACTAAAGAACAGCAAGTATGGCTATTAAAATAACTGACGAATGCATCAATTGTGGTGCTTGTGAACCGGAGTGTCCTAATAATGCAATTTACGAAGGTGGTGCAGAGTGGAGATTTTCTGATGGCACTTCGTTAAAAGGTATGTTTACTTCAAAAACAGGTATTACCGCTGAAGCTGATAGTGCGCAGGCTCCTGTTGCCATGGATGTGTATTACATTGTAACAGACAAGTGCACGGAATGTGTGGGCTTTCATGATGAACCACAGTGTGCAGCGGTTTGCCCGGTAGATTGCTGCGTGGACGATGAAAACCACAGAGAATCGAAGGAGGAACTATTGGAAAAGAAAAACACACTGCACCTTTAAAAGCATGAACAAATACGTATGCCACTTTAGGGTGGCATTTTTTTGTCTGTACTATTTCAGTAATAATTCCGTTATTAGGTCATGAATCGTTTGCCTCTTTCTATTATTCTCGCTGTGCTGCTTACTTTACAGTTGCCGGCTTTGACACTGAAACAGGCTGAAGATTCATTAAAAAAAATCGGGCCACGTTGTTTTAAAGGATCTGATCAGGAAAAAACACTCGCCTGCGAACAATTCGGAAATCTATTGCACGAAGCGCTCGAATTGAATGGTGCGTTTAGTTATCCATTCGATTCCCTGAAATTCATCGCCCGACTTACTGCTCCGGATAATGCTTTCAGGATATTCAACTGGAATCTTCCATACGCAGATGGCACGCACAAATACTTCGGATTTATTATCGTCGATGAACAAAAAGTACGTGCGAAGCTCCCTCCCAATGCGAAACGATTTGTGTTATACACATTAACGGACAAATCTGCGGAGATACGGAATCCCGAATTATCGGAACTCTCGCCTGAAAAGTGGTACGGTGCTCTGTATTATAAAATTATACTGACCACGCATAAAAAGAAGAAGTATTATACGCTGTTGGGGTGGGATGGAAATAATAATCAATCGTGGAAAAAAATGATTGATGTAATCACCTTCAACAAATCCGGGAAACTTATTTTCGGAGAAGAACTTCTATTTCATCGCGATCGTCGTTCGTCTCGTCGTGTCATTTTTGAATTCAAAGCGGAAGTCATTATGGCATTGAAATTTGAAGAAGACAAAAAACGAATTGTTTTCGACCGATTAGCACCTGAAGTAAGCGGAGCTGAAGGCATGTACCAGTTTTACACGCAAACATTCGAGTACGATTCTTATGTTTTCAAAAAGGGGAAATGGCAATTTGTTGCGGATGCTGATGCGAAGAATAATAAAGACCGAAAAGACAAGCTGTATCGCGATCCCAACAACCAGGACGCTCCGAAAAACGATGGATTAAAGAAACAGTAGTTATTAGTGCTTCAACGAAAAGTTTTCACCTTTCATCATTTGTGGATTTCCCGAGCTTTTTTTCCTGTAATTTCGGGCAAGAATTTTTTCTCCGAACATGAAAAAAGTACACAACTTCAGCGCAGGTCCCGGAATCCTTCCTGCAGAGGTGTTGCAGCAAGCAGCTGACGCCTGTATCAATTTTGATAATCTTAATCTTTCCTTGCTGGAAATCTCGCACCGCAGCAAAAATTTTGAAGCGGTAATTGATGAATCGCGCGAGCTGGTGAAAGAATTACTTGGTGTTGGCGCCGGCTGGCAAGTTTTATTTCTGGGTGGCGGAGCATCTCAACAATTTGCAATGGTGCCTTATAATCTGTTGCGAGAAAACGGCTCAGCAGCATATGTAAATACCGGTGTTTGGGCATCCAAAGCAATTAAAGAGGCGAAAATTTTAGGTAATACCAAAGTGATTGCTTCTTCAGAGGACAAGCAGTTCGGATACATTCCGAAAGGGTATGAAATTCCGGCTGATGCCGATTATCTGCACATCACGTCCAATAATACGATTTACGGAACGCAAATGAAGTCGTTCCCAAAATCACCTATTCCTGTAGTCTGCGATATGTCCTCAGACATTTTCAGTAAGCCTGTGGACGGCAATCAGTTCGCGCTGATTTATGCAGGCGCACAGAAAAATATGGGACCGGCAGGAGCAACAATGGTTGCCGTTCGTGAAGATATTTTAGGAAAAACAGAACGCAAGATGTTATCCATGATGGATTATCGTGTGCACATCAAAGGTGGAACCATGTACAACACGCCTCCGGTATTTCCGATATATGTTGTTATGTTGACATTGCGTTGGTTAAAGAAAAACGGCGGACTGTCTTGGATTGAAAGCGTCAATAATGCAAAAGCGAAACTGATGTACGACGAAATTGATCGCAACTCTTTGTTCAAAGGAACTGTTATCAATCAGGAAGATCGTTCTAACAT
The DNA here is from genome assembly GCA_044344795.1 of Bacteroidia bacterium. Taxonomy (GTDB): domain Bacteria; phylum Bacteroidota; class Bacteroidia; order Palsa-965; family Palsa-965. The sequence goes on along the minus strand of JBIJCF010000014.1, from coordinate 38,792 downwards.
GAATGCAACTTTTGTAATGACCAAACCTGAATTGGAACCTGAATTTGATAAAATGTGGAAAGCTGCTGATATCAGCGGTATTCGCGGTCATCGTGACGTTGGAGGATATCGTGCATCATTGTACAATGCGCTGCCATTAGAAAGTGTGCAGGCATTGGTTGAGGTTATGCAAGCCTTCGAAAAACAATACGCTTAAATTCAGCAGGAAAGTATGAGCAAGAAAATTCTCGCCAACGACGGCATTGATGCAAAAGGAAAAGAATTGCTGGAAGCAGCAGGATTTGCTGTTATCACTGAAAAGGTCGCACAGGATCAATTGATTACAGAAATCAATGCTCACAACTATGTTGGATTAACTGTTCGGAGTGCAACACAAGTTCGCAAGGACTTGATCGATGCATGTCCAAAGCTTAAAGTAATTGCACGTGGCGGCGTAGGAATGGATAACATTGACGTTGATTATGCAGTATCTAAAGGCATCAAAGTAATCAACACCCCTGCAGCCTCTTCTCACAGTGTTGCAGAACTCGTATTTGCACATTTGTTTGGTGTTGCCCGTTTCCTTCATGATGCCAATCGTCAAATGCCGGTTAAAGGCAACACCGAATTTGATGTACTAAAGAAAAAATACAGCAAGGGTTCTGAATTGAAGGGTAAAACCATAGGTATTATAGGTTTCGGTAGAATCGGACAAGCGGTTGCCAAAATCGCGCTGGGTTTGGGAATGAAAGTACTTGCGCATGATCCGTTTTTGCAGGAAGCCTTGCTGGAAATTGAAATTGAAGGTGCTGAATTACCGGTCCGAATTCGTGCGGTAACACAACCTATGGATCGAGTTTTGGAACAGGCTGATTTTATCAGCTTACATGTGCCGGGTGGAAAGATGATTGGAACCGATCAAATTGCCATGATGAAAAAAGGTGTTGTACTTGTGAATGCTGCCCGAGGCGGTGTTATTGATGAACATGAATTAATGGAAGCTCTTAACAGCGGGAAAGTTGCGCACGCTTGTTTGGATGTTTTCGTCAATGAACCAAATCCGAATGAAAGTGTTTTAAAGCATGAAAAGATTTCTTTAACGCCACACATCGGAGCATCTACTGAAGAAGCGCAGGAACGCATTGGTGTAGAGTTGGCGGAGAAAGTGATTGAAGCATTAAGTTAACCGCGAGTAGTAATTTGAACTGTGGCTAAAATTATTCCATTCCGAGGTATTCGTCCGGTGCGCGATAAAGTGCATCTGGTAGCATCGCGTTCGGTGGATAATTACGGTCGCAATGACCTTGCCGAAAAACTTAGAGGCAATCCCTACACTTTTCTTCATGTTATCAATCCCGATTTTTCGGAAGGAAAAAGAAGTAAACCGGGAACCTTGGAGCGTTTAAAGAAAGTTCGCAACAAGTATTTGCAATTTCGGAACGACGGTATTTTTCTGCGCGATCAAACTCCAACATATTATCTCTACCAACAAATAAAATTAGGACACACCTACACCGGAATTATTGCCTGTACGTCAATTGATGAGTATTTCAACGGAACTATTCGTGTTCACGAACAAACGTTAACCGATAGAGAACGAAAACTGCAGGAGTATTTGGACGTATGCGAGTTTAACGCCGAACCGGTTTTGTTTTGCTATCCGGATCATGCAGGAATTACAGCAATCATTCACAAGCATCTGGAGCAGCGCGAAGAATACGATTTCACGACAACAGATAAAGTGCGACATCGTTTATGGCTCATTAATAGCGAACACGATGTGCAAGCCATGGAACGATACTTCGGAGATATTTCTGCGGTGTATATTGCTGACGGGCATCATCGTTCCGCTTCATCAGCACGTTTAGGAAAAGATCGCCGCCAGCGCGATGGTATGTTTTCAGGTAATGAACCCTACAACTATTATTTGGGCGTATTTTTCCCTGAATCCCAACTTAAAATTTTTGATTTCAATCGTGTTGTTAAAGACCTCAACGCTTTATCCACTGAAGATTTTATTGCTGCGATTCAAAAAGATTTTGAAGTCATCCGACATGGGGACAGCACGTTTAAACCTCAGCAAAAGCATACATTCAGTATGTATCTAGATAATTCATGGTACGAACTACGATTGTTGCCAGGACATGTAAACGATGAAGAGCCGGTGAATTCACTGGATGCGTATTTATTAAGTAAATTCATTCTTACTCCTATACTGGGTATTGAAGATTTAAAAACCGACCAGCGCGTTGGATTTGTTTCAGGCATCAAAGGTGCTGATGAACTTAAAAACCAAGTGGATCATTGGAAGTTTAAAGTAGCGTTTGGGCTTTATCCCGTACAAATGCAGGAATTGAAGCATATTGCAGATACCAACAACATCATGCCGCCGAAAACCACCTGGGTTGAACCAAAAATGCGCAGCGGTTTGGTGATTTTCCCGTTAGACGAAGGATTATAACCGCGCTTATGAAATCGGTTGCAGAAAATATAGCGGAGTTCAAACAGCAATTACCGGATCATGTCACGTTGGTTGCTGTGTCCAAAACAAAACCTGTTGCACTTATTGAAGATGCATATTCAGGCGGTCAACGCGATTTTGGAGAAAATAAAGTACAAGAATTAACAGCTAAAATCCCTGCACTTCCGGCTGATATTCGTTGGCATTTAATTGGTCATTTGCAAACCAATAAAGTAAAGTACATCGCAGACGCGGTGCATCTGATTCATGCTGTGGACAGTGAAAAATTATTGACCGAAATCAACAAACAAGCGGCAAAGAATAAGAAGACAATAAATATTCTTTTACAAATTCATATTGCGAAAGAAGAAACCAAGTTTGGGTTGAGCGAACCGGAACTTCACGAACTTCTCAATACTCACGCCAAAGGACATTTCCCCAACGTCAAAATCAATGGTTTAATGGGCATGGCCACCAACACAGAAGACCGTGAATTGATTCGAAGTGAATTTCGTTTGTTGCGAAAATTATTTGAAGCCGTAAAAGCTGATGACTGGAGTACATTGAGCATGGGCATGAGCAGTGACTGGAAAATCGCCGTGGAAGAAGGAAGCACGATGGTTCGCATTGGAAGTGCATTATTCGGCGAACGTCATTATTAAATCCGAATTACGTGTTATCCGGTGAACTAGCTGCAGTATTAACCACATTAATTTGGAGTGTGGGTGTGTTCCCATTCACTGTGGCTACAGCACGATGGGGAGCTCATGCGGTTAACTTTTTTCGACTGGTAGTTGCAGTAATTTTGCTTGCTGTAACGTTAGTGATCTATTACGGGTTTACCCCGGTTGAATTATTCGTGTTACCGGAATCTCAACAATGGCTGTGGTTGGGCATGTCCGGAATTATAGGCTTAACAATTGGCGATTACTTTGCATTTCGTTCCTTTCATTTACTTGGTCCACGATTATCAACCGCATTTACCACCTTAAGTCCGATTGCTGCATTTTTCTTCGCACTGCTTTTTGTGCACGAAGACATTAACATCTGGGGTATTATGGGAATGATCATTACGGTTGGAGCTTTGGTGTTACTTAGCTTAACAAAGAATGATGCCAAGCTCAATACTATTCCCCAACAGGAAAAAAAGTTAGGGTTGTTGTTTGCAGTCCTCGCGCCTATTTGCCAAGGAATCGGATTGGTGATGAGTCGCAAAGCATTTCTTGAAACAGAGTCGTTTGAGTTAATGCCCATGCATGCCGCATGGATACGCATGTTAATAGGCGCATTAAGCTTATACGCGTTTTCAATATTAACAGGATCAATTAAAGAGCCGCACCGTATCATTTTCACCAACCAAAACAAAGGACTTTTGCCGGCACTAGGAGGTGCTTTTTTCGGTCCTTACCTAGGAATGATATTTTCCATGTATGCGATTAGTCGTATTGATGCATCTGTGGCCCAAACTATTTTTGGTCAGGTTCCTGTTATTGTGTTGCTGTTGGCAGCATGGTGGCAAAAAGAGCGTATTACATGGTTCAGCATTTTTGTGACCTTACTAAGTATTGGTGGTGTTGTCATGATGGTTTGGCGGAATGACATTCAAAAACTCCTATTTCCGCATTAACTTTGCAACATGGCCAAGAAAACTTCCGAAGAAGACGACTATAAGATCGAACCGTTTTATCACGAATCTGAAAATTTTAGAAGTGCATATTTCGGAGAAGTTCCCGAACAGTTATTAGGAACGCCTCAGCCCGGGGAAGACAAAAAACTGTTTTCGACCTTTTTAGGTTTATTGCAGGGGAACACAACGCCGGAGATTCGTCGCGAGATGTTGGAGATCCTTCGTAAGAACAACGCTCAGCAATTAATAATCGATTTGTTAGAGAATCCAGCATATTCGAAGTATAAAAAGGAACTTTTGGTAGTTGCCTGGGAATCCGGCTTGGCATTTCACGCGCATCTGTTGAATATTGTAAAACATTCATTGGAAGGAGATTACGCCTGTGCTTTGGAAGGGCTTACGGTTATTGAACAAATCGAAGAATTAACAGACTCAACTCAGCTGGACCAAGCGCTGGAGTTGTTAAAAGCACAACCTAAATCGGATAAATCCCCTCTTATTGATCTAATGCAACACCATTTACAAAGAATAAAATTCAATTTATCGACGCCTAAGGGCTGATTATCGAAAAATTAATGGTTCTCGAAACTTAACACCTTCATTTGTGTTTCGTAAGACTGGATGATAGTATAAGTTGCTAAAGTGTTAATAACCCGTTAATAAGTGTAATTTATTAACCAATTATTGACATTACGCGTACATCTCATTTTAAACGAGTTATTTTACACAGTACACACTAACAATAGCAAACAATAACTCAAACATCACACACATGAAAAATCGTTACGCTCGTAGAACCTTTGGTTTGTGGACTAATGTTAAGTTGTTTATTTCCGGTGCAACCATTTTTCTTGGTTTGCATGGGAATGCACAAGTTTCCACTTACAGTTTCTCACAATCTTCAGGCACTTACAGTCCGATCACCGGAGGGACCGTATTGGGAGTTCCAACCAATGACGATACGAGTTTTCCTAGCAATCCTATAGGATTTACATTCTGGTTCAATGGTGCTGCATATAATACTTTTAGTGTTAATTCGAATGGATTTATTGCTCTTGGATCAACTGTTTCAAGTTCTTACACAGCGCTCAGCACCGGATTTTCCAACAATGTGATTGCCGCTCTTAATTCTGATCTTCAAGGAGAACCTGTTACAGGCGATTTACGTTTTCAAACCATAGGAATCGCTCCGAACCAAACGCTAGTTGTGCAATGGTCGAACTATGATGACTTTTCGAGCACAACGAATACCGACGTTTACAATTTTCAAATTCGTTTGCAAGAATCGTCAAACACTGTCAACGTCGTTTATGGAACGAATTCATCAAACCAGGTAGCGGCCTTGTTTCAGGTTGGATTACGGGGAAATTCAGCCGCTGACTTCAATAATCGAGAAGTAGTTAATGGTGTACAAACATGGAGTACATCCATCAGCGGTGCAAGTAATAGTGCTTCGTGTGAGATGAATCCGACTTTAGCTCCCGCTAGTGGGCAGACATACACTTGGACTCCTCCGGCAGGGCCTGCTGCGCCTACAAGTATTTCTTTTACAGCAGTTACTCAAACGGGTATGACGGTCAACTGGATTGACAATTCGACTGTGGAGACCCAATTTTATGTGGAGCGCTCTTTGGACAATATTACATTCGTTCCTGCAGGTACGGTTGTATCTACAAGTACTGCCTCTACCGGGTCAAGTTACAGTTTAGTTCAGACTGGATTATTTTCTAACACATTGTATTACTTCCGTGTATATGCAGTTGCAGTTACACCTTCAGGACCACTTTCAGGTCAGCAAGCTACTTTACCCGGAACTTTGTGTGGAACTTTTACTGTTGGGCCTACAGGTGCGTATCCGTCGCTAACAGCGGCTTTTGCAGCGGTTGCAACGAATGGAGTTAGTTGCCCGTTGGTTTTCGACTTACAAGCGGCTTATGTGAGTACCGTTGAAACTTTCCCTCTTACTATTCCATTTTTGGGAAATAACTCTGCGAATACGATTACCGTCCGCCCTCAATTAGGGGCTACGAATTTGACCATATCCAGTAACGCGGCACAGACCATTAATTTTAACGGCTCAGGAAATATTATTTTTGATGGTCGTCCTGGTTCTACAGGCACTATTATTCAATTGACATTAGCAAATACCTCAAGTTTCGGTGCTGTAGTTCAGGTAGCTGGTGACGCCACGAATATTGGTTTGAACTATGTTAATATTCGTTCAGTAAACACAGGTACCACAACGGGTGCTGTTCAGTATACGGCTCCTGCAACGGTAGCAGGTTCAAGCGGTCACTTTATTACCAACTCCGACTTTGCAAACGGTGCCACCAACCCGCAACAGTATATTTCGTCTAGCAACACCTTGGCTAACTCGTTCATTTCATCCGTTACCGTTAGCAATAATCTTTTCCGAGATTGGTTCAATGCTTCCAGTCAGAATGCTGCCATCAATCTTGGCGGTAACATAAGCAACTGGACGATAACTAACAATAGTTTCTTCCAAACGGCTACACGCACATTTACATTAGGTACCACTCACTATGGGATTTTTATTTCCGGAACCGTAGCTGGTTCAGGCGGACACAATATCACCGGTAACTTTATTGGTGGTTCAGCGCCCAACTGTGGTGGTACACCTTGGACGATTGGAGGAACAATTGCTAATCGTTTTGTAGCTATTTCTGTTAACGGTAACAGTACCGGTAATCCTAATCCAACCAGTATTCAGGGGAATACTATTACCAATTTTAATATGACTACGAGCAGTGGAGCCACAACTACTCCGGGAATTTTCTGCGGTATTCAAGCTGTAGGTACCACACATAATTTTAATATCGGTAACCTAACGCCTAATGTTATTGGTTCGGTCACAAGTACGAATGCCATTGTAACATCAAGTTCTACAGCCGGAGGACTAGTTATGGGTATCACCAACTCCTCTAATGGTGCTGTGGTTATTAGTAACAACCTCATTGGGGGCTTCACTGTTAATACATCTTCGCCTACAATCTCTTCCAGTTTCACCGGTATTCAGACGGGCACTGCGGTTCCCGGAACAATATCTAATAATACAGTGGGAAGTACTACCGTTGCAAACAGTATTATTACTGCTGCTTCAACAGCTACAACGGCAGGTACTGTAATGGGCATTAACAGTACTAGTGGGAACTTCATCAATATTACTAACAATACTGTAATGAACCTTACAAGCCAGTATGCAGGTTCTTCAACCACTGCTGTAATAAGAGGCATTTATTCCACATCTGGTATTAATACGATTACCGGAAATATCGTCCGCAATCTTTCTTCATTGACACCCAATGCGAACACTGGAGTGAATGCATCAGTACAAGGTATATCATTAAGTACTTTTACCATTGGTTCCCATGTGGTAAATAATAACACCGTTAATACCCTTGGTAATGGCTCTGCTGCAGGCAATGTTATGGTCAGTGGAATAACAGTATCAGGTTCTACAAACACTTTGTTAAACGCTACTATAGCGTACAATAATGTTGCCGCACTTGGTGCTCCGCTTACAAGCGGAACTGCAACAGTTATGGGAATTAATTTGATCGGCAATACCTCAAGGGTATTCAATAACTTTATTAACCTGGGAACTGATATTACCGGAACAGCAATAACAGTTCCTAACAACTTTATTGGAATCAATAAAGAAACAGTTGCTTCTTCGGCAGTTAACTTTAACACGGTAAACATTAGTGGAAGCGGCGTCGTAGGTGGATCAGTAAATACTATGGCGTATCGTAGAGTAACTACTGGAATAGATTCACTCATTAACAATATCCTTGTTAATACCCGATCCAATGGCTCGTCAACAGGTACACATTACAGTTTAAACTTAAACAACGGTACCACTTTTACCAGCAATAATAACGACTACTTCGGGAACGGTGTAGGTTATCAAACTGCTTCCGTAAATTCGGTAAACGTTTCCGGTGTAAGTGGATTGGTATTAAGCATTGGAGGTAACAGCAATTCTATTGCGGTAAATCCGAACTTCGTTTCTTCCACAGATTTACATATCAATAATACAATTGTAACTGCTTTAGAATCTCGTGCATCCACCTTGCCTTATGTGTCTAATGACATCGATGGACAAGTACGTCCGGGACCAACTGCACTGAATGGCGGGGGTACCGCTCCTGATATGGGTGCAGACGAGTTTGACGGTATTCCGCTGTCTGTTGACGTTGGTGCATTCTCCTTCTTGCAACCGGCGACTCCCGGATGTTACTCTTCCTCACAGTCGATTCGTGTACGTATAAGAAATTATGCCACGTCTCCTTTAAATATGGCGTTACCCGGCAATGCAGTTACTGTTACAGTAAACGTGACCGGACCAAATCCTCAGACATTCAATATGTCTCCTATTACCTCAGGTACTATACCCGGTAATGGTTTCTTGGACACAACAGTAACTACTACCTACAATATGGGAGCAACCGGAACATATGGGTTCTCTGCAACTGCTACAACAGGTGTTGAGGTTCTTACCCTGAATGACGCGTTTGGACCATTAAATATTGTAGTTGCCGGTGGAACAGCAGTTTCCTCCGGTGGCGGAAGAATTTGTTTAGGTGATCAGGGCACGGTAGTGGTATCCGGTTTTACCAATGGAGGAACAATTCAATGGCAGGAATCGCCGGACAACATAGTTTGGTCAAACATACCTGCTGCAACAAACGATACGTTAGTAATTACCCCAACTGATACTACTTTTTACCGAGCTGATATCTGCGGACAGCATTTCTCAGTATCGGATACATTGTTCCCGCAATTTGTTGCTCCTCCTGTAACCACTAATGATACCATTTGTGGTTTGGATACCGCATTTTTGTCTGCTACTGCAGCAGGAAGCATACGTTGGTATAATCAACCGATTGGAGGATTACAATTGGCAACAGGAACTACGTATTCTCCAATTTTATCAGCAACGGATACGTTCTATGTATCAAATGCGACCGGAACACCTCCTACAAATGTTACAACTACATTGGCAGCAGGTAATGGATCAAGCGGTAACGTATTCAGAATTTCAGCAATCAACACTATTACAATAACAGGTTTTGATGGCCACATGACTTCCGGTACTGCTAACTGGGAAATTTGGGGACGTCCGGGTGATTACACTTTGGTACCGGGCTCAACTACAAGTAACGCAGGTTGGACGTTGTTAGGCTCGGCAACCGGTGTTGTTGCTGCAGGATTAGGTGTGCCTACTCCACTGCCAATCACATTAAACGTAACAATCCCGGGTGGAACTGATTACTCGTTTATTGTTACAACCACCGGTCCTACATTAAACTACACCAACGGTACCGCAGTGGGTAATCCATTTGTTAACAATGGAGATCTGATCTTCCGCGAAGGTCATGGTGGAAGCTACTTTGGCTATACTATTACCACTCGTATTTTCAACGGTCGTATCCGCTATTCTTCAGGTTGTGAAAGTGCTCGTGTTCCTGCAATTGTTGTAGTTAACCCTGCACCTGCAATTACTGCGGCTTCGTCCAACACCATCTGTGGAACAGGAAGCACAACGTTAACTGTTGCAAGTTCGAACGCTAACTACAACTACACATGGAATCCAGCAACAGCGTTGAATACTGCAACCGGAGATACTGTTGTTTCAACTCCTACCGGTTCAATCAACTATGTGGTTTTAGCAATTGATCCTGCTACACAGTGTGCTACTACAGATACCATTCAGGCACTAGTTGCTCCTGCCGTTGTGGGTACTGCGACTGTAAGTGATGATACGATCTGCGGTAATACTCAGGTTCAACTAGACATCACTTATCCTCCGGCTACATTTGCCGTAGGTACGCAGAACGTCCAAAATACTACGACGACTTATCCATCGCCTTTCGGTCAATTCTGGTGGGGTGCTAAACACCAAATGCTGATTACCGCCGCAGATTTGCAAGCAACTGGAATGACAGCAGGTTTTTACAATGCATTAGCATTTGAATTGCCGCCTGGAGCGAATACCCCAGCACCTTCACCTGCTCTTCAAAATTTCGAATTGCGAATTGCGAATACCTCGTTAACTTCAATGACTACCGCATTTCAAACAACCGGCTTTACTTCCTTATTCACTAATGCTGCCTTAAACCCGACTACAGGTACAATGACGTTGGCCTTTAATAATAACTGGTACTGGGATGGTGTATCGAACATCATCGTAGAAACGTGTTTTAATAATAATGCCTTCTCATTAAACTGGGTGTTTCGCCAATCCACTACTTCTTACGCATCAACCGCTGTTCGTAACGAGGATGCGAGTGGCGTTTGTGCTCAGACAGTTGGGTTTAGTACATTTAACCAGCGGCCGAACATGATATTTACGCGTTCTTCGGGTAGTTATGCTTATGCTTGGACGGGTAATTCATTGAGTAACGCTACTATTGAAGATCCAACTGCTACGCCAACTGCAAGTGGAAACTACATTGTTGTTATTACAGACACATTGAGTGGGTGTAACTTCACTGATACCGTAAGTGTAAACTTATTGCCTACTCCGGCTCCTAGTTTCGGACCTGATACCATTATCTGTTCAACATCAGCTTTAGTTCTTGATGGGACTGCCGGTCCTTACACTTACTTGTGGCAGGATAACTCATCTAACCAAACGTTCAGCGTATCATCTTTTGGTATTTACAATGTCCTGGTAACTGATACGACAAGTGGCTGTACCGGAACAGATACTATTTTAGTAGGTGTTAACCCTGCTCCTGTATTTACTTTAGGTAGTGATGCTGCTGTATGTGCAGGATCTAACGTAACCTTCACCGGTCCAAGTGGTCCTTATGATTACGATTGGAACACGGGAGATTCTCTGATTGCAATAACTGTCAGTACAACAGGTTCATACATTCTGGTAGTAACTGATCAGAACAACGGATGTAGCGCAGGTGATACAGTTGTGTTTACAGCAAACCCTCTTCCTGTTGTTGCTTTAGGTGCAGATACGAGCTATTGTTCGAACAACGCTATTGTCTTGAGCGGTCCTGCAGGTAACTTCACCTACGTTTGGTCTGATAATTCAACAAACGACAGCTTGTCAGTATCTTCAACAGGAACATACTATGTAACGGTTACAGATACAGCTACAACATGTTTCAATGCTGATACTGTGACTATCGTAATTAATGCAACACCAGTTGTATCATTAGGTGCGGATACCACCTTCTGCTCTGCAAACGGTCCGTTAACATTGAATGCTCCTGCAGGTCCATACAATTACCTCTGGAGTGACAACTCAAATGGTGCTTCAATAGCAGTCGGCACTTCCGGAACATATGCTGTTGCAGTTACTGACAGTTTGAATGGGTGTTCAACCAACGACTCTGTTAACGTGATTGTTAATGCTTCACCAAACGCTGTTCTTGCTGATACTTCATCTTGCGGTGCAGGTATCACATTAACTGCAGTCAGTGGTAACTACACTTACTTTTGGTCAGATAATACAACCGGTCAGAGCACTACAGTAACTGTAAGTGGAAACGTATCTGTTGTAGTTACAGACACTGCAAATGGTTGCGCGATCACGGATGCGGCTCTTGTAAGTATCAATACGCCTCCAACTGCAACAGTAACAGCTTCTGCAGCTAACGTTTGTGCGGATGACGCTAACGTTACTTTGACAGGTGCTCCTGCAGGTGGTGTATTTGTTGGAACTTCTGTAACAGGTAATGCGTTCGATCCATCTGTGGGTGCAGGTACTTATGCTGTAGATTATATCTACACAGATGCGAACGGATGTACTGACACTGCTACAACTACCATTGTAGTAAGTGCATGCGTAGGTGTTGAAGAATCGTTCTTCGGAGTAGGAATGAATGTTTATCCTAACCCAAACAACGGTCAGTTCATCTTCACTTGCAGCGACGCAAACTTTACAACCATGACATTCGAAGTAATCAGCATGGACGGAAAAGTAGTGCTGTCTGAGCAAGCTTCAAATGTTCAGGGTCATTATCGCCGCGATATGAATATGTACAACTTGGCTAACGGTGTATATTACTTCCGAGTAATTGCTGATGGTCAGACTTACATGCAGAAAATCGTAAAGCAAGACTAATCCAAATCGTTCTTATAAAAGAAGCCTCCCTATCCCGGAGGCTTCTTTTTTTGCCAAAAATTATTAATTTGTTTGTACATTATATGTCTTTACATATTTTTGTATCCACTAACAACAAAACAACTATGAAAAAAATCATTTTTACCCTTGTTGCAGGCGTATTCGCAACTACAGCCTCTTTCGCACAAACCAACTGGACCGGTGACAATTCGCACAGCAGCGTGTTATTTAGCGTTGGTCACATGGGCGTTGCTAAAACTGTCGGATTCTTTACTGAATACGATGTTAGAATGACCTCGACAAAGGACGATTTTACAGGTTCTCAGGTTGAGATCACTATTCAGGCAAAATCCATCAACACGATGAGCGAGCAGCGTGATAACCACCTTCGCAGTAAAGACTTTTTTAATACAGATACTTTCCCGACAATTACTTTTAAGAGCACTTCATTTACGAAGAAAAAGGGAAATGTGTACGAAATTAAAGGTATGTTGACTATGCGCGGAGTAACCAAAGAAGTAGTACTTGAAGCTGTTTATGGCGGCACCAAAAAAGACCCTTGGGGCAATGAAAAAAGTGGATGGGCTGTACGCGGAAAAGTTGATCGTACAGCATACGGAATTACCTGGAACACCCCAATTGAAGGTGGTACAATCCTAGACAATTCAGTAGAGTTTATGTGTGAGTTTGAAATGGTGAAGAAGAAGTGATAAGGTGTTCTCTACTGAGAAGGCAGCTCGAATAAAGCTGCCTTCTTTTTTTGCATTTAATTGAAATAACACCAATTGCCCCACTCTGCCTATCTTTAAGGCAGAATGAACACCATCAATCGATTTATCCTCAAATCGTATTTACCTCCGTTCGCGATGACCTTCGTGATTTCGGTTTTCATTCTATTCATGCAGTTCCTTTGGAAATGGATTGATGAATTGGTAGGAAAAGGACTAGAAACTTCAGTAGTTGTAGAGCTTTTCTTTTATGCCGCACTTTCCATGGTGCCTCTCGCCTTGCCTCTTGCCACTTTGCTATCATCACTAATGACCTTTGGAGGACTCGCAGAGCACTACGAGCTTGCAGCCTTTAAAGCATCAGGACTTTCATTGATGCGTATCATGCGACCATTATTTATACTCAGTTTTGTTGTCAGTGTTGGTGCATTCATTTTTGCGAACAATGTTCTGCCCTATACTAATTTGCAAATGCTGTCCACGCTGTTTGATATACGTCAACAGAAACCTGCTTTAAACATTAAAGAAGGTGTATTTTACAAAGAAATTGACGGATTTAGTATTCGTATCAAAGACATCAGCAAAGATGGTAATACGTTGAATGACGTTATGATTTACGATCATACCGATCAGATGGGCAATACCTCATTGTCGCTTGCGGAAACAGGAACGATGACCATGTCTGACGACAAACGTTTTCTTGTTATTGAACTTCGCAAAGGTAAAACCTATAAGGAAATCTGGAACCAGGAAGGCGCGGCGCAAAAGAGGCCATTCATGACCATGAAGTTCGATAAGCAAATCATTCGCATGGACTTATCCGGATTCTCTTTGGAGCGAACCGATCAGGATTTATTCAAGGACAATCATCAAATGTTAAATGGTGCGCAGTTATTGGCTTACATAGATACCATGCAGACCGAACTCAAGGAAGATAAAATCAATTTTTATCCTTCATTGAGAAACGCATACCTGGGCAAGACAAAATTTTATTGGACACAAGGCGATAGCTTAAAAAAGAAAAGTACACCTGGCTATATGCTGGATTCACTGGATGAATTCACCAAAATAAGAACTACCGAAATCGCCATTAACAGTGCGCGCAATTGTAAAAGTGCCAGCGAATCCAAAGTCAATGAAATTGAAGCGCAACAGCGTTCCATAACACGTTTTGAAATTGAATTCTGGAGAAAATATTCACTCTCCTTTGCCTGCCTGATCATGTTTTTTATCGGCGCTCCGCTGGGTGCAATTATTCGAAAAGGTGGCTTAGGAATGCCCGTTGTTATATCCATTATTTTATTTATTGTTTTTTGGATACTTTCAATTACGGGCGAAAAGATATCTAAAGAAGGAGATATTCCACCGTATTTAGGAATGTGGCTATCCTGCGCATTCTTCTTACCCTTGGGCATTTGGCTGACTATAAAGGCAACGGGAGACGCGGCCTTGTTTGATACGGAATCATATATTTCATTTTTTAGAAAAATATTTATTCGAAAAAGTGTAGATGTGCCCATGAACACGCCGTCAACACCCTTAAAAAACGACCAAAACCATACTGATCATGAAGGTCCTTCAGGTATGTAATAAGCCTCCCGTACCAACTGTTGACGGTGGATGTCTTGCCATGCACAGCATGACAGAAGCTTTCTTACATGCGCACGTATCCTTGCAAGTATTGGCTTTGGAAACAGACAAACATCCGTTTGTACCCGAAAAAATGCCTCCCGGATATTTAAAAGCCACAAACATTGAAGTCGTTTATGTTAATACTAAAATAAATCCCGTTAAAGCATTTATTAATTTATTTCAAGAGAGTTCTTATATAACCGACCGCTTTTATTCTGCAGAATTTGAGGCCAAGTTAATTCAATTGTTAGAGGAAGAATCATATGATATCGTTCAGCTCGAAGGCCTCTATCTTACTCCGTACATTGATGCTATTCGGGAAAAAAGTACCGCCCGTATTGTCCTTCGTGCACATAATATTGAATCCCAATTATGGGAACGTCGCACAGCATTGGTAAAAAATCCGTTGTTACGATTTTGGTTTGGTGTATTAACGGAAAAACTAAAACATTACGAAGAAGATGTCATTCGAAAAGTGGACGCGATCATTCCGATTTCCGAATACGATGCCGACACCTTTCATATCTGGCTGCGGAAGAAAGATATTCCCATCTTTACAGTCCCGTATTGCATGACTTTACCGGACAAGGATGAAACGATTAAGCCTACCCACCGAACCGTATTTCATATCGGATCGATGGATTGGGAACCTAATATCAAAGGCGTAAAATGGTTTATAAAGGAGGTTTGGCCGAAAGTTTTAGACCTCGTACCCGATGCACAACTTCATCTTGCCGGAAGGAAAATGAAGAAGAATGATCCCGAGTATTGTGGTGATCAAATAACTGTTCACGGTGAAGTTGAAGATGCATTGCAATTTATGCAAAGTTTTCAGG
This sequence comes from Bacteroidia bacterium, assembly GCA_044344795.1. Lineage (GTDB taxonomy): Bacteria > Bacteroidota > Bacteroidia > Palsa-965 > Palsa-965. The sequence goes on along the minus strand of JBIJCF010000014.1, from coordinate 23,419 downwards.
TGATGATTGCTCCATTATTTAGCGGTGGTGGTATGAAAGTTAAATTAATTGAAGGTATGGCAACGGGCAAAGGTATTGTCACTACACCAATTGGTGCAGAAGGAATTCACATGGTGCATCTTAAACATGCACAAATTGCTGATAATGCAGACGATTTCGCAAATGCCGTAGTTCGCTATTTCAGAAATCCCGGGATGTTAACCGACTGCAGTAGCAATGCAGTATACTTGGCACAGGAAGAGCATGACATCAAAAAATCATCGCAACGTATTGTTGATTTTTATTATTCATTGATCTTTTAATATGAAGTTGTTGGTGATTACGTCACGAATTCCATATCCCCTTGAAAAGGGAGATAAACTTCGTGCATATCACCAGATACGGGTACTTTCCAAGTCACATGAGATTACGTTGGTTGCATTAACAGATGAACCTCCGAATCCGGAAGCACAGAAGGAATTATTAAAATATTGTAAAGATGTACACTTTATCCAATTAAAAAAATTTGAATTAATTGTTCAATTAATAAAATCTATCGGGAATGCACTGCCATTTCAAGTGGCATATTTTAATAATAGGAAAGCACACAGGTTCCTGAAACATCTCACCAGTACTCAGCAATTTCAAGCAGCTTATTTTCAACTTATCCGGACCGGTCCATACGCGCAATCTGCTCAGGTTCCGCTTAAGATTCTCGATTATATGGACACCTTCTCCAAAGGAATGGGCAGACGTTTAACTACTGCGAAATTCTGGCAAAAACCGATTATTTGCTGGGAGCAAAAGAAATTGACCAATTACGAAAATGTAGTATTTAAAGAATTTCATAAGCACACCATTATTTCTGAGCAAGACCGTGATTTATTGCCGGTAAGCACAAAATCTTCAGTAGCTGTTGTTCGTAACGGTGTTGATCATGATTATTTTTCGCCGGATGACACCGAAAAGCATTACGATATCTTGTTTAACGGTAATATGAATTACCCGCCAAACATTGAAAGTGCTGTGTACCTCGTAAAGAAAATTATGCCCTTGGTATGGAAGAAAAACCCTACATGTCGGGTGCTGATTTCGGGTGCTGATCCTGCAGAAGAAGTTAGAGCGTTGGCTTCAGATTTGGTTCACGTGACAGGTTGGGTTGATGACATAAGAACCAGTTTTCGCCGGTCGAAAATATTGGTAGCGCCCATGCAATCGAGTATTGGTTTGCAAAATAAACTACTCGAAGCCATGTCTTGCGGACTACCTTGCATAACAACGCATTTATCTAACAACGCATTAGGTGCCATACCGAATCAAGAAATCATGGTATGCTCATCACCTAACGAATTCGCGCATTCCATCGACTTGTTACTAAACAACAGCGACCAATATCAATTACTTCAAAACAACGGGTTGAAATTGGTACGTCAGTCATTCGGATGGGAAGGTGCAACAGTTCCATTATTAAATTTATTGATCTGATTTTTAAGGTGTTTCGGTGTCATTTTAATCAATAAACAGTTGTATATTTGATTACACCAACCAAGAATTTTATCATGAAAAAGTTCCTCTTACTTTTTCTGCTTCCGATTATTTCAATGAGCTTCACGAACTTAAAATCGTGGAGGTATCAGAATCCGGAATCTGTTCAAAATATTTCCGCATACGACGCAGCGCTTGCTCAATGCGATTTGGATCGCTATCGTTATGTCGATCAAAAAAACGTTTTGAAATTCGAATCGGGATTACGAGTTGAATTATTATCTGCAAATGAATGCATTGCACAAGGCATCGCCGTTAAGATGGATCGAGTTCGAACGACAGCACCGGAATTTGACACGAAACCCATCTTTCGTTTAACTGAAGACGGCAAAGTGGTTGAAATGCTTACACGCAACAAACACAAGTAATTGACCATGAAAAGAATTCTACTACTTGCTATTTGGTGTGGTGTAACTGCATTACAAATAAAAGCACAAGTCACGAATGACGACTGCTTTGGAGCCACACCACTTGGGACATTAGGAACTCCTGCTCCATGTCCTAACGGAATTGGTGCAACATCTACGTTCAACAATTTAACCAACGTAAACTCTGTAACAGAGCAACCTTATACCACGCTCATCAATTGTCAGCCAAGCAATAATACACCTATGGCTTCACCGGCAACTGACGTTTGGTATTCGTTTGTGAATTCCGGAAACGAGGTGGTGATTACGATCAATGGAAATATTGTTCAACCGAACATCGCCATTTACCAAGGAACTTGTAACGGACTAATTGGTCGCGGTTGCGCTATTGGCGGCGGTAACACGCTTACTGCAAATTTCGACCAGATGGTTCCGGGGCAGACGTATTACATTCAAATAAGTGGCGGCTCCCCGACTGATCAGGGTTCATTCACCATGACGTTGCAAAACATAAACGATTGCAGTGATTGTTTAACTGCGTCTAATTTAACAGTGAATCCTGCTCCGGTTAACGGTCAATATCAAGGTGGCACGACAGTTACATTTTGTTACACCATTACGCAGTGGGAACAACAAAATACCAATTGGCTTCATGCCGTTATTCCAACGTTTGGTAATGGTTGGGATCTAACAACGCTGACCAATTTGCAGGGCGCTGCAACATGTGATGGCGGTCCCGGTGTTTGGCAATGGTTCAACAACGTGAATACGCCAAACGGTAACGGAATATTAAGCGGTTTCTTTTTTGATGGCGACATAATACAAGGTGGACCAAATGGAAATCCAACAGATAACTTCGGAGATAACTGCGACGGACAAGTAAGTTGGACATTCTGTTGGACGATAACAGCGAAAGATTGTCCACCTGCCAACCAGGGTGATGATTTAGGAATTATCATCGACACATATGGCGATGGTGAAACCGGAAACTGGACGAACATTGCGTGTGTAAGTGATCCTGTTTACCAGTTTAATGCATCGTTGTCGTGCTGTGCGCCACCTCAAATGACGCAGTTTAATATTCCATGCTTCGGACAAAATAACGGCTCCGCAACAGCTACTCCTGTTGGTGTTGGACCCTACGATTTTATCTGGACTGATGCTGGCAATAACGTTATCCAAACCTCAACGAATCAAACCGGTGCGAATACAGTTAACAACTTAGGACCAGGTACATATACTGTTGAAGTGACCGATCAAAACACATTATGCGTGACCTATGCAACGGTTACAATTACACAACCTACAGCGTTACAAGTTTTAATTGGAAGTACACCTGCTTCGTGTAACCAAAGTAACGGAACTGCAACAGCCACGCCACAGGGCGGTACAGGACCATACGATTTCACATGGACAGATCTCGCCAATAACGTTTTACAAACAGCAACCAATGTTGCAGGTGCTAATACATGCAGCAATTTAGCTGCAGGCACTTACAATATTCAGGTAACTGATGCGAATGGCTGTGTTTCCAACGTATCTGTTACTGTTCAAGGAAGCAACGGAAACTTAACGGCAACTACAACCACAACTGATGAAACTTGTGCGGGTGCATGTGATGGAACTGCTTCTGCCACTGCATCAGGCGGTGCCGGACCTTACACCTACTCGTGGAATACAGTGCCCAACCAGTTAACACAAACTGCAACAGGATTGTGTGCTGGTCAATACATCGTAACATTTGTAGATGCGAATCAGTGTAGTGGAACAACTACTGTAACAATAGCCTCTCCGCCTGCTGTTACTGCTGCAGTTGTTGCTGTGCCTTCAACAATTTGCATCGGGCAGTCATCGACATTAACTGCAACACCGGGTGGTGGCAGCGGAACAGGATATACCTACACCTGGAATCCGGTTGGAACAGGAACTACACAAACAGTAACGGTAACACCTGCTCAAACAACACAATATTCTGTAATTGTAACGGATGATAATGGTTGTCAGTCGGCACCGGCGAATGTAACTGTTACGTTGTATCCTCCATTAAACGTGCAGGTTATAGCCGTTCCTCCATCCATTTGCGCCGGAGCTAACAGCACATTAACCGCAGTTGCCGGCGGCGGAAATGGAGGGCCATACACATATACGTGGTTACCTGCGGGTACAGGCACAGGCGCTTCGGTAGTTGTTGCTCCAACAACAACTACTACATACACCGTAACGGTTGATGATGGATGTACAACTCCAACAGCTTCTGCTGTAGTTACGGTAGCGGTTAATCCGAATCCTACTCCAAGCTTCACAGGAACACCGTTATCCGGATGTGCTCCGTTATTAACCACATTTACGAATAACACACCGAACAGCGTTTCATGTTCTTGGAATTTTGGAGACAACACTACTTCCAATAACTGCGGACCTGTGAGTAATTTGTACACAGCACCCGGTTGTTACGATGTTACGTTAACGGTTACTGATAACAACGGATGCGTTGGAGCCATAATAATGCCGTCGTATGTATGTGCATTTGAAAATGTAGTGGCTGATTTCAGTGCTACTCCTCAACCAACAACAATCTTCAATACCAATTTAACCTTTACTGACTTGTCCACCGGAAATCCTACATCATGGACATGGTACTTCGATAATTTAGGAACGTCCAATATTCAAAATCCGACGTTCGATTTTCCGAATGAAATTGGTTCTTGTTACGACGTAATTTTAGAAGCGAACAACGCCAACAATTGTCCGGACATTGATACGTTGGAAGTTTGTATTGATCCGGAATTCATCATCTATTTCCCGAACGCATTTACTCCGAATGGTGACGGCAACAATGATTACTTTATAGGAACAGGCTTAGGAATTGTAGAATACGAAATGTGGATTTTCGATCGTTGGGGCAATATGATTTATTATACCGATAATATTGCCAAGCCTTGGGATGGCACAGTAGAAGGCAAGAGCGGAGAAATTGTGCAGATTGACACTTATGTGTGGCGTGCTGTTGTGAAAGATGTATTTAATAAAACACATAAATATATTGGTCACGTGAATGTGATCAAGTAAGACTTACTCCCTTCAATTGAGGCTGTGTTGCAGAAATGCACACAGCCTTTTTTGTTGTCGTTAGTCGAAACTAGTACATTTGTTAAGTACGAAATTCCGCTTATGAGTCACAACGCAACGCTTATTATGAACGCCCGCCAAATTGAACAACGTATCAATCGTTTGGCATGGCAAATTCTAGAACATTGTAATGAAGAAGGCAGCATTGTGATTGCCGGAATTGAGAAAAACGGAATTGTAATTGCGGCTCGTATTGCCAAAATTCTACAAGAAATTTCGGAGTTGGATATTGTTGTATGCTCGGTTAAAATTGGAAAAGATGCGCCACTGGAGCAACCCGCTGTAATTAGCATTCCATCCGATCAATTGCGTGACAAAACAGTCATCGTGGTTGATGATGTATCGAATTCAGGAAGAACACTTATGTATTCAGTAAAGGCGTTCCTGAATCAACCTGTAAAAGGAATCTTAACGTGCGTCTTAGTTGACCGCGATCATACTCGATTTCCAGTTAAAACCAATTTCGTTGGATTATCGTTGGCAACGACCATGCAAGAGCATATTCGTGTCGAATTGCCCGAGAATGGTGATGCTTCTGTTTTTCTGGAATAATTAAGCTTCCGCTTTTTCCCCTAATACAAACAGACGAACGAATTCAGCCAGCTCAGAGGCTTTCAGTCCTTTACCTTTTACTTTGTATTGCGATTGTAGATAGAATGTCTCGCGATCTTCTAACGTGGTATGAATCCATTGCCACAATTCTCCGTTATTCAAGTCGTTGATTAATGGACGTGTTCCGTCTTGTTGTAATCGCTCCGTCAACGCGTCAGTGCTCATCTTAATATAAATCGTCACTCCCGATTTATTCATGATATCCATGTTATCGAAATAACATGGTGTTCCGCCGCCGCACGCAACAATGACATTGTCCTTCTCTATCACTTCATGCAGCGTTTGTTTTTCAAGATCGCGAAAATGCGCTTCACCTTCAGCGGCAAAAATTGCCGGAATGCCTTTACCGGCGCGCGTTTCGATCTCCTGATCCAAATCCACAAACTGCATGTTCATCAACGGCGCCAACTCTCGTCCCAAGGTTGATTTTCCGGCTCCCATAAAGCCCACTAAAAAAATTCTCATACGTGATTTAATTTATGCTTAACAAGGTAAGACTATCCGGCAAAACTACGCTATAATTGAGACAAACCATCTTGCCTTGCACAAAATACATATCAACCATTGCTGTATCGGAGGTAATTCGCTTTTCGCCCCAATCTTCTTTTTCTTCCTGAAAATCGTCGAAACCATTTTTACGAAATAATTCCTTAGCATCCGCTTCTGTCCATGGCCCAATGGGTTGGCCCCACAACGAAGCATCCGCTCCGCTGTCAATTTCTACGCAGCAGAAGCGTTTCATCAAGTCAATTTCGAAAAACAAAGTGAATCCCCGTTGCCAATAATGCCATACAATTGAAGAACTGTCAACACCTTCAAGTATTTCGGCTTCTTCCGGCTGACCGATTAATTCCTCCACCTTTTCGGGCAGCATACCGAATTCCAGCGGACCAAAGCCGCGGTGAATACTGATTGTAAAAGCGGTCATAGGTTTATAGCGTTAGGTTAATAAAGATACGAGGATGCGTTAAATTTGGTTTCGTTCCGCTATCGTTATACCAGCCGAAAGTCGGATTAACTGTTTTTCAACACATTGTAAAAAATTTAGTAAATCTATTTGCAGGGTAAAATCATGCTGTTATCTTTGCACCCGCATTCATTAAGAGTGGAATTTGATTCCGTAGCTCAGCTGGTAGAGCATTACACTTTTAATGTAAGGGCCCTGGGTTCGAATCCCAGCGGGATCACTGAAAAGCCACGTTTTACGTGGCTTTTTTGTTTTGTTATGCTGGGTCGCGATGCTTCGGGACTAGTACGCTAGTGCTACACATCACATACCAAAATCTCAACTAGGACATTGCAATCGAATCAAATAATGTGAATTCACACACTAGTGGACTTATTATTTCCCGAAATTCATCTCATGAAATATGGAATTGCTTTACTGGGAATAATCACCTTACTTTCTTGTGGCGATGATCAATCCACCAATGATGCGAAGGTACAAGCGCAACTGGATTCCATGAATCAACAATTATTGGCTTTGCGCGAACAATTAAAAAATAAAGACAACGTAAATGATCCGATCGCAGTTGTTGACAGTAACGAAATTCACGCTTTTCCTCCTCCTCCTCCGGTTCCGGTAGTTGATATCACGAAAGATCCGCAGTTTTCGAAACAATCCGCTGACCGCGAAAATGCCATATTCTATTACACGGGAAACAAAAACAAATCGGTAGAAATTACACCGTGTAATGCAGGTAAACGAACAGTAACGTTGTACGATCCAACCGGGAAAGTGATGTACACGTTTCACGATAAACGATTCAGCTATAGCCTGACTACTCGCATTGTTACATTTCATTCGAATGGTGCCGTGCAAAAAGCCATCGTTCATAACAACCCCGGTGCAAGTAATTCGTGGAGTGAATCGCACATAACTTTTGGTTCGAATAATGAGCCGCAATGGCGTGAGGATATTAAGTTCCCTCAAGAGCTGACACTTGAAGGTAATACGAAATACTATTGGGATAAAAACCAAAAGAATTGGATCAAGCAGGAAGTCGTGTACGAACAACCTGTGCCGCAACCGCGATAACTTTATTTACCCAACTCTTCCAGTGCTAACGCGGCGTTGGTGTATTGAGGATCTACTTCTAACGCCTTCCGATAATCGGCTTCCGCATTAGTAACATCGCCTTTTCGCTGGAAACAATATCCGCGACCGTAATACGCGCGCGGTGATTTCGGATCGGCGTTGATAGCCGCTGCAAAATATTCCATGCCTTTAGTCACCATCTTCGGATCGGAGCCTAATTTCACGGCATGCAACATGCCCATATTGAAGTTAGCATCGAAGTGCTCAGGATTAATTTTTAATAATCGCGTGTAAGCATCCAACGCGGGATTTAATTCATTCACACTCTGAAAAAACATACCCAAATTGTACAACGCTTCTTCGCTATTTGGATTTACACGTAACGCATTTTGATAATACTGTGCGGCTAAAGGATCATTCTTTGCAGCGAACAACAATCCTAATTGAATGTATGCGCTGTAATAATCCGGCTCCTGCTCTACGGCGGTTTGCATACTGGAAATAGCTTTGGTTGTATCGCCGAGTTCTTTAAACATCATGCCCTTCATGAAATAAGCTTGCGCATTGTGAATATCCTGCAACAGCACTTCATCCAGTAATTTCACTTCTTCATCAAATCGTTTCATGTAATGATGAAGCTGCGCTAAGCGAAGTTTACAATCCACATTTTTCGGATCCACCTGCACAGCTTTTTTGAGCAATACTTCTGTCTTCGAAACTTTTCCTACGAAGAAATTCACATCGGCTGCAGTCAACAACCATGAACTTTTGGCGCTATCGAGTTGAATGATGCGGTCCATATCGTTAATCGCTGCTTCGTAATTCTTCGCGCCCAAATGCAAGCGCGCACGGGTGTGATACAATTCCAAATTATTTGGATCTGCCAGGATTTTTTGATTGATCGTTGTCAGCGTTTGGACGGAGTCATTAAGTGAATCGTTACCGGAAGGGGATTCTCCTTGATTACTGCATGAAACCAATCCTGATAAGATTGCTGCGAACAGCGATATATGTAATAATTTCATGATAATCCAAAATAAAAAACATCCCGAAGTTACACATAAGTTATGCAACAAGCGGGATGTTAGATGTTATCGTTAAACGACAGATTTTTAGAAATGTTTCAATCAAAAACCGACAGCGCAGTTATTTACCGGACCTCGCCTGTTCTATTGAACCGAAAATCGATTCGTTAGCACCCGGCACACGCGATACTAAAAGCAACTGCAGTTTTACACAACAAAATTTCTGTTGCGAAATGCTGCAATTATTCCGCTTCTACCACAGCGTCTGCGCTAGCAGCTGTTAGCGTTGCACGAATTTGTCCCTCAATTTGATCCATTAATTCCGTATTGTCATGGAACAGCTGCTTTACGGCATCACGTCCCTGTCCTAATTTGGTATCCTCGTAGCTGAACCAAGAACCGCTCTTCTTGATAATTCCGTGTTCTACTCCAAGGTCAATGATTTCACCTACGCGGGAAATTCCTTCACCAAACAAAATATCAAACTCTGCAGTACGGAACGGAGGTGCCACTTTATTCTTTACAATTTTCACACGAGTGCGGTTACCTGTTGCGGTTTCGCCATCCTTAATTTGTCCGGCACGACGGATATCCAAACGCACAGAAGCATAAAACTTCAAGGCATTACCACCGGTAGTCGTTTCCGGATTACCAAACATCACACCGATTTTCTCACGTAACTGGTTAATGAACACACAGCAGCAACCTGTTTTGCTAATTGTCGCCGTCAACTTACGCAAGGCCTGTGACATCAAACGCGCCTGTAACCCCATTTTTGACTCGCCCATTTCACCTTCAATCTCGGCCTTCGGTGTTAACGCCGCCACGGAGTCAATTACGATAATATCAATCGCACCGGAACGAATCAGGTTATCGGCAATTTCCAACGCCTGCTCCCCGTTATCCGGCTGGGAAATCAGCAAGCTGTCGGTATCCACACCCAAACGCTGCGCATAGAAACGATCGAAAGCATGTTCTGCATCGATAATAGCCGCAATTCCACCCTGACGCTGCACTTCAGCAATAGCGTGAATAGCCAACGTAGTTTTACCGGATGATTCAGGACCGTATATTTCGATGATACGTCCTTTAGGATAACCACCAATGCCAAGCTCAATGTCCACAGTAAATGAACCGGAAGGGATGGCTTCCATTTGTTCCACCGGATTATCGCCCAACTTCATGATGGTACCTTTACCATAGGTTTTCTCCAGTTTGTCAATGGTTAATTGTAATGCCTTTAACTTTTCCTTGTTTACTTCTTTTTCTTTGCTCATGACTTAAAAATTAAAATGGTTAACTAACTAAAACGAATGTAGTACGAACAGTAAGTGCGAATCAAGTGATGTTTATAACTACGCACCGTGATGTTGATTACTTGCATTCAATGAACGATACAAAGGTGAAATGGTAGAATGTAATCTATTTACAATCTGCATAACGGTGTAAAAATAATTTGGGTAGTTGGATGGCTTGGCTAAGAATGTTAGTTTTTTGAAACAAAAAAAGGATGAATAGTATCGTGGTTTTAGAATAAATCTTAGCGAAAATGTGATTAGAGTGTAGTCTAAAAAATACCCCGCTAAACTTAAACTTAGCGGGGCAATTTATTTATAAGGAAAACCTGAAATGACGAATTGTAGTGTAATTACAAATTTTCAATAGCATTGTACTACTTCTTTAAAATCTGATCCGCGTGGTTTTTCGTATCAACTGCCGTAATGACTTCGTCGATAACACCTTTTTCGTTGATCACAAACGTGGTGCGAATGAGTCCGTCGAATACACGACCCATAAATTGCTTCTTGCCCCACACGTCATACGCCTTGATTACTTCGTGTTGCGTATCAGCTAATAATGGAAAAGGTAAATTATACTTCTTAGCAAACTTGGCGTGCGACTTCTCATCATCAGCGCTTACACCGACTACTTCGTAACCGGCTTTTTGCATGAACTTATAATTATCGCGCAAACTGCAGGCTTCTGCCGTACATCCCGGTGTATCATCTTTCGGATAGAAATACAACACCACTTTCTTGCCCGCCAATTGTGTTAAAGAAACTTCTTTACCATCTTGTGTATGACCTTTAAAGTGAGGAGCCGCATCGCCGGCCTTGAGTTTTGTACTGTGTGCTTTAAACGTTGCTTTTGCAGGAGCGGCCTTCTTCGGCGCCGACTTCTTCACAACAGTCGCCTTTGGAGTAACTTTTGTAGCCGCTTTTTTAACCGCACTTACTTTTACTGCCGCTTTTTTCGCGGGCTTCGCTGCTTTCTTTGGAGCAACAACTTTCTTAGCCGCTTTCTTTGCAGGTTTTGCTTTTGCAGCAGACGCCTTTCCGGATGATTTCTTCGCAGGTGCTTTACGCACTGCCTTTGACTTTACAGTCGCTTTTTTCTTTGCCATAACAAGTTTTAGAATTACAACACGCGATTGTTATAATTGTTCACGTGATATTGATTGATTAAAAATTCAAATAATACTCTTTCGTCAGCTCTTTGTACTCTTCCGTGTATTGATGTCGGCCATCTTGCTCGATGACCAATGTACTTTCCGAAACTTGTGTTTTAGGTGTAGCAGAAAACTGCATCAATAGGCGCTTTTCGGGTTTATCCGGTGTGGTTTTTACTTTAGTCAGTCGGGTAATATGCAAACCGCACCGCGATGCCAATTCCTGAAACGCAACTCCTTCTTTCGCCGGTAAAATGACACAAAACTTGCCGTCTTTTGCCAGTAAATTTGCCGCGCCTTGTATCAATTCTTCATACGGTAAATACACCGTATGTCGCGCTGCTGTTCTCGGTGCATCGCCTGCAGGCAATGAATCGACAAAGTAAGGCGGATTGCTCACGATGAGTTCGTAACGTTGTTCCGAAGTACTCTCAAACTCTTGCAATGATTGATGATAAACGTGAACGCGATCTTTCCACGGGGACTGACTCGCATTAAATGCAGCTTCCTCTGCAGCTTCTGCATCAATATCTATGGCATCAATTTCAGCACCGCTTTTTTGTGCCAGCATCAACGCAATTACGCCTGTGCCCGTGCCAATATCCAACACATGACGCACACCGTACGTTTTTACCCAAGCACCCAACAACACCGCGTCGGTACCCACTTTCATGGCGCAACGGTCTTGACGAACAGTAAATTGTTTAAAAGCAAAGGTGTTGGAGGACATAAAGGCACCGTTGATTTGCAACGTATGTGTAAGTTACGAAAACTTCTTACATGCCGTCATCCTGAGCCGAATCGTCGTTCAGGTACAAACCGATTAATCCTTCGGGAGTGTTTACATACATTTTCTTTTCGGCACGATCCACGCGTTGCAACACACCATCAGCTAAAGGCACCAACACTTCTTTATAGCCGTTTTTAGCGATTACTACAGGTTGCATCAAACGATCCATCACTTCACTTATAATGCCCACCGGACCGTAATGGGCGTCAATCAGTTCAAACCCGCGCACTTCATGAAAATAAAAGTGCTGATCATCTAATTGCGGCAATACACTTAACGGCAACCAGCACGTTGAACCAATGTATTCTTTGGCGGCAAAAAGTTCATCCAGACCTTCTATTTTAACGGTTAACTGATCTTCGCGCAAGTGCGTTTTCGTAATAAAGAACGGAGTCAACGCGCCGTTAACTTCCAGCAATACGGCATCTAATTTGGCATAACGCTGCGGATTATCGGCATCCAACTGCAATACGAGTTCTCCCTGAGTTCCGACGGTGCGTTTAACGTAACCGAGAATAAAATGATCTTCCTTTCGAAGCATGTGCAAATGTATGTGTAATGGTAAAAAAAAAGCCATCCTTGCGGACGGCTTTTGTATAGATGAAGCGGGTATTATCCGTTGTTCTCTGCGTTTTCTGCAGTTTCCTCAGCAGGAGCAGCAGTTTCTTCAGCAACAGGATTTGCTTTAGCAGCAATCTTGGCAGCTTTCGCTTCTTTTGCAGCAGTTTCTGCTTTCAAACGAGCAGCAGCTTCAGACTTTTCAGCAGAGCTTAAGCGGTCTTTTTTACCTTCAATTTTTGAAGATTTGTCTTCTAACCACTTCGCCAATTTTACATCAGCTTGTTCCTGAGTCATTGCACCTTTAGCAACACCACGGTGCAAGTGGTAACGGTACATGATACCGCGGTAAGAAAGGATAGCACGGCACGTATCAGTTGGCTGTGCACCATTTTTCACCCATTCAAAAGCGCGATCGAAATCGATATCGATCGTTGCAGGATTCGTGTTCGGATTGTAAGTGCCTATCTTCTCAATAAACTTCCCATCACGTGGGGCACGACTGTCCGCTACAACGATGTGGAAGAAAGCATAACCTTTCTTACCGTGGCGCTGTAATCTAATTTTTGCAGGCATTGTCTAATTGTTTTTTGGTTAATAAATTGGACGGCAAAAATAGACAAAATCCTGATTACTGCAACATTAAAAGCAAAAAAGGTAATGTTTAGGGCGTTTAATTGCTGAAAATCGCTTCGCTAATCGTCTCCCTGACAAATATGTGCTATTCGACCCGATGCGAAATGGTTAGTTTTGCCGAAAGTTAATTAGTTCAACTCACTATGAAAATCGCCTTAATCGGTTACGGAAAAATGGGTAAAACCATTGAAAACATTGCCATTTCCCGCGGGCATGAAATCGTTCTGAAAATTACATCGTCCAATGCCGCCGATTTAACAGTGTCGAATGTGCAGAAAGCTGATGTGGCAATTGAATTTTCACGTCCGGATCTGGTGTTGAATCACCTGGAAATATGCAGAAAAGCTGAAGTTCCCGTAGTTTGTGGCACAACAGGCTGGATTAAAGATTTGGCCTCTGAGCAAGAAAAATTCAGTACAAAAGGAGCCTTGTTTTATGCGTCGAATTTCAGTCTTGGAGTAAACATTTTCTTTCAAATCAACAAGCAGTTGGCACGAATGATGGCCTCACAAGATGATTACACGGCGGTGATGGAAGAAATACATCATGTTCACAAACTCGATTCGCCTTCCGGAACAGGAATTACCCTGGCACAATGCATTATTGCAGAACATCCGAAATATCAGTCGTATCACGATTATCCGAATCAAATTGATGGAACTGTGCCGGAACATACATTGCCCATTGTTTCCAAACGAATCGGTGAAGTGCCGGGAACACACAGCATTCGCTGGAAATCGCCCGTGGATCAAATCACCATTGCGCACGAAGCTTTCGGCCGACAAGGTTTTGCGTTAGGCGCTGTAATCGCTGCAGAATGGATAAAAGACAAAAAAGGCGTTTACGGAATGGAGGATTTACTCCGCTTATCCTGAAGCCGGCGCGCTTAAACATAATTAACACATAATGCACCAAAAACCACGTATCTTTCCGCACAAATAACATCGTATTTATACATGAGTTGGTTTCTCTTATTCAGCATTTTACCTGCACTCGCCGGACTTTATAAAATCTTCGAAAAATCCGGAATTCCGGGATGGAAAGCGTTGGTTCCCGTATACAATTTCGTGTTGTGGATAAAACTGGTGAAAGCTCCGTGGTGGTGGATTTTCCTGGTGATTATTCCAACCGTAGGATTCTTCATGTTAGCGATTCTTTTAGTGATGTTGTCCAATCATTTAGGAAAACGAAAATTCACCGATCATGTGTTGGCGGTACTTGGCTACTTCATTTGGTTGCCGATGAACGGATTTTCCAAAGATGTTAAATGGGTTGGTCCGCCGCCGGAAGTAAAAGAGAAACCCATGGTGAAAGAATGGGGCGAAGCCATTGTATTTGCAGTGGTTGCAGCAACATTAATTCGTACGTTTTTCTTTGAAGCTTTCGTTATTCCAACTTCGTCCATGGAAGGTTCGTTGTTGGTAGGCGATTATTTATTTGTGAGTAAAATGTCATATGGCCCGAAAGTTCCTTCAATGCCTTTGACGGTTCCGTTTACACACAATACGCTTCCTGTCATGGACGACAAAAAGTCGTATGTGGATTGGGTGGAATTACCTTATCTGCGCTTGCCGGGATTTGGTAAAGTAGAACGCAATGATATTGTAGTGTTTAATTTCCCGGAAGGCGATACAGTCTATAAAAGTGCTCGGGATCAAAGTTATTACGCTGTAATCCGCAATCAATCGTTGGAAAGCGGTGTGCCGGAAAGTGAATTGCGTAAACGTTTAATCGATAACGATGAGTTATTAGTTCATCCTATCGATAAAGAGGACAATTACGTAAAGCGTTGTGTGGCTATTGCGGGTGATGAGTTTCAAATCGTGAACAACCAATTAAAAGTTAACGGTAAGCCTGCATATGAACCGAAAGAATTGCAATTCAGTTACTTCTTGAATCAGGTTGGGAATACTGATGAATTAGGTGCGATGGGAATTGAAGCATATCCTACTCAAGACGGAACTATCGCCATGTTGAGCAAACGTGAAGTGGATTTGTTGATTAAGCGAGGCATCAACTGTTTTCCCTTAACGGACAGCTTACGTGCAAATGCGCCGATACAACCGAAAGATTTTGCGTTGTTCCCGCATCAACCGAAAAACTTCCACTGGACACGCGATAATTACGGTCCTGTACGTGTTCCCAAAAAAGGAGCAACCGTGCAACTTACTGTGGATACATTACCCTTGTACGAGCGCATCATACGGGTGTATGAAGGAAATACACTGGAAGTGAAAAACGGAGTTATTTTAATTAATGGTCAGGCAGCGACTTCGTACACTTTTAAAAAAGATTATTATTTTATGATGGGTGATAACCGTCACAACTCGTTGGATTCAAGATATTGGGGCTTTGTGCCGGAAACGCATATCGTAGGAAAGCCTGTGTTTATTTGGAATTCACGTAGTCAGTATACAGGTTTCCGAACCGAACGTATGATGACTTTGGTCAATAAAGAAGGTTTATCCAAATCGTACTTATGGTTTGTTGTTATTGGCATTGCGGCATCTGTAGGATATACCCAATGGAAGAGTCGCAAAAAGAAAGCCGTAAAGCCGGGATTGAAGAAGTCGAAGTAATTTCATGGAAGATCTGCAGGTTCCTGAACATAAGGATGATTCGACGCCTGAACACAAGGATGTGGAGCAGGCGCATGAACCTGCACCCACTGATGTAGAAACATTAGTGCTACCCCAAAAGCGTAAACCGATTTGGAGAGAATGGCTGGAAGCCTTAGCATTTGCGTTCATCGGTGTTCTCATATTAAAAACATTTTTTTTCGAGCCTTTTGCTATTCCTTCAGATAGCATGGAAAAATCCTTGATGGCGGGCGATTACGTGGTGGTCAATAAACTGGCGTATGGCGCACGTATTCCCATTACTCCGCTCAGTATACCTTTTTCACATCAGGATGTTTTGGGCTTGAAAGCATACACTACGTGGTTCACACTTCCGTACATGCGTGTTCCGGGATATAGCGATGTCAAACGCAACGACATTATTGTTTTTAACTTTCCTGCTGAAGAAGAATTTCCCATTGAAGGGCATACTGCAGAACATCCGCCGGATCATAAAACGCATTTTATTAAACGTTGCATCGGACTGCCGGGTGATACGTTACAGCTTGTTGATGGAGAAGTTGTAATCAACGGAAAACCGGAAGAGAGTCCGGCGTTGGCGATGTTCGGTTACACCATTAAAGTTGATAGTGCGAAACGCGATAGCCTTAATTTGGATAACATCGGGATGGCGCGTGAAAGTTATCAAGGACGCAACATGATGATTTCTGTATCGATGATGAAAGTAACTGCGGATAGTATTCGAAGATTACCTTTCGTTATTGCCGTGGATCGAGAACTTTCCAAAACAGGAGCGCACGATGATCAGTTGCACCCCCGCAATGAAATTTTCCCCTGGAATTTGGATCAATACGGACCGCTGATTGTTCCTAAAGAAGGAATGACTGTTTCCTTGCATCCTGATTCTTTATCGCTGTATGAAGATATTATTGTCAATTACGAGCATCATAAACTGGAAGTAATCGGCGACTCCGTTTATGTTGATGATAAACTTGCAAAAAACTACACGTTTACCATGAACTATTATTTCGTGATGGGAGACAATCGCCATTACTCGATGGATTCGAGGTATTGGGGCTTTGTGCCGGAAGATCACATCGTGGGAAGAGCGAGTCTGATCTTGTTTTCATACGATAAAAAAGAAGGCGGTGTTCGTTGGGGCCGCATGTTCAGTACAATAAAATGAACGAAATTGTCGCACAATTTTCTGACCTGAATTTTATTTTACTCTTGCTTGCCGCATTTGTCGCAGGTTTTATCGATTCCATTGTAGGCGGCGGCGGACTGATTCAATTACCTGCTTTTTTTCTGGCATTCCCAACGCTTCCGGTCGCAACGGTTTTAGGCTCGAATAAGTTTGCCGCATTTTTAGGAACATCTGCCGCAACAGTGCAGTATCTGAGAAAAACGGAAGTCAACTATAAAGCAACATTTCCGGCGATAGTAACCGCGCTTATTTTCTCGATTATTGGTGCTAATTTAATTTTGTTGTTTGATAAAGAATTGCTCAAACCTGTAATACTTATATTATTAGTTGCAGTTGCTTTATACACGTTTTTTAGAAAACAAAGCGGGGTAACGGTAACAACACCACGAATTAAATATGTTATCCCACTTTCCTTGCTTACCGGGGCGGTGTTAGGCTTATACGACGGATTCTTCGGACCCGGAACGGGCACATTTTTAATCATCATTTTTGTTTCCGTGTTTCAGCTGAACTTCATGCATGCAGCGGTTAGCGCCAAACTGGTAAATGTGGCCACCAACTTTGCAGCACTGGCGCTGTTCATGTACAACGGTGTCATTCGTTTCGATATCGCTATTCCTTTAGCCGTCTTAAATATCACCGGTTCATTATTAGGAGCGCGATTGGCATTGAAAAAAGGAAGCGAATTCATTCGTGTGTTGTTCCTAATTATAGTTTCCCTGATGATTCTTCGATTTGCTTACGACGTCATTTTTTCATGAGCACAATATCTCCTCTCCCACTCTGCTATTTGCCTCCAGTGATTTGGTTTCGGCAGGCCTTGCAACAGGATCAACTTGTTGTTGATATGCATGAACACTTCGTAAAACAAACGTGGAGAAATAGAATTCAAATTGTTGGAGCGAATGGTATTCAAAATTTAATCATTCCTGTAGTGCATGATCGTAATGCAAGAGCTATTGGTAAAATCCGAATTGAATGCAAAGACGATTGGCGTCGGCAGCATCGTCATGCTATTCAATCCGCGTATGGCAATACGCCGTTTTTCGAGTATTACGCCGATTCACTTTTTTCTTTTTACCGAGGCAACCGTTTTGAACTACTGAGTGACTTCAATCTGGAGCTGCTGAACTGGAGTTTAAAAATGCTGAAATCATCCATTAAGGTGTCAAAAACCGAAGACTTCGTCCTGTATTCGGAATTAGACTTCCGACAAATGATTTCACCGAAATCGAATTGGCCACTGCAACAGCAATACAAGCGCTACATTCAACCATTTGAGCATAAGTTCGGTTTTGTGCCGAATTGCAGCATTATCGATACGCTATTTTGTTGCGGACCCGAAGCAATAAAAAGTATAAGTTAGCTGTAACTTTTTAGGAATTCAACTGTCTTGGTGTCGTATGATCCGCACAATCCTGATATTTATTCTTTTCGCGCTGGCGGTCATGAACCATGTACATGCGCAACAGCTGTTCACACTAAGCGGAACTGTAGCTGATTCTTCCAATGGAGAAAGTCTGCTCGGTGCAGTGGTTTCCATTCAAGGAACCGGTAAAGGAATGGCCACTAACGAATACGGCTTTTACTCCATCAGCATACCTCCCGGAAATTATAAAGTTGCTGTTCAATTTACAGGGTATAAATCGAAAGTTTATGATGTGCAACTTAATGGTAACACGACTTTAAATATTAAAATTTCGAACAGCAGCGCACAAATGAAAGAAGTGGTCATCACTGGTGACAAAGACAAGAATGCCGAGCAAATTACGTCTACGCAAATGAGTGCCGTCAACATCCCGATTGAGAAAATCAGGTATGTTCCGACTATTGGAGGTGAAACGGATGTGATCAAAGTCATGCAATTGATGCCCGGTGTAAAACGCGGTGGTGAAGGACAGAACACCATGTTGGTTCGCGGAGGTTCAGGAGACGATAATTTAATTTTATTGGATGAAGCCGTAGTTTATAATGTTTCACATTTGTTCGGTTTCTTTTCTGTATTTAACAACGACGCGCTAAAGGATGTTACCATGATAAAAGGTGGTTTCCCTGCGCAATATGGAGGTCGCTTATCCAGTGTTATGGATATACGCATGAAAGATGGTGACATGAAAAACTATCATGCAGAAGGCGGAATTGGATTGTTATCCTCGCACCTAACTATTCAAGGTCCTATCATCAAAGACACGTGCAGTTTCATTTTGTCAGGGCGTCGTTCCTACATCGATCGCGTTTTTAAGTTGGTCAACGGACAAGATATTTTACCTTATTACTTTTATGATGCAACACTGAAAGTGAATTATATCATGAACGATAAAAATCGCTTTTATGTAAGTGCATATACGGGCGATGATGTCTTATCTCCACCAAAAACAGAAGAAGGACTTTTTGAAGGTGGCTTCCGCCTGGGTAATTTTACCACTACTGCACGTTGGAATCATCTTCATACTCAAAAGCTATTTTCCAACTTATCACTAATTCATACTCGCTTTCGCTACGATGTAGAAGCGAATATTCCCGGCAATTCCTTCCTTGCTAAATCGCGTATTGCAGACTACGGAGTAAAATATGACTTCAGCTATTTCAGAAATCCGGACAGTAAAATTCGTTTCGGCTTTATGGGTACACTGCATGGTTTCCGACCTAATGTTGTTAATACTGCAGGTGAGATATCAGAATTTATACGTTCGCGTGAAGGTCAACTCATGCTCAACTTTGAAACGGGTTTGTACATTCAACACGATCATCAGATAACGGAACGCTGGAATCTCGCCTACGGTTTCCGACAGTCAGTTCTAATTGCTAAGGGTGCAACGTACACTTCTCCGGAACCACGACTTGCAGCAACATTCATTATTGATGAAAAGAATTCGATTAAAGCCAGTTATGCACGAATGACGCAATACGTGCACTTGGTTTCCAGCTCGGCTATTGCCTTACCAACCGATTTGTGGTACCCGGTTACGAAACGCACGAAGCCGTTACATTCCAACCAAGTTGCTATTGGCTTCAATCACAATTTTCCCAAAGCGAAAACTATTGTTTCTATTGAAGGATACTACAAGCACATGCGCAACTTAATTGAATATCGCGAAGGAGCTGTTTTAGTTTTAAATGATAATTACGAAGATGAATTGGTTGCGGGAACGGGACAGAGTTATGGGACAGAGCTTTTCATCCACAAAACGGATGGTCGTATAACAGGATGGATTGGATATACTCTCGCCTGGACAACACGTCAGTTTGACGAGTTAAACGGAGGCCAAACATTTTATGCCCGTTACGATCGTCGTCATGATTTGAGCATTGTAGCTACAGGAGAAATTACCAAACGCTTTTTAGTTTCTGCAGTTTGGGTGTATTCAACCGGGCAACGCTTTACTCCGGTAATCGGATATTTTGCCATGCCGAATTCTTCCAATACGAATATCAATACACTACCGATTTACGGAGAACGTAATGGCACTGTTTTGCCTTCAGCACATCGTTTAGATATCAGTTTCATCATCAAATCAAAAGATCAAACTATACGTAAATGGCTGAAATGGCAAGGCGAATGGAGCTTCGGATTTTACAACTTTTACAACAGAGCTCAGCCTTATAGGATTGAAGTGGTGCAAACCGATTCCGGTAATTTTAAATATGTTTCACGCGGACTATTCGGAACAATTCCATTTTTCGCATATACGTTCAGATATTAAACTATGAAGTATTTATTCTATTTCTTTATAACTGCATGCTGTATGATCTCCGCATGCTTGCCTCCCCCGATTGATGTGGACGTAGAACCTGCGCCACCACGATTGTGTATTGCTTCACAAGTATTCGGAAATAGTGGAATCGTTGTGGGGCTTACGCGCAGTTACAGTCCGTTGGAAGGTTCTGTTAATGATGATAGTACGGGACAAGATTTGCTCGAACGACTATTGGTAGAGAATGCCGTTGTTACTATTGATTACAGTGGAGGAACAGATACTCTATATCAAATTGCTCCGGGGATTTATACAAGTATCGTGACTACATTAAATGACGGCGAAACATACACGATTCGCGCCTATGATCCTGCATATAACTTAAACGTTTGGGCTGCAACTTCGATGCAATCACAAATGGAATTTGACACATTATATCCTGTTATCACTCGAACTGCACAAGATACTAGCGTCAACTTTAAATTTAAACTTATTGATAACACTAATTCAAAAAATTACTACGTAGTTAACTTCGTTAAAAAAGTCCAAGGCGACAGCACCTTCGATATCAACAACATTTTTGCAGCAGGATCTAACGAAGTTCTAACCGAATTCGAATTGTACGACGATCGGTCATTTGAAAACGGTGTACTGAATAAAGAAGTTAGGATTTTCTCTGCACACCATACGGATACGGTAGCTGTCGTTGTTTCTGAGATAACGCAAGGCTACTACGAGTTTCTAACCGCATTTAAACGTTCGAGTTCTGTATTCAACCAACTTACGGGAGAACCCATCAATTATCCCACGAATGTTAACGGTGGACATGGTTATTTCACCATGCACCGCATGAATGCGACAGTATTCGATCTGAATCAGTTCTAGAAGAAACTGCTTCAATTCTTGCAACTTAGCTCGGGATAGTCGATTTTTGTAATACACTAAACCTCGAGTTATGTCCTCCCGTCGTGATTTCCTGTTAAAAGCCGGATTAAGTACCGGTGCATTTATGATTCCTGCTGTTTTTGAGCCCATGTGGTCCAAAGGATTGGAACGGCAATTAGAGAAAGTTCATGGCGTTTCTCCGAATCTGGTTGCTGCCGATGAGGATTTCTGGAATTGGGTGCGGGTGAATTATTCGATTAATCCCAATTTGATTAACTTGAACAATGGTGGCGTAAGTCCACAACCATTGCCGGTTCAGGAAACACATATTCGTTTTTACAAACACGCTAACGAAGGTCCGTCGTATTTCATGTGGAGAGAAATGGACAAAGGCAGAGAACCTTTGCGAAAGCGTCTTGCAGAAATTGCAGAAGTTGATGCCGAAGAAGTTGCCATTAACCGGAATGCCACAGAAGGTTTGAACAGCATCATTTTTGGATTGAATTTGAAAGCCGGTGATGAAGTTGTGTTGTGCAAGTATGACTATCCCAACATGATCAATGCATGGAAACAGCGCGAGAAAAGAGACGGCATTAAATTGGTTTGGATAGACTTGAATTTACCTGCTGAAAATGAAACCGAAATTGTAAACGCATACACAACTGCATTTACGGATAAAACGAAAATTGTTCATATTACGCACATGATCAACTGGACAGGACAAATCGTTCCTGTTCGAAAAATTGCGGATAAAGCCCACGCTAAAAACATTGAAGTGTTGTGTGATAGCGCGCATACGTTTGGGCATTTTCAATACACCGTACCCGAACTAGGTTGCGATTATTGGGCGACCAGTCTTCACAAATGGATGTGTGCACCGTTTGGAACGGGAATGATGTGGATTCGTAAAGAAAAAATTCCCGGTGTATGGGCTTTGTTATCTGCTCCTGAGCCGGACGGTAAGGATATCAGAAAATTTGAGTCGCTAGGTACACGTTCGTTTGCAGCAGAGATGGCAGCCGCTTCGGCATTGGACTTTCATCAGCTTATCGGTGGTGCCAGAAAAGAAGCTCGATTACGATATTTGAAAAATTACTGGTTGGACAAAGTATCGAAAATTCCGGGGATAATTAAATTTACTTCAACCTTGCCGGCCTTTTCATGTGCATTGGCCAATGTCGGAATTGAAGGCGTAACTCCTGAAGAAATTGAGCGTAAATTATTGGATAGATATCGAATTCACTGTGTTGCCATCAATTGGGAAAAAGTCAACGGTGTTCGAATAACACCAAACGTCTACACTTCACTTCAGGATCTTGATTTACTCGTAAAAGGATTAACCGAAATTGCACAAGAAAGAAAATGAAGAAGGCAATATTTATTGCATTAGCTGCAGTAAGTGTAACGAGTTTAGTTTGGGTTATTGTTAAAAATCCGGAGTCAAAAGTAATTGTGTCTACCGACTCTGCTCCTCAACCCATTGGTCCTTATAGCCAAGCTGTTGTTCATGACAATACCTTGTATGTGTCGGGACAGATTGCAATACATCCGAAAACCGGGCAACTAGATACGACGTCCATTCAAGCCGAAACGAAGCAAATAATGAATAATATTCGAGGAGTGCTTTCCGCTTCCGGACTTGAAATGAGACACATTCTAAAAACCACCATTGATCTGACGGATATTAAGTTCTTTCCGGAAGTAAATGAAATTTATGGCTCGTATTTTAATGATAAAAATTACCCGGCGCGAGAAACCATCGCTGTTAAAGCCTTGCCCAAAGGAGCGCGAATTGAAATAAGCGTAATCGCGGGATTCTAAATAATAAATGGGCAGGCTCAAAAGTCCTGCCTCTTATTTATTTTCTATTTTTACTTTGTCGCGCTAAAATTCGTGAATAACTTATCTTTAGCCCTCAAATAAC
>JBIJCF010000058.1:0-9584 GCA_044344795.1 Bacteroidia bacterium | reverse complement strand
AATGCGAAAGGAAGGGCGTTTCAGAAAACTTCTCATTTATTTGATCAATAGGTCTTGTTCATTAATGCCGCTGATTATTTCGACATAACGAAGATCTTTCAAACCTGTAGTAACCTTAACGGCTTCATCTTTGCCTTTCACTTTAACGGTATTTTCTGCAGACAAAAATTCGCGGGGAATGACCAGAACATTTTTCTTTGTTTCAATGACAATATTGGCTTCAAGCGACATTCCTGAATACCATTGTTCGTTACCTTGATCCAGCTTACCAATTACTAATGCTGTTTTATCCAACGCAGCAATGCGAGGATATATGTGATCAACAGTTCCGTTGAATGTTTTTCCTTCATACGCATCAATTTCGTACACGATATTTTGTCCGGGTTTAATCAACGCAATGTCGGTTTCATCAATGTTAAGTTCAACCTGAAAAGATGTTGAATTGCCCAATTCCATAATGGCTTTGTTGGAGTTCACGAAGTCTCCTACTTTAGGAATAATATCATAAACGCGACCCGATGATACTGCTGCGATGATGTATTCATTGCGATTGCTGGTTTGAGCATCCATTTGAAGCTTTGCGTTCTGCGCTTCCGTTTGTAATCGTAATCGCGTGGCATGATAGTTCCCTTCTGCTCGTGCATGTTGTGCTTTAGAATTCTCGAAAGTGACTTTTGCCTGATCGAGTGTGTTAACGGCTGTAGCGTTGGTTGCCAGAAGCGCTGTAAATCTTGCAACGTTCAAAGAATCTGAAGCGCGCTTACTTTTTGTTGCATTCACTTCCGCGCGCAATGATGGTAATATCGGACCGTCATCTGATGCGTTGGAGGCGGCCAGTGCGTATTGGTTTTTTGCAGCAGCAACATTCAATTCACTTACTTCACTGCGAATTGTAATCAGCGCTTGCCCTGCAGCAACGGTATCGCCTACACGAACATGTATCTCCTGCACATAACCGGGTAGCTTCGCAAAAAGTTTGTAGTTGTCTTTCGGGAAAATTTTACCGGAAGCATACACGGCCTGAGTTAAATCTTTACGAACAGGGGAAACGGATTCTTGTTTTTGGCCTTTGCAGGACCACAGTGTAACGAGCAGCAGGAGGGAAACTATTCTCATGGTTGTTTACTAAAAGGGCTGCAGAAGTATTCCTGCAGCCCTGTAAAATTATTCGCTTGTTTGATTTTCAGTATGATGCTCATCATGTTTTACCCCTGATCCTGTCAGGCGCTTGATGCGTTCCGTAGTGCGTTCAGCGAGTAAATACATGATTGGTAATACAATTAGCGTTAATACTGTTGCAAACGATAATCCATAGATCATTGTCCAGGAAAGAGGTCCCCAGAATGCAACGCTGTCACCACCTAAGAAAATCTTAGGGTCGAATTCGGAGAATAACGTATAGAAATCCATGTTTAACCCGATAGCCAAAGGAACCAATCCAAGCATGGTTGCTGTAGCCGTAAGTAATACGGGCGTCATACGGGTTTTGCCGGCTTCGATAATCGCTTCACGCAACGGCATTCCGCGGTCTCTTAATATGTCAATAAACTCGACAATCAGGATTCCGTTTCTTACCACAATTCCGGCCAATGCTACAATACCAACGCCGGTCATTACGATGGAGATGTTATCACCAAATATGGCCAGACCTAAGAATACACCGATTACACTGAAAAGAATTTCACTGATGATGATAATCGGTTTACCAATAGAGTTGAATTGCGTAACAAGAATTACGATGATCAACCCGATGGAGGCCATCATTGCCCATCCCAGGAATGCAGCTGTTTCTGCTTGTTCTTCCTGTTGTCCGCCCATACGAATGGAAATTCCTGCAGGAGCTTCTTTGTAGGTTGCCAGAAGGCTTTCCACATCCGCTACTACATCATTCGGGTTGAAACCTTCTGCTACGTTGGATTCTAAAGTAACAACACGCTTTTGTCCTTTACGTTTTACGGCTCCGTAACTCACGTCGTACTTGATGTCTGCGAAAGAAGAAAGTGGAACGTTACGAATCATGCCGCCCATATTCATATCGCGATACGTCATTTTCAAGTTACGAATCGCGTTGATATCGCTGCGTTGATCCTGCTTATAACGTACCATGATTTTATATTCATCGTTAGCATCACGGAACTTCGAAGCTTCTGCACCGAAGATGGAATTACGAATTGCCATTCCAATCATTCCGGTGGAAACTCCTTCACGATTAGCACGTTCACGATCTAATGAGAAAACAATTTCAGGTTTACTTGCGGCAACATCAGTTTTTAATTGTGCTACACCGCCAATTTTTAAACTATCTAACTGTTTCTCTAAATACGTTTTCAAGTCAGCTGCGGTAAACAGAATGTCTTCGAGATCTTCTCCGCTGATTTCAATACTGATTGGTTTAGAAACCGGAGGTCCGTTGCTTTCTTTTTGCACATCGATTTCTGCGCCGATAATTCGGTTCGCTTTGAAATCCTGCTGTACACGCTGCAATACATCAGAAGTAGATTTGCCGTTACGCTGCGCAAACTGTTTAAATGCCACAGTAACTTTCGCTTTATGTGGCTGAACGCTTTGGTCTTGCTGTTGCGGATCACCTGCTGCTACTGCAACGTTGGTGATGATGGATGTGATCATTTCCATATCCGGCGCAACTAGTTTGTTGATGCGTTTTTCTACAATTTGTGCAATGGAATCTGTTTTCGCCTGATCGGTTCCAACAGGTGTTTCAATGTACGCGTAAATGAAGTTCGGATCGGACGATGGGAAGAAATCTACTTTAGGCTGACGAATACCGATACCGATAAACGAAATGATAAACAACACCAAAATTGAAATCAGCACCGTGTAAGGATGATCGATAGCCCAGGCCAAACGACGACCATACCATTCGCGGAAACGAGGCCAGATATTCTCCTGAAATTTAAATATCGTGCGACGTAAGAAATAATGGTGAATTAAAATAACACCATAAATAACTAAAGTAAAATTACCCGTAAACCATGATCCCGTTGAATAACCCATTAATGCCAACACTCCGGCAATGATTGTTGTACGACGTAACCATTTCGGCCAACGATTGTCTTTGGCAGTTTTCGAATCGTAGTGACGCATAAAATCAACCGCAAAAACAGGATTGATAATATAGGCTACGAGCAAGGAGGCCAATAATGTTATAATTAACGTTATGGGTAGATACACCATGAACTTACCGATGATACCGCTCCAGAACGCCAATGGAATGAATGGCGCTAATGTGGTGAGAGTTCCGGACAATACAGGGAGGAATACTTCGCCTGCGGCCAATTTCGCGGCTCGTACAATTCCGATGCCTTTGTTTTCTGAAAATATGCGGTGCGTGTTTTCAATAACCACGATTGCATCATCCACCACAATTCCGAGCGCGAGCAAGAACGAGAAGAGTACAATCATGTTCATCGTAAAGCCGATACTATCGAGTACGATGAATGCAATCGCCATGGACAACGGTACAGACAATGCAACGAAAAACGCATTTGTAGCCCCCATGAAGAACATTAATACCACTAATACCAGAATAAATCCGATGATGATGGTGTTGATGAGATCGTGTAAGGTGATACGTGTATTATCGGACTGGTCTCCGGTAAATGTTACTTTCAAGTCTGCGGGTAATTGTTTGTTACTTTGCATTTCCGCAACAATGGCGCGAATCTTATCAGAGGCGTCGATCAGGTTTTCGCCGGCACGTTTAACTACGTTCAACGTGATTACATTTTTACCATCAAGGCGCGCGTAGCTTTCTTGTTCTTTGAAACCATCTACAACATCCGCTACGTCCTTCAGATAAACGAGTGCTCCCGCTTGTGAACCCACCACAATATTTTTGAGTTCTTCAACTGATCGGAATTCGTTCTTCAATGCAATAGTACGTTTTATTCCATCGGTGGTAACCGTACCGCCGGAAATGGTCATGTTCTCGTATTGAATCGCGCGAGAAATGTCATCCAACGTTAGTTGCGCTGCTTGCATTTTGTACATGTCCACGTTCACCTGAATTTCTCGTTCAAGCGCACCGATCATATCCACACGTGTAATTTCTTTCAGTCCCTCTGCACGATCCTTCACGTTGTCGGCGAAATTTTTCAGTTTCGCGAGATCGTAATCGCCCGCAATGTTCACCGCCATAATGGGCATGTCCGAGAAGTTTACTTCAATAACATCGGGTCCCGCGGTCAGACTTTGCGGTAAATCGCGTTTAGCTTTATCAACGGCATCTTTCACCTTCTGCTTCGCTGTTTCAACGGAAACGTTCGTATTAAATTCTACGACTACGTTACAGAAATCCTGAATAGAGTTAGAGGTGATTTTTTTAACACCCGAAATCGCTTTGATTTGCTTTTCAAGCGGTTTCGCCACCAGATTTTCCATATCAGTAGGAGAGGAGCCGGCATAAACGGTAGTTACATAAATGGTAGGAACCACGATATCCGGAAACTGTTCCTTCGGAAGTTTCTGGTAGTACAATATTCCGGCCAGTGATAAGAACACCGTCAAAATGTAGATCGATGTTTTATTATCAATAGACCAGCTGGTCGGTTTAAATTCTTTGATTTTATCTAGCATAACCCAAAATGTTAAGTGTGATTATAATCAGGGTTATTATTCTTGAATAGTTAAAACATCGCCCGGAGTAAGGTCTGCATAGCCTTCTGTAATAATGCGATCACCTTCGGATAAGCCGGTGGTGATTTCTGCTTTGCCGTTGTACGAGAAGGTGTAGGTAACATCTCGTTTTTCCGCAACAGTTTTTCCACCTGAAGTTGCGGCTACATACACAAACGTCTTTCCGTCTGCACCTTGCTGAATTGCTGCAAGCGGAACAACTTTTGCGCTATCGTTTTTATAATCAGTAATTTTAATTACTGCGATCATGTTAGGTACAACGTTTTCTTCATTAGGAGCTAATGCTACCTCAACATTAAACGTGCGGTTTAATTTGTTAATGATGCGACCGGCATGTGTAACTTTGGTTTGGATCGTTTTGTTGTCGGCATCGGGCAGAGTAATGGCCACATCGCTACCGGTGCGTACTTTCGATATATAGCCTTCAGCCACTTCACCTTTAGCGCGCAGTTTGCCTGTGTTTACAATTTGAATTGTCGTAAAGCCCGGACTTGCCATTTCGCCTACTTTCAAACCCACAGCATCAACAGTCCCGCTAATTGGAGCAGTTACACGAGCCATTGCAATTTGTTCTTCCAGTGCAGCAACTTGCTTGTTTAGCGCTTCGTATTGCGTTTTAGTTTGCAAGAATTGTAATTCTGTTCCGATTTTCTGATCCCACAAATTTTTCTGACGGTCGTAAACCTGCTTCGCTAAATCACGCTGCAGTTTAAGTGCAGAAAGTTGCTGATTCATGGCGTCGGTATCAAGTTCAGCTAAGGTTTGTCCTGCAGCTACTTTATCTCCAGCTTGCACCATTACGCGCTTCACCAAGCCCGGCATTTGTGGACCTACACTTACGCTTTCTTCAGCGTCAATGCGTCCTTGGATGTCGATGGAATGCACAAACGAAGTTGGTTGAATAACGGTGACACGAACCGGTTTTCCGGCGGCAGTGCTATCGCCTTTTTCTTTACGCAATTCCATTTCCAGTTGAGAAATTTCTTTGCGTAGCGCATTGAATTCAGCGTATTTCTGTTTTAATAGTTCTTCTTTAGATCCGGAACCACCGCAAGATGCGAGCACGATGGTAGCGAGTAATACATAAGATGCGAGTTTCATAGAGTTGTTTATTGCGGATGCGTGAATTATTTAATTGCAAGATTACCCATGGATTTGTCGTAATCTACTTTTGCAGTTACGGCATCGTACAAGGCACTGAAATAGTTGGTTTGAGCTTCTTTTAATCCGGTTTCGGCATTGAGTACTTCAATGTTGGAGCCTACGCCTTGTTCGTATTTTTTCTTGGTTACGTCGTAAACACTTTGTGCCAATTCCATGTTGGCTTTCTGAGCGGCAAGTGTAGCAGCTGCGTTTTGCAATGTGACACGCGCTACAGTTTGTTGCATGTCTATCGTGCGTTGAATAAACAACAAGTCATTCTCTGCTTTTGCAATTCCAATTTTAGCTTGTTGAATTCTATAATGACGTTGTCCGCCATCGAATATGGGCAAATTAACTTGCAAGCCCACCACTGTAATCGGGAACCATCGTTTGCGTGCGAAGAAGTCAAACTCCTGACGAAAAGCTTGTGCCTGCAAACTTCCAAATACCGCGATAGTAGGTAAATAACCTACGCGTTCTGCGCGCATTTGCAATTGACGACCGCGCAGCTGTAATTCCAACAATTGGTATTCAACACGATTACTATATGCGAAATTGTTAGTTGGTTGAATCTCCGGCTGAAATTGCAGCTCTACTATTTTATCTATAATAATAAGGTTCGCCGATTGATCCATGCCCATTTGGTATTTCAACAATACCAATGATAAGTCAAGTAAACGCTGC
The DNA here is from genome assembly GCA_044344795.1 of Bacteroidia bacterium. Lineage (GTDB taxonomy): Bacteria > Bacteroidota > Bacteroidia > Palsa-965 > Palsa-965. The sequence goes on along the minus strand of JBIJCF010000058.1, from coordinate 3,101 downwards.
ACATTTGCTACTTCTGTGGCGGCGTTATTATAAGTAACGGTAATACGATCGAAATCTAATTTTTCAACAAAACCATTTTCGTACAACGCTTTGGTGTCATCACGAAGCTTAGCAATACGCGCCAAATTAGCATCGAGTAACTTTTTGCGTTCTGCATTTACCATTACGGTGTAATATGCTTTGGTAACTTCTGCAGTAGTTTCAATATTAGTACGCGCCGTATTTTTTTGCGCTAGATCCTGATACACTTTGGACGCTTTTACACCTAAAATGTAAGAACCGCTGAACACCAACTGTGAGGCACTGAATGCAGTAGTAGCACTGTATTTAGTTCCGAACTGTACGGGAATAAATGCGCCCGGAGGACCTCCGAAAATTTCTGCGGGAATCAGTGAAGTCGGGATGTCCAGAAAGTTCTGAACCTGAAAGGAACCATCGATTTGCGGAAGACCGATTCCTATAACTTCTTTCACTTTTTGCGATGCAGCAACTTCATCTAAACGTGCATTCAGGACGGTAGTGTTGTGTTGCAGCGCGTAGTCGACACTTTGCTTTAACGTAAAGTTGTAGGTGGAGGTGTCCTTTTTGTTTTGTGCATTGAGCTGAGCATACGAGGCCAAAATGGCTATGCTGAGCAGAATACGTGTTGTTGGTTTCATATAGTTGACTTTATTGCGGATGCTGTTTAACAGACAGAGTTGATTCTTGTTTACTATTCTTCTTCAGTAATTTGCTTGTGTTTATTAATCAGTTTATGTCCTTTGAGTGTGCAGATGCCGTACAAGAAGTGTTCGGTAAACGCAAGCTGCACATCGAGGATGCGATATTTGTCCGGAGGAAATAAATCAGGATTAAAAGCCAGATCCATTTGTTCGATGCGGAATTTGGCCATTAGTCCGGTGTCAATATCCTGCCGCACAAAACCTTGTTCCTTCCCGCGATCCAATGCTGTCTTCACCATTTCGTAGGCATAGTTGCAGCGGAAGTCGTGGAACATGCTCCACGTTTTCGGATGATGTTTCCGTAAATCGTAAAAGATGTTCGGATTGATATTGCTGAACATGGCATGCATCTTCTTCATGTGCAGAAATACTTCCTCAACAACGTTGTTTGATGTTTTAGAAATTTCTGTGAAGTCGCACATGTGTTGCGCGAGATCTTTAGCCAACAGTTCGTGAACGATTTCATCTTTATCCCGGAAGAATTGATAAATCGTTTTTTTCGACATGGATAAATGCTTCGCAATTTCATCCATGGTGATGCTCTTAATTCCGTATCGGAAGAAGAGTTCAGCGGCGGCGTGTAATATTCTTTCTTTCGGATCCATGGTAAAACGGGAGCAAAACTATGGAAACAAAAAACGTTAGCAAAGTTTCCGGGTAAATATTTTTTATAAAATGCTGTTAAAAGTCGAGTTTGAGTGACATAAGTAATTGAAAAACAAGCTGATATAATGGAAACTATCAACACAAAAATATTTTCCGTGTAGGTGCAAGAATAAACTTCCGGTAACATTGGCTTAATTGACCTCACAATTTCATTAGCCCGCCTCTGCCTAAAAATTCGTTCTTTTGTGCTCTCAAATTCAGCATCATTATGGCACACGAACTCGTTAAGGAACTTTTACATGCAACGGAATTGGATCGCCCCGCTACCGCGCGTGGATGGGTGCGCAGTGCTCGTGGTAATAAGTATGTGCAGTTTATCCACATTAACGACGGCTCTACCATTAAGAATATTCAGGCAGTTGCAGATACCAACAAATTCGATGAAGAAACATTGAAGCGCGCCGGAGCAACAGGTGCGTGTATTGAGGTGAAAGGAAAGCTAGTGCAGTCGCAAGGTAAAGGGCAATCCATCGAAATTCTTGCAGAAGAAATTACCATTCTCGGCGATTGCGATCCGGAAGAATATCCGTTACAAAAACGCGGTCAGGACAGCAAAGACAAAAAGCCGGTAACACTTCCTCTGGAATTCCTGCGCGAGAAAGCGCACTTGCGTACACGTACCAACACGTTCGGTGCTATCTTCCGCATTCGTCACCACATGTCGTTTGCTATTCACAAATTTTTCAATGACCGCAACTTCTTCAACTTGCACACGCCTATCATCACAGGCTCTGACGCAGAAGGTGCAGGGGAAATGTTTCGAGTAACGACGTTGGACATCAACAATATTCCAAGAACTCCGGAAGGGAAAATAGATTTTGAACAGGACTTCTTCGGAAAGGAAACCAATCTTACAGTATCAGGTCAGCTGGAAGGCGAGTTGGGTGCAATGGGCTTAGGACGTATTTACACATTCGGTCCAACATTTCGTGCGGAGAATTCCAACACGCCTCGTCACCTTGCCGAGTTTTGGATGATTGAACCTGAAGTGGCATTTTACGACATCAACGACAACATGAATCTTGCAGAAGATATGTTGAAGTATTTAGTGAATTACGCACTCTCGCATTGTAAAGATGATCTTCAATTTTTGAACGATACGTACGATCAGGAATTGATTCAACGTTTGGAGTCGGTGGTCGATCGTCCGTTTACGCGCATCAGCTATACGCAAGGAATTGAAGTGTTGCTGGAAGCTATGAGCACACGTAAGTTTGAGTACAAGCCCGAGTGGGGCAAGGACTTGCAGAAGGAGCACGAAAATTATTTGGTAGAACATTTCCAAGGGCCGGTAATAGTTACCAACTATCCGAAAGACATCAAAGCGTTTTACATGAAGTTGAACGACGATGGAAAAACGGTTCGCGCTATGGATATTTTGTTCCCGTGGATCGGTGAAATTATTGGTGGTTCACAGCGTGAAGAAAATCACGACAAGTTGTACAGTCGCGTGAAAGAAATGCACATTCCTGAAGAGTCGTTGTGGTGGTATTTGGAAACCCGCAAGTTTGGTGCGTGCGAGCACAGCGGTTTCGGATTGGGCTTCGAGCGCCTGATGTTGTTTGTAACGGGAATGACGAATATTCGCGATGTGATACCGTTCCCACGTACGCCAAAGAACGCAGAGTTTTAAGCTGCTCTTCCCGTGTAGACTCACGATTTAAATCGTGAGTCACGCTTCACGAAGTTATAACGGGAAAATTGCAAGAACAT
>JBIJCF010000008.1:0-87559 GCA_044344795.1 Bacteroidia bacterium | reverse complement strand
ACTTAGTTCTTTACTTGTTGGCAAAACCTTAGCGGCAGTCGCTGAAAAAATTGGAGAAGGGGTAACCACGATTCAATTGGATGCGATTGCAGAGGAGTTCATCCGTGACAATGGAGGAAAGCCTGCATTCAAAGGGTACAATGGTTTTCCGGGTACGCTTTGTATAAGTGTTAATTCTCAGGTTGTTCATGGAATACCGGGGAAGTGCGAACTGAAAGACGGTGACGTTGTTTCGGTGGATTGTGGAGTTGTCATGAACGGTTTTTTTGGAGATTCTGCATTTACTTTTCCTATTGGAAATGTAAAAGAAGAGGTTCGACAATTGTTACGTGTTACTCGCGAGTCTCTATATAAGGGCATTGAGCAAGTGATTGACGGAAATCGTTTGGGAGATGTGGGCTTCGCGATCCAAGATCATGCAGAGAAGCACGGTTATTCTGTTGTTCGTGAATTGGTAGGACATGGAATTGGTCGTCACTTGCACGAATCGCCTGAAGTTCCGAATTACGGAAAGAAGGGTAGCGGACCGAAGTTGTCAGAGGGATTGGTTATTGCGATTGAACCAATGATTAACTTGGGTAAGCGCAGTATTCGTCAGGAGAAGGATGGATGGACGATTACAACATCCGATGGTTTACCGTCAGCTCATTATGAGCATACAGTTGCAGTTGTCCAAGGTAAAGCCAGTGTTTTATCTTCGTTCGAAAAGATCGAAGATGTTTTGAAAAATAGAAAGATTGAAATATAAATATGAGTAAAACGCCGTCAATAGAGCAAGATGGAACAATCATCGAAGCATTGTCAAATGCAATGTTTCGGGTGGAGTTGGAGAACGGTCACGTAATTACAGCGCATATTTCCGGGAAGATGCGTATGAATTACATCAAGATTTTGCCGGGAGACAAAGTGAAGGTGGAGATTTCTCCATATGATTTAACTAAAGGAAGAATATCGTATCGATATAAATAGCAACTGCGCTGAGAAGCGTTAAAACAAGTAACAATGAAAGTTAGAACTTCAGTAAAGAAACGTAGTCCCGAGTGTATTGTTGTACGCCGTAAGGGTCGTGTCTACGTGTTGAACAAGAAGAATCCAAAGTTCAAGCAACGTCAGAAAAACTGATTGATTTAAAAACCATTAAATAAAGCACGATAAATGGCAAGGATTGCTGGTATCGATTTACCAAAAAACAAGCGCGGAGAAATTGGATTGACTTACATCTTCGGAATTGGTCGTTCAACCGCACAAATGATTTTGTCAGAAGCCGGAGTTAGCTTCGACAAGAAGGTTCAGGAATGGGATGACGATGATCTGAACAAGATCCGTACGATCATTAATGATAAAGTAAAAGTGGAAGGTGCACTGCGTTCTGAAATTCAATTAAACGTTAAGCGTTTGATGGATATCGGATGCTACCGTGGTGTGCGTCATCGTTCCGGTTTGCCGGTTCGTGGGCAAACCACAAAAAATAATGCTCGTACTCGTAAGGGTAAGAGAAAGACAGTTGCTAACAAGAAGAAGGTAACGAAGTAATTAGTTTAATCTGTCGCGCAGTGATGCGAGGCATTCAACTACTGACCATAAAACATGGCAAAACAACAAAATACCAAAGCAGGTGCAGCCGGGAAAGCTGCCGCTAAAAAGCGCGTCGTAAAAGTTGACGCTGTTGGTGAAGCGCATATCAATGCCAATTTCAACAACATCATCATCACATTAACCAACTTACAGGGACAAACAATTTCTTGGTCTAGTGCCGGAAAAATGGGTTTCCGTGGTTCTAAAAAGAACACTCCTTACGCTGCACAAATGGCTGCTCAGGATGCCGGCAAAGTTGCATTTGAAGCAGGATTGCGCAAAGTTAAGGTATTCATTAAAGGACCCGGTGCGGGGCGTGAATCTGCTATCCGTAGCTTGAATCAGGCGGGTATTGAAGTTTCCGAAATTGTGGATATCACACCTGTGCCACACAACGGATGTCGTCCTCCAAAGCGTCGTCGCGTTTAATTTTAATAACTCATTACTAAAATAATTATCAATAATGGCAAGATATAGAGGTCCAAAAACCAAAATTGCACGTCGTTTCCGTGAGCCGATTTTCGGTCCAAGTAAAGCATTGGAGAAGAAAAACTACGGGCCTGGTCAGCATGGGCAGACAGCAAAGCGTGCAAAAAAGTCAGAATACGCGGTACAATTGGGTGAGAAGCAGAAGGTGAAGTACACGTATGGTATTTTGGAAAGACAGTTCGCATTGATTTTCAACCGTGCATCACGTTCTAAAGGAATTACCGGTGAGGTGTTGTTGCAGTTAATTGAAGCGCGTTTGGATAACGTTGTTTACCGTGCAGGTTTTGCTAAAACTCGTTCCGGTGCACGTCAGTTGGTGTCACATCGCCACATCACTGTTAACGGTGAGATCGTGAATGTTCCTTCGTACACTTTGAAGCCCGGTGATGTAATAGCTGTTCGTGAAAAGTCGAAGTCTTTGGAGTCTATTAACAATAGTTTCAATGGCGCTTCAGGATATCCTTGGATCGAGTTGAACTCAGTAAATATGGAAGCTAAATTCGTGAGTTTCCCTGAGCGTACTCAGATTCCTGAGAACATCAAGGAGCAGTTGATCGTCGAATTGTATTCTAAGTAATAAAAACGTGTAACTGCGGCGTAACGGCAGTCATTAATAAAGTTTCACCTGAACTAATAATATACTATGGGCATTCTCGCATTCCAGAAACCTGACAAGGTGATCATGATCCAATCCAGCGAAACGGAAGGTCTTTTCGAATTCCGTCCGCTTGAACCCGGATACGGCATTACGATTGGAAATGCATTGCGTCGTATTCTCCTTTCTTCATTGGAGGGTTACGCAATTACAACTCTCAAAATTGAAGGAGTTGATCACGAGTTTTCTACTATCAAAGGTGTGATCGAAGATATTACTGAGATCGTACTTAACGTGAAGCAGGTTCGTTTCAAGCGTCAAATTGAAACAACTGATAGCGAGAAGGTGGTAGTAAACATTACCGGAAAGAATCAACTGACAGCCGGAGATATTGGTAAGTTTACGTCAAGCTTCCAGGTTTTAAATCCTGACTTCGTGATCTGCAATATGGATCCATCTGTAAAGTTGAAGATGGAAGTTACGATCGAAAAAGGTCGTGGTTATGTTCCTGCAGAAGAGAACAAGCCGGTGAATGCGCCAATTGGATTGATTGCTGTTGATGCTATTTATACACCTATTCGTAACGTGAAGTTTTCAGTAGAAAACTATCGTGTAGAGCAAAAGACTGACTATGAAAAGTTGGTTCTGGAGATCGTTAGCGACGGGTCAATTCATCCTAAAGATGCATTGCGTGAAGCTGCTAAGATTTTGATTCACCACTTCATGTTGTTTTCTGATGACAAGATCACTTTGGATACTGTTGAGAAAGCGTCAACTGAAGAGTTTGATGAGGATTCATTGCACATGCGTCAGTTGTTGAAGACCAAGTTGGTTGATATGGATCTTTCAGTGCGTGCATTGAATTGCTTGAAGGCGGCAGATGTTGAAACTTTGGGTGATTTGGTTTCTTTCAACAAGAACGATCTTTTAAAGTTCCGCAACTTCGGTAAGAAGTCACTTACGGAATTGGAAGAACTTGTAGCTAGCAAGGGCTTGCATTTCGGGATGAATGTGGCGAAATATAAATTGGATAAAGACTAAGAAAATACAATCACTTCCGACGTGATGTCGGTGCAACAGTAGTTTGAAAAATGAGACACGGTAACAAGGATAATCATTTAGGCAGAAAGCTCGGTCATCGTCGTGCTTTGATGTCCAACATGGCAAGTTCATTGATTTTGCATAAGCGAATCAACACAACTCTTGCAAAAGCGAAAACATTGCGCACGTATATCGAGCCAATTATCACTCGTGCAAAAGAAGATTCACAGCACAACCGCCGTACTGTGTTCAGCTACCTTCAAAACAAGGATGCTGTTACGGAGTTGTTTAAAGAAATTGGACCAAAGGTTGGTTCACGTCCGGGCGGTTATACGCGCATCATTCGTTACAGTTTGAGCGTTAACCCAAGTCCTAATGCACGTCGTCGTGGCGATAGCGCGGATATGTGTCTGATTGAATTAGTAGATTACAACGAATTGATGTTGTCTGTTAAAGGAGATGCTAAGAAGGCTAAAACGACTCGTCGTGGTCGTGGTAAGGTCAAAAAAGATTCTACTGTAGAGACAGGAACTGAAACACAGGGTGAATAAGTTGTCAACAAGTTCATTTCAAGAACAAAATGGGATAGGGTATTTTTGCCTTATCCCATTTTTTTTTTGGTAAAACTATACAGACGTGGAGGAACGCGAAACAAGATCGACCAGACAGCGATATGTGTCACAACGGCCTGCGGTATTAATGCTGCAGGATGGAACAGTATTTTATGGTAAAGCTGCCGGAGCTATCGGCACAACAACCGGCGAAATATGTTTTAACACCGGGATGACCGGTTATCAGGAAATCTTTACGGATCCTTCCTATTTCGGGCAGATTCTTGTAGCAACCAATGTGCACATCGGTAACTACGGAATTAAAGATACTGAAGTTGAATCGGATTCCATCAAGATTGCCGGATTGGTTTGTAAGAAGTTTAGCGAAGTTTATTCTCGTCCTGCCGCGGATAAGTCCATTAAGGATTATTTTAACGAGCAAAATATTGTTGGAATTTGTGAAGTAGATACACGGGCTATCGTTCGCCACATTCGTCATGCAGGTGCCATGAATGCGATTATTTCCAGCGAAATTCTTGATGAAAAAGAATTGAAGGCGCTTTTGGACAAAGTGCCATCTATGGAAGGTTTGGAGTTGTCTTCGCGTGTTACCACGAATGTCGTGTATGATAGTAATGTGCCGGAAGCCAAGCAACGTGTGGCTTTGCTGGATTTAGGAGTAAAGAAGAATATAGTTCGTTGCTTGAATGAACGTGGTTGTGATGTGCGCGTATTCCCGATGAAAACTTCAGCATCAGAAATTTTATCCTGGAATCCGGATGGAATTATGATTTCAAATGGTCCCGGAGATCCAGGCGTGATGACTGAGGAAGTTGAAGTGGTAAAGCAACTAATTAATTCCGGCACTCCTGTTTTCGGTATTTGCCTGGGACATCAGCTTATTGCACAATCATTCGGATTACGCACCTACAAAATGCATAACGGCCATCGCGGTATTAATCATCCCGTGAAAAATGTAATAACCGGCAAATCAGAAATTACTTCGCAGAATCACGGTTTTGCTGTGGTTGCAGAGGATATTTCAAATAATCCGGATATCGAAGTGACGCATTTAAATTTGAATGATAACACGATAGAAGGCATTCGCCACAAAACAAAAAAGGTGTTCTGTGTTCAGTATCACCCTGAAGCGAATCCGGGGCCGTATGATTCTCGTTATTTATTTGATGATTTTGTTACCATGATCAATCATGCGCGTAAAGGCGCTCACGCTTAATAAATCAACTTTATGAGTTTTATTGCACAAGTTCAAGCCCGCCAGGTTCTTGATTCTCGCGGAAATCCTACTATTGAAGTAGACGTAATAACGAGCAACGGTGTTTTAGGTCGCGCAGCTGTTCCTTCAGGTGCATCAACCGGTAAGCACGAGGCTGTTGAGTTACGCGATAATGACGCCAAAGTATACATGGGCAAAGGCGTGTTGAATGCTGTGAATAATGTTAATACGGCGATTGCGGAAGAATTGAAAGGCGCTTACATTTTCGATCAGGCTACCATTGATTACAAAATGTTGCAACTGGACGGTAGCCCTAATAAGGCAAATCTTGGAGCGAACGCAATTTTAGGTGTGTCTCTTGCCGTTGCTCGCGCAGCTGCAGAGGAAGCTCGCCAGCCATTATATCGTTACGTTGGTGGTGTGAATGCCATGTTGTTGCCCATTCCGTTGATGAATATTTTGAATGGGGGCGCACATGCCGACAACGGAATCGATTTTCAGGAGTTTATGATCATGCCTGTTGGTGCAGATAGCTTTAGTGAAGCGTTGCGTATGGGCACTGAAGTATTTCATAACCTGAAAAAGGTGTTGAAGTCAAAAGGTTATGCTACTAATGTGGGCGATGAAGGTGGATTTGCTCCGAATATTAAGAGCAATGAAGAAGCGATTGAATATGTGTTGAAATCTATTGAGCAGGCCGGTTTTAAGCCGGGTGATGATATTTTCGTTGCAATGGACGCTGCAGTTTCAGAATTGTGGGATGAGCAGAAGAAACGATATGTTTTTAAGAAATCAGATAACCGTGAGCTGACTTCTGACGAGATGGTGGGTTACTGGGGCGAGTGGATCAACAAGTATCCGATTCTTTCTATTGAGGACGGTTTAGCCGAAGATGATTGGGATGGTTGGCAGAAGTTAACAGAAGCTATCGGCGATCGCGCACAGTTGGTTGGAGACGATTTATTTGTGACAAATACCGAGCGTTTGGCTGATGGTATCGGTAGAGGCGTGGCTAATTCTATTTTGGTAAAGGTTAATCAGATTGGCACTTTAACAGAAACTATAGACGCTGTTCAAATGGCCCATACGAACTCTTATACCAGTATTATGAGCCACCGTTCCGGAGAAACTGAAGATACCACTATTGCAGATTTAGCAGTGGCTTTGTCTTGTGGACAGATTAAAACCGGATCGGCATCACGTTCTGACAGAATTGCAAAGTACAACCAATTACTTCGCATTGAAGAGCAGTTGGGTGGTACGGCACGTTACCTTGGAAAACAATTTAAGTTTGTTCCATAGTGAAATACTTGTTAATTCTGCAACTTAGGCTTATTTTTAACGCATAACCATCAATAGAACAAAAGGACTTACGTAGCTGTTTACGTGAAGAAAGACATCAGGATTATGGATACCTTAAAAGAGAAATTTATTGCGAAAGCCGCGCCAATGGCTGCAGAGGTGAAGGCTTTGATTAAAGAACACGGTGATAAAAAATTGGGAGAATACACTGTAGCTCAAGTGTATCAAGGGATGAAGGGCATTACAGGATTAGTAACCGAAACATCCAAGTTGGATGCTGAAGAAGGAATTCGTTTCAGAGGTTACAGCATTCCTGAACTTCGCGAGAAACTCCCAAAGGCGCCGAATGGTACAGAGCCACTTCCTGAAGGTATTTTTTACTTGATGTTGGTTGGTGAATTGCCGACTGCTGAAGAAGCTTATAACATCAGTAATAACTGGGCACGTCGCGCGATTGTACCCAAGCATGTATTTGATACTATTGACAAATTGCCGTCATCTACGCATCCAATGACTATGTTCAGTATAGCTGTTATGGCCATGCAGACTGAATCATTATTTGCGAAAGCATATCGCGACGGTATCGGTAAAAAAGAATATTGGGATTACGTGTATGAAGACTCTATGAATCTGATTGCACGCCTACCTCGCGTTGCTGCTTATATCTATCGCAAGAAGTATAAGAATAACGAGCATATTGAACCTGATCCAAAACTAGATTGGGCTGCGAATATGGCTCACATGATGGGTTATGATGAGTTTGATGTAAAACGTTTGATGCGTTTATACATGACGATTCACGCTGATCATGAAGGAGGCAACGTAAGTGCACACACTACGCATTTGGTTGGTTCTGCATTAAGTGATCCGTATTTGGCGTTTGCTGCGGGTATGAATGGTTTGGCGGGGCCTCTGCATGGTTTGGCGAATCAGGAAGTAATTATGTGGATTTTAAAAATGCGTGAGGAGATTGGTGCAGAATTACCAAGCGAAGCGCAAATTGAGCAATACATTAAAGACACATTGGCTGCAGGACGCGTTGTTCCGGGTTATGGTCATGCGGTATTGCGTAAAACAGATCCGCGTTTCAGTGCCCAACAAGATTTTTACACGCGTTATATTAAGGCAACAAAAGGTGTTGATCCACTTTGTGAAATCGTGCAATCGATTTATAAAGTTGCTCCTCCGATTTTGGAAGGAACAGGTAAAATCAAGAATCCTTGGCCAAACGTTGATGCTCATTCCGGTGCATTGCTGATGCATTATGGTATTACAGAGTTCGACTTTTATACTGTATTGTTTGGCGTTTCACGTGCATTAGGCGTTCTTGCGTCATTGATTTGGGATCGTGCTTTGGGTCATCCTATTGAGCGTCCGGGATCAATTACAACAGAAGGATTGAAAAAGAAAATCGGTGTTGTGAATGCCTAATTATTTTAAATGTTATTTTAAAAATGTAACCGCGACTATAATAGCCGCGGTTATGTTTTTTGGGTGTAACAAAGAACCTGATGAGGCTCCCGGTCCAAATGAAATTTGGTTAGAGTATAAATTGTTTAACCCGCAACAGTTGCGGATTCCGGTGGGGACAGCCGTTACTTTTATCAACAAGGGAAATCCTAATCATCAGTTGCAGGGGGCATTGTTTCAAACCGGAGTTATTCGCACCGGGGAGTCGCATGTGCATACGTTTAGTGCTGTTGGTATATATTACTTCACTTGTGGTATTCATCCTGCAGAGCCGAGTGAACAAGTCGCTGTGCGTGTTGAATAACCTGTTGTTTGCATATTCTTAATAAAGTTCTTGGGTTAAAGACTTGATCCCATTTTCCAAATTGTGTACTTTAGAATATCTATGAGAATATATTTGATATTGCTGTTTAGTGTCCTGCACTTCTGCGTTTTCGCACAACTCCCTTCCATGGATCAGTATCGTCCTGCTCAGTCGTCCGGTTATCTTCCGAAAGACTTGTTGATTTCAACTACTCAGCGTTATGAAGACGCGAGCCAACAAATCGATAAAGGTCAAAATCAGCAGCTGCAAAAGGCGGAAGAAGAATTTTACATGCAGACAGCCTATTCCATTGATCAGATACGCTTCAGTGGATCGATTCTTGTGAATGATTCGATGGGAATGTATGTCAACCGTGTTGCGGACAGCTTGCTTGCTCATGATCCTGTACTCCGCAGTCAATTGCATATTTATGTTTTAAGGAGTCCGGTTGTTAATGCGTTTGCAACGGATCAAGGTGCAATTTTTGTAACAGTCGGATTGCTTACGCGTTTGCGCAATGAAGCTGAATTAGCGTATGTGTTGGCGCATGAAATTATTCACTACAAACGTCGTCATGTATTGTCGGGTTATATCGAAGGTGTAAAGTTGAAAGAGGGAATAGGACAGTATGAAGCGATGACTTTTGAGAATCGTTTTTTGAAAAAGCACCGCTACGCTCGCAACCAAGAAACACAAGCCGATGAAGACGGCTTTGAATTGTTGGTGCGCTCCAATTATGATCCGCACGCTGCGATAACTGCTTTTGATATTTTAGCAGCAGCTGATTTACCGTACAGTGATACATTGTTTAAGAAAAGTTTTTTTGAAAGTGACTACTTGTTTTTTCCCTCTAAGTTTTATGCTGATACGGTAAAACCATACAAGATTGACGATAGTGAGCGAGAAAATGATTTCGCAACACACCCTAGTACGACGAAACGTAAGAAGGGAATGATTAAACGATTTGGAAAGTTAAGTGATACAACGGGTTCGTATTTTTTGGTTTCGCGCGAGTTCTTTTTACGTGTAAAGATGATGGCGCGTTTTGAAGAATGTTTCTTGCATACTAACGAAGCAAATTACCGCACTGCCATTTACATGAATTACTCGATGCAGCAATTGTATCCGAGTAATTTTTTCTTACAAAAGGAAATGGTTCGCGCCTTGTATGCGATGGCCTTACAAAAGAACAAGAAATATTCATTTGAGGATTTCTCGGCGTTGTTTGAGTCTTTGATGTCGGGGATGTACGATACGGATGATACCAAACCTACGGGTGAGTTAGGTAGGATGAAGTTTTACATCAATAAGGTGAGTGGTAAAGGTTGGACTGTAATGGCGCTAAAATATGCTTGGATGGTACATCGTAAATATCCGGAGGATAAAGACATTGAAATCTGGACGAATTCTTTATTTAAGGAGCTGACTGAAAAGAACGAATTGCGCGAATTTGATTTTGAGAAAAACGACTCTGTATTTGTTTTATTAGGAAAGCGCGCAGCAGCTGATACCACGATCGCTCGTAAGATGAAAGGGACTACACCGGGATTACAGTTTCAGGCTGCAATAGATTTTCTCGAACGTGATTCATTGGAAGGTTATGAGTATTGGCAATTTGGTTTAATTAATGAATTTGCAGACCCCTTATTTGTAAGCAAATTTAGACAGGCTGTGCACATTGCAGATAGTATCGGCTTTCAGGATTCCCTGTATTGGGAACTTTCCCGGAAGGAACGCGATGCGCTTCGTGCAGAAAAAGAGAATGCGATTTCAGGTCCTCAGGATATTCATAAAGTTGTTGCTGTAAACCCGATTTATATTGCATACGATTACAGAAATGAGCAGAGTGAAATTGATGTACGTGCTTCTGTTCGTGGGAAGAAAATGCTTATGACGGAATTGGTAAGTTCAGGTAAATCATTAGGCATTGATGTTACTTTGTTGGATCCCGGAAGTATGGATTCCACTAGTGTGGATCGCTTTAATGATCTGATGACCATCAATGATTGGTTTGATCATCGGACGGAAGTGAAAGGGAAAAGTGTACTGCCATTTTCTCCAACAGCAACAGACGCGCTTGTATCGAAGTACTGTACCAGTTATTTCATGTGGACTGCAGTGTTTTCTTACAAGGAAAAGCGAGAAGGTAAAGTGATGCGTATTTTAGGGTTGAGTGTTGTGCCGTTCGCGCCTTTCGGTTTGTATAAATTGTTCACGCCGCGTGAAGATGTTTATGTTGTGGCAATTGTTTACGACATGAAAACCGGGCAAGCAGTGTATGCATCTCGCGCGCAAATGGACAAGCAAAGAGCGAATAAGGAGCGCGTACGTTTGCACATTTATGACTTAATGAATCAGTTGTCGAAGCCAAAAAAGAAATAGGATGAAAAGGATTATAACAACAGCACTATTTCTCGCGACAGCAAGCATGGCTATCGCGCAGGGTGGATATCTGGGTAAGCGCGTAATTGTTGGTGTGCAAGCAGCGTATGCTCCACGTCCTGTTGGAATTTTAGAGTTTTTAACTCAATACGATGCATCCGGTGGAGCTCGTTTAGGTTTTATTGTGGGTCGTTATTCGCAGTTAGACTTGCAGTTTAACTATAGCAATTTTGGAGGGAATCATCATTTTTCTGATTATGCTGTAAAGCAAGATCGTATTACTTCGATGCAATTTGGTGCGGCCTGGAAGCAGTTTGTTAGCAAGAAAGGAGGATTGGCTCCGATTGGTAGATTCTGGGAAATACAGTTGAATTATGGAACCTATGCGTACAAAATTGACGGGTCTAATCTAAACTCGTTTTCGTCCGACATTAATGTGTTGAGTAGCATTCCTGGTAATGCAACTGCTTTAGTGGGCTCTATAGGTTACGGTGTACAAAACGTTCTAAAAGATCGCTTTGTGTGGAACGTTGGTGTGCGTTGTGGCGGACCGTTGTATTATTCAACGGAAGGTAATCATGCTACGTTTTATGGAAGCAGAATACTTTATCGGGAAATGATTAACGTCTTCGGCGGGTTTGGGATTTTACTTTGATTTTTCCTCGTTCCCTTTAGGCTTTACCGGCTTCGACAACTTTGCGAACAATTCGTTGTAGTGTTCCTGCATCTTCGAATTGAGCTTTCTGCCTTTTGTTCGTGTGCGCTTGTATTCCACAACATTTCCTGTTTTAAGATTAATGACTGCACTTTCAATTATCAGTTCATCCTGAACTTTAAATAATTTGTACAGCGGAAATACAAATACACATGACATGCCATACAACACCGGGCGTTGAATTTTTTTACGTTTGTCCACCGTTACATCTGTGAGCACTACATAACTAACACCATAAGTAGTGGAGATGGAGTCCACTGTTTGTCGGTTATTCAGCGTGTATGCATAGCTGTGTTGACCGTGAATCATTTGTTCGTTAATCCAACGATTAATGGCGGCGTAATCAGCAAATGATTCCACGTCTGTGCTGTCCATGCTTAACGGGTTCAGCAGTTTATATTTCACACTGGCTGATGTTGCAGCCACATTAACGTTTCGAATTACGTTCGCTTGTCCTTTTTCACTTTCTTCGTACTGCATCTCCGAACGTTCTCCACGTTTAACTTGCTTTAATTCGGTATAGCCAGGTGCGATTACTAAAACTTGTGAAATATCGTGACCCCACTTTTTATCTTCTTCACGTTTTGCTTCGCGTTCTTTTTTTGTAAGTCTTGGAATCTCATCTAACTGATCACCGGCTAAGGGTCGACGATTTTTAATGTGGTAATCGAAGCGTTGCACGAACAACGAATCTTTCAATTGATCGACGAAAGCGAATTTCACGTAGCGCTCTTTTGGTGAATCCAAGCGGAATTTCTCGAGTTTAGAATATTTCGATTCTCCTAATTCTCCAACTTCAGCAACACGCTTTAAAGAGTCCTGTTTTAGTTGTTCGCGTGTCTGTTCCGGGGTAATCACCGAGAAATAGCTTCTATGCAGATTCTGTTTATTTACCAGCATGGAGAACAAGCTGTCGCACAATTTAAACTGCACGGAGTCGGCAGGATTTGACTTATACAAATCCCAGTTATAAGCTAATGCTAATACTGTTAGTTCATCCGCTTCCACAGAACTGAACAAGCTATACACTTGTTGTTGTTCGCCCGGACGCCCTTTAGGAGTTGGGAAACGATATGAACCTTTTGCATTGAGCGCTGAAATTTTTGAGCCGGTATATCCGTACATCCATGGATTGTAATAACCGCCTTTTTCTTGCTTATAGGCAGCCATATTATACAATGAATACGCAATTACATATTTAAAATATTCGTCTTGCGGGTTTCTTTTCTGCATCAAGTAAGCGGTGTAAATGGCGTCGCCATAACGACGTTCCATTAAATACAATCGACACAGTTCGTAACGAGCCTGTTCTCGAACATTGGAAAACTCTTTATTGGAAACAATGAACTGAACTCTTCCGGCCTCGGACGTGCTGTCTACCAGCTCCATCAATGCCATTCTGCGTTTGCGAATATTAGGATGCGTGCTATTGCGGTCTTCGTAATTATCATCAGAATAAATCGGATCTGTTTTCTTTACATAATATCCCGGAGGAACTACCATGTAATCGCGGTTAAAGAACAAGGTGTCGAATTGAACATCGTCGAAAGGAAGGTCGGAATATTCCAGAATATCAAATGAACGTAACGCTTCTTTAGCACTATACTTCGTTTTGCGGAATAACTCAAATCCCATTTTGTCTGCTTCCAGCTCTTGTTCTTTATTGTACGTGTAATAGTTGGTAACAGGAACATATGGTGCTTTCTTGTCTGTACGGCGATCTTCACGAGTTAAGAATCCTTTCAACATGTGCTCCATCTTGAAATGGGTCACTTCATGGCATAGAATAAATGCCAATTGCGCTTCATTTTCGGCCTGAGCAATAAGCCCGGTAGTAACCATAATGTTTCCTGTTGCAGATGCAAAAGCGTTTGGATCGGGATCGTCGAAAACAAAAAAGGAAACTTTTGATTTTAGCGCGGTATCATGCTCTAGAATAACATTGGCGATTTTTCGAATATATAACGTCATGGAATCGTTATAGCGCACTAATCCCGAAAACATGCGTTGCTGCGCATAATATGACATGCGCCGCGTGAACTCCACTTCCTTTTCATTCATCGGATTGCCGGCTTTTTCGCGCTCGTCAATCCAGTTGTTAGCGAACTTTTGGCTCGGGCAATAGAAAAAATCGGGTAGTGCGGTTTGTTGCGACCACAAAGTGTTAACTACGATAACGAGAGAGAGAAGGGGAAGCAATTTTTTCATGTCAGGGAATTAATTCAATGAAGTTAACGTAAAATCGGCGGCCATATTACTCTTATTCACAATTGGCTGCACAAATGGCGTTACTGTGCACTTACAATGCACAATCGGGGTAAAGGTTACAAAGATTTACAGTGTATTACGCCAATTGTGCAAAGATGCACCCGGTTGAAAGAGCCGTTCAATTTTATTTTCCGTAGTAGTATCTTTTATAAGTTCCGGAGCGTGATGCGGTTTCTTTCGCGCATCAATAATTACCGGACTCTCACATTCCCAATGCTTATTTACGAAGCGACTATTCACACCATAAATATCATGGGAAGGATTGCTTCGCGTAAACGTTACCCAAAGCCAATTATGCAAGTTGGCAGCAGTGAATTCGGCGTCATCGCAAACAACAGTCATTGCTATTCCGGTGCAATTCAACGATCGAATTTGTTCAGCTAATAATTGCATTTCGTGTTCTGCATTTTTTTGATCTGAAAAACCATTTTTCTGAATTGCAATAACTCCCGGAAAAACAGAACGAACTTTTCCGATATTCTCCGGCCAATTGATCGAGTCGCCGCTTTGCAATTGCCGTTGTGGCGCACCCGCAGCAGCAAAAACTACTTTAGACCCGGAATTAAGACCGGTGCCGCTATAGTCGAGAGTATCAATGCTGGTTTGCGTATGGAAATGTAAATCGCGTTTGAAATCTAATCGTTCGAATATGTGTGTGAAGAACTTTTCAATATCATGAATATCTAGATTCGGTTGATCTTCATGTGCACAGATGAACAAATATTTCGCAAGCGATAGTTGACCGAATCCAAGAATGTGATTAGCGATGGTTAGAATTTCTGCAGGTTTTCGATCATTCAGATATGGTGTATATCGTTCGCTGCCGATGGCCAGTAGTAATGGATGCACACCTGAACCATCAACAGCGTGCACAGCTTTTAATCCTGGAATTTGATCCGGAATTGCACTGCCTGTGAGTTCATGAACCAAGGCTCCAAAACTGGTGTCTTCCTGCGGCGGTCGACCCACAACAGTGAAAGGCCATATTGCGTTTTTGCGATGATACACCTGTTGTACTTTCATCACCGGGAATGGATGTTTCAGGCTATAATATCCCAAGTGATCTCCAAACGGACCTTCCGGCTTATTTTCACCTGTCATCACTTCACCTGTGATCACAAAGTCCGCATCAGAAAGTAAACGGAATCCATGTTGCATGGTGTGACGCACCCGACGTTTACCTAACACTCCTGCAAACGTTAACTCCGACATTCCTTCAGGCAATGGCATTACCGCACCGAACGTTAATGCGGGCGGTCCACCAACCACTACACTTACTTTAAGTTTTTCGCCACGTGCCGCCGCTTTAGTTTGGTGTACACCAATGCCGCGGTGCAATTGATAATGAAGTCCTATTTCTTTATTGATTTCGTAATCATTTCCTGAAAGCTGAATGCGATACATGCCGATATTGGAATTCATGATGCCCGGCTTATCGATATCTTCGGTATAAACAATGGGCAGCGTAACAAATGCACCACCATCCATGGGCCAATGCTTAATGAGCGGAAGTTGGTCAATGGACGTTTGTCCATATTTTACAGGAACACTGCCTATAGATTTCATCGGTAATGCTTTCAATGCCGCCCACAATGCACTAGCATTATCTATCGGATGTTTGAGTGCCTGAATCGGATCGGATTTGATGCGCACCAGATTTTTTACATCATCGATAGCATCACGAAAAATAAAACGTGATCGCTCAATCGTTCCGAAAATATTTGAAGCTGCACAAAATGGAGATCCCTTTACATTTTCAAATAAAATAGCAGGACCTCCCGCCTCATGAATACGGAGGTGTATTGCAGCCATTTCGAGATTCGGATCTACCTCTTCTTTAATGCGCACTAATTGGCCGTGGCGTTCCAGATCCAGTAAACATTGCTCTAATGACGAATAACCCATATGGTGCAAAGTTAAAGCTAATCCTGTTGATGTAAATTAATGGTATCCAGTTGTTACAATGAGCGAATTGTCAGGGATCTATTGCGCTCCATGAATGAGCAAAAGTTAAGACTACGGTGGAATTGAAAATTGGTATTTACGATCATCTTTCTTCTCGAGTAAATTATAGCTCACAATAGACCTTTACCGCCTGTATTAATATAACAAGTGATTCATTCAAATGTTGTGTATGAATAGTCGCATTAGACATCCGTTTCAGAGGCGTTCTGATTTCTCTTACAAGTAGTATTAAACCGGCATCGGGTACACGTTTTTATTTCCGGTGTTGGCGCAAATGGTGTGTTGTCTGCAAATAACTCGGTTATTATAGCGGTTAGTTGCTGTTCGAATTTTTGGAGTTGCTGTTCACTTAACCCGGTACTATTATCAACGGAAAGAAACATAGGCGCGTATTGTGCGGACTTCAGCGGAATAATTCCCGGTACAATAGTTTTTCCTTGTGAACGTGGTTCGTACATCCATGCGTATTGCAACAACTGGAACGCCTTGTCTTTGGAGGTGTCGTGAGTTAACGATTCCCAGTCACTCACCATCAGTTGTTTGGCTTCAACCTTTCCTGTTTTGTAATCCAAGAGGTAAACTGCATAGGGCGTTATGTCGATCCGGTCCGCTGTTCCTTGAAAATTAATTTGTTTTCCTGTCGGTAAAGTAATATTGCGTTGCAATGGACTTTCTAATTCTGCTAAATATAAAGTGTCGATGAGTTCCACTCTAGTTTGTTCCGACTTCAGAAACTGGCGAACGATATACACCGCCATTTCTTTTGCAAGTAAATTCTTGCCAATCAATTTACCTTCTTCCGCAAACTTCTCCATGAAAGCACTCGTGGCCAATTGTTCGACCTTAGCGCTCATCGTGGCAATTGTTTTTGGGTTGAGCGGTTGTTGCAGTATTGGCGTAAACAGGTCTTGTAGTACTTTGTGAATAAGTGTTCCCATGGTTGCTGCACCTGCGGATTCTTCCACTTCTTCAGCTTCAAAAATTCCCAGTACGTAGCGGAAATAATATTGCAAGGAGCATTGACGATAAGTATTGATTGCGGAAGGAGAAAATCCTTTGGCATTTAACGTTTCCAATTTTTCAAGAATAGCAGGAGTTTTACGAATTACTATTGGCGTGTGCTGTTGGCTTTCTTCGCTATGTGCGAAGCTATGCATGCGCTCAGTAATCGTTGCCTGACGATTGACGCCGGGAAGTTCATATAGCAATTGAGTAATAAAGCGACTTCGTTCTTTGCTCTGGGAATTTTCTGTTTCTGTGTTGTAAATTAAAGTGATCTCTTTAGCACGTTGTAAAAGACGATAGAAGTGATAAGCATACACAGCGTCTTTTTCATTCCATGAAGGCATTTCAAAATAATTGCGCAGGTCATTTACGATAAATGACTGTTGTGATTTTCCCGTGGGCAAAATATTTTCATTAACACCCGCAACAATAATTCGGTCAAAGTCCAAAGTTCGAGTTTCGAGCATTCCCATTATTTGCAGACCGCTCAATGGCTCACCGTAGAAAGGAATGGTAATTTGCTGCAGCGCCTGTTGAATTAGCGCACGCAACGATTTGAGCGTGAAAGTTTCCGGCGATTTTGATAATACATGATGTGTCTTATTCAGTGTGAGGTAGAACTCATACAGAAACTCCTGCTCCATTTGAACTGCACCGCGAGTTGCTTCATCTGCTACTTCATTGAGGCGATCTCTGATGTTCAACATTAACGAGGTCAAACATTTCAATGCAGTTAGAACATCATTCCATGGTGTGAGCAGCAACGATAGTAATTCCGAATGCTTAACAGTAACTGATGCGGTTAGTTGTTCCTCTGCACAAAAAATATAGTTACGTTTTTTAATTACTGCTTCCAGTTCTGAACAACATGCTGCGGTTAACAAGTAGCATGTGTAAGGATGAGAGAACAAGCGCAGTAAATCTTGGTGATAATATTTCAACTGACCGGTTTTTGCCGTTCTGATATTAAAGCGCTCGCCATTTAATTGTAAGTTGAATACAGTCTGAGCGAACGATGCAATAGGAGCAGTTTTAGCCGGATATCCCATGGTGACATTAATATCACCTGTGTTGTCGGGTAACGCGTGCAATGCCGGCACCAGCAATTGTTCGTCCGCAAAAATTAATGCGGTGGTTGCGCGAGCCAATTCCTCTTCTCTCAAAACGCTCAACACTTCACCTGCAGCATGTACTTCCGCAACTGCTCCTGCAGCGCCAATAATGTTAATGGTTTTGTGTTGCGTACTAAGTTTGTTTTCGATGTGTTCGAAATCGCGCGCGGCGCCAAATAAAGGTTGATTCTTACGAAAGAAAATTCCTGCTTCGAATGATGCGTTGTTCAAATAATATTCATCGTAATCCCAAAGAGAAGCTGCCTTTCCTGTCTTTTGTAAATCATCAATTAACTTACGTTCCGCTGCTGTTAGCGCATTGAAGCCACAGAATAGTATGAAGTTCTTACTGCGTTCGCTGTTTTGTAAAGCGATACGTTGTACATAACCTGCAGTTCCTGAATTTAATTCGAGTAGTCGCTTATTGAGCAATTGATACCACGTGCCCAGTTGTTCCCAAAAGTGGAGGTACTTTTTCTGAAAGTCGGTTAGTTCCGGCGCACCGAGGCTCCAGTTTTCGATGCCTTTGATATCGCTGAGGTTTCCAAAAAGTTGTGTGGCGTCACAGAGGTAGTTGTCACAATCGCTGAAATCATGCAATAGTGTAGGTGCCCATTGACAAAAAGTATCAAATGATTCCGCATCAGAGCCTTCAGATTCTCGATAGATATGATAAAATTCTACCAGTTGTGTTGTTGCATCAGCAATAAACAATCCGGACAATTCTTCTGCTAAAACTTCTGTTGTGATGATTCGTGGTGCAACCTGTGGAATGGCCGCAGCTTTTCCGATACTGCGTTTCAGATACAGTATGCCACGACGTCCCGGCAAAACCACGGTAAGTTTTTCGGGATGATCACCGTGATGCCGCAAAATATATTCTGCAACTTTGTCCAGGAATGTTAACGACATAGCTATTGAACAAATCTAAGTAATCGAACGGGGGCATGAAAGCATTTGCTGAATTTCCACAGTACAGAAAATACTCCAACGACAGGCATTGGTTTCGCGTTGAAAGTGATGAACGATTCACGGAGGTTTACAGGATGGGCGACAGGTATTTCGCCCGTGAATTTGTCGCGAAGATTTACCCGGATCGATTGCTAATTGCAGACTTATTAGCGGCGCATAATGGAATTGCTCACAGCGACGAACAAGAGTTTACGTCGAAGCATCGTTTAATTGAAACGGGTGCTATGTAATGAAACGGCGTTACGCTTTAACTGTTTTCTCCGCAGAAATTTTCAGGGCAGCCTTTACAAAGCTTACGAATAGAGGCTGAGGAGATTCCACAGTGCTTTTGTATTCCGGATGGAATTGCACACCGACGAACCACGGATGATCTTTCACTTCTACGATTTCCACTAATCCACCTTCAGGATTGATTCCTGTTGCAATCATTCCGTGTGACTCGAATTGCTGCAAGTATTCGTTATTGAATTCGAAACGGTGACGATGACGTTCGTATATAGTTGTTTTTCCGTAAATCTGATGAGCATTGGAATTTTCAGCCAAACGACATGGATATGCGCCAAGACGCATGGTGCCGCCTTTGTTGGTTACTTTCTTCTGTCCTTCCAGTAAATCGATTACAGGATAAGGAGTGTCCGGATTCATTTCTGTAGAATGTGCGTTTTGCATGCCCAACACGTTGCGTGCAAATTCAATAACGGCACATTGCATTCCAAGACATATTCCAAAAAATGGCATACCATTTTCTCGTGCGTAGCGAATAGCTGCAATTTTTCCTTCAATACCACGGTTTCCAAATCCCGGCGCAACTAGAATCCCGGATAAGCCTTTGAACTTTTCACGTACGTTGTCATCGTTGATTTCTTCGGAGTGAATCCACTCGATTTCAACTTTTGTTTCGTTAACAACACCGGCGTGAATAAAAGATTCTGCAATGGACTTGTACGAATCTTTAAGTTCAATGTATTTACCGATTAAACCTATGCGTACGGTTTTGGCAGGGTTGTAAAGTGTATTGACGAATTTTTTCCAAACAGTGAGTTCCGGTGATTTATCATTGCTTAAACCCAATTTGGCCAACACGATAACATCCAGTCGCTCTTTCTCCATTAACAGAGGCACTTCATAAATGCTTTTCGCATCCATGGCTTCAATCACTGCTTCAGAATCAACATTACAGAACAAGGCTAATTTTCTGCGGATATCATTATTGATAGGATGTTCAGTACGACAAACTAAAATGTCTGCGTTGACCCCATATTGTTGCAGCAATTTAACGGAATGTTGTGTAGGTTTAGTTTTCAGTTCTCCTGATGCAGTTAAGAACGGAAGTAACGTCAGATGTACAACTGTGACATCTTTCGGGTTTTCCCATTTCATCTGGCGCACTGCCTCGATGTAAGGTAATGATTCGATATCACCGACAGTTCCGCCGATTTCAGTAATCACCACTTGATATTGGCCTGTATTTCCTAAAATGCGGATTCGGTGTTTGATTTCATCGGTGATGTGAGGAATAATCTGAACGGTTTTTCCCAAATAATCACCCCGACGTTCTTTTTCAATAACTGTTTTATAAATACGTCCGGTGGTAACGTTATTTCCCTGCGATGTAGGAACATTTAAAAAGCGTTCGTAGTGTCCAAGGTCCAAATCTGTTTCTGCTCCATCGTCGGTAACATAACATTCTCCGTGTTCGTATGGATTGAGCGTTCCCGGATCCACGTTAATGTAAGGATCCAGTTTTTGGATGGTTACAGAATAACCACGCGCCTGCAGCAGTTTTGCAAGTGACGCCGAGATAATTCCTTTACCCAATGACGAGGAAACTCCCCCGGTTACGAAGACATATTTAGTCGAAGACATAAGAAGAAAATCAGAATACTAACCGGGATTCAAAGGTAGCAATAAGAAAGAGAGTAGCGCTACTCGGCACTACAATCTTTAACGAATTTCAAGAAAATTTAGAAGGAGTAGTTGGCACTAAGGCTAGGCATGAACGGCAACTGATCCACACGGTTGAAAGTTACACGGTCGATGTAGAAAATATTCGCCCGATTGTACGCGTTCGTGATGCTAAATGCTACTTCCAGCTTGGAAAATTCACTGAATTCCCACCATTTTTTGATGGACATATCCAAACGGTGATATGTTGGTAATTGTCTGGAATTTAGACCGCCATAAATAATTCCTAAGCTGCCGTTTTGAGAAGTATAATCGGTTGTTAGGTTTTGGAAGGTGATATTCTCGAAGAATCCGGCAGTTGGTGTAAATGGTAAGCCCGAGCCGAAATTCCAGCGAACATCTACTTCCCAATTGTCGTGTTTCCCAAAACGATACGCGCCTACCAAATTCACATTGTGACGACGATCAAAATGTGGACGGTATTGCTGAATTCCATCCCAGCGACGCACATAACCCAATGAATACACAGCCCACAGGTATAACCGATCTTTTTCGTATTTCATCAGGAAGTCAATACCATAAGCATTGCCGGTTTCAATAATGAAGTCCTTCTTCAATTGATCCGGAATATTCGCATTGGTTTCGTCGTCTTCGTATAGTTTATTACGATTTAAGTTGGTTAATTGTGTAAACTGTTTCAAGTAACCTTCGATGTTGATCGTTAGATTACCGAATTTCTGCGTGGAGTCAATTGGATCCCATTCAAATCCAAAAATGAAATGATTCGCTTTCTGCAGTTTGTGAGTGAGTTCAACATCTTCACCGTCTTGTGTCGTGAAATCACGAGGTAAATTGTCTGAACCGGATAAGAACCCATAGAATAAGTTCACTACATCGCGGTCAGAAACAGCGCTGATCAGGTTTTGCGAATACATACCTGTTGCACCTTTCATGCGGAATTTCTTGGTGATATTATACTTGAAGCCTAGTCGAGGTTCCGGACTTACATTATTTAATGATGCATAATACTGCACACGAAATCCTGGTTCTACTATCAGTTTGGTTTCCTTGCTTACCCATTTGTACTTTACGTAAGCGGCAAATTCCGTAGTCGACTGATTTTGTTCAATCAGACGATTGACTGCATTTCTAAAGTTGAATGCAGTGGTGAATCCAAGCACTTCAATTCCATAATTGATCACGTTTTTGCGTTCAAAGTACGTGAAGTTTAATCCCATGTTGAATCCATCGATAGAGCTATTGCGTGGCTGGAAAAAATCTTCACGCATGCCAATATCATATTTTGAATACGCGAAATTACCTCGGATCAGCGTCGTTGACGAACCCGGCACCACTTGGAAATTACTGCCGAAACCTAATGCTTTCCATTTCAAATCTGCAGATCCGCGGAAACGAGAAACGGTATCATCGAAGAAAAATCCGAAGATGTTCAACTTACTTCCGTTTGGAGAATTAAAAGCTACCTTACCGTAGTAGTCGTTGAAGTTAAAAGGAAGTCCGTTCGTGTCGATGTACGAATACAATGCTTTTGAAGTCTGTCGCAGATATGAATTCTTTGCAGAAAGCACGTATGAAATCGACCCCGTTTGTTTCTCTTCATTCATGCGGCGAATCGGGCCTTCCAACATTAATTTTGAACCGAAAGGAGAAGCAGTAACCTTACCTCCAAAACGTTTTTTGTTGCCATCACGAGTGGTAATGTCCATCACAGATGAAATTCTACCGCCGAAATCAGCATTGAAACCGCCGGTATATACATCCATGTTTTTGATAACATCAGTATCAAAAACTGAGAACAAGCCGATCGAGTGGAAAGGGTTATAAATAATCATGCCGTCCATCAGAACTTTATTCTGAATAGGTGAGCCACCGCGAATGTACAACTGTCCACCTTGGTCGCCTGTTGAAATAACACCCGGTAAAACTTGCACCGACTGCGCGATATCTGCAATACCACCAATGGACGGAACAATGTTGATTGTTTTAGGGTCCATAGTTTGTGTGGAAATCTGAACGTTTTCTTCTTTTTCTGTTTTGTCGGAGGTGATGATGACTTCTTTCATCACTTTTTCCTTAAGAGAAATATTTTGATTTAGAATTTGTCCGGCTTTTACGGAAACCTGAAGTTTTGTTGGTTCGAACCCGCTTTGCTGACACACCAATGTATAGTCGCCGGCAGGGATTTTAGTTAACGAATAGAAACCGTTGATGTCAGTCTGAACGCCTAAAGAAGTTCCTTCTAAGTAAACCACTCCAAAGATGATGGCTTCTCCTGAAGAGGCGTTACTTACTGTGCCACGAATGGTTGCAGTTTGCTGTGCAGACAAGGTGAAGCTAATCAGTACAGAAAAAATAGTAGAAAGGATGAACTTTTGCATGTAATTGGAATTCACGAAGCGCTAAATGTACGCTTTACAACGTAAATTCTGCTTTCCGATTGATAAGCGGTTGAATTTAATAGTTGAGTGGGGAGGTTATTCACTTTTTCGACTCACTCATTTCGATAATCTTATCAAATTCCGCAGGAGTTAATGGCATAACCGAAAGCCTTGGGATTCTTACCAATGCTATGTTTGCTAATGATTTCTCTTTTTTAATTGCGGGAAGTCCAACGGTATTTTTTAGTTTTTTAAACGGCTTTAAATCGACCACACTCCATGCTATTTCTTCAGTAGTCGGGTCCTGATAAGCTTCCTTAATTACTTTAGCAATTCCGACCACTTCCATTCCTTCATTACTGTGATAAAACAACACGAGGTCGCCTTTCTTCATGGCTCTTAAGTGATTTCTGGCTGCATAATTTCTTACCCCGTCCCAGAATGTGCTACCGTCTGTAACAAATTGTTCCCAGGAATATTTAAAGGGTTCTGATTTAACGAGCCAGTAGTTCATATTCTAAAATATCAGTTTGTACTGCGAATATAGAAATCACAGTTAGTAAAAGCGTACCTTTGCCCCGCAGATGGAAAAATTAGTGTTACATATTCCTCCTACACGTCACACCCCCAAGGTTTCAATAGATACTGATTGGAATAGCAGGTGCGTGTTTTCCGGAAAATGCTTTTCAGTTTTTCGAGCCGTTAGAGCAACATCTGAATACGCTTAATCCGAACGAAACAAGTCGTGTGAAATTTTTGTTTCGCATGGAGTTCATGAATACCTTGTCATCAAAAGCTTTACTGGATCATATCAGCAGAGTAATCAATCAAAAACAAACATTGGTTGAGGTAGAGTGGCAGTATTATGCCGATGACGAAGAAATGCGCGAGCACGGAGAGATGTTCTCCGAAATCATGAATATTCCGTTTCGATTTGTGTCAGTAGATCCTGCACTTCGCAGTGAGAAATGATTTAATGTAGAATCAGCCAAACCAATTCTTTCAGCAACTGACCGTGATCGGTGCTTTCGTTATCTACACCTTTGGAACGCAAGTCGTATTCCCGTAAGTGTTGAATCACTCTTTTGATTTTGATATCGGGATAATTAACGGCAGCTTTTGCATACCCATCAACAAAAAACGGATTGACTTTCATTTCGGAAGCAGCTGCAGCTCTCGATTTATCGGGAAGATTGTTATACTGTAGCAATTTTGTGAAGTAGTTGAACAATGTTGCAACAGTAACAGGAAACGGATGATCTTTCGGATTCGCTGCAAAGTAATTGGCAATACGATTTGATTTTACGATATCTCTTTTTGCGAGTGATTCGCTCAATTCAAATACGTTAAAATCCTTACTGATTCCAATGTTTACTTCGATTAATTCCGGAGTAATTGATCCTCCTTCGGGGAGGGAAATCATGAGTTTGTTTAACTCATTAATGATTTTAGATAGATCATTTCCGAGGTAATCAGCGAGCATCTGAATGGTTCGGCTATCCGCTTTAATTTTTTGCTCGGCAATGTATGCTGCAATCCAATCGGCTACTTTGTAGTCTTTGATTCGTTCGGATTCGAAAAGAACACCCTGTTTTCCTAAAACCTTCGCGAAGTTGGTCCGTTTGTCAACTTTCTTGTATTTGTAACAAATAACCAGAATAGTTGAGTCCAGCGAATTTGTAATGTAATTTTCGAGAAGTTCGATATTCTTTACATTCTGGGCTTCTTTAACAATGACGATTTGTTTGTCCGACATCATCGGATATCGTTTTGCTTCCGCAACAATGGTAGCAGTATCTACATCCCGCCCGTATAAAATGCTGAGGTTAAATTCCCGTTCTGATTCGTCCAGAATATTTTTTTCAATGAATTCGGAGATCAGATCGATGTAATACGGTTCTTCACCCATTAAAAAATAAACGGGCGCGTATTTCTTTTGCTTGAGATCGGCGAGAATGTGTTTGGCTTCCACGATGCGCAAATTTACGCGATCAGAAGCGCAGATGTTTAACTGTTAGTCCATTGTTGATTAATTCCCGCAATGAGTCGATGCCGATTTGTAAATGAGAGGAAACGTAATCGCTGGTTACAGATTTGTCACTCTCTTCTGTCTTAACACCTTCCGGAATCATGGGTTGATCGGAAACAAGTAATAGAGCTCCGGTAGGTATTTCGTTATAAAAGCCCACTGAAAATATCGTTGCGGTTTCCATGTCGATAGCCATTGCGCGGGTAACACGGAGGTATTCCTTGAATTTTTCATCGTGTTCCCATACACGACGGTTGGTGGTATAAACCGTTCCGGTCCAATAATCTTTCGAGTGATTTCTAATGGTTGTAGAAATAGCTTTTTGCAAACTGAAGGCCGGTAAAGCTGGTATTTCAGCCGGGAAATAATCGTTACTCGTTCCTTCTCCACGAATGGCGGCTATCGGTAAAATAAGATCTCCTATTGCATTCTTCTTCTTAAGTCCTCCACATTTGCCTAAGAATAACGTTCCCTTTGGATTGATAGCTGTCAGCAAATCCATTACCGTTGCTGCTGTAGCACTTCCCATTCCAAAGTTGATGATGGAAATTCCATTGGCATGCGCATTCAACATGGGTCGATCTTTTCCACGAACTTCAACATTATGCCATTCTGCAAACATATGCACGTAATTGCTGAAGTTGGTGAGAAGAATATATTCTCCCCATTGATCTAGTGGAGTACCTGTATATCGAGGTAACCAGTTGCTGACAATTTCTTCTTTAGTTTTCATAGGTTTATTTCTTTACAAAACTAATCATTGTTCCGTTGCAACTTGTTTATCTTTAGCAAGTGAGCGATTTAATAACCTACGCGCAACAACTACAAACACGAAAGTTTCAAAACAGAAATGAAGTGTTTGATCCCGTACGAAAACTGTGGGTGGCATTAACTCCCGAAGAAATGGTGCGACAGGCGTTGCTTATTTACCTGGTCCAACGAGGATATGAACCAACATTAATTGCAGTGGAGAAGCAAATTACGATTGGTGAAGTTACATTTCGTTTTGATGCCGTTGTTTACGATGAAAAGTTCCGCCCATTTGTACTGATTGAGTGCAAAGCACCTGATGTCGCACTGAATCAGGAAGTATTCGACCAAGTTGCGCGATACAATTGGAAAGTTCAGGCGCCTTACTTTCTATTAAGCAATGGACAGTCGTTATTAATAGGTAAACACGAAAAAGATATGCACGCGTATGAAATACTAAATGAACTTCCTGAAAAACAAAAAAGCGACTTATAAAGTCGCTTTTTTGTTGAATTAATGTTGGATTACTTCACCAGGAATTGAAGTGTTCTTGAGCCCAAGCCGGCGCGAACGCGCAGGTTGTAGTTACCCGCAGCCAATTGCGCATTAATTTGTAATTGGCCATTGGTTGTGTTGTTGATCATTTCATGATAAACCACCTGTCCATTAGCGGCAACCACTTCAATCATCAAGTCTGTTGTTTGTTCAAATGCGTAATTTAAAGTGAAGTTCCCGAAGTTCGGATTAGGGAAGGCTTCTGTCAAGTTAGTTTGCGCCAACGCATTTAAGGAAGTTGTAAAGGATACAAATACAGTATCAGTAACGGAACAACCAGATGCATCAGTAACGGTAACAATATACTGACCGGGAACCAAATTAATAGGATTAGCGATGGTGTCGCCATTGCTCCATACATAAGATAACGGAGCGACAGCATTTACAGGAGTGCTGGTTATATTGCCATCAGGGCAAGATCCACAAGACGCATCAACAATAGTATAGTTTACGTTGTACGAACTGCAATTGTTTTGAACGATGATGGTATCAACAGCCTGACAGCCGAATCCATCAGTAACGGTAACAATATTCACTCCCGGAGCCAAATTGTTGACAGTAGCAGTTGTTCCGCCATTGCTCCAAGCATAAGTAACGTTGCCGTCTGTTCCGGTAGCAGTAGCAGTAGCACTTCCGTCGGTACAGTTGCCGCAGGTAGCGTCACTATTAGAAGTGATGCTCACGGTATTGTCCAAGCATGGATCTCCGAAGTTTGGACGCAAGATGTAGCTTACATTGAAGCCAAAGTCTTCGTTGTTAGCCCAACCGTTTATCGGGTTTGTAGGCCAATCAACCCATGTTCTGTTTTGTGTAAACAAAGTGGGTGCAGTGGCAAGAGCCAGCGTACTGTCAAATTCAATGGCAGTGAATGCGTAGCGACCCGGGTTTAATTGCAAACCACCGCCGGTTAATCGCAGATTGTAAACACGTGCAGAATCATCAGGATATAAGAGAGTATCGGTTCCGCCGATAATGTTTGCCGGTGTTCCTGAAGGCATGTCCCAAATTACTACTGCCAACTGACGTCCGGTGTAACCACGTGTAAAGAATACATCTACAGAGGTAACAATGTCCGCGGAAGTAATAATGAAATCTTGCCCCAAATAACCTCCGCTACCATCACCAATACCCAAAGCTCCTGTTGCGTTGCCATTGTCTCGCGCGTAGATTGTATCGGTAACAAGGAAAGTTTGTGTTAGCATATTATTTCCTGCAACCTGATCAGTTCCCGAAGTTTGGTTCGCTATGAATTCAACAGTATATGTTCCTATGGTTGTTGGTGTGAAACCGTTGATCGTCCAGTTGGTTGTAGCGGCAGGTGCAAGACTAGCGACAGGCGAGCTGCTGGCTGTGTGTACCAGAGTTGCTCCATTGTATACGTTAACAGTCGCACTAACGTTACTGAGTGATTGCACTCCGTTGTTACGAATAGTTCCGTTGAACGTAAGCGGCGCAGTTTGTGTAACAGGAGTGATGGTATATTCAGTTGTGGTGTCAGCAAAAACCATTTCAGCATCAACATTGACTTGCGTTTCGACAATAATATCATCAATTAGTAGGAGGAATTTATCATTGGAGTTGTTACGGAAACCAATGTAAACCGACTGACCTGCATAAGCACTTAGAGAAACTTGTCTCGCTGTCCATGTTGTATTTTCTGCGGCTATTGTGAATGCCGAAGAAGAGTTGGTAATTTGGTTTCCAATAACTCCGTTTGACCCGGTTGGAGGTCCCTGTGTAGCAGTCATGATACGTACTTCATAGCCATCAGGGAAGGCTGCATCGTAGGTAACGGCATTCCATTTTAGTACGCAATTCGCCGGGATAGGACCGATCAAAGGTGTCCACATCCAATCATTGGCAATGCCTGCAGGATTTGTCCAAGAGGTACTAAAGGCTGCAGAATCTGCAACGTTGAAGTTGAAATCTTCGCGACGTTCCCACGCGTCATTGATATAAGAAACGTTAGCGCTTGGTGCCACATTGTCCACATTGCGAAGTAGCCAACCCGCCGGGAAGACATAAGTTCCGGCACCACCGGCTGTGGGTCCGCCAATTCCATCAAAATCTTCGCTGAAAATAACCTGAGCATTCATGAATGATGCTCCGATTAAAATAGCGGAAAGTAGAGTATAAATTCTTTTCATTTGTTACGAGATTATGTTAAAGCAGGGCGAAAATAGGCAAAATGATGATCCTCTAAGTCTTTATTTTGGAATCACCTGATAATAAGGAGATTATTGAGGTTAAATAATTTGGAATTCGGTAAGGTTCACTCTATATTCACACTCTACACCAAACAACAAGTAAACAGTCGATGAAAAAATTATTTACACTTCTAGCAGCAACTTCATTTGCAGCAACGGCTTTTGCCGGCGGAGTTCCATCTTACGTGCGTCCGCATACGCCGATTAGTCAGTTAGCGGCTGACGAGTATTTGCCTAATACCATGGTGCTTAATGTGAAGCCTGAGTTTCGTGCTCAGTGTTCACCTGAACGTATTGACATTCCTGCAGTCAATGACTTTTTGTTAATGATTGGAGCAGTTGAGGTAAAGAGAGTATTTCCAATGCATAAAGCGCCTGAAAAGAAGTACAACGCGTTCGGCATGGAAATGGTTGACTTATCATTGATTTACACTGTCAAATACAACGGTGCTTTGTCATTGGAAAAGGCAATTGGCAAAATGAATGCTTTGGGTTACTTCGAATATGTTGAACCGTATTACATTCCGAAACTGACTTATATCCCTACAGATCCTGGAGCAACCAATTCTACTTCCTATTACTTATACAAAATTGCTGCAGCGGGTAACGGAACCACAGGTTGGGATATTGGTCAAGGAAACGCTAATGTTACTATAGGTATTACTGATACCGGTACAGAATTGAACCATACGGATCTGACGAACAAAATCGCGTATAACGCGGCTGATCCAATCAATGGTAATGACGATGATAACGATGGCTATATTGATAATTACCGTGGTTGGGACGTTGCGGATAATGACAACAATCCGACATGGGCTTCTAATGCACATGGTGTGCACGTTGGAGGATGTGCTGCAGCTCAGATCAACAACGGGTCCGGAAGTGCAGGTTCCGGTTTTAGTTGTACGTTTTTACCTGTTAAGATATCCAACTCGTCAGGTCAGCTGGTAGCATCTTATCAGGGTATAACCTATGCTGCAGATCACGGCTGTAAAGTAATTAACTGTTCTTGGGGTGGAACTGGGGGCGGTTCTTTTGGTCAGCAGGTGATTGATTATGCAACTATTAATATGGATGCTTTGGTTGTAGCTGCTGCAGGAAATAATAATTTGGATGAAGCTTTTTATCCGGCTGCATTTGACAAGGTGTTGAGCGTCGGCTCAACAGGATCGAATGATGCTAAATCAAACTTCTCGAATTACAATTACACTGTTGACGTTTGTGCCCCGGGATCTAACATTTACTCTTGTTGGTCAGGCAACAGCTACGCACCAAGTAGCGGTACTTCTATGGCATCACCGGTGTGCGCTGGTGCTGCGGGCGTTGTTCGTGCATACTTCCCAAATTATAACGCATTGCAGGCCGGTGAGCGTTTGAAGCAAACAGCAGATAACATCTACAATGCACCTTCATCTAACGCACAGTATGCTAACAAATTGGGAACAGGTCGTATCAACTTGTATCGCGCATTAACAGATCCTTCAGCACCTTCGCTAGACTATATCAATCGTGTATTTGTAGATAACAACGATAATGCGTTTGTGGCTAATGATACTATTCGTATCACCGGTGACTTCATTAACTACCTGGCAAACGCTACCAACGTTAATGCAACACTTACAGTAGTAACAGCCGGCGGATTTGTAACCGTATTGGACGGAACAACTTCAGTTGGTGCAATCAATACATTGGCTACAGCAAGTAACGGCGGAGATCCATTTACTGTGCGTGTAAATCCATCGGCTCCTGTAAATCAACAGATCACTTTCCAATTAAACATTACTGATGGTTCTTATTCTGTGAATAAATTCTTCAGCGTTATTGTAAACGTGGATTATATCAACATTACAGTTAACGACGTATGGACTACAATAACCAGTAAGGGGCTAATCGGATATAATATGGATCAGCAAATGCAAGGTTTAGGATTTGATTATCAGCAGAATGGATCTTTGTTATATGAAGCATCTTTCATGGTGGGAACTTCTGCAACTAAAGTAAGTGACCGTGCGCGCGGAACAACAGGGGGCGATAATGATTTTTCATCCGTGATGAACGTTCGTGAGGTGGTTCCTGCTGTAGTGTCTGATTTTGATGTTGAAGGTCGTTTCCGCGATAATGTTTCTCCATCACCATTACCTGTTACCGTTGGACACAAAGCTTGGGCATGGTCACAGGCGCCTCATAGTAAATATGTGATCGTGCAGTACACTATTGTGAATACAGGCACTACTACCATGAATAGTTTGTTTGCAGGGATTTTCGCTGATTGGGATATTGATGCTACCACTTATGGTCAGAACAAGGCGGATTTCGATGCGACAAATAATATGGGTTACGTGTATTATTCCGGTTCAGGCGGAAAGTATTGCGGTATTAAATTATTGACCAATAATGCGCCCGTTGTGCATTACGCAATAGATAACGTTACTGGCGGAGCAGGTGGAATTGATATTTACGGTGATTACACAACATCTGAAAAGTATACTTCATTGTCAACTAACAGAAACCAAGCCGGTGTTGCCGGTAATGGCGCAGACGTTTGCGATGTAGTAAGTTCAGGACCTTTCACTATTGCAGCAGGAGATTCTGTTACGGTTGCTTTTGCATTAATTGCAGGAGATAACCTCACGGACTTACAGACAAGTGCATTGGATGCTCAGGTGATGTATGATAACAACAGTCCATTGAATGTTACTCCGATTGCTTCGTTAAATGATGCGTTTTTACAGTTATTCCCTAATCCGGCGAATAACACTGCAACAATCAATTATGCAGTAGCAGAGCAGGGTAACGTGGACATTCGCTTGTTTGATGCTGCGGGTCGTGAAGTGTTGAATGTTGCTTCAGGAACACGTACACCTGGTGCATACACTACAACAATTGATGTAGCGACTTTGCCTAATGGCATTTATATTTTGAAAATGGTAAACGGTGCTGTAATTCATAATCGCAAGGTTTTGATATCACACTGATAAGCATATTAGGTAAAAAAACCACCTCGAAAGGGGTGGTTTTTTTGTTTCAGACCTTAAAGGTTTTTAAAACCTTTAAGGTCTGAACTTCTCAGACCGCCCGACGTTTAGTACATTTGCGCAAATACTTTTTAAACTATGGATATCAGTAACGTAATTGCAATTGCCGGACAGCCCGGTTTGTATAAAGTAGTGGCTCAGGCAAAAAATGGTGTTGTTGTGGAGTCGTTGATTGATAAAAAGCGTACGACAGCTTTCGGTTCGCACAAAATCAGTGCGCTGGAAGACATCAGTATTTACTCTACTACAGAGGATATGCCGTTGAAGGATGTTCTCGCCAAAATTTACGATAAAGAAAAAGGTGGATTGTGTATCGATCCGAAAGCAACAGACGAAAAAGGATTGCGTGCTTACATGAAAGAAGCCCTGCCGGAGTACGACGAAGATCGCGTTCACACTTCAGATATTAAGAAGTTGTTCAATTGGTATCGCTTGTTGCATGGCGCAGGGTTGCTCGAAGCTAAGCCTGAAGAAAGCAAGGAGGAAGGTGCTAAAGCAGTAAAAGGTGCGGACAAAGAAAAGGTTAAAGCGCCGGCTGTAAAGAAGGACATTAGCGCAAAACAAAATGTCAAAACGAATGCGCCGAAAGTAAAAGCACAAGGTGTTCGTAAAACCGGTTCTGCATAGACCGGTTTTTATTTTTGTAGTCTACAGCAGTTATGAGTGTTCAAATACGCAGACATTTCTTACCGGAAAGTTTTGCCATCTCCAATTGGGCGGAACTGGAACCTTTTTGCGATAATCTTCTGCAACGTAAGTGGCAAAACGCAGAAGATTTTTCAGCGTGGTTAAAAGACCTTAGTGAATTAGAAGCTGTATTCAGTGAGGATCTGGCATGGCGATATATACGTTTTACGTGCGACACCACCAATAAGAAGTTGCAGGATCGCTACGAATATTTTGTCAACGAAATTGAGCCTCCAGCAGCTAAATTATTTAATCAACTGCATGAACGAATTGCAGATTCTCCGTTCTTGAAGGATCTGGATGATGCGCTGTATGGTATTTACAAAAAGTTGATTCTGAATGAACTTAAGATGTTTCGCGAGGAGAACATTCCCATCTTTTCGCAAATCAGCACGAAGAGTCAGGAGTATGGACAAATTGCAAGTGCACAAACCATCATCGTTGATGAGAAGGAACTAACCTTGCAACAAGCCGCCGTATTTCTTAAGAATCCAGATAGAGAAAAGCGCCGCCAAGTATATGAAGCAATTCAACAGCGTCGCTCACAGGATAAAGCACAGCTTGATCTGTTGTTGGATGAACTTACCGTGTTGCGTCAGGATGTGGCAACAAATGCGGGATACAGCGACTACGCGGCATACAGTTTTGATGCGATGGCACGATTTGATTATACCGCAAACGATTGTTTTCAATTTCATACAGCGATCGAATCTGCTGTGGTGCCTGTTATGCGCACGATTGAAATGCAACGAAAAGATGCGATGCAGTTGCACGAGTTGTTGCCTTATGATCTGGATGTAGATGTTAGTGGTAAGCCTGCCGTGAAACCTTTTGCCGGTGGCAATGAACTTATTGACAAGACAATAACTTGCTTAAATAAAATTGATTCTGAATTCGCCGGTTTTATTCGTACAATGAATGAGCTTGGGCATTTTGATTTGGATTCACGTATCGGTAAAGCTCCCGGAGGATATAACTATCCGTTAGCAGAAACAGGAGCACCTTTCATATTCATGAACTCTGCAGGCACTTTGCGTGATCTGGTTACTATGGTTCATGAAGCGGGGCATGCAGTTCATTCTTTTTTAATGAATTATCTGCCCTTAAAGGGTGTAAAGGATCCACCTTCTGAAGTGTGTGAATTGGCTTCTATGTCCATGGAATTGTTGACGATGGAACATTGGGATGTTTTTATTCCTGATCGAGAAGAATTGCGGCGTGCTAAAGTTGAACAGTTGGAAAAGGTGATTGCTACATTGCCATGGGTGGCTGCCGTTGACGCTTTTCAACATTGGTTGTACACGAACAAAAATCATACGTCAGAACAACGCGATGCCGCGTGGATTGCTATTATTGGTCGTTTCGATTCCGGTGTGGTGAATTGGCAATCGTATCAGCAGTACAGGAATTATTCCTGGCAACGTCAATTGCATATTTATGAAGTGCCGTTTTACTACATCGAGTATGGCATGGCTCAATTAGGCGCTTTAGCTGTCTGGAGAAATTATAAGCAAGATCCTTCAACTACGTTGACTCAGTTTAAAAATGCATTGAAACTCGGGTATACAGCGTCAATTCCTGAAATTTATAAGGCTGCCGGAATTAAGTTTGATTTCAGTAAGTCATACGTAGAAGAGTTAATGAATTTTGTACAAAGCGAACTCAATCATCTTAAAGTACCATGAAATACGCGGTAATTGGTAAGCCTCAAAAGGGAACATATCAGCCATACTTTGAACGGTACATTGATCTCGTTCCTGATGAAAATATTTTTCGTTTGGTAGAGACTCAGTTATTGCAAATGAAAGGTTTGGTTTCTGAGGTTCCGTCGGACAGAGAAGATTATCGTTACGCAGAAGGCAAGTGGACCATAAAAGAAATTATCGGACACATTAACGATACAGAACGTATCATGGCGTACCGCGCATTGGCAGGCGCTCGTGGTGAAACGCAATCGCTTCCGGGGTTCGATGAAAATAATTACGTGACCAACGCAGACTTTAATCGACGCACGATGTTCGATCTTGTGCACGAGTTCGGAACAATTCGTGAAGCGACACTGTCGTTATTTCGCGGAATGACGAATGAAGAATTGGATCGAAGTTTGACTGCGAACAATCACATTACAACACCTCGTGCATTATTATTTGTCATTGTAGGACATGTTATTCATCACGAACGTATTATTCGTGAGCGCTACATGTTAGAACAGGACTAACGAAGCAAAGCGAGACGTCGGAAGCGTATAATAAATCCGATTGACGCCACAGCTAGTCCGACAACGAATCCATACCACACGCCATTTACACCCATTTGCATAGGGACGCAAA
The DNA here is from genome assembly GCA_044344795.1 of Bacteroidia bacterium. GTDB lineage: Bacteria > Bacteroidota > Bacteroidia > Palsa-965 > Palsa-965. Next base: position 52,676 of record JBIJCF010000008.1, on the reverse strand, counting down.
ATACGTAGCTGATAGGAAGGCCTACAACCCAATAAGCAGCGAATGCAATAATTCCGGGAACGAGCGTGTCTTTTAATCCCCGCAATGCACCTTGTGAAACCACTTGTGTTCCATCGAAAAGCTGAAATGCGGCGCCAATCAATAATAGCGGGCCGGCGTATGCTAATACTCCCGGATCATTATTAAAGTAGGACGGAAGAGCAGTGTTGCCAACGATAAACACGAATGCTGCAATACTCATTACCACCAGCGAAAGTAATACAGCAGAGTATCCTGATTTACGAATATTTTCAGGATCATTCAATCCTACAAAATGACCTACACGTATGGTTGCAGCTGCGCCGATGCCGCTCGAAATCATATACGATAATGCCGCTAAACCTAACGCTACACGATGCGCTGCCAATTGTTCGGTGCCCGGGATAAATAAGGTTGGTATTCCGAATGCGGCCACTTCCATGACAAAAATTAACCCGGAAGGAACACCGATTTTAAGTTGTTCACGAATAATTGATTTATCCCATTTGCCGGGAATAAATCCTGAACGGTACTTTTTATAAATTGGGTGAAAGTATACGTAAACGGGCAACGCAAGTCCCATGTACATTCTGGCGATAAATGTTGCCCAGCAGGAACCCATTACTCCTAACTGCGGAAAGCCCCAGTTGCCGAACACCATCGCATAATTAAGTGTAATGTTTAATGCATTTCCACTTAAGGTAATGAACATAGCAGCCTTCGTATCGGATAGACCTTCCAGAAATTGTTTGAATGTGAAAAACAAACTTAAGGGTACCATAGACAACATGATAACGCCCAGAAATCGTATAGCAAGATCTGTCACCTCCTTCGGTTGATCCGTTTGATGAAGTAATGGAGTTATTAAAAACAAAACACCCAATAGCACCACTGAAACTAAAAAATTAGTCATGATAGCCTGACGAAGATGCCCGACAATTTTTTCGGGAGCATTTTTGGCGCTGAGTTCGGCAACAATTGGCGTTATCCCATACGAAATGCCGATGGCCAAGACCAGAATTGTCGTGTATATTGCCCCGGCAAGACTTACTGCCGCTTGTCCCGCCGTTTTTTCCGGTAATTGACCTATAAAAAAGTTATCGGTGAGGTCCACAACGATATGACCCATATTGCTAAAGCAAACAGGAAGTGCCAGTAAAATGGTTGCTTTAATATGTGTGGACCAAGTCATTATATGCAAAAAGACGGCAAATGTATGCAATTTGAGAGGAAGCAGTATTGTCGTATCTTTACGAAGCAAACACATGATTGACTGACTTATCATCCTAAACCCATGAAGCGTATTCTCGCTGTACTTATTATTGTTGTCTGTGCTCAAGCAGCGCTCCTTGGTCAGCAGCAAGTGCCCGTAGGATTATCTCCGTTGGTCTACGATTCGCTGAAGTCAGCCGGCGCGTTGAATAATGGTGTGTATTACATTGATCCTGCAGGTCAGCCGGAGTCAAATCCCGTTATACAACAACCTCCTGTAACTCCGCAGGCTCCTGCTAATTGTGAATGTATTGTTCCTTTGGACGCTACATTTCAGGTGGTGCCATTTCCATTCGGAATAGCTCCTTTGTATCGCAACGATGATGGTTCATCGGCAGTAATTAACCTGCCATTTAACTTTTGTTTTTACGGACAAAATTTTAATCAGGTTTACATTAACAATAACGGTAATATCTCATTTAATAATCCATACGGAGCATTCAGTTCTGCTGCATTTCCAAGTGCTAACTACACGATGATTGCACCGTTTTGGGCAGACATTGATACACGCGGATTAGCAAGCGGTGTTGTGCATTACAAGGTCACACCAACTGCAATGATCGTGCGTTGGGAAATCGTTGGATATTTCTCGCAACATACTGATAAGCTGAACGATTTTCAATTGATCATTACAGATGGAACTGATCCGTTGCTCCCGCCTGGATCTAATGCGGCATTCTGTTACGGCGATATGCAGTGGACAACCGGTGATGCATCCAGCGGTGTGAACGGTTTTGGAGGTACGGCGGCAACTGTCGGTGCTAATTTGGGTGATGGTGTTAACTATATTCAGATCGGACGATTCGATGCTCCGGGAACCAACTACAACGGGCCATTCGGACCTGCGAGTCAGATAAGTTGGTTAGATAATAAACAGTTTTTTCTTGATGTGTGCACAGCAGGCGGTGGTGGTAATTTGCCTCCGATCATGAACGCCAATCAGGTGTGTGATACATTCGATTTGTGCGTAGGAGATACTTTCATCATTACCGCACAGTTTTTGTCGCCGGAAAATAATCAGTTGACCAGCGCTACTGCAACTACCCCGGGTACAGGACTTACCGTTGTTCCATCTGCCCCGGCAAATCCTGTTAACTTAAATGCATTCTTTGTGGGATTGCCCACTAATCTTGGAATTAACACCATCACCATCAGCGGAACAGATAACGGAACTCCGGCTCAAACAACATCGGGATTAGTGGTCATAAACGTAGTTCCGGGACCAACAGCCGCATTTACGGCAACAAGCGCGTGTCCTAATGAACAAATTGATTTTAGCTCTGCTACTACTGTGACCATCAATGGCCCAATCGTCGACTACCATTGGGATTTCGGGGTTAATTTGTCGACGAACGATACCAGCAATATCTCAGATCCTTCATACAGCTATCCGTTGAGTGGAAGCTACACGGTGGTGCTGGAAGTTACGGATTCATTGGGCTGTTCAGATACTGCGCAAAGAAGTATCACCGTTTATGAATTGCCTGTTGCTGCATTTAGTGCTGATCCATTGACCGGATGTTCTCCTTTATGCGTTGATTTTACAGACTTAACAACAGTTGCGAATAGCACTGCAGCGCAATGGTTGTGGGAATATAGTGATGGAGGAAGTGACACCGTGCAGAATCCTAATCATTGCTTTATCAATCAGGGGCAATATGATGTAACGCTGTATGTAACTTCTGCTCAAGGTTGCAAGGACACCTTGACTATTGCGCAGATGGTAGATGTTATTCCGGGTCCTGTTGCTGAATTTACGTTATCTCCACAACCTGCAACATTGAATAATTCTACCATTTATTTCACCGATCAAAGCACGAACGGACCTGTAGAATGGCAATGGTTCTTTGATGAAAACGGAGCGACGTCGAACGTTCAAAATCCATATTACACGTATCAAGACACCGGAGTGTTCTCCGTAATGCTGGTGGTTTCCGCTGCGGGTGGGGCTTGTCCGGATACAATGATCCACGAGTTATTAATTTCTCCTGAACTATTGATTTGGATCCCGAATGCATTCACACCGAATTCTAATGGTAACAATGATCTTTTTATGCCGGTATTCTCTTCGTTGTCGTATGTGCGGGAATATGAAATGTTGGTGTTTGATCGTTGGGGTAATTTAATCTTCAAAACTATTGATCCACTGAAAGGATGGGATGGTACGTTTAACAGCAAGCAAGTTCAGATCGACACGTACGTGTACAAAATTACCGTGAAGGATCTCGATGGTAAAAGCACCCGATATATCGGAGGAGTAAACCTCATTCGTTAATTCTGATTGAATCTTTTGCTCTGTAGTGCATTATTTGATTTGCATCAGGATTAATTGATAAGTAATACTTATTCTGGTTTTTTTTGGTGACGTGTTGCGTAGCAGAAATACGTTGCGTTATTTGGCATGCCATGCGTGCAAAGCAAGTGTTGGATTGCCAGATGTTACCTTACTGCGTTTTGGGCTAATCGCGTTATAGCAAAGCTGTTGCCGTCGGTTTTATCTACTTTTTCTGTTGCATGTAATTGTATAGTGAAGGTCCAAAACAGTTCTTGTCCGCTGCAGAAAATGAACGTAAGCTTTTATTTTAGAGTTTAATACGCATTTGCAGTTTCACCTCGGACTTTGTATTTCCTCGAATTTCATTCATTCCGCCTTCACTAATCACATCTCTGTCGTAGTAGAAGAACTGTGCAACACGCAGCCACAATTCCACGCGTCGTGTAACGTCCCAATTGATGAGTACGTATGCTCTGGAGCCTTTGTAGTAATACGCAGGAACAGAAAACGCATACGGCATGTCATTCTCATAGGCGTAAATACGTGCGTCGTAACTTTCGGTCTGGAACAACGCGTAACGTAACGTAATGGCAATTGGTGAACCGAGCTTTTTGTAGGTTAAATCCTGCCACATCACAAAGCCGGTAGAACGCTCTTCATTAGCTTGATGATATATCAAGTATTCAATACGATTTCGTAAACGCAAGGATGGTCCGAGCGGATAAGAAGCCTGAAAGCGAATGTTTTGTTGATCAAGCGGTACGATGAAATCAATATCCGCATCAGGATCGGTAGCGTTCACCCAACGATCTCGATTGCGGTAACGAATGTAGAAGTCCGTTTTTTTGTCGGGAGTGAAATTCAATTGGATCAACACATCCTGAAAGTTGGAAGGCGCATCGGCATTGTAGCGCATCCACGGAAATTTCACTTGATCGTAATAAGCTGTAAGCGTAATTTTTTTTGCGGGCTTAGCTTGAATGCCCATATAAATGCCTTGTTCATTTAGTGGAAATGTACTTTCGGAAAATGTGTTGGCGTATAAATTCTGGAAGTCGCGATCAAAGTGGCGGTGATGCAAGGTGAACGCGAGGCGTGGATCCAAACTGATTAATACGCCATTGACAAAAGCCATTCCTCCGGATGCGCTGCGGGCGGCTTCACCGAAGAAATGAAAATTACGAATCAGAAAACTGTAGTCGGCTCCGATTACGGTGTTTCGATCAGATGAAAATTCGAACTGATTATACAAATCTAAATCACGTCGCAGAGGTGCACTGTATCTGGAATGCGCGCCGGTAACTCCTAATGAGAATTTCTGAGTTTTAAAGCTGACATTACCGCCCATGTAGTGCTCTGTAATAACATCTTTGTCGGCAAGTTCGGCCAACGTGGTGTGTAAGCCGGATAATTGAAGACTGCTTACTTCCAAAACTTCAATGTCATTTTGCAGCGTGTCGGTTCTTGTAATGTTGGCGTCACGTTTCTTTACCGAATAAAATGCGGTAGTTTCTATTTTGCCGAAACGTAATGTAGTAGCTCCTCCGCGTAAAAAACGATTTTCATCCACCGATGTGTATGGACGTAATCCAATAGCATTGCGTTTGGTAGCAACTGACATCGCAGTTTTGCCGAATGCGTAACCGGTCCACGCCACAAGTCCTTGACCAAAGCTCACCTGATAATCGCCAAGCACGGCTGCTTTTACTACTCCGAAATTTCTAACACTGACATGAGCGGAATAAAAATCAAATCCTTGCTTTTGTGTGCCTCTGAAAAATTCTTCGCCGGCATCTTTCTCCGCAGTCATACCCCAGCTGACGAAGTTGGAGTAGGTGAAGCGATAGCGCATGAACATTCGGTACGGATTGCCGAGGTAGCGTTTATTTGGATTTTCCGCTAATTCTGCACTGTCAATAGGCGCGAAGCCTTCCTGTTGTTCAATAATTCGTTGGGTGCGGAAAACAATTTCATGCTTTCCATTCTTAAACATTTCTTTGGCGTTGAAATGTGCTGCATCTAATCTGTCGGACACGCGCACATAAGGCAGAATGGAGTAAATAGTGCCTAAGTCTAATTCCGGAACTGCTTGAATTTCATAGATAGAAACGAAGTTGCCGAATCGTTCGCGGTAGGCAATAATTCCTCCAATTTGTATTTCACTCAACAATCCCAATTCCCGCAATTGTTCTCGTGTTGCGGTATTCAGATTGATGGGATGGGCTTTGTAATACTGCAGATCTTCGATCAGATTGGTGTAATCCGCATCTTCCTGTTCCAGATTTTCGGAAAGTAATTCGATTTGTTGGTTGAGCGGATCATCCGTCTTTACCGAATCTACTTGTCCGTACAGGATTGTAGAGAAAAATATAAGCGCGATTACTAAAATCCGTTGCATTACAATCCGTATTGTAAACTGATGGAAGGAGAAAAGCCAAGCACGCTGTGAAATGTTGAAGCCACATCGAGGCGAAGGTTTTGCATGATGATGCCCATGCCGAATGCCGATAAGCCGGGGTTGGAAGCTGCGCCTCCGCGTAAATAGAAGGAAGGCATAGGACGGTATTCAATTCCCGCACGGAAAGTTGCTTTGTAGTCAGCATCTTTTTCAGCTTCTCCGGTTAAAAACACTTTATCGGAGAATCTGCACAGCGCGCCCAGTTTCATGACGGTAGGCATCCGTTCGGCGAGATTACCGCTGAGCTTACTGCGTGTGGGATTGAACAAATGAAAACCGAGAGTTAAGTTTTTTACCGGCTCGGCCATGAATCCCACTTCGGCTGTTGCTATGGATGCAGAACCATAGTTTTCCGCGATACGCGTATTGTGAAAGTTGAGTTGTACGGCAGCTGAAATTTTTGGTCCGAATTTTCTGGCGTAGGCTAGGCCTGCTTTGTTTTCGCTATACAATTTATTCCCGAAGGAGTTGACACTAACGCCGAAAACGCCGCCTTTAACCGGTATTCCTGCAGCGAAGGCTTTCATGCCGAGGTCGTTCATCAAAAAGCGAGTTTCATAAAATCCTGCAGCCTGAAATTTCTCGATGAACGCCAGGCTCGCCTGATTGTTTTGTGTGCCCCACACGTCGCCGGACAACGCCGTTGCAGCACCGGCCATTCCCAATGCACGTGCTCCCAAAGGAGGATTGTCTCCGGCCTGCAACGTGATGCAGTTTCCAACTAATAAAATACAGGCAAGCCAACGAAGGGTCATAGGTAGTAATGCTTAACGGATAAATTTAAGCAAAACCAAATAAGTCCTGACTTTCGGGAATTATTTTAATGCTAAGAAAATGTGGTGAAATTCATCGCCTGTTAAACCGACGCGCCTTCTTCTGCGCTTACTTTTTGTAAGGTCTCGATGAACGCGGCTACCGGCTGTGCGCCGGAAACACCGTACTTGCGATTGATAACAAAAAACGGTACGCCGGTAATTCCGAACTGCGCTGCGGTAGCAATGTCCTCCTGCACTTCGTTGCGGTACTGATCCGAATTCCACAGTTGAAGTATTTCTTCTTCCGGAATTCCTGCTGCTGTTCCAATTTGGCTTAATACGGCATGATCTGCGGTATTCAGCCCTTTGGTGAAATACGACACAAATAATCCTTCTTCTACCGCATCTTGCGCGTTGTGTTTTTTCGCTAAATGTGACAAGCGATGTGCATCCGTAGAATTGGCTACCACCGCACGATCCAGATGATATTCCAAACCGGCTTTCGCGGCCATGTCGGTTACGTATTGCACGGCATCTTGCGCTTGTTTCAAACTCCAGCCTTTACTCTCGGCAAGATGCTCCACACTGTTGCGCTCGGGTTGTGTAACGAGATCGGGATTCAATTGAAAACTTTTCCATTCTACCGTTATGCTATCCTTCAATCCGGATAACTCTACCGCTTTTTCAAAATGTCTTTTGCCGATGTAGCAAAACGGACACATCACATCACTCCAGATTTCAATTTTCATGCGGTCTTATTGTAATTGATCGCGACTCTGCATCACTTTTTGTTTCAGCTCTTCTTTGAATGCTGCAACCTTATCCAACACCGCCGGCTGACCTGCTGCAACAATCTGAGCCGCCAAAATTCCTGCATTCTGCGCAGCATTCAGAGCAACCGTAGCAACAGGAACGCCATTAGGCATTTGTAAAATAGATAGAATAGAATCCCAACCATCAATAGAATTGGATGATTTTATCGGCACTCCGATTACCGGCAATGGTGTTAAAGAAGCCACCATGCCCGGCAAATGCGCGGCACCACCGGCACCGGCAATTATTACCTGCAAGCCTCTTTTGTGAGCATTTTGTGCATAGTCAAACATCAATTCGGGTGTACGGTGTGCAGACACGACATTGATTTCAAAAGGCACTTCAAATCGTTGTAAAACGTCTGCAGCAGCTTGCATCACGGGTAAGTCCGATGCGCTGCCCATAATAATTCCTACCAATGGTTTCATGATTCAAAGTTACGTGAATTGTAATTACGAAATCAGTATCGCGGCATTCACTATATTAGTTGATCAAACCTATGAATTATGCCTGTACTGTTTGATGTTATTATTTCGTTTGCTTTGATTTTTCTGCTGTTCAGCATTCTGGTGTCGGGAATGGCAGAACTGTGGCAGTTGATTATTCGAAAACGTGCGCTATTCTTGCACGACGCAATTAACGATGTATTCAACGATCATTTGAATAAAAATTATGCGCATTTAATTTATACGCATCCGCTGGTGGATCGACTTAAAGAAAAGGACACCACTTATCCGCATTACATTGCATCCGGAACGTTTGCCGACGCGCTTATCGATATTATTCGCAATGATCATAAACTTCCCGAAATTAAGTTTAACCACGAACGCAAAGCGTATGATGTAACACATGCTGCTTATTCCGGCGACATGCGGAAAGCAGGTGACGGTATTGTGAAAGATTTTAATGAAGGAATTCATGCAATGGCGGAAAGCGATTTGAAACAATTGTTGCGTACCGTCTCGTTTGGTGCTGATGATTATGCTTCATTAAAACGCAATGTAGTGCAGTGGTTCAACGAATACATGAGTGCAACATCCACATGTTATAAACGCGGCATGGCAAAAATGTTGTTCGGTTTCGGACTGATCGTGGCCTTAGTGTTTAACGTGAATGCGATTCATGTCGTTAAAGAACTGTATGATCAAAAGGTGATGCGTGATGAACTGGTGAGTTGCGCGAAAGAATACGTGGCGAAAAACAAGGAGTTTTACGATGGACAAAAGATGCAGAACATTCCGATTGATTTGCAGGTTCAACGCATTCAAGAGGCGTATAAAGAGTCGCGCGCATTGAATTTGCCGGTGGGTTGGCGATTAAAGGATATGACCAACAAATTCGATATACCGGGAATGACGACAGATATTATTTTGTATTTGCTGATGAGTATTCCGGGATGGCTGATAGCTGCAGGTGCATTGAGTTATGGAGCAGATAACTGGTTCAATATTTTGTCGCGTTTTATCAATATCCGAACTTCTATTAAACCCAAAGAATAGCCATGATTTATTTTAATTCACATACGCATATTTTTTCGGGTCAATATGTTCCGAATAATGTAGTAGGCGTTCCGATTATGAATTTCATGTCGCGTTATCCGATTGCAGCATCCTTGTCGCGATTCTTTGCACGCGTTCGTTTCGGTGCCATCGATTCGCAGTTGGAACGTGTCACCAAATTTGCTTCCATAGGATTAGGTACGAGTCAGGAAACTATTTTCAATACGTTAGAAGAATATTACAACAGATGGGGCGATGTGCGTTTTGTGATATTGACCATGGATATGGAGCAAATGGGGGCAGGTAAACCTATGGGTAATTATCGTACACTGCTGGAAGAATTGGTGCGGATACGAGCACGCGGTCATTACGCGAATAAATTGTTGCCCTTTCTTTTTGTGGATCCACGCCGTCCCGAATTTGTAAACGGCAAAGTTTTGTTGGAATGGGTGAAGCCTTGGTTTGAGCGTTATGGATTCTGTGGTATTAAAATGTATCCGGCATTAGGATATTATCCATTTGATGAGAAGTTAGATGACTTGTACGATTGGGCAGAAGCAGAACAAGTGCCGATTTTGTATCACTGTATTCAAGGCGTTATTCATTATCGGGGAAGTTTGAACGAATATCCAAAGCCGCGACATTTTATTCCTGAGGTACATAACTTGAATTTGAAAGAAGGCAAAGCTTATCAAGTCAATTTTACGCATCCGTTGAATTATCACAAAGTATTGGAGCGCAATCCGAGATTGAAAATATGTTTGGCGCATTATGGAGGTGAAGATGAGTTAACACGTCGCGGACCTAACAAAGGCGCATGGTATGATGCGATACGTAATTTGATAGTCAATTATAAAAATGTTTACACGGATATTTCATTTACTTTACACGATCAGTCCACATTTCCAATCATAGCAAAAGACATGAAAGATCCTGAGGTGCAGCAACAAGTGCTGTTTGGTACGGATTATTATGTAGTTCAGAAAGATAAAGATGAAGGTGATTTGCGGGATGAATTACGTTCATTTCTCAATGCGCAATCAGAAGAGAAAAATTTATTTGATGTGATGGCATCGGAAAATCCGAAGGCATTTTTACGTTCATCGTTTTATTCGGCGTAGTATGTGGAGACGTTATTTTGTGCAGTTGGAATATGATGGAACACAGTTCAGTGGTTGGCAATTTCAATCCGGTTTACGAACGGTGCAGGAAGCTTGTGAAGAGGCGTGGTTGCGTGTTGTGAAAGAACAAGCGCGATTTGTAGGCTGCGGCAGAACGGATGCAGGAGTGCATGCGAAAAAATTTACAGCGCATGTGGATGTACAACAGCTGCCGGAATGTTCTTTGGATGAATTGAAGTTTCGGTTGAATCGTGCTTTGCCTGCAGATGTTGCTATTCAGGATATCATTCCTGTCATTGAAAATGCACATGCTCGATTCTCCGCTAAATCACGTTCTTACGAATATTTTATTCGCGATTACAAAAGTAGCATAGGTGCTCAACCGGCTTGGGAAGTACGCGAATTGCCCGATTTGGAATTGATGAATATTGCAGCGAAACGCATTATCGGCTATCACGATTTTTATAGTTTTTGTAAAAGTCCGGAACAACAGGAAACCACCAAGTGTACGGTGATGGAAGCGAATTGGACTTTCGAGGATCGTCATTTGAAATTGTACATTACCGCGAATCGTTTTTTGCGCAATATGGTGCGTTCACTCGTCGGTCATTTCGTTGATGTAGGAATAGGACGAATTTCTGCTACCGAAATGTTGCAGCATTTAGATCGTCATGTACAACACATGCCTTCTCAACCCGTTCCTGCCTGCGGATTGTATCTTACCCATGTGGCGTACAATATGGATGAGTTGCGATTAGCTGCAACGCTTAAAGATAGGTAGCAATCGTCTAACCTTTAAAATCGATTTTGCGGTGAGATCCGTCGCAATACTTCAACTTGTATAGAATCATTTGAAGGATCTACAGTTTTATTGTCGAAGCCTTAAGACAATGCTCCGCTGGGACATATTTTAACTTGCGCAACGAGTACATCAATACGTGCATTTTCCGGTTTTATCCGCGGACGCGATGCAGGATTGAACACATCGGGAAGTCCGGTAGTTCTTGTCCAGCAAATTCCTCAATGAATATATTTTCCAGGTCCCCAGAAAATAGTGAGATCATCTTTCTTATAAGTTTTGATCCCGTCGGACATGATTAGCTGATGACTTTTAAGGTTTGTTGCACACGACGTGCTTTTGCTTTTGCTTCAGACAAGTTAGCATCAATTATCGTTACATGTCCCATTTTTCGGAACGGCTTCGTTATTTTTTTTCCGTACAAATGAATGTACACGCCTGGAATAGCAAGGCATTCATCAATACGTTCGTATTTCGCAACGCCTTCGTAGTTTTTCTCGCCTAACACGTTAATCATCACAGCGGGTAAAATGATATCTGTATTACCTAACGGTAAATTGCAGATAGCACGCAGGTGTTGTTCGTATTGCGAGGTGTAGTTTGCTTCAATGGTGTGATGTCCACTATTGTGCGGGCGCGGGGCAATTTCATTCACGAGAATTTTCCCTTCTTTCGTCAGGAACATTTCTACCGCCAGCACACCAACAATTCCTAATTGCTCTGCAACCAATCGCGCTACACGTTCTGCTTCCTGTTCTATTTCTTTCGAAATATTTGCCGGCGCAAACAAAAACTCCACCAAATTGGCTTCCTTGTTGAATTCCATTTCCACAGCAGGAAACGATTTAACTTCACCGCTTTTGTTACGCGCTACAATTACAGATAGCTCTTTTTCGAAGTCAACAAACTTTTCTAAAACGGATGGGGCATCAAACGCATTGTTTTCGTCTGTTTCATTGCGTAAAGGTGTAACTCCTTTGCCATCATAACCGCCTTTTCGCAGCTTCATCATAAACGGATACGCATTACGATGTTCGGCAAGTTGTTGTTTGTTTTCAATCAATTCAAAATCGGCAGTCGGAATTCCGTGTTCACGATAAAATAATTTTTGTGAGCCTTTGTCCTGAATCATGCGCAGAATGTGCGGTTGCGGATACACTTCCTTACCGCTACGTTCCAAGGCTTCCAGCGCATCTACATTAACGTGTTCAATTTCAATGGTGACGATATTCGCATCATTGGCGAAGTTCATTACAGTGTCGAAGTCGGTAAGAGAACCACAAGTAAACTGAGCCGTTAAGTTTTTGCACGGCGCGTTACTATCGGGATCCAGAAACGAAATATCCGCATTCCAGTTCAATGCTTCTTGAATCAGCATTCGCCCGAGTTGTCCTCCGCCTAACACCTTAATCTTCTTACCGTTGAACATAATTGTCTATTGAATCTGTTTAAGCGTTTTAATGGTTTGGTCCACCATCTTGTCAGTAATTTCTAAATGCGTCACAAAACGAACAGTCTGTTTGCCAAATGCCACTGCACGAATGTTTTTGTCTTGCAACTTTTGGAGGAAATAATCCAACGGCATGGCGTCGTGCAAAGTGAAGATGATAATGTTGGTGTCAACAGGAAGTACATCTTTCACGTACGCTAAATTCTTAATTGCATCGCCTAATTTCTTCGCACGCACATGATCTTCTTTCAATCGCTCTACATTGTGTTGCAGTGCGTATAAGCCCGCTGCTGCCAAATATCCGGCCTGACGCATTCCACCTCCGAATACTTTACGCACACGTCTGGCTTCTTTGATGAAATCTTTAGAGCCCAATAACAGCGATCCGGCAGGTGTTCCCAATCCTTTCGATAAACAGAACGAAATCGATTCGAACAACGGCCCAATTTGCTTCGGTGTATAACCGGTTTCCACAATGGCGTTAAAAATTCTGGCGCCGTCCAAATGCATATGCAGTTGTTGTTTCTTACACAACTTGCTCAGTTCTTGCATCTGTTCCAAACTGTAATAACTACCGCCTGCTTTGTTGCCGGTATTTTCTATGCTTACGAGTTTAGTGCGTGTCAGCCAGTCGAAAGTTTGGTTAATGCTGTCTTCTACTTGCTGTGCGCTAATTCTGCCTCGATCGCCCATCAATAGTTTTGCCTGCACACCGGAATTACGTGCGATACCACCGCCTTCGTATTGGTAGATATGTGACGTGTAATCACAGATTACTTCGTCGCCGGGTTTCGTTAAAACGTTGATGGCAATCTGGTTGGTCATGGTACCGCTGGGGCAGAATAATCCTGCCTCTTTACCGAATAAGGCTGCTCCGGTTTCTTCCAGTTCATTAACCGTAGGATCTTCCCCAAAAACATCATCACCCACGCGTGCAGCCATCATGGCTTTTAGCATAGGTTCGGTAGGTTTGGTAACCGTATCACTGCGTAAATCGATTATCATGATGTTGAGCTTAGGGTGCAAAGATACAGAAGAAGCCGGCACCTGTGGAATCACATATTGAGGACGAGAAATCGTAGATTTACGTAGTTTTTAAGATGAAAAACCTCCTCACTGTTATATTCATTCTTGTTGCAGAATTTGTTTCGGGGCAATACGTGCCGTGTTGGATTTTTTTCAAGGATAAAACCTCATCCGGACTTGATGCGACGATTAATGCCAACTACGTGCGAACGGTCAGTGAGCATTGCGATAGTGTAGGTGTTACGTCGAAATGGTTGAATGCACTTGCTGCTTATGTGAAACTAGATCAAGTTGAAGTTGTGCGATCTTTAACGTTTGTTGATCATTTAGAAGTTGTGGCTGTCAATGCAGCATCTTATGTCGCTTGTCGTAATGCGGACACCACATTAAAGAATGATACCAATTATTATCATACACAACTGAAACCCTTCGGAAAAACAAAACCGGTTGATTTTGGTGTAACCGGCAAAGGAATTACGATAGCTGTTTTTGACATTGGTTTCAGAGGTGTGAATACACATCCTGCATTTGCACACGTGCGTAACGAAGGACGAATCAAAGCAACTTATGACTTTGTGTTGAATCAATCTAATGTTGATCACAAAGCATCTTCGCACGGAACAGCGGTGTTGTCTTGTATTGTGGGAAAAGTGGAAGGCGTGAATTTGGGTTACGCTCCTGATGCAACGGTGCTGTTAGCGCGAATTGCACGTGAAGGTGGTAACCAGTTTAAGTCGGAACAAAATTTTGTGCGTGCATTGGAATGGGCAGATAGTCTAGGTGCTAATATCATTAATATGTCCGGTGGTCCTAACGAACGATCGTATTTCGCGGAACAAATGGACGGGAAAACAGCATTGATTTCAAGAGCTGCAAACATCGCAGCACGAAAAGGAATTTTGGTTATTGCAGCCGCGGGCAACAATGGAGAGTACGATGAAGAATGGAATATATTACCACCCGGCGATGCCGACAGTGCGCTGTGTGTAACTGCATTGGATGAATCAGGGAAATATGGTGCATCATATTCTTCTTACGGTCCAACGGCTGATTTCAGAAGAAAGCCTGATATCTGTGCGCCCGGAACTGCTTTTGTGGCGCAATGTAATTTGAAAGGAACTTGCACTTATGGTTGGGAAGAAGGAACGTCCTTCGCAGCGCCATTTGTATCAGGGCTTGCAGCATGTGTGATGCAGATTTATCCCGATTCCGGAGCTATGGCTGTTTATCGGATGTTGCAACGACGCGCTTCGTTATATCCTTATTACGATTATCTGCATGGTTACGGAGTGCCGCAAACCGATTCTTTATTTTTAGATGCAGGATATACCATTGGTAGAGATTCCATTCCGACCGGCAATGATGAAATAACGGTAGAAAAACTTGCAGATGCATTTACGTTTACTGCTCGATTCAAGGATCAACGTAAAAATTCTGATTATCTCTTTGTGTCCATAAAAGCCGGAGATAAAGTGGTGTTCTACGCTGTACATCGCGTTACTTCATGTTCAGAAGTGCGCGTGAAACTGCGTGAAGAATGGCTGTATTGTAAAATGGTTGTACGAATGGGAAGTTATTATGCGGAAATGGATTTGTAGTATGATCATCGTAGTACTGTCTCTTACAATCACTGAAGCAATTGGTCAAGTGATTGTGGAACGTGACGTGGATACTGTTGCGCGAAAGATTAATATTGGACCTAATCGACAATTTTATTTCCAAACAGTCATGGGTTATGGACTGGTTGCATCGCGTGCCGAACAAGGTGCTAAGGTGAATTGGTGGAGTACGCAGTTTCATTATGGATTTCGATTTAAATGGAAATTGTGGCGGCACCAATCGTTGTTGAGTGAATTGTATTACATCAACGATCGTTATGTAATCAATCAAAAGCAGGTGAAGGGTTTACCTATTGATGCCGTTTCGCATAAAAGAGAGCGTATCAGCACTAACTCACTAAGTCTTTTGTTAGGTCATCGTTTCGTGTATTCGAATAAAGGCAATGTCAGCGGTAATTATTTTGATGTTGGAGTTTATGGATAATGGGCATTTTGGGCGGCGAATGTGTATGTAGACCAATTGGCTTGCGCTAATGATCCGCGAGGTAAAATGATTCGTTCCAAAACACGCTGGAGTCAACCGAATTATTTAAATGATTTGAATTACGGATTCTATGCACGTTTCGGCTCGGAAGGTATTGCCATTTGGGCGCGTTATCGTTATTCCGATTTAATCAAGGATACTTCGCAGCCTGCAATTAATTATCCCGAATTACCCCGACTTTTTATTGGGCTCGAAGTAGCTGTTCCCGAATAACTTTCACGATATTTACACGTATAACCCAACAAACAATTGACATGAGTGTACGACGCATTTTTGATTTGCTCGATTATTACAAGAAGGAATTTCCAAATAAAGAAGTGATGTATGCCGGAAAGGTGGCCGGTAATTGGGAGAAATGGTCGTTTGCGAAGTGCGAACAACTCATGATTGATTTAGCATCAGGCTTTGCGAATTTGGGTGTTCAACGCGGTGAGCGGGTGATGCTGATGAGTAACAATCGTCCGGAGTGGAATATTATCGACTTCGCGTGTCAGTTGAGTGGTATCATTCTCGTACCGGTTTATCCGAATATCAGCGAAAACGATTTGCAATTCATCATTAACGATTGCGAAGCACGCGTGCTCATTTATTCTTCGCCTGATCTTGCTGATAAAGCGAGTGCCGTTCAAAAAGGCGCTAAACAACAGGTGCATTTATATTCGATTGAGCCTGTTACTGGAGTCGATCATTGGATGAGTTTGGTAGAGCGCGGAGTTGGTAATACAGCGGAAGAACGCATTGCAGTCGTAAAGCGCGAAACTAAAGCAAATGATCTGGTAACATTATTATACACCAGTGGTACAACGGGCACTCCGAAAGGTGTGATGTTGTCGCATGAAAATTTGGTGAGCAATTTTACTGCATTAAAAGATTTACCGCCAATAGATAGCAACAGCATCGTATTAAGTTTTCTGCCTTTAAATCACATTTATGAGCGCATGCTGACTTATCTGTATGTGATGAAAGGAAGCTCTATTTATTATGCGGAAAGTTTAGAGAAAATAGGAGAGAACATTAAAGAAGTAAAACCTCACATGTTCTCCTGCGTGCCGCGATTGTTGGAAAAGGTGTACGATAAAATCATCACTAAAGCTTCAGAATTGAGCCCGATTAAGAAGGCGTTATTTTTTTGGGCGTTGGGACTTGGTGAGCGTTACGATGTGCGGGAAGACCACAGAAGCGGCTGGTATAATTTTCAATTAAAAATTGCGCGTAAATTGATTTTCATTAAGTGGCAGGAAGCTTTGGGCGGCAATGTTCGCGCTATGGTTTCGGGAGGAGCGGCGCTGAATCCCCGTTTGGCTAGAATCTTTTGGGCCGCCGATATTCCTGTTTTGGAAGGTTATGGTTTAACGGAAACATCTCCGGTAATTGCAGTAAATACGCTTACACCCGGACATACGCGGTTTGGTACTGTAGGACCGGTAATCAGTAATGTGCAGGTTAAAATTGCCGAAGACGGCGAAATCCTGATGAAAGGGCCAAGCTTAATGTTGGGTTACTATAAACGTCAAGACGCGACGGATGAAGTGATTGATAAAGAAGGTTGGTTCCATACCGGCGATATTGGTCACATGGAAGAAGGCAAGTATTTAAAAATTACGGATCGTAAAAAGGAAATTTTCAAAACGTCCGGAGGGAAATACATTGCTCCACAGATGATCGAAAATGCTATGAACAGTTCGCGTTTCATTGAACAGTCCATGGTGGTAGGTGAAAATCAAAAATTCCCTGGAGCTATCGTTGTTCCTTCGTTTGCTTTTGTCCGCGAATGGGCTAAGCGTCACGAGATAGTTCTTCCTTCTTCGGATGCGGAATTGGTAAAACATCCAAAGGTGGTTGAACGCATTATGGAAGAAGTGGACATCATCAATAAGGAATTGGCGCAATATGAGCGTATCAAGCAAATCATTTTGCGTCCGAAATTGTTCTCAATTGAGGGCGGCCACCTAACTCCTAAGTTAAGTCTGAAGCGAAAGTTTATTCTTGCCGAGCATGCTGCGGATATCGAAAAGATGTACGCGGGAGAATAATTTCTATTAAATTTTCTTAAATATTATGCTTGCATAATAAAAGTTTCTAACTTTCCGATATGATGTCGGATAAGAAAGAAACCTATTGTGCAAGAATTAAGCATTCGTGGCACGCTATTTCTCGTATGTACAACGCGGAAGGCGAAGATCATCAGTTGTCCACAACCGTTGGCTTTATTCTCTTGCAAATTAACACGCCTGAAGGTGTTCCGTCAACGAGCATTGGTCCCGCAATTGGTATGGAGGCTACGAGCCTTGTTCGGACTTTAAATTTTATGGAAGAGCAGGGTTGGATCAAGCGCAAGAAAGACAAAAGCGATGGTCGTAAGGTGTTGATCGCTTTAACTCCTAAAGGGAAGTTGAAACGAGATATTTCTCGTAAAGCTGTAAAGGAATTTAATGAGGCGATTTCAAAACGCCTTTCTTCTAAAAAGCTGCAGGTGTTTAATGAAGTTATTGCAGAAATTAATACGATAGCGGAGGAACGCAAAGCCATAAAAATTGAGTCATGAAAAGAATCGTAAAGCGTATTGCAGTATTGGGTTCGGGTGTCATGGGTTCCCGAATTGCTTGTCATTTTGCGCACACCGGATTTGAAGTGTTGTTGTTGGATATCGCGCCTAAGGAATTATCGGATAGCGAAGCAAAAAAGGGACTCACATTGGAGTCAACTCAGGTGCGTAATCGCATTGTGAATGACGCGTTGCAGGCTGCATTGAAATCGAATCCGTCGCCAATTTATCGCAAGTCATTTGCTCAACGCATCACTACCGGCAACTTCACGGATAACATGAAGGACATCGTGACTTGCGACTGGATTATTGAAGTGGTGGTGGAGCGGCTCGATATCAAACAACAAATATTTGAGCAGGTAGAAAAGTATAGAAAGCCCGGGGCGCTCATCACTTCTAATACTTCGGGAATTCCAATGCATTTATTAACGCAAGGACGCCCCGAAGATTTTATAAAACATTTTTGCGGTACGCACTTTTTCAATCCTCCGCGTTATCTGCGCTTGTTGGAGATTATTCCTACTTCGCATACAGATCCTGCTGTGATTGATTTTCTTTTGCATTTCGGAGAATTGCACCTTGGCAAAACAACCGTGTTGTGTAAAGACACGCCTGCATTTATAGCGAATCGTATTGGCGTGTATGGTATCATGTCCTTGTTTCATCAAGTGAAAACGATGGGACTTACCGTTGAAGAAGTAGACAAACTTACCGGACCTGTTCTGGGTCGACCAAAGTCGGCAACGTTTCGAACATGTGATGTTGTAGGGCTGGATACTTTAGTGCATGTTGCGAATGGATTGTATCAGGCTTGTCCGAATGATGAAGCGCATGGTTTGTTTCAATTGCCGGAATACGTGGCCACGATGAATGCCAATAAATGGCTTGGCGATAAGTCAGGACAAGGCTTCTACAAAAAGATGAAAAATGCTGAAGGCAAATCGGAAATTCTGGCTTTGGATCTGAAAACATTAGAGTATCGTCCTCAGCAAAAAGTGAAATTCGTAACACTAGAGCAAACTAAAGTGATCGATTCAGTTCCCGCACGTATGAAGGTGTTGGTTGATGGAACAGATAAGGCAGGCGAATTTTATCGTCAGTCTTTTGCCGGCTTGTTTGCGTATTGTGCTAATCGTATTCCTGAAATCAGTGATGAATTGTACAAGATTGATCAGGCTATGAACGCGGGATTTGGTTGGGAACTCGGTCCGTTCGAAATGTGGGATGCAGTGGGTATTCAGAAAGGTGTTGAGTTAATACAACATGCAGGACTTCAACTTGCTTTATGGGTAGACGAAATGCTGAGGCAAGGAATCACCTCGTTCTACAAACGATCGGCACAAGGATTATATTTTTATGATATTGATAAGCGCGATTACGTTTTAGTTCCCGGAACTGAGCAGTTTATTCTCTTGAAAAATATTCGCGAAACAAAGACGGTGTGGAAGAATTCAGGAACAACATTAACAGATATTGGTGATGGAGTCCTGAATTTGGAGTTTCATACAAAGATGAACACAATAGGCGGTGAAGTATTGCAAGGAATTAACAGTGCAATTGATAAAGCCGAAAAGGAATTCAGAGGGTTAGTAATTTCCAACGAAGGTGCGAATTTCTCAGCGGGTGCAAATCTTGGAATGGTGTTCATGTTCGCTGTAGAACAGGAGTGGGATGAATTGGATTTTGCAGTGCATGCTTTCCAGCAAGCGACTTCACGTATTCGATATTCCTCTATACCGGTTGTTGTTGCACCGCATAATTTGACGTTGGGCGGAGGCACGGAAATTTGTTTACATGCAGATGCCGTTGTTGCTCATGCTGAAACCTATATGGGTCTTGTTGAATTTGGTGTAGGTGTAATTCCGGGTGGAGGTGGCACCAAGGAATTTGCGCTGCGATTGTCAGATGAGTTAACAGAAGGTGATGTAGAATTGAATGCATTCAGAAAACGATTTTTAACGATAGGGCAGGCGCAAGTGTCCACTTCAGCTTATGAAGCATTTGATTTAGGGTATTTGCGTGAAGGCGTGGATGAAGTGGTGTATTCCCGCGACCGATTGTTGTTGCGTGCAAAGGAAAAAGCAATTGAATTAGCTGATGCCGGTTACGTGCAGCCGTTGCAGCGCAAGGATATTCGCGTGCTGGGTAAACAAGCTTTGGGGCTTGCTTATGTTGGCGCAAATTCAATGGAAAGCGGGAAGTTTATTTCAGCACATGACTCTCTTATTTCACGCAAGTTGGCTTGGGTGCTTTGTGGAGGTGATTTGTCACAACCAACATTGGTAAGCGAGAAATATCTGCTGGATCTGGAACGTGAAGCGTTTCTTTCGCTGTGTGGCGAGCGGAAATCGTTGGAACGTATGCAATCGATTTTACAAGGTGGTAAAGTGTTGCGCAATTAATAGTAATCGCGGTTATAAAGTAGCTTTGAATTTCAATAATTAGGATATTATGAACGCATATATCATAGCAGGTCTTCGGTCTCCGGTTGGGAAAGCGTCCAAAGGTGTTTTCCGTTTTTTACGTCCGGATGATTTGGCAGCACAAGTTATTCGTCAGGTTGTGGCACAGGTTCCGCAATTAGATAAAGAGCAGATTGATGATGTAATTGTGGGTAACGCGATGCCGGAAGCGGAGCAAGGATTAAATGTCGGCCGTTTGATTTCCTTGTTGGCTTTAGACACGGATAAAGTTCCGGGAATGACCGTGAATCGTTATTGTTCCTCGGGCTTGGAAACTATTGCATTGGCTGCAGCGAGAATTCATGCGGGTCATGCGGATTGTATTGTTGCAGGTGGAGTAGAGAGTATGAGTTTAATTCCGATGGGCGGCTGGCGGGTAATTCCCAATGCGGATATCGCGTTAAATCATCCCGATTGGTATTGGGGTATGGGTTTAACCGCCGAAGCAGTTGCGAATGAGTTTAACGTGAATCGTGAAGACCAGGATGCATTTGCGTTACGGTCGCATCAACGCGCACTACACGCGCAACAGGAAGGTTTGTTTACAAGTGGCATCGCACCTATTACCGTAAGTGAAACGTATCTGGATGAAGCAGGTAAACGTAAACAACGAGAGACAATTGTAACGTTGGATGAAGGTCCGCGTGCTGATACTAATGCAGAAGCACTTGCAAAGTTGAAGCCTGTTTTTGCAGTGGCCGGGACAGTTACGGCAGGAAATTCATCACAAACTTCTGATGGTGCTGCGTTTGTAGTTGTTGTTAGCGAAAAAATGCTCAAACAGTTGAACGTACAACCCATTGCGCGTTTGGTAAGTTATGCTGTTGCCGGTGTTCCACCTCGTATTATGGGAATTGGTCCGGTAGAAGCAATTCCGAAAGCATTGCGTTTGGCAAATTTGTCGTTAAATCAAATAGATCTGATAGAATTGAATGAAGCGTTTGCTTCACAGAGTATAGCTGTTGCGCGAAAGCTGGAACTCAAGCAGGAAATATTGAATGTGAATGGGGGCGCAATTGCATTAGGACATCCATTGGGTTGTTCCGGTGCAAAATTGTCGGTGCAGTTATTTAATGAGATGAAACGCAGAAACAATAAATATGGTATTGTATCCATGTGTGTGGGCACAGGACAAGGCGCGGCAGGTATTTTTGAAGTGTATTAAGCAAAACACAACATTTGTTAACGAGCCAATAGATTTAAACGACACTCGTTAATCTCGAAAACAAAACAAAACGCAATGGAAAACAATCCTCCTTTTCAAATGCCTTCGGTTCCTCAGGTTCCTTCACCTAAAAAGAAACCATCCATCACCATGAAATTGTTGGTGATCATTTTACTTATAATTATTTTGCTTATTCCATGGGCTTTGCTGGAGTTCCTGATTTATGATCGCGAGCGTACTTCTGAAAATGCGATTTCGGAAGTGAGCGAAAAATGGAGTCGTGAGCAAACTGTCCGTGGTCCTGTATTGTACATTCCATATCAGGTATGGAACGGACAGAATAATGTAACGTCTTATTTGAAGATTCTTCCTGAAGAATTGAGCTATAAAGGAAACGTTACACCGAATATGCGTCATCGTGGTATTTACGAAGTCATGGTGTATGAAAGTGATCTCGCTGTAGTCGGTTCTTTCAAAATTCCTGAATATGCATTGACAAAAGTTGATCCGAAAAAGCTGGAATGGGAAAAAGCATTTTTGGGCGTGGGCGTAACTGATATGCGCGGAATTAAAGAACAAGTGAAACTCAATCTTAACGGGAAAGATCTGGTGTTCAATCCGGGTATTGAAGGTGAAGGATTGAGTTACGGAAGTAATGGCGGTATAAGTGTTCCTGTTGAACCCGATAGTTTGCAGCGAATGCCCGGCGCAGAATGGAAGTTTTCGTTTCAAATGAAATTGAATGGTAGCAAGGAGTTGTACTTTGGACCATTAGGTAAGACTACTATCGTTCAATTGAATTCTTCTTATCGCGATCCAAGCTTTAGTGGAGCGTTTCTTCCGAACAAACCTGCAGATATTTCTAAAGATGGATTTAAAGCAGAATGGAAAGTGTTGAACTTGAATCGCAATTATCCTCAAGTATGGAGCGATGATGCATTCAATACCTATGAGTCGCGTTTTGGAATTGACTTCAAAGTTCCGGTGGATCATTACCTGAAATCGGCACGTGCATCGAAGTATGCGATATTGATCATCGGCTTGTCGTTTATGGTTTACTTCTTTGTTGAAATTTTACAGAAGTTGCGCATTCATCCGTTCCAATATGTGTTGGTTGGTTTAGCAATATGTGTGTTTTACACCTTGTTATTGTCTTTGTCAGAACACATCGGATTCAATGCGGGTTATTGGGTATCAGCGATTGCTACGATAGGTGCAATTACGATGTATTCGTCGTGGATATTCAACAATCGAAAATCAACATTGCTCATGGGAGCTATCATGACGTTGTTGTATGGCTTCATGTTTGTTATTATTCAGTTGCAAGATTATGCATTGCTGGTTGGAAGTATTTCAATTTTCGCAGTGTTGTTAGTAATCATGTGGTTGTCGCGTAAAATCAATTGGTACGAAGACGAGCAACAGCAGTAGCTAAACATTTTAAAACATTGAGTTATGAGTAATCCAATCAAAGGCGGCGAGTTCTTAATCCGCTCTACTCCGGCAAGTGAAATTTTTATCCCTGAAGAGTGGGATGAAGAAACGTTGATGATTGCACGGACGTGTCGCGATTTTATCGAGCAGGAAATTGATCCCGTGTTGGATCGTTTGGACGCGATGGAAGACGGATTGATGGCGGACAAGTTGGATAAGGCCGCCGAGCTTGGATTGCTTGGAATAGCAACACCGGAGGAGTATGGAGGTTTTGGAAAGGATTTCAAAACTTCCATGCTCACAACGGAAATTTTGGGTGGCGGACATTCATTTGCTGTTGCTATTGCTGCACATACCGGAATTGGTATGTTGCCCATTCAGTTATACGGTAATGCGGAACAACGCGCGAAGTATCTACCTAAAATGATCACCGGCGAATGGAAAGCGTGTTATTGCTTAACCGAGCCGGGTGCAGGAAGTGATGCAAACTCAGGAAAGACAAAAGCCGTATTGATTCCGGATGGTAAACACTATGTGATCAACGGGCAGAAAATGTGGATCACGAATAGCGGTTTTGCAGAAGTGTTCATCGTATTCGCGAAGATTGATGAAGATGAAAATCTTAGTGCTTTCATTGTTGAGAAGTCATTTGGCGGAGTTGTTCTTAATCCGGAAGAACATAAGATGGGCATAAAAGGAAGTTCCACCCGTCAAGTGTTTTTTAATGACTGTCATGTACCTGTTGAGAATTTACTTTCTGAGCGTGGTAATGGATTTAAGATTGCAGTAAATATTTTAAATGTAGGTCGTTTGAAATTGGCCGGCGCTGCATTGGGCGGCGCGAAACGTGTGATTACTCATGCCGCCAAATATGCCAATGAACGTCAGCAGTTTGGTCGCTCGATTGCAAAGTATGGAGCTGTCAAACAAAAGATAGGTGAGATGGCAATTCGCACCTATGCTGTTGAGTCGGCGCTGTATCGTGCAACACAAAATGTTGATGATGCGATCAAAGCGTTGCAGCAAGTGGGAATGGACGAAGCGAAAGCTAAATTGAAAGGCGTAGAACAGTTTGCTGCAGAAGCTGCGATACTAAAAGTGCACGGATCTGAGGTGTTGGATTTTGTGGTGGACGAAGGAGTGCAGATATACGGTGGAATGGGTTATAGCGCTGAAGCTCCTATGGAACGGGCGTATCGCGACTCTCGTATCAATCGCATTTTCGAAGGTACGAACGAAATCAATCGTATGCTCGTGGTAGATATGTTGTTGCGCAAAGCCATGAAAGGTGAATTGGATTTAATGGGTCCTGCACAGAAAGTTGCCGGAGAATTAATGTCCATTCCTGATTTTGGAGGACCGGATACTTCGTTGTTCGCAGCCGAAAAGAAAGCATTAGAAAACTTCAAGAAGGCCGTATTGATGGTTGCCGGTGCAGCTGTTCAGAAATTCATGATGACTTTAGCCAAGGAGCAGGAAATATTGATGAACATTGCTGATATGGCGATTGAAACTTACACCGCGGAGTCAACAATGTTGCGCGTCGAAAAATTAGTGAGCATGAAAGGTGAAGAATCGTGCGCGGTGCAGTTAGCGATCATGCGTGCACGTATTTATGACGCAGCCGATCGTATTTTGAAATCCGGTAAGGATGCAGTGAACAGTTTTGCGGAAGGTGATGAACAGCGCATGATGCAAATGGGCTTACGCCGATTCACAAAAGTGGAGCCTGTGAATATTAAAGAAGTACGTCGTGTTGTAGCAGATTATGTGCTGAGCACTGATCGCTACAATTTATAGGATTTACATCTGTGCTAATTCCGGATCAATTCGTCCGAATCGCTTCAATGTTCGGATGTGAGAACGTAAGGCCTGCATGAACGTTTTGTTTTCCAGATATGGAACGCCAAATTCATTGCAGGTTTCTTTGACGATTTTTGAAATCGCCGGGTAGTGCACATGACATATACGCGGGAACAAATGATGCTCCACCTGGTGATTCAAACCGCCCAAATACCAAGTTAAGATTTTACTATCCGGAGAAAAATTTACTGTGGTATTCAGCTGATGAATAGCCCAATCGTTTTCAATGTTGCCGGATACGTTAGGTAGCGGGTGGCTTGTGCCTTCAACGGTGTGTGCCAATTGGAAAATTACGGTTAAAATTATTCCTGCCACTCCATGCATAATCAGGAATCCGCTGATCACTTGCAGCCAAGGAAGTTCTGCAAAGTAAATCGGAACGAAAAGTATTACGAACAAGTACCCAATCTTAACAGCAGAAATTTTCAGGAAAGTGATTACATTTTCTTTAGGCTTGTTCGGATTGACACCGTTCTTAGTGTAACGAATAAATTGCAACAAATCTTTTGCTACAACCCAATACAATGTGATCACGGAATAAAACAAGAATGCATAGATCACTTGAAGTGATTGGTATTTCTTGCGTCGCGTGTGCGGAGAAAAACGCATAAAACCTTTGTCGTCAATATCTTCATCATAATGCACAACATTAGTGTAAGTGTGGTGAAGAATGTTGTGTTGCAATTTCCAGTTGAACACAGATGCACCCGCAAGGTTTAGGGTATATCCCATCAACGTGTTGACTTTCTTGCTGGAAGAGTACGCTCCATGGTTGGCATCATGCATAATTGACATACCAATACCTGCCAAAGCCAGCCCCATGATTATCCAGCATATCAAATTTACCCAAACCGGTAAATCCAAGAGCAACATGGCCACAAAAGGCGTAATGTAAGCGGTTAGTAATACTATGGTTTTGACAACCATTTTCGCGTTGGCGTGATGATCGATGTGATTATCACGAAAATACTGTTCGACGCGTTTCTTAAGAGTTGGGAAGAATGCAGAGCGCTCGGCTTGCACGAATTTAATGGAACCTTTCAATTTGGTATTCTATTTTACTTATTCGATAAAGATAAGTAATGCAAAGTCAAGAAGCAATTAATGTGTACATACCTGTCTAATTTTTAACGTTTTGTAGCAATATGATCCAAATTATTAAACAAACTAAAGATTTAGGTTGTCTTTGGCACGAATTCTGACTAACTATTTGTCAAATAAAAAATTAATTATGAAGAAGACAATTTCAATTTTGGTGATGTTACTGATGACAGTTTCACTAGCTTTTGCTCAAGGCAATGGTAAACCAAAGAAAACTCCGGAACAACGTGCCGATGCTTACGCTAATAAAATGCAGAAGGATTTGGGCTTAGATGCTACGCAGAGAACTAAAGTTCGTGATTTAGCCTTGGCGCGTGCTAAGAAAATGGATGAATTGCGCGAGCAATACAAAGGTCAGGACAAAAAAGTGTGGCAGGCAGAACGTAAAAAGGCTCGTGATGAATTTCATAATGGAATGAAGTCTACTTTATCGCCCGAGCAATATACCAAGTGGCAAGAGCAGCGTGCTAAGCAAGCTGCCAATAAAGCAAAGGCAAAAGGTAAAGGCAAGCCTAAAAAAGGTAAAGGCGGTAAACCGGGTACAACTGAGCCTGCGCCAACAGGTGGTGATGCGGATGAACCGGATCAGGATCCTGATTTAGATGGAGAATAATCTTGAATTATTTAAAATGAAAAGCGTCTTTCGGGACGCTTTTTTTATGCCGCACAATTTGGACGCAGATCAATGAAGGTCAGGTACCACGTGCCGTTGATAAGACTGAAATAAAAAGTAACGCCTAGGGTATTAATGACTGTCCGTGTAACAGTTGTCGCAGAATTTTTGATTGCTTTTATCTCTTCTTCTCTTAATCCTGCTGCTGTCCACAGATCAGTACTTTTAATCGGATTAATTTCTTGTGTGTAACATCCTGTTTTATTCCAACCATTCGGTTGATCGCAGTTTCGCACAGGTAAACTTTCTTGCTTGGGTTTTTCGCTGCGTAAGTTGGTGTCTTTAAGGATGGGATAGTTCATCGCAACTAAATCCAAAAATGTGTCAGTACGTTTAACATGCGGTAATGCACCTCTAGCATGAATTATCGTTAAGCGATGTTCCT
This sequence comes from Bacteroidia bacterium, assembly GCA_044344795.1. Lineage (GTDB taxonomy): Bacteria > Bacteroidota > Bacteroidia > Palsa-965 > Palsa-965. The sequence goes on along the minus strand of JBIJCF010000008.1, from coordinate 25,459 downwards.
TGCTAATGTATTTGTCCAACTGGGAGGCTGAATCAGCATTTGTTAGTTCATAAACGAATGCACTATAAAACCATAAGAACTGATCGTATTCCGCCGGTGTTTTCAGTTCTTCGGAAAGTTCTTGTGCAAGGTTGGTCGTGTCGCGAGAAGCTGGTGCTTCGGGAGAAGAAGAGCATGCTACAAACAACAGGTTAGTAAATAAAAAAATTACTGCAGCAAATATGCTGATGTGTTCGAACTTCTTGGATTGTTTCATTTTTGGCATTAATATTGGTACATCTACTTCTAAAAATTATAATCATGAAAAAGATCGTATTGTCAATAGCTTTCTTGTCGTTCGCAGCATTTGCGTTTGCACAAGATCCTCCGAAATCAAAGGGAACAACTAAGCCTGCTCCTGCAACTAAGGCAGAACCGGCACCGGCACCAAAATCGGAAGCAAAATCTGCTCCACAAGGTGGTAAGGCAGAAGTAGCTCCGGCGCCTGCTAAAAAAGGTAAAAAGAAACCTTTCAAAGGCACGGTGAATGGCAAAGCACAGCCGGCACCTAACAATCCACAGAAAGTTAATGATCAACGCTAATCAGCGGCCTCATTTAATAAAAAGGGAGAATCAAGTGATTCTCCCTTTTTTATTAATGACCATTTGCTTTCGGAACTTTCAATTCCATTTTGCACATCGGGCATTCTCCGGGCTTGTCGTAGGTCTTTTCACCTTCGCACTGCATTGGGCATTGATACACCGTTTGACTCTCTTTGGTGCTGTTACAACCCATTATCATAGTGAGGGCAATTACAGCGGGGAACAGGATTTTTTTCATGTTGCTGAGGTTTAATGTTGAATGTGTAAACGCTGTGTATTAGTGTTGCCAATGCGATCTGTAAAACGAACAATATACAAACCGGTAGACGCATTTTGCAAGTTCAATTCATTTCTTCCAGATGTCATTTGGTTTTGATACACCGCGCGACCTGCCTGATCCAAAATCACAACAGTTCCTATTCCAGCAGTATTTAAGGTAAACATGCCGTTGTTCGGATTCGGATATAGCGTGAACATCGCATTGCCGAATTCAGAAATGCCTGTACATGCATTCACAACGATGGTGTCTGCAGCAACTCCGCTACATCCGTTGGTGTCTACAAATGCATAATTGATAATGTGTGTGCCAACGCCAGCAACAGCAGGAGAGAAGCTTCCGTTGCTAACACCATTACCGCTAAAAGTACCACCGGCAGGATTTGCTCCTGTTAAAGCAAACGCAGCATCGTCTGCACAAACGTTCGGAGTTATCATTGATAATGTTACAACCGGTTCAGGATTTACAGTAATTGTGAATGAACAGGTATCGCTGTTGCCGGAAGCATCAGTTGCAGCAAATGTAACTTGGTACGTTCCCGCACTTAGTGTACTACCATTAGTTGGTCCGGAAACCTGCGTTACTGTTGAACCGCAATTGTCAGACGCTTCAGGGTTTTGGAAAGTGATGATGCCTGGACATATTGCAATGTCTTGTGGACAGGAATTGAATGTTGGAGCTTGCGTGTCAACTACGGTAACTGTTTGTTGGCATGTTGAAGCGTTTCCTGAGGCATCTGTGGCAGTCCATAATATGAGATGAGTTCCAACTGCAAGAGTGTCGTTAGCGTTGTTGGTGAGGGATGCCAGACTGCAATTATCCGTTCCTATCGTTGAACCTAAGTTTACATTGGTTGCATAACACATTCCGGAATCCGCACTAATAGTGATGTTTGAACTACAAGTAACAATAGGTGCTTCTTGGTCTGTTACTGTAACAGCAATTGAATCTAAAGTTAAATTGCCTGAGGCATCAGTCGCTGTAAATACTACCGTAGTTGTTCCTACAGGAAATGCATCACCTGAGTTGGCAGAGGAAGTTAATGTTACCAAGCAATTGTCACTAGCAATCGGGCTTAACCAAATGATGTTTGCTGTGCACATTCCGCTATCAGTTGTAGCGGTGATATTCCCCGGCATTTGAGTGATTCCCGGCATTTCATTGTCATTTACTGTTACTGTAAATGAGCACGTTGCTGTGTTTCCTGCGCCATCATCAGCAAGGAACGCATTGGTTGTTGTTCCAACCGGGAAAAGGCTACCACTAGGTAAACCTGCAGTTTGTGTAACAACAGGAGTGCTGGCTCCATTGAATGTGAGCACCACCATTCCATTTCCGGTGCGAACACCTGCGGTTTGTGTAACGTTGGTTGCAGCAGGTAGAATATATCCGCTACCTCCTCCGCCACCGCGACAGTTGCCGCTTCCTGCACCTCCGTACCATCCGCCTCCGCCGCCATATCCTTCGCAGCCGCAGTTAAAGCTTAGCGGTGTTCCACCAAAACCGAATCCTCCGGCCATTGCAGTAACATTAAAATTGATACAAGTTCCATTTGCGCCGGGACCGGTTTGAGAAGCACCCAGTCCACCCGGATCTGACGGTGCGCGAAATCCATCGCCTCCGTTTAACCCACCGCCAACACCACCTACTACGTGCAAACTGCTCCAAAATCCTGCACCACCACCACCACCTGCAACAGCAATTCGATCATTCAATGTGAAAGGTGCTCTGCGCACATCGGTTCCGCCGCCACCACCTTTACCTGCACCGTCTCCGGCACCTCCACCGTTATAACCACCGGCAGTAGTCGTAGGCTGACCACCAACATAAATTTGTAACACTTCACCAGGAGTTACGGCTAATGTTCCTCTTGTGTAACCTCCGAAGTTGGTATTGTTTACCCAGTTGGCACCGCCCTGTGCCCCCCAGACTTGAATGTCCAGTTGATTAACACCAACAGGCACCGTATAAGTCTGCACACCTCCGGTAAATTGAAAAGTGTCGGCAATAGAAATCGTGCAACTGCTATTCGCAATCGGTGTTGAGAAAGTGACAGCAGCTCCGCATACGGAAGTGTCGGTATTAACGGTAATACTGTTACCGCATCCGATAGTAACGCACTGTGCGTGCATCCATCCTGCAGATAAAATTCCCGCAAAGAGTGGTAAAATTTTGTTCATGGTGGTGGTTTTGAGTTTAGGTTGGAAAGTTACGAAATGTTTTAATCGCCAGGGATATAGTAACCGCGGTTACTATAATTTATTCCATGCCAGTGCCGCTGCCCCGCAAATTGCTGCTTCGTCAGGTAATCCTGAAGGTAATATTTTAACTTTATTACGGTAGTTCTTCAGTAAGAAACTGTCGAAATATTTTCGCAATGGTTGTAGTAAAATTTCACCGGCATGCGAAAGACCTCCATAAATAAAGATGTGATCAGGACTTGTTATTGCCACAGCGTTTGCCAATGCAATAGCTAAAATTCGTGCTGTTTCGTCAATTACTTCTAACGCTAAAACATCGCCGTTTCCTGCTGCCTTGCTAATGTGTGCACTGTTGAGTTCGTGTATCGGAATTTGATGCAATTCTGATTTTAGTGATTGGGAAAGTTTTTCTTTCGCTGTCAGCACAACTCCTGTTGCAGAGCAATACGTTTCAAGACAACCCAATCGACCACAGCCGCACACGCGCCCGTTCTCACGAACAATTACATGTCCGAGTTCTCCTGCAAATCCATCGTGTCCGTAAATGAGTTCGCCATTACTCACAAAACCGCTACCGACGCCTGTTCCTAATGTGATCAAAATAAAATTTCGCAATCCTTTTGCACTGCCGAATTGCATTTCGCCTACCGTTGCTGCGTTTGCATCATTAGTAAGTAGTGTGGGAAGTCCGGTGGCATCTTGTACCAATTGCGCTAACGGAATTATTCCATCCCATGGCATATTTGGTGCATGTTCTATACTGCCGGTAAAATAATTTCCGCTTGGTGCACCGATTCCCACTCCAAGTATTGCCAGTTTATGTAGGGCACGATCTAATGTTACATCTTCCTGAAGTTTGCGAATAAACTGATTGGGATGTTGGAATGATTTGGTGGGATAGTGACGTTTGAAAATAACCTCACCCGCGCTATTGACGTAACCTACTTCAATATTCGTTCCACCAATGTCAATACCTATGCAAACTTTTTGCGTACTCATTAGCCGTTGTAAAATGAAGAATCAATTAGTGTATTTTTTCCATGCTGGTGCAGCGCGTAATTAAATCCTTTGTGAATACCATAAGCACCGTGTTCGCCTTTCGTATTTACAGCAAGAATGCCTACTTGAAAATCTTTATAGTTCTCATGCTTTTTGATAATTCTGCGAATGGCTTCTTCACAAGCTTCTTGAGGGGTATATCCGTTACGCATACACTCAACTGCAACGTGCGATGCCAATGTGCGCAAAACAGTTTCTCCTAGGCCGGTGCAAGTTGCTGCACCGATTTCCTGATCGATGAAAAGTCCGGCACCTATGATAGGCGAGTCACCCACACGACCATGCATTTTAAATGCAAGTCCGCTGGTGGTGCAGGATCCCGCCATAATGCCATTTTTGTCTATCACCACCAAGCCAATCGTATCATGATTTTCAATATTGATAATAGGCTTGTACTGTTTCTCTTTCAGCCACTCTTTCCATGCTTTTTCTGCTTCGGGGGATAATTTGTTTTTCTCCTGTTTCATGCCGATTTCTTCTGCATATAGTTCAGCTCCTTTTCCAACCAACATGACGTGTGGCGTTTTTTCCATCACTGCACGTGCCACTGTAATGGGGTGGGCAATGCCTTGAACGAAACACACAGAACCAGCACGACCAAGATGATCCATGATGCAGGCATCCAGCGTAACAATTCCTTCACGATCCGGAAATCCGCCTAAACCTACACTGGTGTTTTTCGAATCAGCTTCAATTTGCCGAACACCTTTTTCTGCAGCATCTACAGCACTTCCTCCTTGTTGTAAGGTTTGGAATGCAGCTTCGTTTGCAGGAATACCGTGATTCCAGGTGGAAATTACCAATGGAAATCCGGGTTTACTATTTGGATTTACTTTTTGCTTTTTCTTTTTGTCGTGCGCTGCTGATAGAGTTCCAGTGCCTGCAAGTGTCGCAGCGAGAAAGCCTGTTTTTATAAATCGTTTACGGTTCATTGTTGTGCGTTTAAAATGGTGATCTCATCTGCGAACAACCACGCCGGTTTTCCTGCTCCGGGATGATCTTTTGGACAAGTTAAAATTGATTTTGCTTTTACGTGCAGATATCTTCCTGATGTTGCAGGTAATTTGCAGGAGTACTTCTCAATAAACGGTGTGCCCGGTTTTCTCGGGGTTGAACTATTCTCCGACAAAGCTTTGTTCCATGTGTCGCCCGATTCTGTTGCAGAATTCGATAACGCAAATGTTACTTCTGTCGGAAGAAATATCCATGAACGTGTATCACTCAAGAAGTTCATTTGAATAGTAATCTCGCTTACGTTTTTACCTAAGTCAATGACCAGCTCTATATCCTCTCCTTCATATCCTTGCCATAGTCCTGTTCTGAAGTTATCTGTTCCTCGTAGTCCATCCACTAGTGCATGTTGTCCTCCGGCAGCATACTGTGGAGCATAAGCATTTTTAATAGCAGCTACTTTCCATCCAGGTGAAAGATAAAAAGATGCGACAGCAGGATCACTTGTAGTACTTCCATTTACAGCGTAACACGAGATGGTAGCATCTTTCGTAATTGTGAACGGAGCTATATAACGCAAGGCTGGTTGATTATTAATGCTGTAAAACACTGCATCGAGTGATTCGCGCGGAAGAATTTTAATTTGTTTTGAGCCGGTGAACGTTCTCAAACTGGCGCCCTCAATGAGCGGAGGCAATGGTTGCGGGAATGTATTCTTTAACAGTGCTTGAGGATCGAACGACTGTGAAGGCGAATTCGATTTACTTAATGTCAGTGTTTTGCCTTGCATGATTTCGTCGAATGAAATTTGCAAATCGTTTGCAAATCCTGCGCTAGTCAAATACGGATTGTTGTCATTGGCATTGCTGCACGATACAGTAAATCTTTTCCCATTTTCCAATTGGAAAATTACTTCTTCAAATTGTGGACTGCCCAATTGAAAATAAGGCGAGCCCGGAGTAACAGGATAGAATCCTGCAGCGTTTAATACGTACCATGCAGACATTTGTCCGCAATCCTCATTACCGCATAATCCATCCGGTTGATCGGTGTACAAAGAGTTGCAGATTTCATGCACCAGCTCTTGTGTTTTGAAACCTTCTCCAACGTAGTTGTACAAGTACGCCATGTGGTGACTAGGTTCGTTACCGTGCGCATATTGCCCGATTAATCCTGTGATATCCGCTTGGTCACGACCCGAAGTTTGAGTTGGTGCAGAAAATAAATTGTCGAGATGAAGACCAAACTTTTTCGGACCTCCATGCCACTCAATTAATCCCGGAATGTCGTGTTGAACAGCCATTGAATATTGCCAGGCATTGGCTTCTGTGTAGTGGAAATTGACTTCTTCCGGAGTAAATGGGTCAACAAAACCGTTGTTCATTCGTGCACGGAAAAATTTAGATGTCGTGTCAAACAGATTTTTCCAACTCTGTGAACGTTTGCTGAATAGGATTTCATCGCCACGCGAATTCATTCTTCGGGCACATTGCAGAATGCACCAATCATCATACGCGTATTCCAGCGTTTTCGAAACGGATTCAGCTTCTCCTTCTGCGGGAATGAATCCATGTTGTTTGTAGCCTTTCAATCCTAGTTCGTCTCGCATGGCAGAGGCTTTCATTGCTTGGAAGGCGAGTGTCGTATCAAATTTGTTAATGCCTTTCAACCATGCATCTGCAATAACTGAAACACTGTGATATCCGATCATACAATCCGTTTCGTTGGAGGAAAGTTCCCATACCGGAAGGCGACCGCTCTCTTTATATTGTTGTAAAAATGTATTTATAAAATCGTTGGTGCGTTTTTGCTGGATGATCGTGAATAAAGGGTGTAACCCTCTGTAGGTGTCCCAAAGTGAAAATACGGTGTAGCGTTGATGCACGGTATCCTTATACACTTTATGATCCATGCCGCGATATTCTCCGTTAACATCATTGTAAACGTTAGGCGCAACCATGCAGTGATATAATGCGGTGTAGAAAATTTTCTTTTTTCGTTCATCGCCCTTCACTAAAATTTTGCTCAACTCATTATTCCAATCGTTTCGTGTTTTCTGAAGCACCGCATCAAATCCATCGTTCCCAACTTCAGTAAGCATATTCATTCTGGCGTTGTTCTCACTTACTCCTGACAATGCCACCTTAATAGTCAACTCATCGGTGTTGTCGGGGAAATAGAAGACTGCTTTTATTTTATTGCCATCAATTAACGTGTCAACACGTTCCACTGCTTCCGAGAAGGTGGCATGAAAAAACAACTCCTGATCAGTAGCCCAAGCTTTGGAACGTCTGAAACCGCTTACATTATTCGGATCAATAATTTCGATTCCCGCATCCAGGACTTCGTCGCGATGTACTAAATCCAATACAATCCAACGTTTTTCCCCTGATTTAAAATGATAACGATGAACACCCACACGTGGTGAAGCGGTGAGTTCTGCGCGCACTCCGTTATCTAATGTTACTTCATAATAACCGGCGCTTGCTTTTTCATTTTTGTGTTGGTAGGTAGAGCCAATTTCACGTTTGTTTTTCTTTAGGATGTCTTTGCTGCCATCTGTACCGGGCACAATTAAAATATCTCCGTAATCGCTGCAGCCGGTGCCACTCAAATGCGTATGACTAAATCCGAGGATTAGAGAATCGTCATAATGATATCCGGAACAACCGTCCCAGCTGTCGTCATCACGCGTATCGGGACTTAATTGCACCATGCCGAACGGAGCAGTAGCACCGGGAAATGTGTGCCCATGACCTGCAGTTCCGATCAACGGATTAACATATTCTGTTAACGCGTGTTGGGATGCAGCGGGATCCCAACGAAAGACAGCATCATCAGGAACTTCAACATGACATGAAGCCAACAATACGGTTGCGGCAATTAGACAACGATTCAAATTAAACATGTTTACGATAGTCAAGTGCTACGAATTTACATCAGGAGTTTCATTTTCCTGTCTGCTGATTACATTTGTTTATGCGAATTCTATCAATTGTATTAGCGTCATTCCTTGTATGGTCCTGTTGGTCAACAAAACCTGAGGATCAGAATAAGAATTCTGAATCGGCAAATGCTGTTACTACCGTCATTCAAATGAATCAGGAAGTTGCCGTTTCCGTTGGAGAGGCGAGTTATCGTTTGTTTGTTCCCGATACTGCAACGACGAGATTGAACGGCGCAGTGATATTGCTTGATCCTTCCGGAAAAGGAGATGAGGCGTTGGTGCGCTACAAAGAAATTGCAACAAGAAACGGATTGTTGTTGGCGGGCTCGTTGTGCACACGAAATGGCATGGATCAAGCTCGTTCATTCGATTTGGTTGGTGCGATGGTGAAAGATCTACAACAGAAGTATGGTGCTCGCACACCTGTGTATTTGGTTGGATTTTCAGGCGGTGCGCGAGTTGCAGCGTTTTGCGCAGCCCGAATGAATGATGTGGCCGGTGTAGTTTGTGCAGGAGCCGCGCCTGCCGGAGTTGTTTCCAAGCCATGTGTGTTGATAGTGGGATTGGCCGATATGAATTATCGTGAAGCTGTGCGATACAAAGATGAAATGGCAAAAAAGAACCAAAACGTGCCGATGCTGGTTACTTCGGGTAAGCACGAATGGCCGAACGTTGCACCTGTAGAAGCGGCATTGTTGGCGTTGAATGCAAGTGCACCCGAACGTTTACAAGCCATTAGCGATTCTATAGCATCCGTTTCCTGTTATTGGACGGCACAATGGTGCCGCGATTTGAGTTTGTCATCAAACAAAAGCGTTGCTGATTATTACCAAGCACGGTTATCTTCTTATTCGAATGCATGTGCGGACAAGGACCTTAGAGAATTGGAGTCGCTGGCGTTAAAAGAAGATGCGTTGCAAAAAGAACTTTCCGAAGCGGTGCTGATGCGGGATACAACATGGTGGCGAGCTAACGAAACGAATTATTTTGAGCCGTCCGGCACTTCTTTACACGAGCAGTTGATGCGCCGACGTTTACGTGGGTACGTGAGTTTAACTTGTTATACGTACGCAACGCAATCGTTTAAAATGACGAATATGCGTGCGACGGAGAAGCTGGTAAAAGTTTATAGCATTGTTGATCCCACCAATCCGGAATGGGCATACATGCAGGCGCGTCTGTTTATTATGCTGAGTCTAAATGAAGAAGCGATGAAATCGTTGCAGTTGTTGCCCGAATTAGGTTATCGGGATATTACCCGTTTAGGAGGAGACGAAACGTTTACCGCATTGAGAGCCGATCAGCGTTTTAAGGATGTAATGGCTGCGTGCAAATAACGAAGATAAGTGACCTTGGTCACTCCGTTTTCACTGTTTCTTGCATATCTTTGTCACATGCGGGTTGTTATTTTTCTGATAACGTTTTTGTTCATTGTGCAGACCGGAATGCGGACTTTGCAGGTGGTGAATTTCTACGTGCAGCAAGATCGCATTGAAGAGTTGTTTTGCGTTAACAAGGATAAGCCTAAGTTGCAATGTCATGGGAAATGCCATTTAGCAAAACAAATTACCCAGGAAGAGAAAAAGACCTTGCCTGTTAAGCAAATTCTGGAATCAGAATTGACCTTCAGTTTTCTTATTCCTGTCATCTCCGACCTGCTTTTTGATCGCCCACAGTATACCGGTGTTGTTAATACACCGTATTGTGAGATGTCATCTTCTCACATTAGAATGGAATTAATTCGCCCGCCGGGTAAGTGTTGATTTTTATTTATCAAACGACACTTTAAAGTATTAATTCATTCTAACAAAACTCAACATGAATTTTAAATTAATTGCCTCAATTCTTATTGGCTCATCTTTATTAGTTACATCTTGTAAGAAAGACGACGAGCATGACCATGATCATGACACACCAACTGCAACAACCGGAACTCTTCGCATCAATGTTACTCCTATGTTCGGGGATAGCATGATCGACTTGAATACCGAATCATATGTTACTGCGAATAGTGATACATTGACGATTTCGCGTTTCAAGTTTTATTTGTCTAATATCAAATTAACTACCGACAACAACACTACGTACAGTGTTCCCGATGGTTATTACTTGATTGATGCAGCATCTTCTTCAAGTTGGGCTATTAATTTGAGTAACGTTCCTTCCGGTCATTACGTTTCGGCTACATTCTTAATTGGAGTAGACAGTACACGCAATGTTTCCGGATCTCAGACCGGCGCTTTAGATCCGGCTAATGGTATGTTCTGGACGTGGAATACCGGTTATATATTTGCTAAGCTGGAAGGTAATTCACCACAAAGTACTGCTTCACAGAATGCTGTAACGTACCATATTGGCGGATTCACAGGTGTGAATAAGGGCTTACGCACTGCAACTGTTAATTTCGGAAGTACGCATGCTATCGTAAGCAGCACAGCTAACCCGCAAGTTAACATTGTTGCTGATGCTTCTGAGTTCTTTAAAACTCCGACTACATTAAGCATTGCTACAACTTCGTTCCAGATGGCTGTTAATGCAACTTCAAGTTCTATCGCGAGTAATTACGCAGATATGTTGAAGTTTGTATCTGTTCAGAACTAGTTCAATGAAATCGAATACAAGGAGGCTTAAGGTGTCAGTAACGCTTTTAGCCTCGCTTGTTGTGTTTAAGGTTGCAGCATGTGATGTTTGCGGTGCCTTCTTTGGAGTAACGCCGTATGATAATCAATCATCATTGACGCTGTTGCATCGTTATCGTTTGTTTAGTGCCGGAGGTCAGTCGGGAATGCCAACAGGCGCATACCGTCTCAGCAATCCCGTGTACAGCCCCTTGCACGGAAACACGCACGATTCAGTCACAACAAGTTTTGAGTCATTTAAAGTTGTGGAATTAAGGGGGCGTTGGTTTTTTCACCGTCGTTGGGAACTTTCGGGTATTGTACCTGTCGTTCAAAATCGCATTGAAATGTCGGGAGAGTTGTCACGACTTTCCGGAATCGGCGATGTAAGTATGTACATTTCCTGGCATCCCATTATTCGTATTGAAGATGAAGTAAAGCATCGATTGCAATTGGCTATTGGGATGAAACTGCCAACCGGAAACACGAATCATCAATTGCCGACAGGTATTCGACATTCGTTGCTGATTCAACCCGGAACAGGCGCTACTGATGTTTTTGGTTTCGCGCAGTATACATTAGGAATACAGCGATGGGGCATTATGACTAATCTCCAGGGGCGGTATTCAGGTGTGAATGCTTTTGATGAGCAACTAAGCCCGGCGATGATGGGAACCTGGAATGTTTTTTATAGATTAGGTAACGAAACGAAAATGGTTTTACCGCAAGTACAGATGTATTATGAACGGATGATGGGCGTGTTAAATAGTAACATCATTCAGGAAGGAACGACGATGCACGTGTTAATGGCAGGAGTGGGAGCTGATGTTTATATTAATCGTCTTGCTATTAATTTGGGTTATCATCGTGCCATTTTTGAAGAGACTTCAGAGGGTAATCCCGAAGCTAAGTTTCGAGCAACTGTGGGCGTTACTTGGAATTTTAATCAAACGAAGTACTTACTAAAAACGAAAGACGATGAATAAAATGATGATGTTTGCCGGAGTTCTTGCTTTTAGTTTATTGATAGGCTGTAAAGCAGGAGATGGAGGAAAGGCCACTTTGAAGGTTTATCCTAAGCACCATTCAGTACCGATTGTAAGTACGGCTAATTATCGGGATACGGTGTACGTTTTCTTTAACGAGGAAGAATTGCCAACAAATCCAACGACTAATGCGGACATGGTTGTTGTTGGAGAAGTTGGTGAAGACCAAATTCATGTAGAAAATTTGAAAGCCGGTAATTACTACATCTATGCAACCGGATGGGATCCGCAGATTAACATGAGAGTTTTTGGAGGACTTCCCTTGAAGATCAAGTATAGTGAACGTAAAGATGAAATCAAACTGGATCTTCCGGTGGTAGAATAAATAAAAAAGGCGGTGCATTAGACACCGCCTTTTTTATTTATCTCTTCACGCTTTAGTTGTTCGGCATACCCGCGTTTACCCATTTCTCCACAACACGTACCTCGCATGGCGGCATCTTAGGTTGGTTGTAAGGCATAGGATTGAATCCGTTATCATGACGAATTACGCCAAGGAACATTCCGCCGAATCCTTGCACCGTAACAATATCTTGGTGCGTTTCCAAATTTATTCCTCCGGACTGCAATGTGTTGTTATGACAACCGCGGCAGTTACGTTCGATAATCGGATTTACACCTTGTGAATACGTAAACACAGCAGTATCGCACCCTGTCGCACACGTAGTGTCATTTTTAGCTCCTGCTTTAACCCAACCTTTGATGGTATTAATTTCCTTCGCACTTAACTTGTGGGTTGGAGGCATTTGGTCGTCACCATCAGCAGTGATGGCTTCAAATATTTTACTGTCCCACGGATTTCCCGGTTCTATACCTTCCATGATTCCCTCGTAAGTGGAAAAATCATAACCGTTCGCCTGATCAACAGGATTGTGACATCCCGGCATAGAACAGTTGGTAGTAAAAATCGGTTTTACATCGCCGCTAAAACAAACTCCCTCGTAGTAAACGTCTGTGGTGCATTGTGAGAAAATAATACTTCCCGTAACAACAACAACGGTTGTCAAAAATCCTGAAATTGGAGTAAAGCGCATACGCTAAAGTAAATAGTTCGTTGTGATTACGCAATTTTATCGGATCTATCCTTCCCCAACAACCAAATTACCAAAACAGGGAAAAGCAATAGGTCTGTCAGCACCGCAACTAGTAGTGTAATGCTGACTAACAAACCGAAATAGAAGGTGCTCTCAAATCCTGAAGCAATGAGTGTGAGGAAGCCTGCAATGAGAATGAGTGAGGTCACGATCACAGCTTTTCCTGTGGACAAAAACGTACGTTTAACGGCGTAGAAAACCGATTTCCCTTGAGCTAATTCGAGTTTCAAACGAGCAAGAAAATGTATGGTATCGTCGGTCGCAATACCAAATGCAATGGAGAAAATGATGCTGGTGGATGATTTTAATTCGATACCTGCAAAACCCATAAGTCCGCCGATTAAAACAATGGGCAACATATTGGGAATGATGGCAATTATAATCATACGCCAGTTGCGATGAATTATAGCAATGATCAATGCCACAACCAATACAGATACCAACAATCCTTGCAGCGTATTGTCTACCAGGTATTGATTGTTTTTGTCCAACATTACTGCGCCTCCTGTCATGTGCACGTTAATGTTTTTCATCACGGGAGTACTACTGATGAATTGATTGAATTTTTCTTCGCGTGCTCGAAAGGCCTGACTTCCGATGTCGTTCATCTTGCCGGTGAAACGACCGATTTTGCCATCTCGCGTCACGATGAGTTTCATTTCTTTTCGTTTGCGAAACGGCTCTAGTGCTTCCGTTAATTCAATTAATTCTTCATCCGTATCGGGCAATTTGTAATATACCGGATTCCCATTATTGTAAGCCTTGTTCGCAGCTTTAACCACCGCAACAGGAGAAGTAACAAAGCCTACACCGAACTGCGTGGTTAAATAATTCTCCAATTGATCCATTGCCCGAAGTTGTGGTACATCGAACAAAGTAACTGATGTATCTGCAGGCGTAACTGCCATTTCGAAAGGTCGAACTCCTGAAAAATTATTTTCGAAATAATTAAAATCTTGTCGAAGCTGATCTCGCGTTGTTAATCCTTCAATTAAATAATTGTTCAATTCAATTCGTGTAATTCCAAAAATGCTTAAGGCAACAATAATCACTGTGCCTACAATAACCATCTTTCTTCTTCTGAAAATCCAGCGCAACAAACGATGCAAATTTGTGTGCCAAAATCGTGAGGTTTCCTTTTCAGTTTGAAGATTGGGAAGTTTAATTTTATTCAATACCACAGGCATTATGGAGTACGCTAAAACGAAAGCCACAAACACGCCTAGTGAGGTATAAATACCAAAATCGCGTATTGGTTTAATCTGTGAATTGATTAACGTCAGGAAGCCCAATGCAGTGGTAAGTAATGTTATGAATGTTGCAAAGCCGGCTTCTTTGATGGTTTTTATTAACGCATCAAATCGTTCACGACCATTACGCAATTCCTCCAAATATTTTGTGACGATATGAACCACATCGGACATGCCTACTACAAACATCATCGTTGGAAGCAATACGGTCATTATGTCTAATGCTTTACCGGTTGCGGTCATCAATCCCAACGTCCAAAGTATGGATAGCATCACGACCAAAACAGGTACCCAAATGCCCCAGAAGGAACGGAACGAAATGAAAAGAAATGCAACTACCAGAAGGAACGATGCCGCAAAGAACATGATGAATTCTTTCTGCAACTTATCGAGATAGGTCTTCTGACCGTTGATTTTACTGGCTAAATGAACCGCGTCAAATTTTCCGACGGCTAAAATCTTATTCATGCGCTCCAGCAACGAGTCGGACTTTACTTTGGAAATGCCTTCTGTTGTTTTCAGGTAAATGCTCACCGATTTAGCATCCTTGCTAAAGAAAGAACCTACCATTTCGGGTGATTGATAAATTGCAGCGGAATCAGATGCATATCGCTCCGGCTCGTCGTAATGTAATACAGGATTTTTTATCGGTCCAAGTTCCGTAACAACCAGCTGATCCAAATTGGTAGGTGATGTCACAGAAGTGACGTCAGGGACAACTTTCAGCGAATCTGTTACCGTTGCAATACGTTGCAAAAAATCTTCACGGAAAACGCCTTGTTTGTTTTCAATACCGATAAGTACAAATTCATTATCGTATTCAAAGCGTTCCCGATGTTCCAGATAATACGCTAATTCGGGATCATCGGTAGGAAAGAAGCTTTCGAAGTCGTAATCGAATTTTATGTTGCGTAATGAAATTACAGATAGGATTGTAATCACGATTACTAAACCCAGTGCGAGATTGGAAAGTACTTTGAAGTTCTTTTTGATGAAATTCATAGGAAAGTAGCTGTCTTACAACAACTGATCAGAGGATGTGTTGAGCAGTTGCATAAAAAAAGCTCCGATAAAGATACCGGAGCTTCTTGCACTTTGTCGTTATAAGATGTTAATCGATCAAGCTTTTTTAACATTGATAGCGTTTACACCCTTACGGCCTTCGGTGATTTCGAAAGTTACTTTGTCTCCTTGATTAACAGGTTGATCGATCAACCCGGTAATGTGAACAAATACTTCGGCATCAGTGCCGTCTTCTTTAATAAAACCGAAACCCTTGGTTGCATTAAAGAATTTGATAACACCCGTTTTCATGAAAATTGAGTAATAGTTAATAAATGATTGAATTATGACGCAATATAGATCAATTCTTGCGCTTAACAAGCGATAGTACTTTATTTTACTTTTGCGGGGTAACTTTTCATAAAAGAATACGTCTTAGTAATCGAGTTAGATGAAAAATGAATCTCAAAATAGCCCGAATCAGATCATGCCCCAATCTGCACCGGTGACACCGGAAGGTTCATTGGGCTTGCTGGCGTTGGGTTATCGGGGAATTGAAGCGTGGCGAAAGTCGCGCGAACAATGGCAGAAGCAGCAAGAGGAGCTTAAATCGCAAGACGGCAATCATGGCAGCAAAGCGTAAGGTTATTTTACTCGGTTGGGACGCGGCCGACTGGAAAATCATATCTCCATTGCTGGATTCGGGTAAAATGCCCGCCTTGCAGCGATTAATTGAGCGTGGTGTAATGGGTAAAATTGCCACATTGGATCCGCCATTATCGCCCATGTTGTGGACGTCCATCGCTACGGGAAAAACAGCGGACAAGCACGGAATTATGGGCTTTGTAGAGCCTGATACGGTCAACGGCGGTATCAAACCCGTGACAGTTGCCGGACGGAAAACCAAGGCGTTGTGGAATATCCTGATGCAAAACGGCTACAATGTCAATGTAGTGGGTTGGTGGCCCGGACATCCTGCCGAGCCCGTTAATGGTGTATATGTCAGCAATCACTTTGCGCGAAGCAAAGAAATGGCAGACGGTAAACAGGAATTAATTCCGCACGCCGTTTGGCCCGAACAGCACTCCGAATATTTACATACGTTGCGTGTGTTTCCTCAGGAATTAACGTGGCAACACATTGCGCCCTTTGTGCCGCAGTGGCAACAAGTGAGCGAACAACAGGAAAATTTACTCGGAAAATTAGCAGGACTCATCAGTAGTGGTGCCTCGTATCACGCAGTAGCCACATGGATTCTGGAGCATCAGGAGTGGGATTTTCTGGCGTTGTATTTGAATGAAATTGATGTGTTCAGTCACGTCTTTATGAAATATCATCCACCTCGTCAGGATCATGTAGACGAAAAGGAATTTGAATGGTACAAAGACGTGATTAATGGTGCGTACATGTGGCACGATATGTTGCTGGATCGCTTGATGGATTTGGCCGGCGACGAAGTGACTTTTGTGTTGGTATCCGATCATGGTTTTCATTCGGATCATTTACGATTGAAGGAATTGCCTAAAGATCCCGTGGCGCCTGCGTTTGAGCATGCACCGTACGGCGTTGTATGTATTTCAGGTCCCGGAATTAAAAAGGATGAACGCGTGTGGGGCGCGTCGTTGTTGGATATTACACCAACCGTTTTGCATTTGTGCGGACTCGAGGTAGGTGAAGATATGGACGGCAAAGTGTTGCATCAGGCATTCGAAAATGCTACAAACGAAAAACGAATTCCGAGTTGGGATGAGGTTCCCGGTGATGCCGGATTATTACCGGATGAAATGCGTGAAGATCCGTGGACTGCGCAGGAAGCCGTGCAGCAATTAATTGAGTTGGGATATATAGAAGATCCGGGACAGGATGCGCAAAAGGCGGTGGAATTGAATTTGCGGGAATCGCGATTTTATCTGGCGCAGGTATATGCAAGCACAGGGCGTCCACAACAAGCGGTTGAAGTGCTTCAAGAGTTAGTGAATAAGTATCCTGAAGTGATTCGGTTTAAATCGAAGCTGATTGCAGTTGCTTTACAAAGTAAAAACGTAGCGCTTGCACGGAAGCACCTCAATGAATTAAAAGAGCAATCGGGTATCGCGAATTTCGAAGAACGATTTGCATGGTTGGAGGGCAATGTCTTGATGACGGAAGGTCGACCACGACTGGCATTGCAACAATTTCAACGTGCGGAAAAAGTGCTCGGATCATCGGATTCGGTTTTGTTTCAAGTAGCCAAATCGTACCATTTGATGCGGAACTGGGCGGATGCACGACGCGTCTATGAACGTGTTGTTGCGATGGATGCGGAACATGCCGGCGCGCAGTATGGATTAGGTGTTTCCTTATTACGTTTGGGTGAAACCGAAGGTGCTATCGAACATCTGATGAATGCAGTAGAATTATTATATGCTTTCCCGAATGCGCATTATTTTTTGGGTGAAGCATTATTCAAATACGGCGATTTTGAACGTGCAGCATTGGCGTTTGAAGTGTTATTGTCATTGACTCCTATGAACCGACGTGCCCGAAATTGGTTAGTGAAAATATATGATGAGCAGTTAAAGCAATCGGATAAGGCACAACCGCATATTGAGTTTATGAAACAACATACACACGGAGAAATTATTATTGTATCCGGATTGCCGCGATCAGGAACTTCCATGATGATGCAGGTTCTAGAGGCCGGAGGATTGGAGATACAAACCGATAAAGTACGAACCCGCGATGAACATAATCCGGAGGGATATTACGAAGATGAACGGGTGAAAAGTTTAATGAAGGATACATCATGGTTGAATCAGGCGGATGGTAGAGTATTAAAAGTGGTAAGTCCTTTATTGCCGTCATTACCTATCGGATTCAAGTATAAGGTTATTTATATGCAAAGGGATTTGAATGAAGTGATGGTATCGCAGCAAAAAATGTTGGGCAAATACAACGGTACGGCGAATTTCAATCCCGCGGTGATGGAGGCTTTTAAAAAGCAAGCTGAACGTGCGCAGGTGTGGATGGAGGCTCAACCGCATGTGCAGTCCCTAATTTTGAACTATAATGACGTAGTGCATAATCCTGAACAAGCCGTTGACCAAATTTTGCAGTTTATTAATGAGCCCCTTGATGTAGCAGCCATGTTGCATCGTATTAAACCGGATCTTTATCGGAATAGATTAAGTTAGGATAATTCGTTTTTTATACCTTCACGCAAATAAGACAACCTATGAAAACTTCCTTACAACAAAAGCTAAAGAATTACACGGCACTTGCGGGTGCAATGACTGCCGCAGGCGCAGCCGCTGATGCACAGATCATCTACACGGATATTACTCCGGATGCGGTTATTAACCCTAGTCAAGTCGTAAATATCGATTTGAACGGTGACAACGTCAATGATTTTCAACTGGGTGTTGAGCAATATCTCGACTCTTTGGGTAATCCTTACGTTACATTGGCGCTCTGTCAGGTGCAGAATCCGGCAAATGGCGTATTGGGCACCTTGTACTATGGTCAATATCCTTTACCGTTTAATTTGAATAACGGAGATTCTATTGCGGCAAGTAATCCGAATTGGAATGCGGGTTCTGTTAATTCCGGCTTGCAGTATTTATCTATCGTTTATGGTTCGGCTGTTTACGGTTATTGGAATGCCGCTACGGATAAATATTTAGGCGTTCGTTTTGTTGCGGGAAATAATACGCATTACGGTTGGATTCGCTTATCGGTGAATACCGGCAGTTCTCAAATTACCGTAAAAGATATGGCTTACCAGGTGTTACCAAATGTTGGTTTAACTGCAGGTCAGTTGGTGGGCGTTGCAGAATTGATGGATAACGGTGTAAATGTTATTCAGCAAAATAATCAGATCATCGTTAATGTTACGGAAGGTGATGTGAAAGGTGTGGTGCGCGTGTATTCTGCAACTGGATCCATGATTTCTGAAGAGCAATTAACAAGTGCACAACATGTCGTAAATACCGGAAGCGTAGCAACAGGTGTTTATATTGTTCGTGTTGATCGTGGCGATAAGTCTTACGTGAAGCGTGTGTACGTCTCGAAGTAATTTTTAAGCACAAATTAAAAGAGGCGATCACCAGTGATCGCCTCTTTTTTTAATTACTTATCGCTTGATAATCTTTCCGGTGCGAATCACTTTTTCGCTGATGATACGATAGGTGTACACTCCGGCTGAGCGATTTTGTAAACCTTGCACAACGCCTTTGTTTTGCAATGGCTCGCGGGTAACAAGTTTGCCGTTGGCGTCAAAAACTTCTACCATGCAAATTTCTTTAGAATCGGTAATAAGATATATCGGTTCGTTGTTCACTATCGGATTCGGCGCTAACATGGCAATACCATTTACTGCGACAGGATCTGCAATTGAAGTAGGTGCTTGCAAATTGATGTTGTCCACATAAACTGCTTGTCCCCATCTGCCGATATTTCTGAAGATAATCATCAAATCCGTATTGGTAGCGTAAGCGCTCAAATCAATAGAGTCAGTTTCCCACTGCGATGACGTAGGAACGAATGTGGCTGATGTGTTAGAAGGTGCTGTCGCCAATTGTGAGCCGCCTTTTCTCCATAAAGATGTAAACGTTACGCCACAATTGGTAGAGATCAACACTTCCAACGAATCAGAGTAAGGGAAGCCGTATTCTGCATACGCATAATCGAAACGTAATTCTTGTTCGGGTTGCTGTGTCATATCTACACGAATCCTCAAATCACTTTTCGATCCCAACGCATCGATATTATAATTATCAAATAAAGCGCATTGTGTGCTGTTGCTATAGCCGCCAACACCCGTGCCCAATTGCCATTGGAAGTTGCCACCAATTGATTCCGTGAACCAACCTTGAGGAGGAAATGACGTTTGGAATCCTTCGCTCAAATTGGTGTTTTGCACATAAGGCGCAACTGTTATTTGAACTGTTCCGGTATCGCTGAGATTTTGTCCGTCAGTGATAATTAAAGTAGCAATATAGGTTCCAGCCGTACTATACAGCACTGCAGGATTGCGCAACGTGGACGATGAAGGCGAACCGCCCGGAAATTGCCACTGCCAGCTTGCTCCCTGATGATTCATCACAGAATGGTCTTCGAAATAAAATGAATCTGCCGTGCAATTGATCACATAGTTTAATTTGTCCACTTGTGGTCGCGCAACAATACGCTGTGGCTGATCAATAAAGTCGTCTTCAAAAATTCCCTTGCCGTATGTAGAAATGCGCACTTTCCCGTCGCGATAGAATGGTCGTGCGTACAACGCATTGAGATATAGCGGAAGCCCGGTGTTTACTACACTCCAAGTCGCACCGTTATCGGGTGAATAATGCACTGTGGTATTCGTGCAGTAATACAATGCGCCGTTAGTGCCGGCTACGTATAACAGTGAACGTCCTTCCTGACTGTTATGCGAAGCATCGCTGATGTTATTCCACGTTACGCCACCGTCGTTGGTGTGGAACAATTTCTGACCGTTAGCGCCGCCTGCATAAGCAATCCACAATTCATTATCATTTTCCGGATTTACGGACAATAAAATTCTGGAACTGCTGCCTGTTGTGGTAGGAATTGTTAATTGTGTAAACGTCACACCTCCGTCTGTTGTTTTCCAGATTTTGCCCACATTTCCTGTTGCAGGACGTTGCACTACATACATTACATTCGGATTTTGCCACCCGATTTCCATATAGCTGATACGCGCGTTAACGCTGGTTCCGAAGGTGTACACCAAATTGTACGAAGCACCACCGTCGGTTGATTTATATAAACTATTTTGATTACCGATAAATACATTATTATAACAAGATGGATCAAATTTCATTTCACTAGACTCCGACGCCCAATAACTTTCGTTCGGCCACATGCCCACACCGAAACGTTGAATGGGTTGATTAATCGCCGGAGGTAAAATGGCTCCACCGATGTCGGAAGAATATACTTTTCGGTTTACACCCGGATTTACATATCCTGACGCCGGTTCAGCACCGCCTAATTCCAAATAATCTCCCGGATTGTAGTTTTGATAATACGCAATCGTTCCATTGTGATATAATCCACCGACCATTACATCTTCATTCCAGCCTGTTCCAAATCCCCACCATTCCGCACCGTGGATGCCGTCCATTTTTACCTGCACATTGCTCGTGTAAAAATCATTAGAGAAGCTCACACCGCCGTCATTGGTAATCCATGTTCCTGTCGGAGTTACCCGAAAATCTTGCATATCCACGTGCATATCCAACGGGCCACCGATGTACCCGGCCTGCGGAAAAAAAGTTGTTCCACCATCTGTCGATTTCCATAAATTTAAACCACCAATTAAAATTTCATCCGCATTGTTCGGATTGGCAACAATAGCACAATTATAAAATCCTTGATGATACAACCAGGTTGTGGTGCCAATTGCTAAGTTCGGATGCGCAGTGGTGTAAGGTCCGCCCGCCGGTGAGTTTGGTAATGTCCAAGTAACACCACCGTCATCGCTGCGATACACGCCGATAAACCCATAATCGTTGGCTTTGGCTTCGCCGATTAAGTAAGCGTACACACGATTCGGGTTGTTTGGCGAGACTGCCAAACGCGCACCACCATCACTACGAGCAGGATCTGTAGAGCTGTACCAACCATTGTTTTGTTGCGTGAATGTCGCTCCCGTATCGGTGGAGATAAAGAACTCCGCACGAATCAGAGAAGGATTATTTTTAACAATGAACAATGTGTTCAATGTGCCCGGTTTTAGTTTAACGTCGTAGCACGATTGTGTGTAAATGGAGGACCAGGAAGCACCGCCGTTGTTGGTGCGGAGCAATCCTTTATCCGTAGCGGCAATAACAACTTGCGCGTTCGTTGGGTGAATAAAAATTTCGTTTACACCCAAGTTATTTGAATTATAGGTAACATTCCATGAAATACCTCCGTCGGTTGATTTATATAAATTACTTCCGGCTCCCGCATATACGAGATTGGAATCGTTGGCATCAACGGCAATAGCGGTAACGCCTCCGTTCATATTGTAACCCGAAGAAACGTTCATCCAATTGTTCCCCGCATCGGTAGATTTATAGATTTCGCCCGGTTCGGTGCCGCAATACACGATGTTCGGATACGCGACGCATTGTGTGATGGAATACACATTGGTTTGTTCGTTAGCGCGGTTGCCGTTATCGTAGAATGTGCGGATAGGACCGTTAAGGCTCCAGCTGGTTGTACGATTGCCTGCGGTTACCGGTGTTGGAGCGGGAAGGTTGTTACGCAGTGCGCGCTTCCACATTTTATAGTACGCGGTGTGTATTGTTTTTTCCCAGGCGTTTGACCTATAGTATTCCGCGTACAGGCTGTCCACCGTTTCCGGAGATGTTTGATCGTTATACATGGCTTGTGCCCAAAGAGGAGCTTGCTGAATAATAACAGCGGAAGGTTTGCGCATTTGCTGTGCTGAAGCGAAGAACGGAGCCGCGTATAATGCAGCGAGAAGCAGTATTTTTTTCATAAGGTTGTTGTGATTCGAAATTGAGCAGTACGAATATACTAAATGCATTTAGGATATTGATAATCAACCCCGAGCGACAATAAATGACCCGCGGTGTTAATGGAAGGGAATAATGTGTATATTTGCACTCGCTTTCGGAAACGCTAAGACGTAACGGAAAGTAAAACGCAGGATGCGGGGTGGAGCAGTGGTAGCTCGTCGGGCTCATAACCCGAAGGTCGTTGGTTCGAGTCCAGCCCCCGCTACTAATAAGAAAAGCGCAGGTACTAAAGTTCCGGCGCTTTTTTTTGTTAACCTCTCTCGTTTGTCCCGTCACTTCGGTGCTCCTTCTCACACTTTTTGACAGGCGCTTTTC
Organism: Bacteroidia bacterium; assembly: GCA_044344795.1. Taxonomy (GTDB): domain Bacteria; phylum Bacteroidota; class Bacteroidia; order Palsa-965; family Palsa-965. Next base: position 2,588 of record JBIJCF010000008.1, on the reverse strand, counting down.
TTTGAGAATGAGAAACAGATCGAGAATAAAGAAGATCACGAAGATGTCTGAGCTTTTCTTAGTATAGCCCCCATTAAGGCCCATCCGAAATGAAACGCAGGATAGTCTTGCGTGAGCTCAAAATTAGTCTAGATTAAATCTCTTTTGCGTAACTTAGTGTTATACCATTCCTGCGTTTAATATCGTTTGGCAACAAACTTTAAGGCTTTGTAAATGAACAACAAATAATGAAAATTCAAAACAAGAAAATTCAAGTTCATAAGCTTCTAGTTGATCTATTCGGACGGGAAACCACAACTTTTGACTTGTTTGCAATTGTAATTAGTTCTTTATCAGTTGCCGGACTAACACTCATTCTGAAATGGAATGGTGACATTTCAAATTTTAAATTAATTATGCTGACAATACTCGCACTTGACATTGCTGGAGGAGTTGTTGCGAACTTTACCACAGGAACAACTAATTATTATTCTGAGTTTTCAAGAAAACGATACTTGTTTGTTCTTTTTCATCTATTACAGCCATCCATTCTAATCTGGATCTTCCCGCATGAGTTACAAGCGATTTTGGGAATATCGATTTTTACGCTTATAAACTCAATTATTGTATTGAATATAAAAAAGCATTACACACAAAGAATAACAGCAATAATACTTTTGTTGCTGAGCTTTATTTTATCAATACTTCTGAATTTTTTCGACCCTTTGTTACAACTATTAATGCAGCTCTTTTCTATTAAACTAATTTTGGCTTTTAGTGTAAATTGGTCTTCAACTGAAAACGATGAAACAAGATTAGAGAATTAAACAATGTCCCACTAACATAATACAAGCTGCAATAACTTTCCAGTGATTACCAAAATCAAATACGAATTTTCAGCGAAGATCTGGCAACATTCAGCTCCAGGTGGATGGTATTTTGTATCTCTTCCCGTAGAATTGAGTAATGAAATTAGAGAAATTTTAAAGTGGCAAGAAGAAGGTTGGGGACGTCTAAAAGTAAGTGCAAAAATTGGAAATTCAGAATGGAATACAGCCATTTGGTTTGATACAAAACATCACAACTATTTACTACCCATAAAAGCTGACATCAGAAGGAAAGAAAAGATAGAATTGTATCAACTAATTGAACTATCAATATGGTTATGATCCTTTCAATTTGTAGAACTTAATTTAAGATCTGACGTAAAATCGATGGTTTCTGATATGAATGATGCAATTGATACATTTCTAAACTCCGTCAAATCACTTTGCCCCAAAGTAACAGAGGCCGAATTAGCCTATTTGGAAAGTGGCTTAACCGTCAGAGAACTAAAAGCAAAGCATTTCTTCATTCACGCCAATACCATTCAAAAGGAAATTGGATTCATTTATTCCGGGCTGATACGGGCATTTTACATTGACCAGAATGGCAATGAAATCTCGGTAAACTTTTTCCGTGAAAATCGTTATGCCACACATTATCCCGCATTCATCACACAAACACCGAGTAAGTACTATTTTCAATGCATCGAACCAACCACAATTGTCTCGGTTTCTTACAAACACGTTCAGGAAGGATACGAACAATTCCCCATTTTTGAGCGCTATGGTAGACTCGTTGCCGAAGAAGTTTTAAAAATGCAACAAAAACGGATCGAAAGTTTTCTTTTTGAAAATGCCGAAACCCGATATCTCGAATTTGTACAAGAAAATCCTGATCTTTTTAATCGCGTTTCCTTGTCTCATTTGGCATCCTTTCTCGGAATAGAAAGACAATCTCTAACCCGCATCCGAAAAAAACTGATACAAAGCTCATATTGACACATTTGTGTCAGGTATAGGTTGACCATCCTTCCGACTTTTACATTGTTATAAAATTAATTTGAAATGAAAGAAATCGCGATAATTACAGGAGCGTCATCAGGAATCGGTTACGAGTTAGCACTACTTTTCGCCAAAGACAAAAAAGATATTCTGATTGTCGCTCGAGACGAACAAAAACTAGTAAGTATAAAGAATTCCATCGAACAAGAGTATAAAACCAACGTTCATATCGTTGCCACCGACTTGTCGAAATCGGAAGGAATCAACGTAATTCTCGATAAAGTAAAAACCAACAATTGGATTGTTACAGATTTGGTAAACAATGCCGGTTTTGGAGAATACGGACAATTCATTGATCGGAAAATGGAGAAGTATTGTGAAATGATTAATTTAAACATTTTGAGTTTGACGGAATTAAGTTATCATTTTGGAAAAGAAATGGTAAAACGTGGAAAAGGCAGAATCTTGAATGTTGCTTCTATGGCGGGCTTGCAGCCAGATCCAAACTTTGCTGTTTACGGGGCTACGAAAGCTTATGTAATTAATTTGACTGAGGCTATTCACAAAGAATTTGAAAATACAGGTGTTACGGTGACCGTTCTATCCCCCGGTGCAACCGAGTCTAATTTTATGGAGCGCGCCGATATGAACAATGCCAAATTATATGCAAAAGGAGTAATGTCCTCAAAAGAAGTAGCATTGATAGGTTACCGAGCTATGATGAAGGGAAAACTCCATGTCATTCCAGGATTCAAAAATAAGCTTTTAGGTTTTTTATCGGGA
>JBIJCF010000040.1:0-30724 GCA_044344795.1 Bacteroidia bacterium | reverse complement strand
TTTTCGAACAATTTCGCCACGTGGGCATTAATGACAAAGTAAAATTTTAAAGAACGTTTACTCCCCAACTCGCTGTGCTCGTAGGGGATTGAAAAACTACGCTTCGTTGCCTCAGCTGATTAACTCGATAGCGAGTAATAAATGTGCCCAGGACTGGATTCGAACCAGCACGCCTAACGGCGCCACCCCCTCAAGATGGTGCGTCTACCAATTTCGCCACCTGGGCATATACTGCATTATATCAATTTAAAGAACGTCTACTCCCCAACTCGCAGTGCTCGTAGGGGATTGAAAAACTACGCTTCGTTGCCTCAGCTTGTTTTATCTTATCCCCAACTCACTTCGTTCGTAGGGGATTGAAAAACTACGCTTCGTTGCCTCAGCTTGTTTTATCTTATCCCCAACTCACTTCGTTCGTAGGGGATTGAAAAACTACGCTTCGTTGCCTCAGCTTGTTTTATCAACAATTTCGCCACTTGGGCATATACTGCATTACATTAATTTAAAGAACGTGTAGTAACACACTCAAACTGCGCAATTAATTGCTTAATAATGGGTGGCAAAAGTAATGATTTTATCAATTATCAGGTGTTTCAATAGAAAATTGACACAGCAAATCCCGCTTTAGGATGTACTTTTATAGGATGAAGTTGCTGCTACGTTTGGCGTTGATTGCTTTTTTATTGCAGGGGATTTCAAATACTCTCACTGCACAAGATTCGTTGAAGCCGAAAGTCAACGGCGATTCGATAGTAGCGTTTGCTAAAACGTTAACAGGAACCACCTACAAATACGGACAATGTTCTCCGAAATCAGGATTTGATTGTTCGGGTTTTACGCACTACGTTTTTGCGCATTTCGGAATTGATGTACCGCGCGCTTCTGCTGCTTATGCCACCTTCGGTAAAGAAATTCCGAAAGACTCGTGCAGACCCGGAGATATCATAGTTTTTGCAGGAACGAATCATCGTGTTAGAAAGCCCGGGCATGTTGGAATTGTCATTTCAGAGCAGGGAACACCTTTGCGTTTTTTACATGCGTCTTCTTCGAAAAATCACTATGGCGTTGTAGAAACCGATTTTGAAAACAGTGGCTATGTCATTCGCTACATCAAAATAATTCGGGTATTATAGCTTATATTCCGGATGATTTACCTGCTACTACACGTAATTTCTTAGTGGTGATTTTGTAAATCAGTTCAGTGCCCATTTCCGCCGGTTCTCCATCGTAATGAATAGCACCCGGCGCTTCACGTTGAATCCTCACTTCATTACCGGTGTATGTTTCCATGAATCGGCTTTTATGAATGTTCTTGGCAAACAATCGAATTGCTAAACTCAACATATTAAACCAGCGAAAAGGTTTTAAGACGGCAACATGGAGCAAACCATCCGTAACGCCGGCTTCCGGCGCAATCCAGGCGTTGTTTCCATACTGCCCCGCATTAGCTACTGTAACTAAAAACGCTTGTCGTTCCACGGTTTTGCCATCAATGGTAATAGTAAAATGTTCACCTTGATAAGCGATAAATTCCCGCACGGTAATCTGCGCATAAGTTTTTAATCCGCGTGTTTTACTATCGGCAAACAACTTTCCGATTCGTGCATCAAAACCAACACCAGAAGTGCAAAAGAACGGCTGATTGTTCACTTCAGGACAGTCCATTTCAACAATTGCTCCATCATTAATTAACTTCATCGCTTCCGCATGATTCATCGGAACGCCCAGATGACGCGCCAATCCGTTGCCCGAGCCGAAGGGAAGAATTGCTAAAGCTGTTTTTGTACCGGCCAAAACTTCCGCCAACTGACTTACAGTTCCATCGCCACCTACAGCCACAGCGATATCAAAATTGCCATCCAATACCTTGTTGAAAATATTGTCTTTGTCGCTGATGTTTTTCCAAAGAAAAATCTCCGCATCATAGTCTGCCTTCAACAGGCGCTGAATCAACTCCAGGCGATTGGTCTTTTTATCGGGTCCTGAATTGGGATTAATGACGAATGCGACTCGTTTCTTCATTGTTGCTAATCTACATGAATTTATATTATGCCGGAATGAGTTGCGGCATTATCGATTGCTGAAGTAATTCTTTGTCGAGTTCTGAAAGAATCATAGCACCCGCTTGATTTTCCCAGTCCCGAAATCCGCCGTTAGACGGCTGTTGCAACGATAGCCATTTTAAAAAAGGAGTTAAATTGAAATTATCACCTTTTAGACCAACACCTGCAGAGGCTGCATCAAAAGCATTGCACAATTGTTCAAAGTGTCCTTCAACCGGAACCATGAAACACTTCTTGTCGAGGTAATGTGCTTCGCAAATCGATTCGAATCCAGCAGTGCTTACTAACGCTTTGCATCGTGACATAAATTCAAGAAACTTCACATCATTCAAACGGTGTAATGTTAAGTTAGGGCGAACGCTTATTGTATCATGAGATCCATCCAAATCAGTGAAAATGTGCAGCTCGGTATCCGGATTATCACGATGCCAGTTAATGAGATCTTCCCGATAGCCCGGATTAACGGTATAACACAATAGGAAATCTTCCCGCGCAGCTGTTAAATGCTTGATTTCGCCGCGCAGCAAAGGCGGTACAACTACAAGACGAGAACTTTGCTTGGCAGGCGGCAATGGATAAATGGAGAGGCCAAGTAATTTAGAGCTGCCTTTGGCAGTGAAATTCGTGTATGCTTTTAAAAAAAGTCGATCTAAAAAATGTCCCGGAGGATGTTTATAGTGCTCGTGTTTATTGAGGTACTGGTGAGCAATAGAAATGATAGGAGGACGATTTGATACAGCATGTTTCGAAGCATACAATGCAGTAATGGGTTCGTAGAAATTAATGATTACATCCGGACGATGAAAGCTGACTAAATCTCCAAGAATACGTGCGCTGCGGCGGTATGTGCTGAACTCGCGCGCATTGTGAACTACGGTTTTAAATAAATCAATTCCTTTATTGTCTTTCAAAACAAAATTAGGGCTTGGAATTTTGATCAAAGGAATGCCGGCGAATTTTTTAATCACGAATTCCGGAATCACGCGTCTTTTACTTGCTCCTATTAGTACCGCACATATGGTATAGCCATTTTGTTCAAGTATTGACTTTAATGCAATCGCTTGTGTCATATGACCACGACCTTCACCTTGAATAGTAAATAGAATTTTTTTATCCGCTTTCATGTTGTGATACTAATTCTTGTGTGATTTACTGTGCTGATAATTTAAGGCGCAGTGCGGCCAGCAATTCAGCTGCTTCCGGATCTTGCTCATCAAGCAAATCTTGCTCTGCACGCGCTGAATTGGCTTCTGCGAATTGCTTGATCCATTCGGAATAATGAATGATTTCCCAGTTGTTGTCCGGTGTTAAAACCAATGCTGTCAGCGATTCTACCCAGTCACCGCTGTTTAAATAATGAATGTCATTGATGAACTTATTCGCAGGACTGTGAATATGACCGCAAATAATGCCTCTGCAATCCCGTGATCGTGCTACTTCGGATAATTGCGTTTCAAAATCAGAGATGAAATTCACGGCACCTTTTACTTTCGCTTTCACGGCCTGCGAAAGCGAATAATATGGCAATCCTTTACGTTCACGATAAGCATTGTAATGCCTGTTTAACCACAGCAGGAATGTATAACCAACATCTCCGAGTTTTGCAATCCATTTTAATTTGGTTGTTACAGTATCGAACAAATCACCATGTACGACGTAATATCTACCCGTAGGAGTTTCCAGTTTGTAATCACGTCGAATAGAGAATCTTCCAAGTTTGAAAGGAATAACTTCATCTAAGAAGTCATCATGATTTCCACGGAGATATATTACCTCACAACCTTTAGAAGCTCGCTTCAGCACCAATTTTAGGAACTTAGAGTGTTGCTTTTTCCATGTGCCTGATTTGCGCAACTGCCAGCCGTCGATGATATCACCGTTGAGGATAAGTTGATCACATTTATGGTGTTTGAGAAAATGAACTACCTCTTTGGCTTTACTAGACGAGGTTCCCAGATGTAGGTCGGACAATACGATAACGGGATAATACTTTTTTTTCACGTTGAAAGAAGTTTTGCAAAACTCCTTTTACTATATAACTAATGTATGATGTAGAAATGATGGCTCTGTCAACAAATTGAATGCAGGATGTTAATTCACAGTCAATTGTGAACAACGTTACAGATATTGTTCGCCTTGTTAACACGTTGTTGTGTTAATTTAACTAAACTAAGTGAAGACGTAATACACGATGTAACTAGTTTTGCAACATGACAAAAGAACGACCGCTTATTCTGGTTACTAATGATGATGGAATATATGCTCCCGGAATTCGTGCATTGGTGAAAGCTGCATTGAAGTTTGGAGATGTCGTTGTGGTGGCACCGGATAAACCGCAATCAGGAATGGGGCATGCGATAACAATAAACTCTACGTTGCGTGTGGAAGAGGTTCACGCGCATGAAGGTGCTCGAGCATGGAGTTGCAGTGGCACACCTGTTGATTGTGTGAAGATGGCGGTGAATAAGTTGTTGTCGCGTAAACCTGATTTGTGTTTATCAGGAATTAATCATGGCGCGAATCATTCCATTAACGTTATTTATTCCGGTACAATGTCCGCCGCGATGGAAGGCGCTATAGAAGGTGTTCCGTCTATTGGTTTCTCGCTATTGGATTATTCTATTGAAGCAGATTTTCTTGCAGCGCAGCACTATGCTGAAAAACTGATCGCATTTGTATTGAAGGCCGGTATGGAGCGCGGTGTTTGTTTAAATGTCAATATACCTAAAGGTCCGCTTGAAGAAATAAAAGGTTTGCGCGTAGTGCGTCAGGCGCAAGGAACGTGGATAGAAGAGTTGGATGAACGTACGGATCCTGCGGGTCGCAAGTATTACTGGTTAACCGGAAGATTTGAAAATTTTGAACCTGACGCAGATGACACGGATGCCTTTGCGTTGCAACACAATTATGTTTCTGTCGTACCGGTGCAATTCGATCTTACGGCATACAACGTTATGCCCAACATGAAGCAACTGGAAGGAATATGAAAAAAGGAACTCTTGATCATATTGCGGTAGGTGGTATACTGGGACTTGTAATGCCGGTTTTTGCCTTGTTTATGTATTACTTATTCACGTATCGCGTTCAAACTTCTTTTAGTGGATTCATTGAATATTTTGATCGGGTTCATGTCATTGTTGGCGCAATAAGTTTGGGATGTTATGCAACAAATCTTCCGTTGTTTTTTTTCTTCTTATGGCGTGAATACTATAACGCAGGACGTGGCGTTCTATTTGCAACGATTCTTTATACCGCTTGGGTGGTTTATGAAAAGTTTATTGCCTGATGAAGTATTACGTTATAGCCGGTGAGGCGTCGGGAGATTTACATGCATCCAATTTGGTAAAGGCTTTACGTCAGCGACAACCATTAGCTGAGTTCAGAGGTTGGGGAGGAGATTTGATGGAGCAGCAGGGCGTTCATATTGTCAAACATTATAGGGAGTTGGCATTCATGGGTTTTGTAGAAGTATTGATGAACCTAAGAACCATCCTTCAAAATATCGAGAAAGCAAAACAAGATATCGCTGCGTGGCAACCCGATGCAATCATATTAGTGGATTACCCCGGATTTAATTTGCGTATTGCCCCATTTGCCAAGAAAGCAGGAATACGTGTCATGTATTACATTTCTCCGCAAATATGGGCTTGGAAAGAATCGCGTGTGAATACGATAAAAGCCAATGTCGACCATATGTTTTGTATTCTTCCTTTCGAGAAAGATTTTTATGCTCGGCATCAGTATCCTGTTGATTATGTAGGACATCCTTTGTTGGATGCAATTGACTTGAATGGAGAAAGCGATGCACCTGTTGTAACATCAAAGCCAATAGTGGCCTTATTGCCCGGAAGCCGAAAGCAAGAAATTGCAACCATGCTTCCTTTAATGTTGGCGGCAGCGAAACAATTTCCGCAGTATGATTTTGTTATTGCAGGAGCACCGGGTCAAACAGCGTCGTATTATAACTCGGTAATGGGTGATTCAAAGGTGCCGGTGATATTCGGAAAGACATATAATCTGCTTCAGCATGCGCGGGCAGCTTTGGTTACATCAGGAACTGCCACATTGGAAACAGCATTGTTTAAAGTTCCACAGGTAGTGTGTTATAAAGGAAGCGCGGTCTCGTATTTAATTGCGAAACAGTTGGTGAAGGTAAAGTACATTTCACTCGTTAATTTGGTGATGGATCAGGATATCGTTACCGAATTGATTCAAAATCGTTGTACTCCTGAAATTATTGCTGCGCAGTTGAAACAGATTGCAGATGATGGAGATGCACGCGAGGTAATGTTGTCCAATTATGACAGATTGCATCGTAAACTTTCCGAACATGGTGGCGCTTCTGCTACAACAGCACGATTAATTGACGAATACTTGAAATCATGATACGTTTTGTGTTATTGCTTATTGTGTGGAGTTGCGCCGGTTCATTATTCGGGAATCAGGTTCGTGTTCGTATTCTGTCTACTTTGAAAGTAGAAATGTTGAATATTTCTAATGCGCAAGGTGGTTTCAGTGTTTATTTGGATTCCTTGAACTTAGTGGATTCGCTGGCCGCAAAAGTTATTCGTGTGCAAGCAGTCGGCGATTCGTTAGAGTTACTGGCACCGGGTGTGAACCTTGGCAAGTGCTCCAAATTATATTGGCGTATCAATTCCGATAGTTCTGTGTTCAAAATAAAACCATTGAAACCAATGAACGGAACACGCAGTTATCAAGGTTCCTTAAGTATCAGAGCAGTTGGAGGATTGTTGGAATGCATAACTGTTGCCGAATTGGAAAACTATGTTGGAGGTGTAGTGGAATCTGAATCGGGAGGAAAAACTCCACTTGAGTTTTATAAAGTGCAAGCCATTTTATGCAGGACTTATGCCTTGTCGCATCTTAATCGCCACGGATTGGAAGGTTTTGATGTTTGTGATGGGGTACATTGTCAGGTTTATAAAAACCGCACCGTTAATCCTATTGTTTTGGAAGGAGTAACTCAAACCGCGGGGCAGGTTGTTGTGGATAGAAATCTGATCATGATTACAGCTGCCTTTCACTCCAACTGTGGGGGGCAAACTGCGAATTCTGAAGATGTTTGGGGAGCATCCGTAAGTTATTTGCGTTCTATTCGTGACACCTTTTGTATAAGAAGTTCACAGGCTTATTGGACACGAAAAATTGCCAAAGATGATTGGTTGAGTTATTTGCAATTGAAACATAAATATCCGGTTAAGGACAGCATGGCTAGTTACAGTGCATTAAATATGACTCAGGAGCAGCGCACCACTAATTATGTTTATGGCAATTATCGAATCCCTTATAAAACCATTCGCAGCGATTGGCAATTGAAATCGGCGTACTTTTCAATTGAAGAACGAAATGATAGTATTGTTATTCGTGGTCGTGGATACGGACATGGAGTGGGTTTATGTCAGGAGGGCGCTATCAGTATGGCAAAGCGCGGGTACAAATACGATCAAATCATTAAGTATTATTATCGCAATGTAGAGATTGTTCATTTGTCGAGATTGTGGTTTTTCCGCGAGGAATAATTGCTCGTTAAAGGCAATGCTGTATCTTAACAGTATTGGTAATCTATTATGAAAGCTCATCTGATAGCACTTTTATCTTTTTGTTGTTTTTCAATAGTGTTAACAGCAAATCGTCATCCCGGAGATACGCTTTTTCCTACGGAAGTAGTTCATGCTTATTTTTCGCTAAATGGCTTTCCTGCAAAAGCCAATCATTTGTGTTGCGCTATGGACAAGGAAAAATTTCAGAGTAAAACGCTGGGGCAGTCTTTGTCGCCGCGAGTTATGAGGACTTGTCGATTGATTTTTCAAACTAGTTCCCAGGCTGTAGTATCTGTCTGGCTGCGCGATGCAGAAACCAGTCACGATTATTACGTTTATCTCACTTATGAAGGCTGTTGGAAAATGCGTGATATCAGGACTTTTCAAAAAGTAGAAGAAACGCGAAAGCGATTAAAAGAATTAAACGCATTGTCCAAAGATCAAATCAGCAAAGGCCTTGATACATCTTCCGGGCGAACATTGAAGTTTGAACAAGCCAACTTGGAATTACAGATAGCGCCTGATAGTAGTATTAAAGCCAATTTGAAAGCGAAGCAAAAAGATTTTAATGCATTGGTGAATTACCTTAAAACGAAGAAACACTTTGATTCCGGAGACAGTCTGTTAACAGCAATTAATTCTGATAAAAAGGCACGTGCATTAATGGATAAATGTTTAATACGCGAAGTTACCAGAAGCAAAACCAATCCTCATGTTTATCACTTTATTATCGGAGGAGTAGGTGATAATGTGGTTGGATTTTTATACAACGATGCTCCGTCTCCGGTAAAGAACACTCCCGATTTCACAGATCAAGAGAATTATTTGCACCGTTCGGTTCCTATACCGCATGAAAACGGATATATCATCGTGGATCGGATTGACCTTCGCTGGTATCTGTTTAAATCCACATAACTTGTTGTGTTTGAATTAGGTTTTGAGTAAATTCACTTCGTTGAACCTAATTCCTACAAACATGATTAAAAAGCTACTTGTTCTTGTTGCGCTCGCCATTGGAGTTCATCTCCCTGCGCAAATCGTTTACTCGGATTATCAAGATGGTAAAATTTGGTTTCAGGTTAAAGATGATGTTCGTCTTACGGCATCTTTAAAAGAAGATCATTACAATCTTCCATTGGGGACATTGCCGTTTTTGCCGGAATTAGCGAAATCGCATCCCGGAGCACATTTGTCTCGTCCATTTCACGCAGCAAAAAATTCTCCGGTATTGCAACGTACATTTTTATTGACATTTAATGACCATGCAAATGTGATGCAGATCATTAGTGATCTGAAGGCAACCGGACAAGTAGTGTATGCAGAGCGCGTTCCATTGGATCGTCCAACACTTACACCAAACGATCCGTCGTATTCTTCCCAGTGGCATTTAAATGTGATTAATGCTTCGGGAGCATGGAATTATTTCTCTTCCGGTTCAACAATCAAGATTGCTATTGTTGATGATGCTTTACAGCGTTCGCATCCTGATTTATCAGGTAATCTTTGGGTAAATCCGGGTGAAATTCCAAACAATAACATTGACGATGACGGCAATGGATATATTGACGACATTAATGGATATGATGTCGGTAGTAATGACAATAACCCTGATCCACCTAGCTCCAGCTTTAGTCATGGTACACACGTAGCTGGTTGCGCCAGTGCAACTACAAATAACAATACAGGTGTTGCTGCAATAGGATTTAGTTGTAAACTCATTGCCGTTAAAGCAACAACGCAAGCATCAGTTGTTACTAATGGTTACGATGGAATTGTGTATGCTGTAGCAGCCGGCGCAGATGTGATCAATATGTCATGGGGTGGCACAGGTTCATCCACCACAGCACAAAACATTATTTCATGGGCCAATGGTCAAGGTGTTGTTTTAGTTGCTGCTGCAGGAAATAACAATACGAACACGATTTTCTATCCTGCAGGATACACACAATGTATTGCTGTTGCTGCTACTTCCAGTAACGATGCAAAAGCAAGTTTCTCCAACTACGGAACCTGGGTGGATATCTCTGCTCCGGGTAACAACATCTATGCAACAACCGTGAATAGTACTTATGGTAATATGAGTGGTACTTCCATGGCTTCTCCAATTGTTGCCGGATTGGCAGGCTTGATGTTATCATTGAATCCCGCATTGTCTCCATCTGATATCAGAACTTGTATAACTTCAACTGCAACTAATATCAATTCACAAAATTCTTCATACATCGGACAGTTGGGCGCAGGACGTATCAATGCCAACAATGCGATGAATTGTATCGCTGCAACATTGAACTGGCCCCCGGTTGCTGATTTTACTGCGAACATTACAACAGTAACTGCAGGCGGTTCAGTAATTTTTACGAACCAGTCTTTATATAATCCGACTACGTACAGCTGGACTTTCCAGGGCGGAACACCGGGCACATTTAACGGAGCAAATCCTCCAGCTATTGTTTACAACACACCTGGTACTTACAATGTTACGCTTACTGTCAGCGGTGCGAACGGATCAGATACTGAAACCCGCACAGGATATATTACTGTTGTTGCTGCTTCAGGTTGTACACGTGTTAATTTACCTGCACCTTCCAACTGGACTCCGGTAAATTATTATACCGGCTCTTCTGTCGGTTCGGATGGTTGGATTAACGGTATGAATACCTATTTGGACCGAGAGAAAGCCATGTATTTTGACGCATCGTCTCAACCATACACACAATTAGTAAATGTTTGGGTTGCATTTGGTCTGGCTTATTCAGCCAATCAAAATAAGATTGTGAATGTGAAAGTGTACGACGGAACCAGTGGAACTCCGGGAGTTCAAATTGGTACTGCTGTTGGTAGATCGATGGGTGAAATTATGCAGGATGTAAATGGTAATTATTATTCAGAATTCTCCTTCGTCAATAATCCAATTACACTTCCGGTATCCAAACGTTTCTTTGTGAGTGTTGATTTGACCAACTTGCAATGGACAACAGGCACTAAAGACACATTGAGCATTGTTTCGAACACAGCCGGACAAACAACGCCATCTGCTATTTGGGAAAGACAATCCGATAACAATTGGTACCAATACACAACTGCAGGTTCCTGGAATTTGTCGGCTTCATTATACATTCATCCATTTTTAACCAGTCAGAATACGGTGGCGCAAATTACTCCAAGTGCTACCAGTATTTGTGCCGGTAACACGATCTCTTTTGATGCTGCGGGTTCAACGTATCAGGATACCCTGTTATGGTATTTCCCGAATGCTTCGCCGCTAACATCAAATAACGTTGTGCAGACCGTTAATTTCAATAATCCGGGTACGTACAATGCTATTTTGTATGTCGTAGGCGGTGGTTGTAATTTGTTTGACTCCGCATTTGTGTCCATTACTGTTAATCCAAATCCTGCCGTAAACGTTACCAGTACCGCAACAACCGTTTGTCCATCAACGCCTGTAACCATGTCGGCCAGCGGCGCATCGTCATACGTTTGGTCACCGGGAACTTTTCTCAATCAAACTACAGGAGCTTCCGTTATTAGTACACCAACAACAAGTATCACCTATAACGTTCAGGGAACAGGTGCGAATGGCTGCGTGACCAACGCCAATGTAGTTATTCAGGTTGATGAAGATCCTGTAGCTGCTATTTCTCCTAGTGATTCCGTTATTTGTATCAATGAAACCATTACGTTCGATGGAAGTAATAGTGCTAATGCCATGAATTACAGTTGGTCGTTCCCGGGTGGAACACCGGCTACGTCCAATGCCTCGTCTCCTGTTATATTGTATCCGAATTCGGGTAACTATACAGCTCAACTCATTGTTACCAATTCATGTGGTGCAGATACGATCACCTTCAATAACATCGGTGTTGGTTGTGTAGGCATTGAAGAAAACAATGGTGCAATTTCAGCATTCTATAATACAACACAACATGAGGTTGTGTTGCAACTGTCATCAGCAGATAATCGTATGATGATTGTGCGCAATTCATTAGGACAGGATGTGTTCGCTCGTTCATTAAATGGAGTAAGCGGTCCTGTGCAAGTTGCGTTGCCTAATGTTGCTGCAGGTGTTTATTACCTCATGGTAACGTCAGGTGATGACGCGTTTGTGATGAAGTTCGTCGTGGAATAACAAAAATGAAATAGCATGAAAGAGCCGCATGATTAATGCGGCTCTTTTATTTCGTTACAGTAAGATGTTTTTGATAATGCGCAAGTTGTGCGTATAACCTCCGCGCTCGGGCGTAAATATGCCGTAATGATCATAATGATCAATGCGCACACGACCGGAGGCATGAATGATTTTATTTTCTCCGATTACGATTCCCACGTGCACAATGCGTCCTTCTTCATTATCAAAGAATGCCAAATCGCCGGGCTGCGCTTCTTCAACAAAACTGTATGCATCGCCAATTTCTACTTGTTGGTATGCATCACGTTTTATTTGTAAACCATTCACTTTGAAAACGGCCTGAGTAAATCCGGAGCAATCGATACCGAAAGGAGAACGTCCTCCCCACAAATAAGGTGCATGAATAAAAGACATGGCTGTATCCACGATACTTTCTCTCGAAATCTCCGTTTCAAAAGACTTAGCATTACCGTCCACCACGTACATGCGCTCTCCAATGCTACATTCGTTTCCGGCAAAGAACGGAAGCGAACTTCCAATGAAAATCGGAAATGTAATTCCTGTTGATGTGTCTGTTATCAGTTGAAAAAGATCGGTAACAACAGGCGCCGGATTGAGCTTTAAATTTTCAAAAGCAGATTTGCTTACGGGAACGTATTGCTTTCGATCAATCCAGCAATCATAGTGATCCCACGCGGTGACAATATGATGCCAGGAATCACGCGTTTCAATCACTTCAAACGCATCACCAAACAATAGTTGTGTAACCATCTCGCTTTTGTCGGATGGTTCTCGCCTGCAAGGCACAACACTAAGGTGACAAATTCCGTAAGGCATTGTTATGGCAAAAGAGCTTTCTTGTTAAAGAAAGCCCTTATTTGTTTTACATATTTTCGATAACAATTGCGCTGGCACCACCACCGCCGTTACAAATTCCGGCAACGCCGTACTTGGCATTGTTCTGTTTTAATACATTGATTAATGTAACGATGATACGAGCACCGGAACAACCGAGTGGATGACCTAATGCCACCGCGCCGCCATTCACATTTACTTTTGATGCTTCGAGATTCATGAGATCAAGGTTAGCCAATGCGACAACTGAGAAAGCCTCGTTAATTTCGAAGAAATCTATATCATTCATTTGCAAACCGGCTTTTGCAACTGCAGAAGGAATTGCTTTTGCAGGCGAGGTGGTGAACCATTCAGGTGCTTGTTCAGCATCCGAATAACTTAAGATTTTCGCCAAAGGCTTAATGCCCAGCTCGTCTGCTTTTTCTTTACTCATTAAAACTAATGCCGCAGCGCCATCATTAATGGTAGAAGCATTAGCAGCAGTTACTGTTCCATCTTTCTGAAATGCAGGCTTTAATCCGGGGATCTTATCAAGACTAACATTTTTGTATTCTTCATCCACGCTAACCACTACATCACCTTTGCGGGTTTTAACGGTTACAGGAACCACTTCGTCATTAAATTTTCCCGCTTCCCATGCAGCAGCAGCACGTTGGTACGATTGAATCGCATAAGCATCTTGTTGTTCACGCGTAATGGAATATTTTGCTGCACACAATTCGGCAGAGTTACCCATCAGGTTATTGTGGTACACATCAGTCAAGCCGTCTTTCACAATGGCATCCAGTAATTGACCGTGACCAAAACGATGTCCGTAACGACCTTTTTCCACGTAATACGGAGCAGCAGACATGTTTTCCATGCCACCTGCTACTGCAACTTGGGTATCACCCAGTTTAATAGATTGTGCAGCGTAAATAACCGTTTTCATTCCGGATGCACAAACTTTGTTAACAGTAGTGCATGTTACTGCATCAGGTAAACCTGCGAAACGAGCAGCCTGACGAGCAGGAGCTTGGCCCAGATTGCCCTGTAATACGGCGCCCATAAGAACTTCGTTAACTTGCTCAGGAGCAATGCCGGCGCGTTCAACAGCCGCTTTAATTGCAGTAGCGCCTAATTGTGTTGCAGAAACTTCAGCCAAAGCACCACCAAATGATCCCATTGGAGTGCGCACTGCGGAGACGATATAAACTTCTTTCATAATTTGCTGTGTATAATGTTAACGCACAAATCTAACTATTTTAATTGCCCCTGAGGAACCTTGTTAGCAAACAGTGAGTTTCTTCCTATGCAAGTAGAAATTTGACAGCGTATTCTCGTTAATTTCGTTTCGTGATCAGAAAAGTTTTTGAGTTTATTCGTGACCGCCACGCCCTGCTTTACAAGGGATTTCTCTTTTTGTCGGGTTTGTTGGTTTTGGTGTGGATTTATCCGCGAGGTTCAGCATTTCGTTACAATATCGATGGACTAAATGGAAAGCCTTGGCCGTACGAAGGTGTTATCGCACCCTTTGACTTTGCTGTGAGTAAACCGGTAGCTGAAATTGAACAGGAGAAAGAAGATCTGCGTAGAGAATTCACTCCTTATTATCGCGTTGACAGCACCATCACTGAAGATGCGCAGCAGGAAATTGCAAAAGGAATTAGCGATTTAACGAGCAGTTCGCGTGTCAAAATATTGCTTGAGCTGGATAAAATTTATACGAAAGGAATCCGAACCTTTAGTTCCAATTCGGGCAAAGGGCCGGGAGACAAAGTTTTGTTAGTTAAGGGTGCTGTTGCCGAAGAAATATTATTGGGAACATTCCCGACGCCATCCGAAGTAGATACGTTACTTAGAAAGCGAATTCCTGAAGACGTTTATGAGGAATGGAAAAACGCCAATGTAATTGTGCGTGCCAACGTATTATATGATAGTTCATTAACACGCAAGTTATTGCAACAGGCTTTAAGTAATGTTGCAGTTGCTCGCGGAGCAGTTACCAAAGGCGAACTAATTGTAAACAGAGGAGATGTTGTTGATGACGATACGTATCAAAAGTTAGTATCGTTACAAGCTGAATATGAATTGAAGTCAGGAGAGACAGCAGGAGGATGGACGTTGTTGGGCGGACAGTTGATCGTGGTTGGATTTGTACTTTTTTTACTTTTTCAATTTTTGCGCTTGTTCCGAAGAGAATTATTGGCCAGCGATTCCCGCTTATTGTTTTTGTTACTGATAGTGGTATTGACAACCACCATGTCATTTGTTCCGAATTACTTTCAGAATATTCCTTTGTACGCTTTGCCTTTTTGTATTCTGCCGATCATCATGCGCGCGTTTTTTGATGCACGATTAGCGTTGTTTGTGCATTTGATTACCATGTTAATTGTCTCGTTGCATGTTAGCGGAGATCGTTTTCATTTCTTGTTTATTCAGGTGCTAACAGGAATAACCGCATTGTTTAGTATCGTTAACATGCGTCACCGCTCGCAATTATTTTTCTCCGTGGTGATTATTATTGCGGTGTATAGTGCGTTACACATCGGTTTGCATGCTGTGGCCGAGGGCGAATTAATTGTTCTCCAAACACAAGATTTCGTTAACTATACGATCAGTGCAGTGTTGGTGCTGTTGGCGTATCCATTGATTTTTGTTTTTGAAAAAATATTCGGATTCGTTTCCGATGTGACCTTACTGGAGTTGTCTGATACAAATAATCCGCTGTTACGTGAACTGGCAGAAAAAGCACCCGGAACATTTCAACATTCCATGCAGGTTGCTAATCTTGCGGAAGAAGCCATTCGAAGAATTGGCGGTAATGCTCTTTTAGTTCGCACCGGTGCTTTGTATCATGACATCGGCAAAGCGGATATGCCGGTTTACTTTATTGAAAATCAAACCGGAGGCATTAATCCGCATGAGGAATTGACCTTCGAAGAAAGCGCATCAATAATTATCAGCCACGTTATTCGCGGTGTAGAAAAAGCTAAAGCAGGAAAACTTCCCGATATCGTCATCGACTTTATACGCACTCATCACGGAACAACCAATACTGCTTATTTCCTGACGTTGTACAAGAAAAACAATCCTCAAGATTTTGTGGATGAAGAACTGTTTCGCTATCCAGGTCCTGTTCCGTATTCCAAGGAAACTGCGGTGTTAATGATGGCAGACGCTGTTGAAGCTTCATCCCGTTCTTTGAAAAATCATGATGGTGAAAGTATTGATCAACTCGTCGAAAAGATCATCGACGATCAAGCAGATCGACATCAATTCGATAATTCAAATATTACGTTGAAGGACATTACTGCTATCAAGAAAATTTTTAAGAAGAAGCTTCGCAGCATTTACCACGTGCGCGTAGAATATCCTAAGTAACTACGGAATATTGCGAAACCATTCGGCAGCATAATGGCCAATGAATGGAAGAGTGGTGTCTTTTCCGTTGGATGCGTTCACGATTCCCATGATGATAAATACAATTGTCGCCACCGAAACTATAGGTTGTAAAGCGTATGTAAGCGGAATGATAAATCCTAGTATGCTTACCGCTAAACCTAAAACGAATGCTGCAGAAAAAAGCCCTAAAGCCTGACGCAGGTGATGTGCCGCAAATTTTGATTTGTTTTGCTGATACATGATTAAAGCAATTAACCACCCGATAATCGTGATATAACTTATGATGGCAATCGTTTTGCCTTTTTCGATGTCGGAAGAGTTTTCACTCTGATAAGGATTGTAGTACATAGCTTATTAGCGGATATCATCTATATTTACTTCATAAAATTACTCAACCTTTATGGAAAACAATCCGCCTTATCCGCCGAATTCCGGCAACCCTTATCAGAATCCTCAAGGAAATCCGTACCAGCAAAACCCTTATCAACAAGGTTTTGGAGGTCAGCGCGACTTGAGTAATGCTACTGCAATATTAGTTTTGGGAATTATTTCTATTGTTACAGCATTTTGCTACGGTATTCCCGGTATTGGTTGCGGCATAGCGGCATTAATAATGGGCAACAAGGCTAAGAAGGAATACGAAGCAAATCCTTCCATGTACACAGAATCATCTTGGAATAATGCTAAAGCCGGCCGTATTTGCGGAATCATCGGTTTGATTTTAGGTGGATTGATGTTGTTGGTAGTTGTTCTGTATTTCATCTTCGTGCTGAGCGTGTTTGGTGCAATAGCAGGAGGAATGGCGAATTAATCATGCTGACCTGCCC
This sequence comes from Bacteroidia bacterium, assembly GCA_044344795.1. Taxonomy (GTDB): domain Bacteria; phylum Bacteroidota; class Bacteroidia; order Palsa-965; family Palsa-965. Next base: position 13,905 of record JBIJCF010000040.1, on the reverse strand, counting down.
GGTTAAGGAATATTCGGGTTTCGATTGTCCCGGCTGCGGCTTTCAGCGTTCTATTGAACAATTGCTACAAGGTCATATTGGGGAATCAGTGCTGTTATTTCCTGCGCTGATTCCCTTTTTTATTACACTTGTTTTATTGTTGTTGCACCTGCGCTTTCGTTTCAAAAATGGAGCGAAGTGGCTAGTCATTATGTACGTAATAACTGCCTTGATTTTAGTGGTTAATTATTCAATTAAAATATTTACCGGTTCGCTATGAAAATATTATCGGCGTCTCAAATAAAAGTTGTTGATCAATTTACTATTCAAAATGAACCCGTGTTGTCCATTGATTTAATGGAACGTGCAGCAAAGGCTTGTGTTGAACAATTGGTTAAGTTATACGATCAACGTTATTCCTGTTTAATTATTTGTGGACCCGGCAATAACGGAGGAGATGGTTTGGCTATTGCTAGACTTTTGGCTGCTTTAAATTATAACGTACAAGTAATCGCAATTGGTGTTGAGGTGCAGGCAAGTCAGGATCGTCAAACTAATTTGGAGCGTTGGAAGCGAGCAGGAGGAAAGGTATTGAATGATTTTTCTGAAGCAAACCCCTTTCATTTTGTAATTGATGCATTATTTGGTGCAGGATTAAATCGGGTTCCTGAAGGCATTTACGCTTCGTTGATTCATCAAATTAACGGAACTCGAGTTCCGGTTGTAGCTATAGATATTCCTTCCGGATTGTTCTCCGATAGCAATGAGAACAATGATTTAAAATGTGTGATTCGCGCTGCACACACATTTACCTTTCAATGTCCGAAATTAACTCAACTACTTCCGGAGTCAGGAGAATTTGTCGGGCAGTTGCATATTCTGGATATCGGATTGCATCCCGCAATTTTGAATAATACAGCAACAGAAAACTATTTTACGACCGTAGAAGACGTAAAGCAAACTCTGCTTGCCCGTTCCCGGTTTGCACATAAAGGAACATGCGGTCATGCTTTGATGATGGCCGGTTCTGCAGGAATGAGCGGTGCAGCAATTTTAGCGAGCAAAGCCACAATGCGTTCAGGTGTAGGTTTATGTACCGCTTTTATTCCCGATAGCAGTGTGTTGCCTATGCAATGTGCAATTCCCGAAGTGATTGTAAAAAGAAGTCAATTGGAAGAAACGATTAGTTCAGAAATAGATTTTGCAAAATATGATGTTGTCGCGATAGGGCCTGGAATTGGAACAAGCGAAGCGGCAGCTCAAGCGTTGAAGAACGCAATTGCAAATTCCGGCTTGCCGCTTGTTATTGATGCTGACGCCATAAATATCCTTTCAGAGCATAAAATTTGGCTGGAATACCTGCCTCATGAATGCGTGTTAACACCGCATCCCGCAGAATTCGATCGTTTGTTTGGTGCGCATGAAAGTACGGAAGCACGTCTAAAAACGCTGCGTTTGAAGTGTATGACGCATCGTTGTGTTATTGTTTTGAAAGGAGCTTACACTGCAGTAGGATTGCCCAATGGCACAATTTGTTTCAATAGTAGCGGGAATGCCGGAATGGCAACTGCAGGAAGCGGCGATGTGTTGACCGGAATTATCGCTGGTTTGATGGCGCAAGGATACACAGCAAAAAATGCGGCAATTATTGGTATTTATTTACATGGACTGGCCGGAGATATTGTAACTTCTGTTAGTGCAGAAGAATCATTGATAGCGAGCGATATCATTGAAAATTTAGGCGCTGCATTTCGATTTGTTCGCGAGCATTGATTGTGTCATAAACGCAACCCTACCACAAATGTTCAGTAGCTCCTAAGCCGTCGCGAATTACTGAAAATGATCCGTCCACAACAGAAATAATCGTTGAAGCTTGCAAATTCCCATAACCGCCATTGATGACTAGTTCTACCTTTTCATTATAATGCTCGTAAATTAATTCCGGCTCAGAAAAATAATCCATCAGTTCGTCTTCTGTATTATGCACGGATGAACTCACAATGGGATTACCAAGTTGTTTGACAATTTCAGCAACGATAGCATTATCAGGAACTCGAATACCAATCGTTTTTTTCTTGTGTAAAAAGAACTTCGGCACTTTGGAATTCGCTTCAAGAATAAAAGTGTACGGACCCGGCAAAGCTTTCTTTAAAACGCGGAAAATCGGATTCGTAATTGGTGTTGTAAAATCTGCCAAGTGTGACAAATCGTGGCAGATGATGGAGAAATTAGATTGTTCAACGGGAATTCCTTTTAGTTTACACAAGCGTTCCAGGGCTTTCGGTTGATGAATATCGCAACCAATTCCGTAAACCGTATCCGTTGGGTAAATTATGATACCACCTGCACGCAACACTTCAACTGCCTGACGAATTGCTTGATTGTCCGGTTTTTCCGGATTTATATGCAGTAACGGACAAGGCATAAGTTGTATTAAAAAGAAAGCGTCGGTTATCTTACCGACGCTTTGAATTTGAGTTGTTGTTAAGCGAATTTTTTAGCGTCGGCGAGAAACTGCGCTAAACCGCTATCCGTTAACGGATGCTTCAATAAAGCTGTAATTGCGCTTAACGGACAAGTTGCTACGTCTGCACCAATTTTCGCGCATTCAATGATATGCATTGGATGACGCACAGATGCTGCAAGTATCTGAGTATCGTAACCGTAGTTATCATAAATCTGGCGAATATCTTCGATCAATGCTAAACCATCAGTAGAAACATCGTCTAAGCGACCAATAAACGGAGAAACATATGTAGCTCCTGCTTTTGCTGCCAGCAACGCTTGGCCTGCAGAGAACACCAATGTACAATTAGTGCGAATTCCTTTTTGGGTAAAATACTTGATCGCACGAATACCGTCTTTAATCATGGGAACTTTAACCACAATCTGTGGGTGTAATGCTGCCAAATTTTCGCCTTCACGAATAATACCTTCATAATCGGTGGAAATAACTTCAGCACTTACGTCTCCTGTAACAATGTTACAGATGTCCACATAATGCTTAAGCACTGCAGCTTCTCCGGAAATGCCCACTTTCGCCATAAGCGACGGATTGGTAGTAACACCATCAAGAACTCCTAGGTCTTGTGCTTCTTTAATTTGTGCAAGATCTGCGGTATCGATAAAAAATTTCATAGCGGTTTATTTTATGAGAAACGAAATTACAAATACCGTGAAGCTACACTGAATCAAGTTTTCACAAGTTTTCCAATATCAATGGGCATACAATTCGTAAATGCAGGAATCGAGTATACTTCCATCAACAGCTTTAAAATCACGCTGTGCCTTTCCTACGTAATGTGCACGAAGTCTCACTGCTAATGCAATTGAAGTTTTATTATCAGGGGCAATACGTAAAGTTATTTTCTCAAAATGAAGTGCTTCGAACAAATAATTCACGATCAATCCAACTGCAGCAGTTGCAATGCCTCGTCCGCGAAATTTCTCATGTAAAGCATAACCAAGTTCACATTTCGGCAAGGTTTTATCCACTTTGGTAATCACTAAATGTCCGATCAATCGTTGCGAGGATTTTTCGAAAATACCGGCCATTTGCATGATACCCAATCCTGCTTCGTGTCGCTTCTCTTTAATATATTTCTTCGCAGCAACTGCAGTTACTGTGTTCAAAACAGTATGAGGAAATGTAGATTGAAGATCATTCAGATTTGACTTTACAAAAGCAAATAACTGTTCCGCATCTTCATTTTTGTAACTTCTGATGAAGAACGTTTCGTCGTCCAGCTGAAATTCGGGGAGTTTCACGGTAATCAAAAAAAAGTGGGTAAGCTACTTACATCGCACCGCTACAACCACCTACCCTTGCTACCTTCCGGTCCTGGGGGATTCAGCAGGAGCTGGTCGTATAAGACTTACCCGGCGCAAAAGTACTAATTTTTGCAAATCACAAGCGCAACTTTAATAATTAGGCGACTACAAAGTCTATCTTTGGGGTCAAGTATTAAACCTAGTATGGATATTTCCGTTGTAATTCCCTTGTATAACGAAGACGAATCGTTACCAGAACTGCACGATTGGATTGTTCGGGTAATGAAAGCCAACAACTTTTCGTACGAAATTATTTTTGTAGATGACGGAAGTAAGGATAAGTCCTGGCAGGTAATTGAGCTCTTGTCTTCAGCAAATCCTGCTGTAAAAGGTATTAAGTTCAGAAGGAATTATGGAAAGTCTGCAGCTTTGAATACCGGTTTTGAAGCGGCTTTGGGTAATGTTGTTGTTACTATGGACGCTGATTTACAAGACAGTCCCGAAGAAATTCCGGATTTGTATAAGTTAATTGCCAAAGACGGATTTGACTTGATTTCCGGTTGGAAGGAAAAGCGTTATGATCCGATTACCAAAACAATTCCAACAAAGTTGTTCAATTGGGCAACACGCAAAATGTCGGGAATTGAGTTGCACGATTTTAATTGTGGTTTGAAGTCGTATCGACACGATGTTATTAAGAGTATCGAAGTGTATGGCGAAATGCACCGGTACATACCTGTAATTGCAAAGCGAGCAGGGTTTACCAAAATAGGAGAGAAGTCAGTTGCACATCAGGCCAGAAAATACGGTACCACCAAATTCGGATTAGAACGATTTATAAATGGATTTCTTGATTTATTATCGATTTCGTTCGTAACCAAATTCGGTCGTCGTCCAATGCATTTCTTTGGTTTGATTGGCACGTTAATGTTTATGATCGGATTCTTTGCAGCTGCTTATCTCGGAATCGAGAAGTTGTGGATTGTTTACGTTTCCAAAGGAATTGCCCCTCGTGTGACGGACAGTGCGTGGTTCTATATCAGTTTAACTACCATGATTATCGGAACGCAACTTTTCCTGGCCGGTTTTCTGGCTGAACTGATCGCGCGTAACTCAGCAGATCGCAATAATTACCTGATTGAAAAAAGAATCGGAGAAGGAATTGGGTAAATAAGCATTAAGGTTATGCTTCTTATTTCACCTGAACTTCGTATTTCTGTTTCCGGAAATTCCCTATTTCATCTTCTGTTTGTTTCATCTTAGAGTGAAATGCTGCATAATAGACGATCAGAGGAATAAGAAAGCCTAAAATAACCAAGCTCAACACGAAAATTAACTTTTGATACATCTCGGGAAAGTTAGCATCTATGGTTAAATTCTTCTTGCCAATCATGATATTGCAGCCGTTCCACGAATGTTTCTTGCAAATCAGCAAGTTCTTGCTGCGATATTTGAATTGATATTCAGGAAAGTTTCTTTATCGGTCCTGGATCACTTGTTCCGGTGACACGCTGTTTTCTGCGATATTAAAGCGCATAAGGGTTTGTTTTGATGGCATTTTAATCCAAAATAGTTTTCCAACAAGAATTTATCAAATCCTGCGTTACTTATTTGAAAAATCGGCTTATGCTCTTGGAACGCTTTTTGATTCCATATCTATAACCGTTTAATATCTTATACCTTTGCATTATGATTATTGTATCCCCACTTCGTTTATTAATAACTGTAGTTTGTACTGCGGTAAGTGTCTTGTCTTTATCTGCTCAGGTTCCTGCAGGAGATTATCCTAATGCTGTTAATGCACAAGGCAAAAAACAGGGTAAATGGAAAAAGCTCGACGATCAAGGAACAGTGATATATGTGGGACAATTTGAGAATGATATTCCGGTTGGCTTGTTTACTTATTTTGACAATCAAGCGCGCAAGATGACAGAAATGGATTTTCGGAACAGCGGCAAAATTGCGTATTGTAAAATGTATTACGTCAACGGAAAGCTGGAAGCGCAAGGAAAATACGTAGGGCAACAGAAGGACAGTACGTGGGTGTTTTATAATATGGATGGATTGCTTATTTCCGAAGAAGGCTATAAGTTGGGAAAGAAAGAAGGACGCTCTATTGTTTATCATGCCGGAACCAAACAAGTTGCAGAAGAAAAGATCTATAAAAACGGTTTGGAAGAAGGCAAATGGGTACAATATTTCGCGGATGGAAAGTTAAAAGCTGAAGGATCATACATTGCCGGAAATATGGAAGGTCGTGCAACCTGGTATTATCCGGATGGAAGAATAAACATTATGGGTAATTATCAGCACGCGGTGAAACATGGTGTTTGGATGTATTACAATGCTGATGGATCCGTAAAGGGCAAGGAAGTTTGGGAATTAGGTAAATTAAAAAGCCAGGAACAATTGATAAAGCCGGAAGATGTTAATGTGATTAAAGAACAACAACAAGATCCGCAACACAATCCGGGAGGAGGAAACTAAAGTGAGCAAAAAAGGTAAAGTGCTGGTAGCTATGAGTGGCGGAATTGATAGTTCCGTTACCGCATTGATGCTGCACGAGCAAGGATATGATGTCATTGGTATTACCATGAAAACATGGGATTACGCGACTTCAGGAGGTGGGAAAAAAGAAACAGGTTGTTGCAGTCTGGATTCGATTAACGATGCGCGTATCCTGGCGGTGAACTTAGGTTTTCCGCATTACATACTGGATATTCGCTCGGAGTTTGGTGATTTTATCATCAATAATTTTGTGGACGAATATCTTGCCGGACGTACGCCAAATCCTTGTGTTTTGTGCAATACACACATTAAATGGGAAGCGTTGCTAAAGCGCGCTGATCAATTGGAGTGTGAATTCATCGCTACCGGTCATTATGCTCAGGTACGTCAGGAAAATGGGCGGTATGTAATTTCCAAAGGTTTGGACGAAGCTAAAGATCAATCGTATGTTCTGTGGGGCTTGTCGCAGGAAAGTTTGAAGCGCACTATTTTTCCCTTGGGCGGATATCGCAAGCAACAAATTCGTCAAATGGCAGCTGATGCCGGTTATCAGGAATTAGCAAACAAAAGCGAGAGCTATGAAATTTGTTTCGTACCTGACAACGATTATCGTGCTTTTCTAAAGCGTCGCAATCCGGAATTGGAGGCTAAAGTGGATGGGGGAAATTTTGTGTTGCCGGATGGAACTATTGTTGGTAAACATCGTGGTTATCCATTTTACACCATCGGTCAGCGAAAAGGATTGGAAATTGCATTAGGACAACCGATGTTCGTTACACAAATTGATCCTGAAACAAACACAGTCGTTATCGGAACAAAAGAAGATCTCGAAAAGCAGGAGATGTTTATTCGCGACTACAACTTGGTGAAGTACGAACAGCTTCCGGAAAATTTTGAAGCATTAACCAAAATTCGGTATAAAGATCCCGGAACTATAGCTACTATCAATACCGAAGGTAATCGCTTAAAAGCTTTATTTCACGCGCCTGTGATAGGTGTTGCACCCGGACAATCAGCTGTGTTTTACGAAGGCAACGATTTGGTTGGCGGAGGATTCATTGATCGTCCTCAGCCGATTAATGTGAATCACAATTGATTTGAAGTACGGTTTGTTGTAACTTCGATATATGATTCGAAGTTATGTCGTCTTAATTCTAACATGCATATTACTTGTCGCTTGCGAAAAGGATCAACCGGTACCTACGGATCCGGGATATGATTATTTCCCAAATCAATTAGGACATTACTGCATTTACGATGTCGATTCCACCTTCTATGATGACTTTACAGGTGATACGTTTTATTTTCATTATCAGGTGAAAGAAGTTATCGAGTCATATTTCACAGATAATCAAGGTCGAACCGCAATGCGCATTGAACGTTATCGTCGCGATTACAATGATTCAATTTCAATTAATGATGTTCCATGGCACCTGAGTCGTATTTGGTCCTTCACACGCACTAATGATCGAGCTGAGAAACTAGAAGAAAATATCCGTTACGTGCGATTGGCATTTCCTGTCAAGAATGCTAAGTATTGGAATGGTAATTCTTTTAATAATCAGGGGGAATGGAATTATAAATACATTTTGAGTGATGTTCCTTATAGTTTAAATAATATGATTTTTGATTCTACACTCGCCGTCCAGCAGATACGTCGTATTAATGAAATTGAACATAGGGAGTATGTTGAACTTTATGCAAAACACGTTGGACTTATTGAAAAACGTGTAATTGATGTAAAAGACAATGAGGTAAATTTATCTATTCCTCTTTTGGATCGCATTGAAAGTGGTGTTATTTACTCCATTCGCTTAATAGATTATCGTCACTAGTAGTTCTATGAAAAAATATGCGCGGTTATTAATTGTTGTCGCTATTCTGATCTCCGGAATGGTAGTGGCGCAAAGTCCGGTAAAGTATTGGATTCAATTCACCGATAAAGGCAATAATTCATATTCGCTTTCTAATCCGGCCGCTTATTTATCGGCAGACGCTATTCAACGCAGAACGAACTTCAACATTGCATTGGATTCGGCAGATTTGCCGGTAACGCCAATTTACATCAACGCTGTGGCACAAACCGGTGTTACAGTTCGCGCAGTGTCAAAATGGTTAAATGGAGTTGTGATCATAACTTCAGATACCGCAGCATTAAGTCAAATTAACCAGTTGCCTTTTGTACAAAACGTCAATTCAGTTGGTTTGCGTACTTCAACAGCAACTTCCGACAAGTTCGAAGAAGAAACATTCGAAGAGCTTCAGCCGGAAACAGAGCGTAATGCTACTGTACATACCACGATGTTAAATTACGGGCAGTCGTACAACCAGGCAGAGATGATTGGTGCCGTGTGTTTGCACAACAGCGGATATAAAGGCCAAGGAATGGTAATCGCGGTTATTGATGCCGGATTTTGGGGTGTTGATACGATGCGTATTTTCGATTCGTTATGGGCGAATAATAGAATACTGGGAACTCGTGATTTTGTAACCGGCGATACTATGGTGTTTGAAGACAATACGCATGGTATGATGGTGTTGTCGTGCATGGGCGGCTATCTCGACGGACAATTGGTTGGAACAGCGCCTGAAGCTTCATATTGGCTATTGCGCAGTGAAGAGGCAGCAACCGAATATATTGTGGAAGAATATTTCTGGGCGGCAGCGGCAGAGTTTGCGGATAGTGTAGGAGCAGACCTCATCAATTCTTCATTGGGTTACACCACCTTTGATGATCCTGCACAAAATCATACCTATCAGGATATGAACGGCAATATTGCACCGTGTTCGCGCGCTGCTGATTTCGCGGCTTCGAGAGGTTTGCTGGTTTGCAATAGCGCAGGAAATTCCGGTTCCAATTCCTGGTTTTATATTGGCGCCCCTGCTGATGCAGATAGCATTCTTGCGATTGGTGCAGTGGATGCTTCCGAACAATATGCTTCATTCAGTTCGCGCGGGCCATCATCTGATGGCCAAGTAAAACCTGAATGTGCTGCACAAGGTCAAGCTACTATTGTTGCCAATCCGACGAATGGCGGCGTAATGGGAGGGAACGGTACCTCTTTCGCTTCACCGGTTTTATGCGGTGCAGTGGCTTGTTTGTGGCAGGCACATCCGAACTTAACGAACATGGATATTCGCGAAGCCGTAATACTCAGTAGTCATTTACTCTTCAATCCCGATACATATATGGGATTCGGAATTCCTGATTTGTGTGCAGCCAATTTAACGCTGGATGCCTCACCGGTTGCGAACACAGAGAACGATGTGTTGTATGATGTTCAGCCGAATCCGTTTACTGCTGATTTTTCGTTCAGCTATTATTCCCTTTACAACAAAGAAGTAACTGTTCGATTAACAGATATCACCGGGCGCGTTGTATTGGAACAAACCATGCAGGCTGCCGGTTCTTCCGTGAATCGTTTTGTAATAAATACCAACGGCATCGCAGAAGGCGTATATACGCTCTCTGTTATCAGTTTCGATCAGGTGCTTTCCGAAAAAATCATCAAGCAGTAATTACGCTGCTTTATGTTCCTTAAATGTTCGGTTCAACCAGCGTAACATCAGGAAAATCGCCACTGCAGCTAATATCAGCAACACAAAATTTACCAGGAAATAGTATGTCTTGTTGTCGTACTTATCCCACATGGTTGCAAGAATTCCTGATAGTTTGTTTCCGATGGAAGTAGACAAAAACCATCCGCCCATCATCAAGGCGGTTAAACGTGCCGGACTCAATTTAGAAACCAGACTCAAGCCCATCGGACTCAGGAACAATTCCCCTACAGTAATTACTCCATAAGAAGCAATCAACCACCACGGGCTTGCTTTCTCTGCGCCATTATGGCAATACGCTACAGCGCCCACCATTACAAGCGTTGATAAAGCACTAACAACAAGTCCCCAGCCAATTTTAGCTGGTGTTGTGGGCTCTTTTCCACGCTTGCGCAGAAAAACGAAAAACATCACAACCAGCGGCGTAAGCACAACCACCCAAAACGGATTCACAGATTGAAAGAGTTCGGTGCTGATGAGTGGAAGCTTTTCACCTTCTGCAGGTCGCTCTGCTAAAGGCACATTTTTAAAATAATCCGGAGTGCCGATGGCTTTAATTGGTTTTCCGTTTTCATCTTTAATTTTTCGGAATTGTTCATCGGTAAGCATCACCGAATCCGTTTTCATCTCCACATTTTGCACGAGGAATAATTTTTCTGCAGGCTTTACCATTGCAGCAGGCATTTCACGATCGGTATAATATTCTGCCCATGTAGTGAGTGCAGTTCCGTTTTGCTTAAACACCGCCCAAAATATGATGACCACGCCGAAAATTGCGAGCATCGCACCAATCGGTTTCTTCTCTTCAGGACTAGATTTCTTCCATAGCGAGAAATAGAAATACGCTACCGGCAAGGAACCGAAAATGAAGGCATCGGTTGAATCACTTCCGAAAATAGAACCCGGAATTAACCAACCTACAATACCTGCTGCAACTGCCGGAACAATTGTCAATCCTAAAATTCGGGATAATGGCTGGTCTTCTGGCTTAGCCGGTTTTAATACATCGGCATGTTTGTAATGCTTCATTCCTGCCCAGAATATGATAACACCGATGAACATCCCGATTCCTGCAGCCACAAATGCATAACCCCAACCGTAATTGTTCCGCAACGCCGCTGCGAAAAAGTTACAGATCAAAGCACCGATGTTGATGCCCATGTAAAAGATGTTGTAGCCGGCATCTTTAAGTGAAAGGTATCGGTCTTCGTTGTACGTGTTTCCCAACAGTGTGGAAATGTTAGGTTTGAAAAAACCATTACCGAGAATGATTAATACTAGCGCGGTATAAAATGCTATTTCACCTTTCACCGCGAGCAAACAATATCCTGCGCCCATAAGTATGCCACCAATTGTAATGGACAATCGATAACCCAAAACACGATCGGCCAACAAGCCGCCTAAAAATGGAGTTAAGAATACCAACGCAATGAATGTTCCGTAAATGTCCGAGGCCTGACTGCGTTCCATGCCCCAACCACCGGTTTGTGCATCGGTAAGGTACAAGACGAAAATTCCGATCATCAGATAGTATCCGAAACGTTCCCACATTTCGGCGAAAAACAAGTACGGTAATCCTTTCGGGTGTTTATTAGCCATGCTGCAAAATAGGAATTTATCTCAACTGCTTAAACTCTAATAACACCTTAATTGAATAACTTTACGAGACAAATCCGGGATCTATAAAAACTACTTTACTCTTTAGCCCAGTAGTAATAGGCGCATCAACCAGTGCACAGGAACAACGCTGAAAATATAGGAGTTACAATGTATTATAGAAAACGGTATGCAACACTCGGATCGCATCGTTTTAGAGTAATTTGATTTTTATGAAGAAATTATTGTGGTTAATTATTCCCGTGTTCGTTGTCATCAGCGGATTTCAGGATGCACCGAAAAAAGCAGTTGTAGTTACTGCTACTTCGGATGAATGGGAGTTGTATCGGTTGATTAATAAATATCGCAAGGAAAACAATCTGAGCGAAATACCATTCTCCGCATCGTTAACTCACGTAGCGCAGAAACACTGTGAAGATCTATCGTATAAGATTGGTCATTTAACCCACGCCTGGAGCGACTGTAATTACAATCCGGCCGATCGGTCAACTTATCCTTGTATGTGGGATCAGCCCAAAAAACGTACAACTTATCCGGGCAACGGATATGAGTGTGCACACGGTGCGTCCAATGGTTATAAAGCAACTCCCAAAAGTTCGCTGGATGGATGGAAAGGCAGCAAACCCCATAATGCTGTTTTTCTTAATCAGGGAATATGGAAAGATATGAAGTGGGGTGCTATCGGAATTGGAATGAAAGACGGCTATGCGTGTGTTTGGTTCGGCGAGGAAACAGATCCGGCCGGAGAACCTAAAAAGCCGTAATCGTATTTTATTGGCCTTCTTTTTTGAGCTGCTCTTCCAACGCTTGGATGAGCAGTTCTTTTTTAGCGATTTCCAATTTCATGCGCTCTAACTCTGCAACCAAATGTTCGTTCTGTTGTTGCAACTGCATTTGTGCGGGAGCCCAAATATTTACGTTGTAATAAGGAATTTCTTCACCGGGAGGATGCTCATGATCGCGGAAGAAGCTGTATAACGGAATGCGCAGTTCTTTCGAAATTAACTCCAGTGTCCGAATTTCAATTGTATTATCCGCTAACGCCTGATCAAGTTCCGCTTCCGTAGTGCCTAAATAATCTACAAGTTGCTTATAGCCCAAATTTCGAGCATTAAGCACTGCAATAATGCGTTCCTTAAGAACCGGAGGGTGTTCTTGAATATCCATATTATTTGCCTGTTGGTGCAGGTGCAGGTGGTGCGGGAGGTAATTGTGACTTGAAGGTTTTCTTAAATTCTTCAAATGTCATTACTGTTTCTTTGTTTTCGCCGTAGTAATGCAAATACGGTTCAAATTGTTCCGGAGGATAATATCCGGGCATTAGTATAATACCAATGCCTTGCGGCCCTTTAGAAATGAAACTGTATGTAGGATAAGACATTTTACCTTGCATGATAGTGCCTGCAAAATCATGTGGAAAGCGGGGTTGGTTGTTGCCGCGATTCACGAACGTTTGTCCGGCGAACTTCACGCTATCATAACTTTCAGCGTTGAACTTCACACAGTAATAATGCTCATTCATGTATTTCGCGATCACCGGATTTGCGAAAGTGTTTGCGTCCATCACTTTGCACCAGCCGCACCATCCGGTATAAAAATCGATGAACATTTTCCGTGGCGCTTTATCCATTAATGCTTCGGCTTCCTCAACCGTATACCATTTAACAGTTTCTGGTGGAGCAGGTTGTTGAGCCTGTGCATCAGTTTTTCCGATACTGACCCAACCTATGGTTGATGTAACAGCAACGCCGACAAGAAGTAGTACTTTTTTCATTATCCGTAAAGTTATAAAAAAAACAGGGGCTTTAGACCCCTGTTTTTACATCAAAGCGTATGCCGTTATTTTACGCCGTGCATCATTTGCAACAGCTTTTTCGATAACAACAAGATCACAATTCCAAGAACGATTACAATCAACGCAATTAATCCGAAAATGGTCATAGCACCCATTTTACCAAAGAACTGTACTAAATAACCGGACAGGAAATTCGCTACGAAGCTACTGAGGAACCATACGCCCATCATCAAAGAACCTAAACGAAGTGGAGCCAGTTTCGTTACCATAGAAAGTCCGATAGGCGACAAACACAATTCACCCATGGTATGAATAAGATATGTTCCAACCAGCCACATCAAGCCGGCTTTAGCGGTATCCGGCGCATCATCACCACCACGAGCAACACCCGCACCAATCATAAAGAAGAATCCAACGCCCAATAAAATCATTCCAAGCGCCATTTTTACAATGGTATTAGGTTCCTTACCGCGACTGCCTAAGCGCATCCATAATAAGGTAAACACAGGACCTAACAGAACAATAAACAATGGATTAACAGACTGGAAGAATGAAGTTGGAATAGTCCAATCTAAGAAATCCACGTGACGGTCGATATAGCGGTCGGTGTATAAGCTGATAGAACTTCCTGCTTGCTCGAAACCGGCCCAGAAGAAGATGTTGAACAACATCATGAT
>JBIJCF010000057.1:0-10236 GCA_044344795.1 Bacteroidia bacterium | reverse complement strand
GACCGTGGCGAACGCGGTGGCTTCAAGAAAAAATCTTTTGGCTCCGATAGCGGATTCGATAAAAAACGTAAGTCATTTGATGATCGCGGCGAGCGTGGTGGTTTCAAGAAGAAATCATACGGTGATGACGGCGGTGAACGCAAGAGTCGCTCTTACGGCGACAGCAGCGAACGCGGCGGTTACAAGAAGAAATCATACGGTGACGACAGCGGTGAACGCAAGAGTCGTTCTTATGGCGATAGCAGCGAACGCGGCGGTTACAAAAAGAAATCGTACGGCGATGACAGCGGCGAACGCAAGAGTCGTTCATACGGCGATAGCAGCGAACGCGGTGGTTACAAGAAGAAATCATACGGCGATGACGGCGGCGAACGCAAGAGTCGTTCATATGGAGACAGCAGCGAACGCGGCGGTTACAAAAAGAAATCATACAGTGATGACAGCGGTGAACGCAAGAGTCGTTCTTACGGAGACAGCAGCGAACGTGGTGGTTTCAAAAAGAAATCATACGGTGATGACAGCGGCGAACGCAAGAGTCGTTCATACGGAGACAGCAGCGAGCGCGGAGGTTACAAGAAAAAATCATACGGCGATGATCGCGGAGGCTTTAAGAAAAAGTCGTTCGGTGATGACCGCGGCGGTTTCAAGAAAAGTTATTCCGATCGCAATGCCGGCGGACCAAAGCGTCGTTTCAGCGAATCGAAATACAACAAGCAAGACGAAGGCCAAGAAGACGGCTGGGTAGAGTTTGACGGACAGGAAGAGGCGCAGGAATTTGTTAGCAAGCAAAGCCGCAGTAAGAAGGTATCTTACAAAGGCGACGCCAACGATAACGGCGCAATTCGTCTTAATCGTTTTATTGCCAATACAGGTTTGTGTTCACGTCGTGAAGCCGACGAGCTCATTTCTGCAGGCGCGGTGAAAGTCAACGGAAAAATTGTGACTGAATTAGGCACAAAAGTTACTCCCGGCGATACTGTTCATTACGGCGATCAGCTGTTGCGCAGAGAAAGTTTTGTGTACGTGTTGCTCAACAAACCGAAGGATTACATTACCACTACCGATGATCCGCAGGAACGTCGTACCGTAATGGAATTGGTAAAAGATGCGTGCAAAGAGCGCATTTATCCGGTAGGTCGATTGGATCGTCAAACAGTAGGTTTGTTGTTGTTAACCAACGACGGCGATTTAAGCGAACGACTGATGCATCCGAAATACGGTGTCCGCAAGATTTATCACGTGACATTGGACAAAAACCTGAAAGCGCAAGACCTGGAAGCCATTGCAGAAGGCGTAACGTTGGAAGACGGGCCGATTAAAGTGGACGAAATCAATTACGTAGGCGATGGCGACGACAAGAAGCAAGTGGGCGTTGCATTGCACTCCGGTCGCAATCGTATTGTACGTCGTTTGTTTGAACATTTGGGTTACAATGTAGTAACGCTGGATCGTGTGCTGTATGCAGGTTTGACGAAGAAGAACCTGACGCGCGGCAAATGGCGTTTCTTAAGCACACAAGAAGTCGGCATGTTAAAAATGCAGGTAGGCGGCGACAAGAAACAGAAGGCAAAAGGCGTGCGCAAGAAGGCCAAATAAGCTACATATTAACATTTTGCTATGAATACTTCGTTCATCAGCATACGAAACGGGCCCTTTGCCCGTTTTATTTTTACCGTTAATCATGGAAGTTCAGCCCGTCACGCCCGCAAAAAAGCCTTGGTATAAAAGGCTGCTGAAGATATTCTTGTGGCTGAGCGGCAGCTTTGTGTTCCTGCTGTTGGTATTAGTGGGATTAATCTTTTTGTACGAAGACAAAATCAAAGCGTACGTTATTGAAGAAGTCAATGCACGACTGAACACCACACTGTACATCGAACCGCAAAACATCGACGTTACGTTTATTCGCAGCTTTCCCCGCGTGTCTGTGGAGTTTAACGATGTTGCAGCGTTGGATGCCATCAACATTAAAAATCGCGATACACTGTTCAGCGCAGGCCGCATTGCCCTTGAATTCAGTGCAACCGACATTTTCAAAGGCAACTATTCCATTTCGCACATTTCCTTGAGTGACGGAACAGTTGCCATGTGGATTGATAAAAAGGGACGCGACAATTTTCATTTTCTGAAATCCGAAAGCAGCGATACGAGTTCTACCAACGTAGCCTTCAGTCTTGAAGAAATCAGTTTGCGCAATGTAGATTTTCAATTCAAGGATGCGCGCAGTAAAACGAAGTATCACGTGTACCTCACGGATGTTTTATTTGGCGGCAATTTCACCGAACAACAATTTAATTTCAGTACCGAAGCTGATTTTATTGCACATGAAATAAAACTCGATAAAACCGCACTCTTCGCAGGAAAGAAAGGACATCTGCAACTGGAGGCCGACTGCAATACAGAAAGTGGTGTGTATAGTATTACATCCGGTGATATAAAAGTTGGTGCGCTGAAATTAAAATTATCCGGAACGGTAAATGATCAGCCGAATAAAATTGTGATGGCATTAAAAGCCGAAGGAGAAGATGTGGATATTACCTCTGCGTTGTCGTTGTTGCCCTCATCGCAGCAAGAAGAAGTTAAAGATTACGAAAGTGACGGTGATTTTTACTTCGTAGCCGATATCAATGGTGCTTACAACGACTCGCTTTACCCTGATGTAAAAGCTGATTTCGGAATTCGCAAAGGAGCAACGATTACGCGAAAGTCTTCCGGCGTTACGCTGCGCAACGTACAATTGGCAGGAAAATTCAACAATGTAAAAGGTGAAGACGGACTGCGGTTGACTTCATTTCAGGCCAATACCGAACAGAGTTCTTTCTCGGGAAATTTCTCCATGGCGCCGTTTGATAATCCCTTGTATACAGCTGCAATTAACGGAAATCTTCAACTCACGGAATTACAAAACTTCTTGGGCATCGACACTGTTGAAAGCATGACCGGAAGCGCTGTTGTAAATCTTAACTTCAATGGTAAGCCCGGCCACTCCGGCTCACTCACTGCGCAAGATCTGCGCGCATTCAAAAGCAGCGGTAAACTGGAGCTGCAACAAGCTGCCATAAAATTCAAAGACGGAAGATTGCATGCCGACAGTGTGAACGGCAAAATGGAATTCGACGGAAACAATGTAGCCATCCAGGAATTCAGCGGACGGTATGGTCAAAGTGATTTTGTGCTGAACGGTAACGTGCGGAATTTATTAGGCTACCTGTTTACAACTGATGAAGAGCTGGTGATTGAAGCCGATCATGCTTCACGAAAAATCAATCTCGATGAGTTGCTTGCGGAAGATCCCAAAACATCTGCAAAAGCACAGGCCTCCGAATATAAATTTCATTTACCCGAACGAGTACGCGTGGTGCTGAACACAGCGGTGCGGGATATTCAGTTTCGTCGTTTCAAAGCATCGTCGTTAACGTCAGTTGTGACTATGAACGAACAACAGCTGGCCGCAGAAGAAACACATTTTACCACCATGAACGGATCTGTGATGGGCGCATTACATATCCGAAGCGGCAGGAACGATTCTTTGCTGATCACAGGCAATGCGAAACTCGATCGTGTTGACATGAGTCAGATGTTTTATCAAATGGAAAATTTCGGTCAGACACCGGGAGAAGAAGCCATTGTAGATAAAAACATCAAAGGCAAAATTACTTCCGATATAGAGTTTGTGACCGTGTGGAGCAACACCTTGAACATGAATGAAGACAAGCTGTATGCCTTCATGGATGTGACGATTGATCAGGGACAACTCACCGATTTTTCACCGTTGTATTCGTTAGCGAAGTTTGTGAAGTTGGATGATTTGCGCGATATTAAATTCAAAACTTTAAAAAATCAAATTGAGATTAGAAATCGCGTAATTACAATACCGAAGATGGACATTCTGTCAAGTGCTATTAATATCAGCATGGGCGGCACACACAATTTCGATAATGTGGTGGATTATCATTTCATCATCGACATGGATGAATTGAAGTGGAAGAAAGCCAAAGCCGCGAAGAAAGAAAATTCAGAGTTTGGGGTAGAGGAAAATGACGGAGGTCACCGCACGCGTCTGTTCCTCACGATGAAAGGACCTGTGGACAATCCGGATATTAAGTACGACACGAAAGGTGCGATACAACAAATAAAAGACGACGTAAAAACCGAGAAGCAGAATATGAAAGTCATTCTGAATGAAGAATTCGGATGGTTCAAAAAAGACAGCACAGTAACAGGTCAGCAAACGCCCAAAGAAAACCGCAAAGACCGCAAGAAGACGGACGAAGAAGGCAAGTTTTCTATTGACAAAGGTTCGGGTAAGAAGGAAGAAGAAGAGGATGATTTTTAGGGGAGGTGATTCGTACGAGATTATGATTTCGTAGTGTTAAAGGGAAAGCTTTCAATACTTTGCGGTGGTGGAGCTTGTCGAAACGCCGCTAGTTGATTAAAAGAAGGAAGAAGAGGATGATTTTTAGGGGAGGTGGTGATTCGTACGAGATTATGATTTGCTAGTGATATAGGGAAAGCTTTCAATACTTTGCGGTGGTTGAGCTTGCCGAAACGCCGCTAGTGGATTAAAATACACGAGAGAGAGGAGGATGCTAGCAGGTGGGTGGGTAATTGTGGTGATTGACCCCGATAGCTATCGGGAGTCGAAATCACCACTAGTGCACAATGTGCTTGAAGAAGGCGTTCGTATTAAACCTTAATACCGAGGGATCATTCAATCGATGGCGTCCGGCGAAAAAAATTACAAATCCCTCTTCGGAATTTCTATAACACGCTCTTTAGGCAAACCTTCCGGCATGGGCAAGTTTAGCGATGATGGGGAGTATTCTTCCCAGAGTTTGTCTAGTTCTGCTATGCCTACATCTTTACCGTAGTATGTGCCCATATCAACAAATGATTGGGGCTCCGCTTTTACTCTATCTATCGTAGTTATGAAAACAAGATCTGGGTTCTTTGTATTTCCATAAACCTTCACTCTTATATCTCCATATATAGCATACGTTTGAGAGAAAAAAGCGTTGGACAATTCTGATAAATAAACGGACTTGCAATACAGATTCTCAAAAGGATGTTTTACAAAGCCTTCCTTTTCACAATCAATACAGATGCTGACAGTTTTCTCAGCATCCGTAAGCGGACTTTCGCTTCTCTGATCTAAAATAAGACAAATTTTGTCTTCATGCAGAGTGTAATTATTTGCACCTAAAAGTATCATTGCACTGATATAAATCTATTTAGTGACGATGAAAATGTAGCTCTTAAAATCTCACGACCATCTGAAAATACTTCATATATCTCTGCACCTTCATTTGGTGTCAGATAATCTGATTTCCACTCAGGAACACCTAATAATCCATTCTCCGCAGATGTAAACCCATGACCAGTGAATGGCAAAGGATCAGAAATATTACCACCATTTGCAGGACTCTTGGGAATCTCAATTGAATTAACAGAAGATACTTTATATCTGATTATACCGCAACTTCCATCATTTAGTGAAAACTTTGTTCCCGAATAATCTAATCTCATCCCGTAATAAATTTCATCAAATGAATTTAAGTGTTTAGCGTCCTTAGCTGTGGTTATATAGCCTCCAACTTGATTTCTATACCCTGTTAAGTAGTCATTTATTTCAGACTTGGGTATTGCTTTTTGAAGAACTGTATTTACATCAGGCGAAGGGATATTACTTCTAATATTATTTACAATTACTTTTTGCTGAACCGTTAAATTCACGAATGATTCTTTCTGAATATTTTTAAAAACGGTTAGATCAATTCCATTTTGAAAAGCTAAACTCGAAATATTATCTGAAAATCCACTAATCCCTGCGATGAAACTTTTATTAAATGTTCCAACGATACCCCCACTCACCCCTTTCCCCACCAACTCCTTCATCTTGCTCAATGGTTTCTTCAGGGCTTCAGGTGCAGCATCAATCTCAGCTTTTGCGGCATCGTACAAGCCGGCGTATTCATCGGCAATTACCGTAGTGATTGTACTCAGCTGGTTCGATTTGGCGGCGGTGAAATAATCGAGGGTGTAGCGCGTGCCGGCGGTAGCAATGCGCGTTAGACCCCAAATACCCACAATGGCGTTGTACTTGTTGATAACGGCTTGCAACCCGGGGCTATTGACATTGTTGGCAACGAGGTTGCCGGCGGCGCCTAGTAGCTGCACAGCTTCAAATGCGGCAACCGCTAAACGACCTGCGCGCAATGCAGCGGTGATCAATCCGGGACCGGTAACAACACCGACGATATCTAATGCAACAGCGCATGCAGTGATGGCATTATCATTAAACTGCTTGTCGGCGCAGTACTTGAGCATAAGAGCGGGAACCATTTGCGGTCCCGCGCCATTCATCACATCACCAATCATGCTCAAGTTGCTGGTGTTGTTCAGAATGACAAAGGAGAAAGGACTTAATTCAACTGCGGTGGTGGATTCATCCCACTCCACATGCTCAACCGGTTCGCCGGCTTGAACGTACGTCACAACTCTGCGTGCTGTTTTGGTCGTGTAACTTACTTTACCCGATGTTTTTAATTCCGCAACATATTCGATGTGCCCCGCCGGTGGGTTACTTAACAAATAACTGTCCTTCCAATTAATCACCGTGGTGAACTGCGCGACATCAGTACTACCCACACAATAGTCCACTGCAGCAGGCGACTTGATACATGTGGCGCTGATGTGTTTCATCAACAACTGATAGTTGTTCTGACCGTACAAGATTGCGTCATCAGTTCGATCAACCAGTTTATAAATGAGCGCTTCTCCTCCCGTGGTTCCGGTATAGGCAGAGTTTGCCTCCACGGCTGTGGACGGCGCTTCCATGCCCTGCAGTAAACCAACGGCTTGTTCGGGTGGCGTGTATTTGATGATCTTGAGTACAACACTCTCTTCACTTGTAACCGTTCCCCAACTGCTGAGCATGGCGTATCCGCTATACACGTGCAGTGCGTGCAAGCGCTGTTCAAGCGTTAAGTCAGCATAAGCAGCGTCGTCAAAATTTTCGAAAATGGGATTAAGAAAATTCGGATGAAAGGACGATGTGATGAGTTGGCGTTGGGTATATACCAACATGCTTTTGCGGAACTCCTCTTCAATTTTAATGAGGCGATCCGGCAGCAACATAGAACCAATAGCATCGGTACGACGAAAAAAATTATCGCGAAATTCATCTGCTTGATCGCCTAAAGGGCCGGGGCCCGCGAAGCTACTGACACGCCCGTATCGCCAACAACCCTCTTTCCCATTTGGCGAGAATACTCCGCAATAATCTCCGACGATATAAAATAAAGAGGTGCGGTTTAGGCTATAGGCTACACCCGAAACAATGCGTGTTGCAATTTCCTTATGCAGTCGGCGAAGCGTGTCGATATTGTTTTGTTCGTCGTACAGCCCGTTAACCAGTAAATCACGAATATTCACTTGTTCGGGCATTTGACCATTCACCACAACATCCAACGAGTTGATGTGAACCAGAAATAACTCCACTCCAAATTGCACATAATCGCGAGAGCAGCGCGCGTTAAGGGTGTCAATTACATGTTGCGGAATAGTGCTGCCTTTCTGCGCACCAACATATTCAACACGTGCGTTCGGATGCAGTGGCGGATCGGGAGCAATAAAAAAACGATAGCCTGTTGTAGCTCCTGCTTTTCGTAATGTGTTGTTGTGTTCAATGGCGTTGCACAGCTCGCGTTGTCCCGAAGCAATGAGTTGCTGCATGGCGTCAGTATCCACTTGCAACGCTCGTAATGTAAGCGCGCTTAGTATCAGAAAAGTCAGCGCAAAAAATTGTTTCATTGGGTTAACGTTTATCTAATTGTTGTGCGACGGTGCGTTGTACAAATGGTTTAATGCCTTGCTCGGTAACATCAACGGCAATTTGTTGCGGAGTGCGACCGGCCTGTGTTTGTTGAGCAACAAAACTTCTAAACAAGATGTTATTTACATGTAAATAATTTCCTACAACTGCCAGATCTTCATCACTCGCATCAGCTGCAGAAATGGCTACGAGCACACGCGCGGATAAATAATCGACTTGCGCAGTTTTAAATGCTTTACCCAATACATTGCCATTGTCGTTTTGCGGTGTAATCCACGTGAAGCCGATCACAGTTGCATCGTCGTCGCTATTATTCGAGGTGTTGTTTGTTCCTAAAGATGCTGCCTGTTGTTGCGTGCGTCCTTGCACTTGTTGTTGTGCAAGTGCCATGCTCAGTTGCTTCTGATTGACAACAGAGGGAGTGTATTCATTACGAATAAGAGTCATCGCTCTTTTCATAATATCCAACTCTTCAGGTGACAACGGATCTGTAGAGAAAGGAAGTACAGTACCGTTGTCTACATACGTCGCTCCGTTTTCATTCACCACCCACTGATTTCCATTAGGATCGACAATCAGAATTCCTCCTTCCGGATCAACCGTAATAATTTGCGTGCTGCCATTTTCGCAAAGCACGACTACTTGTCCTGCAGCATTGGTATACACGCTGTCAATAATACAATTCACGATAATACTTGTATCGTATTGAAATTGTTGACTCACCCACCCGTTCAACCAACTCCCCACACCTTCGCTCATGGCGCGGACTTCGCCCTGGTACATGCGCATGTCCTGACCGATCTGAATGCCGTTGAAGGTGCAGCCTACAGTTATTCCAAGTGGCATTACAATGCGACCGGTGCCTGAATAAAATCCGGCATTGTTGGCAGTGCTTTGTAGCGTGAGTACACTCATTTCAAATTGTCCCACTTGCCAGATCATTCCTTCCGTGGCTTGTGTTAACGGCTGAAAGGTTTGCATAGAAGGCGCAACACTCAACTGACCGCATTGATAAACAGGAATAGCGGGTGTTGTGAATGTAACGGTGTTGCTTACGGGTCCTTCGTTGCCATTGGGTAAAATGCCCACCACCTGTGCTTCGTAAGTGGTTTGAGGTTCGAGTCCGTTAACGCGTGCGGTGCGTTGATTGGTGTTTTGCGGAAACCAATTGCTCGTGTTTAGTTTGCGAAACTGCAACTTGTACGACGCATATACGCTCAAACTGTCCCACTGCGCCTGTGCCTGTCGTGCGTTAACAGCTTGCGCGGTGAGTTGCAATGCGGCGAGATTGCCCAATACACTTAATGAATTGCCCCAGGTAAACGTGCAATACTGCGACCAGCCGTTGTTGCGAAATAACGGGCGACCTTCTACATCGCGCGCGCGCACACGCCACACGTATTCCATGCCGGGAATCAGCGGAGGTTCGGCAATGCCGTACATGAGCATAGTTTGTGTAGTGGTAAGTGTAAAAATGGGCGCTTGTGTTAACAGCACGTTGCCGGGAGGATTGTTGTCCGGGCGTACTTCGTACAATTCGAAATCGTATTCGGTGCCGAGTTGTGATGTAGGACCGTTCATGTGCAGCGGCGTCCAACTGAAGGTGATGTTTTGTGGTGTGATGATATTCACTTCACTTTCGCACAACGGAAAATTCAACAAAGGCGGATCGTTGATGCCCATCCACACCTGAACACAAGCCTCATTGCTCACCTGAATAGGAACAGGATTCGCGAAGTCGTATGCGGTGATGCACAAGGTGTACAAACCTTCGGGCAATACTTTTTGCTGATTGTATTGTTGTGGCGTGATGCCGGTAAATTGCAAATTGTTGACAGCGAGTAATGGGGCCAAATCGCTACCGCTTAACATCAGCGGCACTCCGGGCTGCACGTTGACAGGACCCATGAAATACCAGGAAGGACTTTGCATGGTAATACCTTGTCCTTGCAGGGAGAATTTGAATTTGATGTTGTACGAGGCAACGGTGAAATCATTGAACACCACAAACGCACGCAGCTGTTCGGATGCAGTAACGGTGTAGTCGGGAAGATAACCGGAGAATGGTGGCAACAGTTGCACACTTACCTGCACGGGATAATTCTGCGCTCGCACAACAATGGTGCAACACAACAACACGATAACACTAATGCTACGAATGAGTCGCTGCATAGGAGGCAAAAATGCAGCAGCGTATGCGATTAAGGCGTATAATAAACGTTTGTGTTCGGATAAATAAACTCTTTACACGCGGAGTTGCGTGAGGGATAGAAACGGATAGCCCACAGCAGCCGAATTTATGAGGCGGCGAGGACTAGAAGTGAATAGCCCGACCCGAAAGGGACACGCCCAAATAATTTAATGATGAAAAATTTTCAAATTAGTAATACGTCCAATTACTCGCA
>JBIJCF010000055.1:0-10626 GCA_044344795.1 Bacteroidia bacterium | reverse complement strand
ATTGGTATCGGCAACAATCGGGTAGGTAATGCCTTTAATTCCTCCGGCTTTCTTATCCATTTGTAACCAACCTCAATGCGATTGTTCGGTGTCGGTAGAACATGCTACCACTGCTATACTGCGAATTTCAAACGCTGCCAACTGCTACTGAAATGCATTTAATTATGTTGGACATACAAAAGTGAAATCTTTCGGCTAGAAGAAAAATACAACATGCTTCTGTACTAAATACTGATCCAACGAAAAGTCATTCACGATATCATTTCCGTTGATTACAGCTGGGGCTTTAAAAGCGGGGGCCTTCTTACCTACTAATACTTGCATAAGATTAAATGGTTAAATAGTTATTTTTGAAGCACAAAATTATTTAATAGCTGATTGGCAGTTCATGACCTTAGTCACATTACTGTAAAACAAAAGCTAAATATTTCTGATTTAGTCCGATAAACATTTAATGAAGTAGACTGTTACACTTTATACATTAACCAAATCAATAATTATGAGTATTCAAGTAGGTCAGCCCGCACCGGATTTTACCTTGTTCAACACCGACAAACAAGAAGTTTCCTTGTCTTCATTCAAGGGCAAGAACGTTGTAGTATTATTTTTTCCATTAGCCTTTACCGGAGTGTGCACGAAGGAATTATGTTCCGTTCGTGATGACATTGCTTCGTATCAGGGACTTAATGCCGAAATTCTAGGCATTTCGGTCGATTCATTGTTTACTTTAGGTAAGTTCAAAGAAGAACAAAACCTGAATTTCCACCTATTGTCTGACTTTAACCGCACGTCTAGTAAGGCATACGGTTCACTTTATGAAGACTTTGTGTTTAACATGCACGGAGTGTCTAAGCGTTCAGCTTTTGTAATTGATAAAGCAGGTGTTATTCGTTACGCGGAAGTGCTGGAATCTGCCGGTGACATCCCTAACTTCGATGCAGTAAAGTCTACATTAGAAACGCTGAAATAAATCAAAAAAATCCGCCGTAAGGCGGATTTTTTTTAGTGAGGAATTAGTGTGTCGTGGCAGTTTCGTCGTAATTGATGCCTTGTTGTTTTAATATCATTTTCGCTACAACTGCATAAACGGCAAGTAGTGCAAAGCAAATTACGGTGATCCAATAAGACTGATGTATTCCTAGAATTTTGTCATCAGCTAGATAACCTTGCAGCGGCGGAATAAGTGCTCCTCCGAGTATCATACTCACCAACAGCGACGAACCTTGATTCGTATATTTCCCAAGCCCCGCAATAGCCAAATTAAAAATACACGGCCACATCACACTGCAGAATAATCCCCCGCTGATAAAGGAGTACATGGCTATATCGCCTGTGGTCGTTAATCCGACAAACATCATAATCATTGCTGCTAAAGAAAACAGGAGCAATGTACGCGCCGGTTTTTCCTGTGCTAAAAAGTTGACCGCAATGAAAGCAGTAATCCACAATCCATAGGTGACTAGCGCAGCAACACTGCCGTTGGCAATATTGTTAAATAATAACACAACGCTAAAAGCAACAAAAGGCACTGCAATTTTTAATATAGTGCGTGTTAACTTACTTAGCTCGAACGCATGAATGGCGCCGGTCCAACGACCTATCATCAGGCTTCCCCAATACAAGGACACAAACATAGAGACTTGCTGCAGAGGAATTCCTTTAAAGTCTTTATTCTGCAATAAATCACCCAGATTGCTTCCAATGGTTACCTCAACACCTACGTAAATAAATATCGCTACCATTCCAAGCCATACTTGCGGAAAACGAAGTGCGCCCAATCCGCTTTCCCGTTGCTCGTCAAATTTGGGTGATGGTAATTTGGAATAGGCAAGAAATGCTGCAACTAACAACAATATTGTCCCTAAAATAGTAAAGGGCATTTTCAGGTCTTGAATGTCAACATTAGCTGAAACTGCTGATGAACTTGCACTTCCGAACATCGCTATGCCAATTAAAACCGGACCAAGAGAAGTGCCAATCGAATTAATACTGCCTGCAAGATTGAGGCGGAACGAGCCTTTCGCCGGATCTCCAAGATTGATAACAAAAGGATTGGCAACAATTTGAAGCATCGAGAATCCGAGTGCAATAACAAATAAGCCAATTAAAAAGAACAAATACTGATTGGTTATTACCGCCGGTATAAACAGGAATGCGCCTAAAGCGCTTATGATTAATCCAAGTACCAACCCCGCTTTCATGCCGTATTTATTAAACGGATCACTAATTAATTTAGACCAAACAAAGTAGATCAACGAGCCCGTGAAATATGCAATATAAAATGCTGTATCTACCAGCTGAGAGGCGAATTGGCTTAGTGTAAAGTGCTTCTTCAAAATTGGAATGAGCACGCCGTTGGAAGCTGCTACAAACCCCCAAAAGAAGAATACCGAAATAACCGTTGTAAGCGCTGATAGATTGTTTTGCTTTTTCATCATGAGCTAATATACAAACGCCGCTTTTAGAGTTTCGGAAGTAAACCACCGAACTATTCACAAAGCATTGTGGGCAGCAGTTAAGGCATTTTTAACTGATTTACTTCGGTAAAAACGAGAAAATGTAAGACTAAACCCTAACATGTGTCTATTAAAGGTTTGAAAAGCCACTATTTTTTAGTTACTTGCATCCTTAATTCTAAGAGACCAAAATCCGATTTACTATGCGCAATTTAGTTCAAGCAGTATTTGTATTTACTGCTGCACTTGTAATGGCTTCGTGTTCCGGTGATCCGGGCCCTGGAGACGGTGCTGATACGCTTAACAAGGACACCATTGATGTTACGGGTGTTAAAGTGAGCGGGCAAAGTTTTATGGTGCCTTCTCCTATGCAAATCGCCGATTTGATAAAGAAAAGCGGAGCTGCTTATAACAAAGACATTCTCAATCCAATCGCCAACCTTTCCAAGTATTCCGATGCTTCCAAACAAGCTTTGAACCTTGGTGTATATGGTGCCGATTTGGGTTACATCACCATGTATGATAATTCCGGTGATGCCATGGAATATTACAAAACGGTTGTTCAGCTGGGCGATCAATTAAAAATTACCGGCTCATTTGATAAAGGTTTGATGGATCGTTTCAATGCGAACATTGGGAAGAAAGATTCTATTCTGACGCTGGTTGGTGAAGCTTATCGTCGCAGTGACAACTTCCTTCGCGAAAGTGAACAAGATTACTTAGCTGCATTAATTCTTACAGGCGGTTGGATAGAAAGTATTTACTTCTCGCTTAACGTCTATAAGCAAAAGCCGGATCCTGCTGTGGCTATTCGTATAGGTGAGCAAAAGAATACGGTTGCCGGTTTGATCAAAGTATTGAAAGGTTTGGACAAGCCTGAAAATGCCGAATTGATCCGTTTGCTGGAAGAACTTAATGTGGAATACCAAAAGGTACAAATTAAGTACACTTTTGCAGAGCCAATTCACGATGATGCGAAGAAAACCACTACCATAAACGGTAAAACGGATGTGAACATCACCCCGGAATTAATCAACTCGTTGACTGAAAAAGTTAACGCAGTGCGTAACTACATCATCAACTAACCGACGAATTTGACGTTATGAAGAAGATATTTTCTATCGCAGTTTTATTTCTGCTGTTCACATTAGGTGCTCATCAAGCGAATGCACAAATGTGCGATTCTACGGCTAAGTTGAGTGCAAAATATTTAGTACCACCATTTGTATCGGATGGTCAAACATATCGCGCACTAATTTTGTCTAACCAAAATGCAGAATTCCAAGCGACGTTCTTTGCCGGAACTACATACCGCATTTCAGCCGCTACCGGATTAACAGAAGGAAATCTTATCTTCTCGGTGTACTCGTATGATCCGAACTCCGGTCAACGTGAGTTGATTTTCTCAAATTCACAGCATAATAATGCCGCATACTGGGACTTCAAGGTTAATACTACCGTTGAGGTGGTAATTGAAGCTACTTTAAACCCTGCTTCAGGTAAGGATTCCGGATGCGCCGTACTGCTGATTGGGTTCAAACAGTAATCATCCAAAATTTGATTAATATAAAAGCCGCTTTCATCAGCGGCTTTTTTGCTCCATACGAATCGTATTTCCCCAATATATTAGCAGGTTACAAGGATCTTTTTTATATTTTCGACCGCTAAACCCAAGCCCGACCATTTATGAGCGAAAGGATATTAAAAGCCCTGATGCAGTTGTTTGCCATTATTGCTAAAGTTGATGGATTGACATCAGCGAGCAGGGGCATTGTAGAGTCATTCCTTAAGCAGCAGTTACCACAGGATCTGGTGGATCAGTATTTGGGTGTGTTCGATGAATTTTTCGAAGCACACCACCAGGTATCCAAGAGAAAGGACGGCACGGCAAAACGCACTTCATTAAACTCTGTTAAGGTATTACGTATCTGTTCTCAGATCAACGAAGAACTTACGCAAAAGCAAAAAGTATTAGTACTAATTCGCATAATCGAATTCATACATACCAGCAATGAAATTTCCGAACAGGAACTGGAATTCGTGCAAACAGTAAGTGAGTCTTTTAATATTGACAGTGCTGAGTTTACCACACTTCGCAATTTTGTTGAGAAGGAAACGAATGAATTGCCAGATCACAGCGATTTGTTGATTATAAACGGAAAACAAGAGCACCAATTCAAACATAAGCATCATATCTACTCTGATACGATTGGTTCCGGTTCTGTAATTGTAGTGGCCATTCCAAGTGTGGGTATGTATGCTTGTCGTTATACAGGAGGTGCAGAATTAAACCTGAATGGACAGGCGATGATCAAGGGAAAGGTTTACATCTTAACTCCGGGTTCGTCGTTGCGTAGTTCTAAAGTTCAGCCGATTTATTATTCGGATATCATTAGTGCGTTCTTAAGTCGCATCTCGAAAACTAAAATTACATTCCACGCTAACAATATTGAGTTTCAGTTTAAAGGTGGAAAGCTGGGTTTGCGTGGTGTCAACTTTGCGTCCGAGTCCGGTAAGTTGATAGGAATCATGGGTGGTTCCGGCGCCGGTAAGTCGACATTATTGAATGTTCTGAACGGTAATGAAACACCAACAAAAGGTGAAGTATTAATTAACGGTATTAATATTCATCGTCAGAAAGATAAGATTGAAGGCGTTATCGGGCACGTATCGCAAGATGATTTGCTCATTGAAGAACTCACAGTTTTCCAAAACTTGTTCTACAATGCGAAGTTGTGCTTTGGTAATATGAGCGATGAGGAAATTTCCAAAATCGTTGATGAACTCCTGGCCGATTTAGGTTTATATGAAGCGCGCAATTTGAAAGTTGGAAGTCCGTTGGATAAGAAAATTTCCGGTGGACAACGTAAGCGATTGAATATTGCTTTGGAGTTAATTCGTGAGCCTTCTGTATTGTTTGTGGATGAACCAACTTCAGGTTTGTCTTCTCGCGATTCGGAAAACATCATGGACTTGCTGAAGGAATTGGCGTTGAAAGGCAAGTTGGTTTATGTAGTCATTCACCAACCATCATCCGACATTTTCAAGATGTTCGATCGATTGTTGATTCTTGATAACGGCGGTTATCCGATTTATTTTGGTAATCCTGTGGATGCGGTCATCTATTTCAAAAAGATGGTGAATCACGTCAACAGTGATGAGAGCGAATGTCCTGCTTGCGGTAACGTTAATCCTGAACAGATTTTCAATATCATTGAATCTAAAGTTGTTGATGAATACGGAAATCCTACTCGCAGCAGAAAGGTTTCACCGGCGGAATGGAATGCGTTTTTTAAAGAGCATATTGCTGCTAAGTTGGATCAACTTCCTGTGTCGTCGGACAATCCTGAAAGTTCATTCAATATTCCGAATCGCGTTAAGCAGATGTTCGTGTTCATTACACGCGACGTGCGCTCGAAGTTGACGAATACACAATACATGATGATTAACATGCTGGAAGCCCCATTGCTGGCATTTATTCTGGCATTCCTCGTGAAATTCTACAACACGGATGTATCGAATAAGGTGGGTTATATTTTCCGTGAAAATGAAAATATTCCGGCATACTTGTTTATGGCTGTCGTTGTCGCGCTATTCATTGGATTAACGGTAAGTGCGGAAGAAATTATTCGCGATCGGAAGATTTTGAAACGTGAATCGTTTTTGAATTTGAGTCGTTCCAGCTACTTGCTCTCCAAAGTGATGATCATGTTTGTATTGTCGGCTATTCAAACCATCATGTTTGTGTTGGTCGGTAATTCGGTTTTGGAAGTACAAGGTATGTGGGGCGATTATTGGTTGGTGTTGTTCACCACTTCGTGTTTTGCGAATATGTTGGGCTTGAATATTTCTTCTGCGTTCAACTCTGCAGTAACAATCTATATCTTGATTCCGTTCCTCATTATCCCGCAGTTATTGTTGAGTGGAGTGATCGTGAAATTCGAAAAATTAAATCCAACCATCACATCGCAAAAAACGGTTCCGGTTGCGGGTGAATTGATGGCTTCTCGTTGGGCATTTGAAGCCTTGGCGGTCAACCAGTTCATGAATAACGAATACGAGAAACAGTTTTATCGTTACGAGGAAATGATGAGTATCGCGGATTATAAAAAGAATTACTGGATACCGCATTTGCGAGGAAAAATTGATCGTTGCGAAACGAATATTAAAGACAAAGCGTTCGGTGATGAGCACATGTCGGATGTGACCTTGGTGCAAAGCGAAGTAAAAAGAGATTTGGATCGCATTAAGGAGTTGTCATCACCTAAGCGTAAAAAGATTCGTTCCATTTCAACCCGCTTAATGAAACAGCTGGATGATATAAGTGCGAAAATTAACGCGGTTAACGGCAAACAGTTTACCATTCAGAATGCCACAGATATGCGAGAGTATCTGAATCTGGTGAACTCGATATACATCAAGATCTTTAATAGCAACAGCGAAGCTAAAGATGCGATCATCAGAAAGAAAAACTCAACTGATGCCGCTAAGCAAACCTTCATTGCATTGAAGAATGATTACATGAATGAGAATTTGAGTTCACTGGTGAAGAATAGCAATGAATTCAATCGAATCATCGAACAAGAAAATATGCTCATTCAGCGTATCGATCCGGTTTATATGGAATCGTACGAATCCAATTTAGGTAATTCGCATTTCTTTGCACCGCGTAAGAAATTATTCGGAACATATGTTGAAACATTCTGGTACAACCTTACTGTAATTTGGTCGATGTCATTGGTGTTGGCGATTACGCTGTATTTCGATGTGTTCCGCCGCATTATTGATGGATTGGGTAACTTGTTCGAAAGTATTTTCTCCAGAAAAAAGCAATAATCGCAAAGTCATGGCAAGCATTTGCTGATGTGCATCGTAACTTAGTGTGTTATGTTTGCCATCATTGACGTTGAAACCACCGGAGGACGTTCGGAATATGATCGTATCACGGATATCTGTGTTATTATTCATGATGGTTTAACGGTTGTTGATGAGTTTTCTTCACTCGTAAATCCCGAACGCCCGATTCCGGAAATGATTACACGGCTTACCGGCATAACGAATGAAATGGTAAGCACGGCACCTAAGTTTTTCGAAATCGCACGACGTATCATCGAAATGACGGAAGGTTGCGTGTTTGTAGCCCACAATGTTCAATTCGATTATGGTTTTGTAACGCGTGAGTTCGCTTCACTAGGTTACAAATACAAACGTGAGCAATTGTGTACGGTGCGTTTAAGTCGGAAACTTATTCCGGGTAAACGTTCTTACAGTCTCGGCAATTTGTGTCAGGAATTGGGAATCGTTATTCACGAACGACATCGTGCAGCAGGTGATGCACGCGCAACTGCGGAGTTATTCAATTTATTAATTCAGTTAAAAGCATCTAGCGCTGTTTACAAGAAGGCCGATATCAAGGAGATTCAGAGCACCAGAGTAGACAAGATCAAAAAGTTTATTGTGGACAAAATGCCGGAAGAAGCGGGTGTATATTATTTCTATGATAAATCGGGTGATGTGATTTACGTAGGTAAAAGTAACAACATGCGTTCTCGTGTCATGCAGCATTTTGCTTCTGTTGAGCACAAGAGTCGGAAGATGAAGGCTGAGGTAATGGATGCAGATTATGTCAAAACAGGCACGGAACTTATTGCGCTCTTATTGGAATCGGAAGAAATTAAGCGATTGAAACCAAGATTTAACAGAGCTCGCAAGCGAGATGAATTTCCATTTGCTATCGTGTATTCCGGTGGCGGCGAAGAACCGATTAAATTGAAAATTGAACGCACCGAAGAAGGCGGACGAGCATTAAAATTGTTCACCGGTTATGCAAGTGCGCGCGAGATGCTGGATTCGTGGATTGAGGAGCTGTCCTTATGCTGGAATTATTGTGGTATAAATGATGATGGGGGACCGTGCTTTAACCATCAAATTAAAAAATGCTACGGTTTGTGTTGCGGACAGGAAAGAGTTGAAGATTACAATCTGCGAGCGCGACGTGTTCTGGAAGAATATGCAATTAAAGAACAGAATTATTTTATAGCGGGAAAGGGCAGGGAAGAAGATGAGCAATCGTTGGTCTTTATTCGTAATGGTCGCTATGCCGGTTATGGATTTTTGTCGCGCTATGAGCCTGTTAATGAGGCATCGGAATTAAGTTTTTACATCAAGCCTGCAGTTTGGTATCCAGATGCCGACGATTTGGTACGTGCCTGGATGAAAAAGAATCGGGGCTATAAGATAATTCGAGTGGACGAGGCAATTGGAACAAAAAATAAAGGTTGACCATTTGATCAACCTTTATTTTTATTTCGAGTTTGCATTATTCTGCAACTTCAATCATTTTAAATGGTATGTTAATGATTGCCTGATAATCTTCTCCGGCTTCTAACATATCTTCATCATCCTGCTCATAATACCAGTTGATAACGATCTGCGAACCACCTTTGTGAATGTTTTCCAATTTCTTGAAAACATCTAAAATACACTTGGAAGAACTGGTGTTGAAATACTCCAACTGAATATTAACAGTAGTTGAACCTTGAGGTTTTCCGGCATACTTTTCTAATTGCTCTACCAAAGGCTTGTAAAACTCAATAGAGTTTTCGGGAATAGAACGACCTTTAATCTCTAAGATTCCGCTACCGGTATCAAAGCTGATTGTTGGTGTTTTGGGAGTTCCCTCAATTAACATCTTTTCCATCTGCTTATATATTGTGTGTTACTGAGCAATTTTGATATTCAAACTGAAGAACGAGTATACGTCGTCAATCTTCATAAAATGATAATTCAATTTTTGACCTGTTTTACGCGCAATGTCTATCATTCCTAGACCGCCACCGCCTTTTTCAGACATTTCTCCGTTATTTAAAACAGCCTTATAATATTCTTTCAGTTCTTCTTTAGACAACAAATTAATTTCATCCAAACGCTTTTGCAAACCGGCAACGTTTTGGGTGTGGATATAATTTCCGGTAATAATATTGTACTGGTTCTCAATTTTACCGACCATGAAAATTGCAGAGCGGATATTATCTGCTTCAGATCCTGTGCCGGTAATACCACGAGGAATTTCATCCATGTGATGGTACAAATTCTGAAGAATTTCTACCAGAACATTGTACACCTTCTTCTTGGTTTTGGGCTCTTCCTGCATCGTGTCCAGCTTGCTTTCCATGATTTGCAGGATAGAAGTCAGCAGCTCAGAGGTGATTTCGCCCTTAAACGAGAGCATAATGTTATTACGCTCCATTTTATCATAAAAGTCATAAATATCGACCATCATAGGCTGTAGGAATGCCCTAAAGGGTTAGCAAATATATTCGGATTTTTGTAAAATAAAAAGGTTAGGCAGATTCTTAGAAAAATAACTTTCCGGTTTATCAAAGAATGGAAGTAACCGAAGCTACTTCCATTATAGTTTTAGTTCATCGTAAATTCGAAAGAATTGCCTTCAATAGTGATTGTTCCTTTGTTATCGCAGGTACCGTCACCGAAGTCAACTTTTCGTTCAGGCTTACCTTCAGGAGTAATCACTATTGTTCCTTTATTGATCCAGTTACAATTGAGTTCTCGAACTAGAGGAGACGTGATAGTTGATGTCCAACGCAATCCGTTTCTATCAATACCGCTGTTTGATCCGCTAATCTGCACAACTTGATTATCCTGAGAATTGGTAGATCCACTTACCCAATCAATAGTACGGGTTGCGTTCCAGAAAATGTCCCACGGTGTTGCACCTGCGCGGTGGCAATGACCGTTGTTAATTTCCATCGTATAGCGATTCTGTGTTGTGCGGGTATACGTAATTGATCCCATAAAATGGATGGCACCAACATAAAAACTATCCAATGTTACAGTCATAACACAACCTACAGTATCCCAAGGTGCAGACATATTTACATGGACTTTACCCTTTCGCACTTTACCGTCGATGGAATCGGTACAGCCTGCGCCGTAATCCAAAGTCATCGTTAACGGAAACTGGTTTGGAGTATCAATAAGAATAACCGGACAAGTACTTGCAGTAGCTGAACCAGGAATAATACGTTGAACGCCCGGTTCATCAATAGCAATCTTGTTTACCGTAGGCAGAATGCGCATAAATTCGCCTTCACACAAACTATTGTCAGTTGCTGTCGTTGTCTCGGAATCAATAGGGTCTTCCTTTTTA
>JBIJCF010000001.1:0-173848 GCA_044344795.1 Bacteroidia bacterium | reverse complement strand
AGCGAAAGCGTTAAGTGATCCACCTGGGGAGTACGATCGCAAGATTGAAACTCAAAGGAATTGACGGGGGCCCGCACAAGCGGTGGAGCATGTGGTTTAATTCGATGATACGCGAGGAACCTTACCAGGGCTTGAAAGTTAGCGACGGATGCCGAAAGGTGTCTTCTCTTCGGAGCGCGAAACTAGGTGCTGCATGGCTGTCGTCAGCTCGTGCCGTGAGGTGTTGGGTTAAGTCCCGCAACGAGCGCAACCCCTACTGTTAGTTGCCAGCATGTAATGATGGGGACTCTAGCAGAACTGCCCGCGCAAGCGGTGAGGAAGGTGGGGATGACGTCAAGTCATCACGGCCCTTACGTCCTGGGCTACACACGTGCTACAATGGACGAGACAAAGGGCAGCTACATAGCGATATGATGCTAATCTCTAAACTCGTTCTCAGTTCGGATTGAAGTCTGCAACTCGACTTCATGAAGCTGGAATCGCTAGTAATCGCGTATCAGCAATGACGCGGTGAATACGTTCCCGGGCCTTGTACACACCGCCCGTCAAACCATGGGAGTCGAGGGTACCTGAAGTCGATATCTGCAAGGAGTCGCCTAGGGTAAAATCGATGACTGGGGTTAAGTCGTAACAAGGTAGCCGTACCGGAAGGTGCGGCTGGAATACCTCCTTTCTAGAGAAATCTTGTGCATTACTAGCAATAGTAATTGGTTTCTTTGCTTACTTCCTTTTCCATTCTTTTTCACTCAACGCGAGGCACCCAGACGAGCACAGTAGTGCGTAATAATCTAGGGCAGCGGTAATCAACAGTCCCGTAGCTCAGTTGGTTAGAGCGCTACACTGATAATGTAGAGGTCAGCAGTTCAAATCTGCTCGGGACTACTACGATAGCGTCGTTTTGGGGAATTAGCTCAGCTGGCCAGAGCACCTGCCTTGCACGCAGGGGGTCATCGGTTCGACTCCGATATTCTCCACGCTTCCTCAGTCTGTTGAGACATGGAAAAAGTTCTTTGACATATTGGAATTAAAAACATAACAGAAGTAGAATACAAAGAAAGTAAGCAAGGGCATACGGAGGATGCCTTGGCTCTCAGAGGCGATGAAGGACGTGATTACCTGCGATAAGCTGCGGTGAGGTGGAAATAACCCGTGATCCGCAGATTTCCGAATGGGGAAACCTTTCCGATTGAAGATCGGAAGCGAAAGCGCCAACCCGGAGAACTGAAACATCTAAGTACCCGGTGGAAAAGAAAACAAATAGTGATTCCCTAAGTAGTGGCGAGCGAAAAGGGAACAGCCTAAACCAATTTTGTTTCGGCAAAGTTGGGGTTGTAGGACTACAATGTGTATGTATAATCGAAGTGGAATTCTTTTGGAAAATTGAACAATATAGGGTGATAGTCCCGTACACGTATTATTATGCATGCTAGTAGTATCCTGAGTACCGCGGGGTCGGAGACGCCTTGCGGGAATCTGCCAGCACCATCTGGTAAGGCTAAATACTCCTGAGAGACCGATAGTGAACAAGTACTGTGAAGGAAAGGTGAAAAGAACCGTGAACAACGGAGTGAAATAGAACCTGAAACCGTATGCTTACAAGCGGTCGGAGTTCGCCATGTGCGAATGACGGCGTGCCTTTTGCATAATGAGCCTACGAGTTACTCCTCACTGGCAAGGTTAAGGATCTAAGGTCCGAAGCCGAAGCGAAAGCAAGTCTTAATAGGGCGATCAGTCAGTGGGGGTAGACGCGAAACCTTGTGATCTACCCATGGCCAGGTTGAAGGGACGGTAACACGTCCTGGAGGACCGAACTGGTAAACGTTGAAAAGTTTTCGGATGAGCTGTGGGTAGGGGTGAAAGGCTAATCAAACTGGGAAATAGCTCGTACTCCCCGAAATGTTTTTAGGAACAGCCTCGAGGTTGAGTATTGCAGAGGTAGAGCTACCAATTGGGCTAGGGGGCTTCACCGCCTACCAAACCCTGATGAACTCCGAATGCTGCAATATATACTCGGGAGTGAGCCCATGGGTGCTAAGGTCCATGGGCGAGAGGGAAAGAACCCAGACCATCAGCTAAGGCCCCTAAATCTATGCTAAGTTGTTAAAACGTGGTCCGGTTGCAATGACAGCCAGGATGTTTGCTTGGAAGCAGCCATTCATTTAAAGAGTGCGTAACAGCTCACTGGTCGAGCGACTGGGCGTGGATAATAATCGGGCATTAAGCATAGTGCCGAAGCTATGGGATCGAAAGATCGGTAGGGGAGCATTCTAACAGCGCTGAAGATGAAGCGTGAGCTTTGTTGGAGCGGTTAGAAAAGCAAATGTAGGCATAAGTAGCGATAAGGCAGGTGAGAAACCTGCCCGCCGATAGTCTAAGGTTTCCTGATCAACGTTAATCGGATCAGGGTTAGTCGGGACCTAAGTCGAAGCCGAACGGCGTAGATGATGGCCAATCGGTTAATATTCCGATACCGGCTTATAGTGCTATGGGGTGACGAAGGAGTGAAAGTTCCGCGTACTGACGGAAGTACGTTAAAGATCGTAGATATAGGATGTGTAGGTAAATCCGCATGACCTGTCGAAAATCGATAGTACACTGAGTCTTCGGACAAGGTGATAGTGAACCTAAGCAGACTTCCAAGAAAAACCTCTATGCTTCAGCTATAAGCTGCCCGTACCGCAAACCGACACAGGTAGACAAGTAGAGTATACTAAGGCGCTAGGGTGAGCCGTGGCTAAGGAACTAGGCAAATTAACCCCGTAACTTCGGGAAAAGGGGTGCCCACTTCGGTGGGCCGCAGAGAAATGGGAGCGGCGACTGTTTATCAAAAACACATGGCTTTGCAAAATCGAAAGATGAAGTATAAGGCCTGACACCTGCCCGGTGCTGGAAGGTTAAGAGGAGAGGTTAGTCGCAAGACGAAGCTTTGAATCGAAGCCCCAGTAAACGGCGGCCGTAACTATAACGGTCCTAAGGTAGCGAAATTCCTTGTCGGGTAAGTTCCGACCTGCACGAATGGTGTAACGATCGCTCCACTGTCTCAGCCACGAGCCCTGCGAAATTGGAGTAACGGTGAAGATACCGTTTACCCGCAACGGGACGGAAAGACCCCGTGCACCTTTACTATAGCTTTGCATTGAACTTGGGTAAATAATGTGTAGGATAGGTGGGAGACTTTGAAGTGGCCTCGCTAGGGGTCATGGAGTCAACCTTGAAATACCACCCTTTGTTTACTTGAGTTCTAACTCGTCCAAGACGAGGACATTGCATGGTGGGTAGTTTGACTGGGGTGGTCGCCTCCAAAAATGTATCGGAGGCTTTCAAAGGTACCCTCAGCACGCTTGGTAACCGTGCGTAGAGTGCATTAGCATAAGGGTGCTTGACTGTGAGACCGACAAGTCGAGCAGGTACGAAAGTAGGATAAAGTGATCCGGTGGTTCCGCATGGAAGGGCCATCGCTCATAGGATAAAAGGTACGCCGGGGATAACAGGCTGATCACTCCCAAGAGCTCACATCGACGGAGTGGTTTGGCACCTCGATGTCGGCTCGTCACATCCTGGGGCTGGAGAAGGTCCCAAGGGTTCGGCTGTTCGCCGATTAAAGTGGCACGCGAGCTGGGTTCAGAACGTCGTGAGACAGTTCGGTCCCTATCTGTTGTGGGCGTTGGAGATTTGAGGGGTGCTGACTCTAGTACGAGAGGACCGAGTCGGACGAACCTCTAGTGTACCTGTTGTGCCGCCTAGGTGCAGTGCAGGGTAGCTATGTTCGGATGAGATAAGCGCTGAAGGCATATAAGTGCGAAGCTCGCCTCAAGATGAGATCTCCCTTAAGAGCCGTAGAAGACGACTACGTTGATAGGCCACAGGTGTAAAGGCAGTAATGTCAAAGCTGAGTGGTACTAATTGCTCGATCGATTTTCTTTGATGAGTCCTTCTGTTGTGTTTTTATTCCAATATGTTTTTTAAAGTATTTAATGCTTTATGGTGGCTATAGCGACGGGGATCACCTCTTCCCATATCGAACAGAGAAGTTAAGCCCGTCAGCGCAGATGGTACTGCCCTACAAGGTGGGAGAGTATGTCGCCGCCAATTTTAAATGAAACCTCGACTTTTGTCGGGGTTTCATTTTTTTACCCTATTTACTGTGATACCTTTATCACATGAGCCACGTCAGAATTATTGTATTTCTGCTTTTTGCCGGCTTATTCCCGCTGTCGCAGCTATCTGCACAAACCAGCCGGATTGAATCGGATTCAAACTGTGTACGCACTTTCTCTGAATTCGAATTTTCCCCTTCGGACAAACACCTTACCCGAATCATTAATTATTCTCTTGATTCCTTTCATGTAATTCATCCGCGTGATATTTCTACAGGAAATCTTGGCGGACCTCGCAAATCGCTTGATGTTTGTTATTCATTTGAATCTGGATTTAGAGATCGTCGCTCGTTCAATGGTAATTTCCATTTTGGGGCACACTGTCCTCCATTTTATTATTCACTAAAACCAATAACTGTTGTACAATACGGAGCCGGTATGCGAAAAGAGCAGTTTGTAGATGTACTGCATGCGAGAAATTTTGGCAATAATTTAGGTACGGCCTTCGGTTTCAGGCGAATTCGTTCAGAAGGTTTTTATAGAAATCAACAAACCAATACAACATCGTTGTTTTTAAATAGCTGGTTTAGAGGTAAACATCGTAGGTATGCAATGCATCTACATGGCGATTGGACTACAAGTACGTGGCAGGAAAATGGAGGGATAGTAAATGACTCATTATTTGAGTTTGCAACACAGTTGGACAGGAAGCTTGTTGGGGTAAACCTGGCTAATGCTCAGGGAAGGTTGATATCAGGCAAATTGCAACTCACTAATTATTGGTCTTTAGGACCAGATAAGTTCCCGATCGCAGATACCACAGATCCACGAAAAGTAATTGTTCCAAAAATTTCGTTAGGTCATCAGGTTACTGTGCGAGGGACGAAAAGAGTATACAATGACTTCTTTCCCGTTGATGGATATTTTGAGACAATTTACAGCGACTCATTAGAGACAAGGGATTCGACGCGACTGAATATTATTTCCAACGATGTATTTCTTCAACGCAACTTTAGAAGTTTGACTAAAGTATTTTTTATGCGAATCGCTGCAGGCCATGAGGCTATTGACTACCATAACGATACGATTAAGATCACGGGCTTTAATATTCCCGGTAAATTGGAAATCTTCGGTCGTGATACATCATCTTGGTTGACATCGTATCATGTTAAATGTCGGTACTATTTCAGCGGTCTTAATGAAAATAATTATCAAGTGTCGGCTCGAGTTGGTTTTTTAGAGTCGAATAGGGTCGCTTTATTTGTGAGCGCGCTTTCCGGAAGATATCGGCCGGAGCAAACGGCATTAGTTTATTCCGGGAATCATTTCAAATGGGTGAATGATTTGTCAGATGAGTTTCATACACAATTTGAACTTCAGACCAGATTTCGTTTTAATGACAATGTGCGCATCGGGTTGGGTGCTGAATACAATTCGTATTCTAATTACATTTTCTACGATAGTACTTTGCTTCCGCAGCAACAAAACGGAACTTTTAATGTGTTAACTCTTTCATTAAGACAGCAGTTTCAATTAGCTCATTTCAAATGGTACGGGTCGTTGAGATACAATTTAGTGTCAGCGGTAGATCCAATTCGCTTGCCACCCGTAATTGCACGACAAACGTTTATTGGGGAATGGCAATTGTTTAAAGCTGCGATAACTTTTCAAGTGGGATGCGACTTGACTTATATTGGTAGTTATTATGCGGATGGCTATCATACCAATTTAAGTGTATTCTATGTGCAAGATGCGATAAAGCTGAAGAGTTACATGTACTTTGATCCGTTCGTTGCGATTCAAATAAAGTCGGTGAGAGCATACATAAGAGCGGAACATGTAAACGCCGGATTAATGGGCAGAACGTATTATATGATCCCACATTATCCGGGAAATGATCTCGCGCTTAAATTAGGATTATCCTGGATTTTTAACGACTAAGCAATCGGTCAATTGCACTTACGATTTTATCGACAGCACCTTTATTTGCGGCTACATATTGTCCGGCAAGAGATCCTGTTTTAGCTCTTAAATTCTGATCTGTTAGTAGTTTACGAAGTACTATTTCTATTTGTTGTTGGTTGGAAACGGTCATCGCTCCGCCAACATTCAAAAGTTCTTTAGCCTCTTCAAATTTTTCATATTTAGGACCGAAAATTAACGGTTTATAATAAACGGCTGCCTCTAATGTGTTGTGTAAATTTTTCGCAAAACCGCCACCAATGAAACAAATTTCGGCATAGCGATACAATTTGTTTAGCATTCCAATATTGTCAACGATCAATACATTTTTAGTTGATATATCAATAGATTGATTCTGAGAAATTTTACCTATTTCATCAATATTCCATCCCGCATTAACTAGATTTTGTTCTACCGAGCGGATTCGATCACTGTTGATATCATGTGGAGCAATAATTAGCTTCATGCTTCCCGGACGTGTGTTACGTAAGGCTGGGAAAACTACGATTTCGTCCTGATGCCATGTGCTTCCCGCTACAATGCAAGAATTTGATCCTAAGAATTTTTCAATAATTGGAAGTGGATGTTGCTCGTCGAGTATCTTCAGTACGCGATCAAATCGGGTGTCTCCTGCAATTTGCGAATCGATGTCAATTTGTTTCAGTAATGTTGTAGATTTCTGATTTTGTGTGAAGATGTTATGATAACCGCGAAGCCCTTGTCTAAAGATTGCCCCATACGATTTGAAGAAAACTTGGTTTTTCCTAAAGTTTGCGGCAATTAGAATGTGCGGAATATCGCTCCTTCGAAGTGATTTAAGATGATTTAGCCAAAATTCGTATTTAACAAAAACGGCAATTGAAGGTTGTACTATTTTCAGCCATTTACGAGCATTTCCGGGAGTGTCCAGCGGTAAATAAAAAACGCCATCTGCTCCTTCGTATTTTTTTCTGGCTTCGTAACCTGATGGCGAAAAAAATGTCAGAAGAATTTTAATGTCCGGATACCTTTGTCGTATATATTCAATTACAGGGCGTCCTTGCTCGAATTCGCCCAATGATGCACAATGTATCCAAGCCAGCTTGCCTGAATTTGTTTTTCTGAAATCAGACACACGCGTCTCCCAACCTTGTCTTCCTTTGATCCACAATGCAGCTTTAGAGTTGAATAATGCAGCAATACGAATAATTAATCCGTAAGTATGTATCGCAAAGTTGTAGAGCAAGAGCATATTAGTACATGTAGTACTGTTGGTTCCCGGACCGATTCAGCAAAATATTCCAACCTACACGAAATCCATACTGAAGCTCGACACGATTTGATGTGTCGGCTTTCATTAGATCATAGTTCCAAGAACGACGGCTATTGGTGAATGCCTGATTGAATTCGAACCCCGCGTAGAAATTTGTGAACCTGGATTTACTCATGAACCAATATCCCACAAATTGGTTGACCATTAAACCGGAAGTTAAACGGTCATATCCTTTCAAGTAATCGCCTTGTAATTGCGGTGTTCGTCCGCCATTATCGTAAATACGAATTTTGTGTTGCATGTACCCGGCACCTGCACTGACAAATGGTCCAGAGTTTGGATTAGGACTCAAGATTGTGGTGAAGATTTTGCCGACACTGAAATACAAGTTAAATCCGCGCGGGAACATTCTGATATCAGCCATTTTCCCTTCTTTGTCGATTACAAATCCGTTCGAAGTTGAAATGCTGTCGAGTACACCTCGTTCACGAAGTTGATCCCCGAACAAATATTTCCAGTTTGCGCTAAATAGCCAGGCATTGCGGGATTTATAATGAATGGACAATCCGGCTCCTGAATGCAGGCCCATGCGATCAGCGAGGTCGCCGCCGGGAATATATAAGGCATAATCACCCGCAAACATGAAGCATTGGGTAACGGAATCACGACGGGTAGCACTTTGTCCATTCGCAATGTGGAATGACAACAGAAACACAACAAGCACAGTAAGCCATTTCAGCATAGGTCAAAGTTAATTAAAAAGGTCTTTTGTGGCGGAATTCTTAGCCTTCAACGGGTTTAATTTCCGTATCTTCGCCTGTTTTTAACAGTAATTGAAATGGCTGTTGTAGAGAAAAAAATTCAAATGGTTGATCTCGTAACCCAATACGAGAAAATTCAGGCTGAAATTGATGCTGCCGTTCTTGGCGTTATTCGATCCGCGGCATACATCAACGGACCTGAAGTGAAAGCTTTCAAATCAGAGTTGGAAGCTTATCTTGGTGTGAAACATGTAATTCCATGTGCAAATGGAACTGATGCCTTGCAAATTGCAATGATGGCTTTAGGACTGAAGCCGGGGGATGAAGTTATTACAGCAGATTTTACGTACGTGGCAACAGCAGAAGTTATTGCTTTATTAGGTTTGACTCCGGTATTGGTGGATGTTTATCCGGAAACATTCGACATTAATGTCGAAGAGTTGCAGAAAGCAATTGGTCCTAAGACAAAGGCAATTGTCCCTGTTCACTTGTTTGGCCAATGTGCCGATATGGAACGTATTCTTGCAGTTGCGAAGAAGCACGGTTTGTTTGTGATTGAGGATACCGCGCAAGCAATCGGATCCAACTACACGTTTAGTAATGGAACGGTTGCAAAAGCAGGAACTATGGGAGATATCGGATGCACATCATTTTTTCCGTCTAAGAATTTAGGTTGTTATGGAGATGGAGGAGCGATGTACACGAATAGCGATGATCTGGCTGCAAAAATGCAGATGATTGCTAATCATGGACAGAGTGTTCAATATTATCATGATAGTATCGGTGTGAATTCTCGCTTAGATAGCATGCAGGCTGCAGTATTAAGAATCAAGTTGAGACATCTAGATGGATACGCAGCTGCACGAAATAGCGCCGCTTCATATTATGACAAAGCATTTGCAGGCAGTTCCAAGTTGAGAACCCCTCAACGTGTTAAGCATTCCGATCATGTGTTTCATCAATATACGCTTCAACTTAACGGTGTTGATCGTCAGGGATTGCGTGATCATTTGGCGAGTAAAGGAATACCGTCCATGATTTACTATCCTGTGCCGCTGCATTTGCAAAAGGCATACCTCGATCCGCGTTACACGGAAGGCATGTTTCCTGTTACAGAGCAATTGTGCGCATCAGTGATCTCTTTGCCGATGCATTCGGAGTTGGAGGAGAACACGCTTGAGTTTATTACGCAATCAGTTTTAGAATACGTAAATCAATAGTCATTATGAATATCGCTGTTGTTGGAACCGGCTATGTTGGTTTAGTTACCGGAACTTGTTTAGCGGAAACAGGTAATCATGTAATCTGTGT
Source organism: Bacteroidia bacterium (assembly GCA_044344795.1). Taxonomy (GTDB): domain Bacteria; phylum Bacteroidota; class Bacteroidia; order Palsa-965; family Palsa-965. The sequence goes on along the minus strand of JBIJCF010000001.1, from coordinate 164,465 downwards.
AGATATTGACGCCACCAAGGTTGAAAAGATGAAAAACGGTATCATTCCAATTTACGAACCGCATCTTGATGCATTGTTTGAGCGAAATATTAAACAAGGCCGACTTAAGTTCACTATTAACCTGGAGGAAGCTGTTGCCGGAGCTAAATTGATTTTTTTGGCTTTGCCTACACCTCCCGGCGAAGATGGTTCTGCAGATTTATCTTACGTTTTGGGCGTAGCAGAAAATCTGGGTAAGATCATAAAGGATTACAAGGTGATCATTGATAAGTCAACGGTACCTGTGGGCACTGCCGATAAAGTACACGCAGCAGTTGCTAAGAATGCGCAAGTTGAATTTGATGTTGTTTCGAATCCTGAGTTTTTACGTGAAGGATTTGCTGTAGATGATTTTATGAAACCGGATCGTGTTGTTATCGGTGCAAGTTCAGATCGTGCGAAAAAGTTGATGGACGAGCTGTATAAGCCTTTTGTTCGTCAGGGAAATCCGATCATCTTCATGGATGAAAAGTCTGCCGAGTTGACCAAGTATGCTGCCAACGCATTTCTTGCAACGAAGATTACATTCATGAATGAGATTGCAAATTTGTGTGAGAAAGTTGGAGCTGATGTGGATAAGGTTCGCATCGGTATTGGTTCTGATGACCGTATCGGCAAGCGATTTTTATTTCCCGGCATTGGTTACGGTGGAAGTTGTTTTCCTAAAGACGTTCAAGCATTGGCAAGGTCAGCATCAGAAGTTAATCAGGAAATGAAAATTCTTGATGCCGTGATGGAAATTAACGAGCGTCAGAAAACGATTATCATTCCAAAAGTTAACGCATATTTTAAGGGTGATTTGAAAGGTAAAAAGATTGCAATTTGGGGCTTAGCTTTCAAGCCGGATACGGATGATATTCGCGAAGCTCCTGCATTGTATATCATTGATGAATTGTTGCAACAAGGCGCATCAGTTTCAGCTTACGATCCGGAAGCAATGGATAATGTGTCGAAGCTGTTAGGTGGAAAAATTGAATACGGAATTGATGAATACAGTATTCTGAAAGATGCTGATGCATTGATTATTTGTACGGAATGGAGTTTGTTCCGCACGCCTGATTTCGACAGAATGAAAACGTTGATGAAAAATAAATCCATTTTTGATGGTCGAAATTTATACTCACTCGATCAAATGAGTGAACATGGATTCCATTATTCGAGCATTGGTCGTGCAACCGTAAATCCTGAAACGGTATGAGACAGAAACGTGTTTTAGTTACCGGTGCAGCAGGTTTTTTAGGTTCACATTTGTGTGATCGTTTTATAGCGGAAGGTTGCTATGTAATTGGAATGGACAATCTGATTACCGGAGATTTGAAGAATTTGGAACATTTATTCTCGAATAAGAATTTCGAGTTTTATCATCATGACGTTTCTAAGTTTGTTTTTGTTCCCGGAGAGTTGGATTATATACTTCATTTCGCATCTCCTGCAAGTCCGATCGATTATTTAAAAATTCCAATCCAAACATTGAAAGTGAGTTCTCTTGGAACACACAACTTGCTTGGGCTTGCGCGTGTGAAGAATGCACGAATTTTAGTCGCATCAACTTCCGAAGTTTATGGTGATCCAACGGTACATCCACAAACAGAAGAGTATTGGGGGAATGTAAATCCAATTGGCCCGCGCGGTGTTTATGATGAAGCAAAGCGTTTCATGGAAGCGATAACTATGGCTTATCATACGTATCATGGGCTTGAGACGCGTATCGTTAGAATATTCAATACTTACGGGCCTCGAATGCGTCTGAATGACGGTCGTGTGTTGCCTGCATTTATCGGGCAAGCTTTGCGTGGGGAGAATCTGACGATATTTGGTGATGGTTCTCAGACTCGTTCATTCTGCTACGTAGATGATTTGGTGGAAGGGATTTATCGTTTATTGATGAGTAATCATGTTGGTCCTGTAAACGTTGGGAATCCGCAAGAAATCACAATAAAAGATTTTGCTGAGGAAATCATCAAGTTAACGGGAACGAATCAGAAGGTGGTTTATCATCCATTGCCACAAGACGACCCGAAGCAGCGTCAACCGGATATTACGCTCGCTAGAGAAATTTTAGGTTGGGAGCCGAAAGTTGATCGCGCCGAAGGCTTGAAGCGCACCTACGCGTATTTCAAGAGCTTACCTACAGAGGAATTGTATAAGAAGGAGCATCGGGAATTTGAAAAGAAATAAGCATGAGTGATTTTTTTGCGCATCCCACAGCCGTTATTGATGGAGGTTGTACGATTGGAGCCGGTACAAAAATCTGGCACTTTTCTCATATCATGCCTAACTGCCGAATTGGTGAGCGCTGCAACATCGGTCAGAACGTTGTGATATCACCCGAGGTAATTCTAGGAAATAATGTAAAGATTCAAAACAACGTTTCGTTGTATACCGGCGTGACTTGTGATGACGATGTATTTCTTGGGCCGAGTTGTGTTTTTACAAACGTTACTAATCCGCGAAGCGCAGTTAATCGACGGGATCAATATGCTAAAACTAATGTAGGCAAGGGAGCTTCTGTTGGTGCAAATGCGACAATTGTTTGCGGCCACGATATAGGGCCTTTTGCGTTTATAGGCGCAGGAGCTGTTGTAACAAAGAATGTTCCGGCTTATGCGTTGGTAATTGGTAATCCTGCGAAGCAAGTTGGCTGGATGAGTGAATACGGGCATCGTTTGAATTTCGATCAAACCGGATCTGCGGTTTGTCCGGAATCCAACGAGCGCTATCAGCTTAGCAATGGAGTTGTCCATAAAATATAAATCTCATGTCAGGACAAAAAATAAAATTCGCGGTTGTTGGACAAGGTCATATCGGAAAGCGTCATGCAGAGATGGTGCGTCGCAATCCGAATGCTGAGTTAATAGCAGTATGCGATGTACTTGGTAAAACAGAAACCGGCAATGACGCTGTTACTGAACCTTACTACAGTTCACTGCATGAATTATTGACTTTACATCCCGAGGTAGAAGTCGTTAATGTATGTACTCCAAACGGACTTCATGCCGAACACGCTTTAGCGGCATTACGAGCAGGTAAACACGCTGTGGTTGAAAAGCCAATGGCACTGCAACGCAAAGATTGTGAGGAGATTATTTATGCAGCGTTACAAAATAACAAGCAAGTGTTTTGTGTAATGCAAAATCGGTATTCGCCGCCGGCAGTTTGGTTGAAGAAGGTAATAGAAGAAAAGATTATTGGTGACTTATACATGGTGCAGTTGAACTGCTATTGGAATCGTGATCAACGTTACTATAAGAAAGGAAGTTGGAAAGGAACTCAGGAACTTGACGGAGGAACCTTGTTTACTCAGTTCTCACATTGGATTGATTTGTTGTATTGGTTGTTCGGTGATATCACGGATATACAAGCCAAGTTCGCGGATTTTAATCACGAACAATTGACCGAATTTGAAGATTCCGGTTTCGTGAATTTCCGTTTTGTAGGCGGAGGTATGGGAAGTATTAATTATTCAACAGCCGTATGGGATAAAAATCTGGAAAGCAGTATTACGGTAGTGGGTAGTAAGGGAAGTGTGAAAGTAGGCGGGCAATATATGGATCAGGTGGAATATTGTCATATCAATGATTACACGATGCCTGAACTAGAAGCTACAGCTCCTGCCAATGATTATGGTGCTTATAAAGGATCCGCAAACAATCACAATCAACTCATTCAAAACGTAATTGATACGTTGACCGGAAAGACAACCATTACAACCAACGCGTTGGAAGGCATGAAGGTGGTTGATATTATCGAACGAATTTATTCATTCAGAAAACCGAATCGTAAATCATAAAGGATGAGCATTTATAAAGATATTCTGGCAAAAAAAGCCCCCATTGCCGTAATTGGATTAGGTTACGTTGGTTTGCCTATTGCGCTTGCATTCGCGCGCAAGGTGAAAGTGATTGGATTTGATATCAATGAAAAGCGCGTTGCAATGATGTGCAAAGGAATTGATCCTAGTAACGAATTGGATAAAGCTGAGTTTAAGGGTTGCGATATACATTTTACCTCCTCACTTGATGAATTAAAGGCTGCCCGTTTCTTTATAGTAGCAGTGCCAACTCCTATTGATGAGCACAATCAGCCTGACCTTACACCGTTAATTGCCGCTTCAAGTACAGTAGGAAAAGTTTTGAAGAAGGGTGATTATGTGGTGTTTGAATCCACTGTTTATCCGGGTTGTACAGAAGAAGATTGCATACCTGTATTAGAGGCACAATCTAAACTGAAGTTTAAGAAAGATTTTAAAGTGGGCTATTCTCCGGAACGAATTAATCCAGGAGATAAAGAACATACGATTACAAAAATCTTGAAAGTAGTTTCCGGTTGTGATGCCGAAAGTTTGGAAGAGATTGCGAAGACCTACGAAATTATAGTTGAACCGGGAACACATCGCGCATCATCTATTAAAGTTGCTGAGGCTGCGAAAATTATTGAGAATACTCAACGTGATGTGAATATTGCTTTAATGAATGAGTTGTCAATCATCTTTAATAAGATGGGCATCAATACTTATGAAGTGCTTGCTGCTGCGGGAACTAAATGGAACTTTCTGAAGTTTTCTCCAGGTCTTGTTGGCGGTCATTGTATCGGTGTTGATCCGTATTACTTAACGCACAAAGCCGAGGCTCTGGGTTACCACGCACGTGTGATCAATTCCGGCAGATACGTAAATGATTCGATGGGCTTTTACGTTGCAAAAAATACTGTAAAGAAGATAATTGCATCCGGTAAAAATATCAGCAAGAGTAAAGTGTTGGTAATGGGAGCAACGTTTAAAGAAGATGTAAGTGATATCCGAAACTCGAAAGTAGCTGATGTAGTGAAGGAGTTAAAGTCCTTTGGAGTTAAAGTGGATATTACGGATCCTCATGCCGATTCGACAGAGTTGAAGCATGAATACGGTTTCGGACTAAATAAAGTGAGTAAAGGTTATGATGCAGTGCTTGTGGCTGTGAATCACAAGGAATATTTAGCCCTGGATGAAAAGTATTTCCTGTCAATCATGTCGCCGAAAGGTGTATTGACGGATGTGAAAGGGATTTATAAAGGCAAAGTGAAGAAGTTAACGTACTGGAGTTTGTAACATTATGTCTGAAGGTTCTATTGTTGCGATTAGAGTTCCTTATGCATCATGGTATCGATCGGGATACAAAGGTATTGAGGGGCGGATCGAAATAACACCTGACTATTTTATTTTCAAACGTAATGTACATCCCGCATTGAAGCCATTAGGCAAATTCGTTAAAGCATGGAGTGAAGAAGAATTGTGTTGTATAAAGCTTTCTGATATTGTGGATTGTGTGGATGCTATGATTGGTAAGGAACGGCGGCTGGAATTAACGGTTAACGGTGGTCGCCGATATTTGTTTGGGACAATTAAAATTGAAACTATAATTAAATACATCCAACAACGACAACAATAATGATGAAAAAGGTTTTAATAACCGGAGGTGCCGGATTTATTGGTTCTCATGTCGTGCGACGTTTTGTGAATCAGTATCCGAACTATCACGTGTTTAATCTGGATGCTTTAACGTATGCCGGTAACTTGGAGAATTTAACAGATATTAATGATGCAGCGAATTATACTTTTGTAAAAGGCGATATCACTAACGCAGATTTCATTCAGGATTTATTTGCACAACACGATTTTACTTATGTTGTTCATTTAGCGGCTGAGTCGCACGTGGATCGATCTATTTCCAATCCCATTGCGTTTGTAATGACGAACGTTGTGGGGACCGTAAATCTTCTGAACGCAGCCAAACATCAATGGGCCGGTAAATTTGAAGGTAGAAGATTTTATCACGTTTCTACCGATGAGGTTTATGGTGCTTTGGGCGAGACAGGGATATTTAAAGAGTCAACAAAGTACGATCCGCATTCACCTTACTCGGCATCTAAAGCCAGTTCCGATCATTTTGTTCGTGCCTATCACGATACGTATGCTTTGCCTGTTGTGATTTCGAATTGTTCTAATAATTACGGATCGCATCATTTTCCGGAAAAGTTAATTCCGCTTGCAATTCACAATATCAAGAACAATAAACCGATTCCTGTTTATGGAAAAGGAGAAAACGTGCGTGACTGGTTGTGGGTGGAGGATCATGCACGCGCCATTGACGTGATTTTGCATAAAGGTACAAACGGTGAAACCTACAATATTGGGGGACACAATGAGTGGAAGAATATTGATCTCATTCATCTGTTGTGTAAGATCATGGATAAAAAATTAGGCAGGGAAGAAGGTACATCAGCGCAGTTGATCACTTTTGTGAAAGACCGAGCCGGCCATGATTTGCGCTACGCCATTGATGCTTCCAAATTAAAGGATGAACTCGGTTGGGTGCCATCTTTACAATTTGAAGAAGGTTTGGAGAAAACGGTGGATTGGTATTTGAATAATCAATCGTGGCTTGATCACGTCACATCCGGATCGTATCAGTCTTATTATCAAGAACAGTACGAGAAGCGTTAGGTTGGCCATTAGAATTTGTAGTTAGTACATGTACAATCAAGTCTGGCATACCGAAGATATTTCTACCAAAAGAATTTTGGTGGCTGGAGGTGCGGGCTTCATTGGCTCACATTTAGTAGAATATTTGTTGTTGCATGGGGCGCTAGAAGTGCGAGTGTTGGATAATTTGGCCACAGGTAGTCAGTCGAACATTGACCTGTTTCAGTCGTTTTTCAATTTCAATTTTGTGCAAGGTAGCATCACTGATTTCGAGACGTGTCTAAAGGCCTGTCAAGATATCGATATTGTTTTGCATCATGCGGCTTTAGGCTCAGTTCCACGTTCCATCGATAATCCAATTGCTACCCATGAGGTTAATGCAACAGGATTTCTAAACATGTTGGAAGCATCCAGAAAATCTGGTGTTAAACGTTTTGTATATGCCAGTTCCTCGTCAGTTTATGGAGATGATAAACATTTCCCCAAACGTGAAGCGATTACGGGCAGAGCATTGTCGCCTTATGCGGTTACGAAACACATGAACGAACAGTATGCAGCTGTTTTTGCCAATTTGTTTGAAATGGATATTACGGGTTTTCGTTATTTCAATATTTTCGGTCCCCGTCAAAATCCGCAAGGTGCATATGCTGCTGCGATTCCACTTTTCATAGATGGGTTGATTCGTGGTACTCCGGTTTATGTTAACGGCGATGGTCAGCAGGCTCGCGATTTTACATTCGTTAGTAACGTGGTGAAAGCAAACATGTTGATACTTAATGCGCCGAGTGAACGTGTGCGAGGTCGTGTGTTTAATATTGGTGCGGGCCGGTCAACGTCTATTCTTCAGATCTATCAATGGATTGCGGAGAAATTAAAAGTTTCTACTCCACCCTTGTTTCGTGAGGCGCGCAAGGGAGAAATCATCGATTCGTTAGCAGATATTTCTGCTGCGAATAAGGCGTTCGGTTATACGCCGGACGTTGATGTTAAATCCGGCTTGACGATAACTGTCAATTCTTTCCTTTAGTTGTAAGTTTTCCACAAGTGTTGATACTTGCTTTCGTTGCGAGGCGAGTACACTTACTTTTGTTTTATAGCCTATTTATATGAGTCGTACAGAAAGCATTAATATCAGAAAAGTTGCAGTTGAACTCGGAATAGAAGTTCGACAAGTACAAGCCACGATTGATTTGTTGGATGAAGGAGCTACCATTCCATTCCTTTCACGATATAGAAAAGAGTTGACCGGATCGTTGGACGAAGTGCAGATTATGAATGTTCGTGATCGCATGGAACAATTACGGGCATTGGAACAACGTCGTGAGTTTATTTTGAAAACCATTGAAGAACAAGGGAAACTTACCGATGATTTAAGAGATAAAATAGTGGCTGCAGATCAGATCACAACTTTGGAGGATTTGTATTTGCCCTATAAGCCAAAGCGAAAGACGCGTGCTACAATTGCTCGAGAGAAAGGTCTGGAGCCATTAGCCGAAATTTTGTTCAAACAGCAGAATATAGATGTTCAAGCGGAGGCCGAAAAATATATTAATGCTGAATTTGAAATTTCCGATGCAGATGATGCGTTGGATGGTGCAAGAGATATTCTTGCCGAATGGATCAGCGAAAACTCGGAAGCACGTGAAGGATTGCGTAAGTTGTTTAACAGTGCTGCGTTGATCAGAAGCCGTGTAGTTGCCGGTAAGCAGGAAGATGGCGAGAAGTACCGCGATTATTTTGAATGGGATGAAAAGTTGATGAATGCTCCATCACATCGCATTTTGGCTATGCGTCGTGGAGAAGATGAAGGAATTTTGATGTTGGATATTGCGCCCAATGCTGATGATGCGATTGATTTACTGGAAAAACTTTTCATTAAAGGCAATAATGATGCATCGGAACAAGTACGTGCGGCCGTTGCCGGTGCATATAAACGAATGTTACAACCTTCGCTGGAGACCGAATTCAGAAGTCTGACCAAAGAGTTGGCCGACGTAAAAGCCATAGAAGTGTTTGCTCAGAATTTGCGTGAGTTATTGCTTGCAGCTCCTTTGGGTCAGAAGACTATTTTAGCATTAGACCCCGGATTTCGTACCGGTTGTAAAGTGGTGGTGTTAGATCGACAGGGTAAGTTATTAGAGAACAGTGTGATTTATCCGCATCTTCCGCAGCGTGAAGTTCGTGCAGCGGAAGATACTTTATACCGACTTATAGCTAAGCATCAAGTTGAAGCAATTGCGATTGGCAACGGCACAGCTAGTCGTGAAACAGAGGAGTTTGTTCGTGGGATGGAGGACATTCCGAAAGATGTGTTAGTGGTGATGGTGAATGAAAGTGGTGCTTCGGTGTATTCTGCATCGGAAGCAGCGCGAGAGGAATTTCCGGATCATGATGTAACCGTGCGAGGCGCAGTTTCTATTGGTCGACGCCTTACAGATCCGTTGGCAGAGTTGGTAAAGATTGATCCGAAATCAATAGGTGTTGGCCAATATCAACACGATGTGGATCAAAATTTATTGAAGAAAAAATTGGATGAAGTTGTGGAGAGTTGCGTAAACAAGGTTGGTGTAGAACTTAATACGGCTTCAAAACAATTACTGTCGTACGTTTCAGGAATTGGCCCGTCGTTAGCTAAAAGTATTGTGGCTTATCGCGACGAACATGGTCCTTTCCGTTCGCGTAAAGATTTGTTGGATGTGCCACGATTAGGAGAAAAGGTTTTTGAACAAGCTGCAGGATTTTTACGTATCCGTAATGGCTCACATGCATTGGATAAGAGTGCTGTGCACCCGGAGTCGTATCATATTGTTGAACAGATGGCGAAAGATGCAGGTTGCGCTGTTGAAGATTTGATGAACGATAAGGAGCTTCGTAAACAGATTGATTTGAAACGTTATGTTACCGATAAGTTCGGAATGCCGACTTTGCAGGATATCATGCAAGAGTTGGATAAACCGGGACGTGATCCGCGGAAGAGTTTTGAGGCGTTTAAGTTTCAGGAAGGTGTTAATGAAATTGAAGATCTTAAAGAAGGTATGCGTTTACCGGGCATCGTTACCAACGTTACCAATTTCGGAGCATTTGTAGATGTTGGAGTGCATCAGGACGGCTTGGTACATATCAGTCAACTTTCTGATAAGTTTGTAGATGATCCTAACAAGGTGGTAAAAGTTCACCAGCAGGTTATGGTGACCGTAGTGGAAGTTGACGTTAAGCGCAAGCGTATTGCTTTATCGATGAAAGGAGAAAAACCGCAGCAGAAAAAGCAAGAGTCTAAACCAACTGTAAGCCCGAAATCTTTTGCTGGCACTAAAGGAAATTCTTCTGCTAAGAAGGAAAAGGGTGCTGATTGGGCCGATCAGCTGGCGGCGTTAAAGGAAAAGCTAGGCGGATAAACGCATAATATTTCGTTAGCTTTACAACAGTGTCTATACTCTCAAAACTATTTGGCCGTCATGCATCGGAAGCGTTGCAGGATTTATCTGTGCTTCAAGTTGACGTGCATTCGCATTTTATTCCCGGTATCGATGATGGTGCAAAAACGATGGAGGATAGTTTGACATTGATTAAAGCAATGGCGGATTTTGGTTATCGTAAGGTTGTTACAACCCCTCATGTGATGTCGGATTTTTTTCGCAATTCGCCGGAAACTATTTTGGGTGGATTAGATCGTGTGCGCACTGCTCTTAGAGAAAATGGTTATTTCATTGAGATTGATGCTGCTGCAGAATACTATTACGATTACGAGCTGGAATCAAAGATTGGTAAAGAGTCCTTGTTGACGTTCGGTGATCGTTATTTGTTATTTGAAGTATCGTATGTTAATGCTCCGGATAATTTGGATCAGTTGATTTTTAATTTACAATCGAACGGCTATCAGCCTGTATTGGCGCATCCTGAACGATATCCGTTTTGGTTCCGAGATTTTTCGACATTCGAAAAGCTGAAGGATAAAGGTGTTCTGTTTCAGTTAAACATCAATTCGTTGACAGGTCATTATTCTCCTGCTACGAAAAAAGTGGCGGAGCAAATGATTGATAAAAACTATTACGAGTTTCTTGGTAGTGACTGCCATCATAATGGGCACATCGAACTAATGAAGAAGGTTAGTCGTGAAAAATATTTGGGGAAGTTACTCTCGTCCGGTATGCTCCGTAATCAGCTGCTGTAGTTGAATTCCTTCCGGTCTCTGATGTTTCCATCGTTTATGCGACCATAACCAGAATTCAGGACGTTCAATTATTTGCGATTCTAATAACTGTGTTGCTTTTTCTGTAATGTAACCGGGCGGTTCGTCGCGCGGATCAGTGGTTATTAGTTCAAATTTCAAAGAATACTTACCATCTGTATTTTGTGTCAAATTAGCATGATATACAGGTATGTTGTATTTAACCGCAAATTTCTCGGCACCAAAATGCACCGGTGTTTCCTGATTTAAGAAGTGCATCCAATAGCTGCGTTTCGGGTTGGCGGGCGCTTGGTCTATTGCGAATAAAACAGCAGTAGGACTTTCCATTTTGGCATTAAAAAATGATTTGACATCCTTAGTGGAAATCATGAGAGTTCTGAAATCACTTCGCGTCTGACGAAGTTTCGTGTCCAGAAATTCATTTTTTAAGGGTTGGTAAATTACTGCTGCGCGATGACGGATAAAAAGATTAATTCCTGCCAAGAGCAACTCCCACGAATGGTAATGCCCGACAGTAATAATTACGCTTGTGTTGTTTTTGTAATGTTTACGAATTACGTCCGCATTGTCAAATTGAATTCTTCTTCTAAGCTGATCTTTGGATATGCTGAATGATTTAATTCCATCTAGAAACACAACGCTCAGATGGCGATAGAAAAGGTTTTTAATTGCTTCGATTTCGATTTTAGTTTTATTCGGAAAAGCACCTGTTAGGTTATTCGAAATTATTGATGATCGATAACGAACTACATATTTCAATATCACATACAATACATATGATAATGCACGAATCAGTGCGTCCGGCAGCTTCGATACAGGTACAATGAAAAGATAATATAATAACCTCCCGCTCATGACTTATGTTGTTCTTACAGGTTTAACGGAATTTGGTCTTATGTGCTTCCAACGTTTATGCGACCACAACCATATCTCAGGTTTACGTTTTATATCGTTTTCGAGCAATCGCACGTGTTGCTCTGTAATTTCATTTTCATTAAGCTCTGCAGGATTTTTGCAAACAATTCTTGCGTGCAGTTGATAGTAACCTCGTCGCAATTTGTCAATACTAACATATACCACAGGATAATTTAATTTTCTTGCGTAGGCTTCTGTTCCGTAAAATACCGACGTGTCCTGATGTAAAAATGTCATCCAGTAGCCGCGTTCAGGACGTGCTGCTTGATCACCTAAGAATCCAATGGCGTGTGGAGGATTTGTCGGCAGTTGAGCCAGATCATGGCTTGCAGTTTTTACCGAAATCAAACCGCATCCAAATCGGTTTCTTACATTTCTCATGAGTTGATCATAGTGATGATTTTTTAGCGGCATGTAAAGTCCGTAAAGCTTCGGTCTGCGTGTTAGCGCAAAAGCATTTACCCCCCATTCCCAATTGCCATAATGCCCAAGAACAATAATGTAACTGCGGTTTTGTGCTGCAAAGCCATCCAATATTTCGGCGCTCTCTTGGGTAAACAAAAAACGACGTTGAAGTTCATTTTTGCTTATTACTAAACTTTTAGTTGTTTCTACCATAACATCGCACAAGTGCCTGTAGAACTTCCTTTCAATAATTCGTAGTTCTTCCAAAGATTTTTCCGGAAAAGATCGGCTTAGGTTTTGGCGGACGACATTCGTCCGGTATCCTAAAAGTTTATACAGCACCAGATAAATGAAGTCGGAGAGCAGGTACAGCACCGGAAAAGGCAGAAGAGCGATCAGGTAAATGAACGGAATGGACAGGTAATAAGTGATCGCTCCCATGTGGGCAAATTTAGGTGTTAAGTACCGTTAATTCATCATTTCAGACTGCATGGAATTCATTACCTTTACATCACTGTTGTAATTACAGTTAATCCTTTGTACATGCAAGAAATGAAGAATAATACTACCGGGATGGAGTATAATACCGGTTTAGCGCATATGTCAATTTCAGAATATGGGCGAAACGTTCATCGAATGATTGATCACTGTTTGGCTATTTCTGATAAAGCCGAGCGTACTCGTTGTGCCAAAACAATTGTTCGTGTGATGGCAATTTTGAATCCGCAAATGAAAGAGTTCAACGATTTTGAGCATAAGCTGTGGGATCATTTACATATCATGGCAAATTTTCAATTGGATGTTGATGCTCCATTTCCTAAGCCTGAGAAAGCGCAACTGGAGTCGAAGCCGGAACGTGTTCCATATCCAATCAATACCATCAAGTATCGCCATTATGGTAAAATTTTGGAGGATTTGATTCGTAAAGCAATGAATGAGCAAGATCCTAAAAATCGTCAGGTGTTTACGGAGCAATTGGCTCAACTCATGAAAAAGCAATACTTAAATTGGAATCGCGATTCTGTGAATGATCAGCTTATTGTAGAGCAGTTGGATGAATTATCGAAGAGTTCACTCAAGGTAAGCGAGAATTTCCGCTTCTTGCATACGAGCGAAATATTACCGAAGAATGCAATACCTCAAAATCAAGTTGCTATTAATTTAGGACTTGGTAAGAAAAAGAAAAAGAAGAAAAGATAATGGCCTCTTTTGAAATTATAGGCGGCAAGCAACTCCGCGGTGAACTTGTTCCTCAAGGTGCAAAGAACGAAGCGTTGCAAATTTTATCCGCGGTGCTGTTAACACCGGAAAAGGTTACCATCAACAAGGTTCCGGATATTATTGATGTCAATAAACTGATTGATTTACTTCGTGACCTCGGTGTTAAAGTGGAGAAGTTAGGTCCGGAATCATATACTTTTCAGGCCGACGAAATTGATATTGATTACATCAATTCAGAAAAGTTTAAGAATAAAGGTGGTGCGTTACGAGGATCGATTATGATTGTTGGTCCGCTCTTGACACGATTTGGTCGTGGTTATATTCCAAAGCCGGGAGGTGATAAGATTGGTCGTCGTCGTTTGGATACGCATTTTATCGGATTCGAAAACCTTGGTGCGAATTTCACGTACGATGCGGAAAACGAATTTTATAAAGTAGAAGCAAAACGTCTCAAAGGCGCATATATGCTTTTGGACGAGGCATCTGTAACGGGAACGGCGAATATCGTGATGGCGGCTGCAATGGCCGAAGGAACAACAACTATTTATAATGCTGCTTGTGAACCATATTTGCAACAGCTATGTAAAATGTTGAATCGTATGGGTGCAAAGATATCCGGGATCGGTTCTAATTTGTTGACCATCGAAGGTGTTGAATATCTTGGCGGAACTGAACATACCATGTTGCCGGATATGATTGAAGTAGGTTCATTTATTGGACTTGCGGCAATGACTCAATCCGAGATTACAATTAAAAATGTCGGATACGAACATCTAGGAATTATTCCCAATGTGTTTCAGCGCTTAGGAATTAAGATGGAACGCCGAGGTGATGATTTATTTATTCCGGCTCAGGACAAATATGAGATTGATACGTTTATTGACGGCTCTATCCTTACTATTTCCGATGCACCGTGGCCCGGCTTTACTCCTGATTTGCTGAGCATTGTGCTGGTTGTTGCTACACAAGCGAAGGGTAGTGTTTTAATTCATCAGAAGATGTTTGAAAGTCGTTTATTCTTCGTGGATAAACTGATCGATATGGGTGCACAAATTATTTTGTGTGATCCGCACCGCGCAACGGTTATTGGGCTAGGACGTGAGTATTCGCTAAAGGGCGTAACTATGACATCCCCGGATATTCGAGCAGGCGTTTCCTTGCTCATCGCAGCTCTTTCTGCCAAAGGGAAAAGTACTATTCACAACATCGAACAAATTGATCGTGGCTACCAGAACATAGATACTCGTTTACGTAATCTTGGCGCGGAAATTGTCCGTAAATAATCATGAAAACTATGAACAGATTTTATACTATAATTTTTGCTGCGTTAATATCAGTTGCAGCACTTGCACAAACCGGCAGTGTAGTTGGTTTGAATGTTGGAAATATCGCACCTGATATTGTAATGAAGAATCCTAACGACTCGGTTATTCCGTTGTCTTCGTTGCGCGGAAAAATGGTGTTGATCGATTTTTGGGCTTCTTGGTGCGGTCCTTGTCGTATGGAAAATCCGCATGTAGTTAAAGCATATAAGACATACAAGGATCAGCTATTTGTAAATGGTAACGGATTCACCGTTTATTCGGTTTCGCTAGATCGTCCCGGGCAGAAAAACGCATGGACCGCTGCCATCAAGAAAGATAGCTTAATATGGCCTTATCATGTCAGCGATTTGCAATACTGGAACAACGCGGCAGCACAGCGTTATCAAATCTATTCTATACCATCTAATCTTCTTATAGACGGTAACGGTGTTATTGTTGCCAAGAATTTGCGTGGAGAACAGTTGTTGAAAGCCTTATCTACACAGTTGGAAACAGATCCAGTAAAAATTAAGGACAATAAGAAGGGCGGGAAAAAGCCCAAAAAGGAAAAGAAAGTGAAGAAGGATAAAAAGGCTAAAAAAGATCCTGCAGAACGAAAGGAAGACTGATCAAAACCCGCCTCGAGCGGGTTTTTTATTACTGACACAATGTCGGTTTTAAGCCTGTGGCGCGGCATTTGAATATACCTGTAACAACCGAATAAAGTAGTATTCAGGATGCCATGAGTGAAAGAACTGTCATCCTGTCAATGTATTGAAAGCGCATTAGAATATGGAAAACGAACAAAATTTGAATAATGAAGAACAGGTTCATCATCAGGATGCATTGCCCGGTGAGCCTTCTGAAGCAACTGAAAAACGCATTGCGGAACTGGAAGAACAGTTGGCCGTGGCGAATGATAAATTCTTGCGCCTGTATTCTGATTTTGACAATTTCAGAAAGCGAACCGCAAGAGAGCGCGTTGATTTGCTGAACACCGCAGGTGAAGACATTTTCAAGGCGTTACTGCCTGTGGTTGATGATTTCGAGCGGGCGATAGCAAATAATGAAAATGCTACAGACATCAAGGCGGTGAATGAAGGCGTTCAGTTGATTGCACAAAAATTCAGAACCGTGTTGCAGCAAAAAGGACTGCAATCTGTTAGTGCGAAAGGAGAAGTGTTTAATGTTGATTTACATGAAGCAATAACTAATATTCCCGCACCATCAGAGGATTTGAAGGGCAAAGTGGTGGATGAATTGGAGAAGGGGTACACCCTCAACGGTAAAGTCATTCGCTTTGCAAAAGTAGTTGTAGGCGCTTAAGCGTATAATTTAAGAGTTATGTCAAAACGCGATTATTACGAAATACTTGTAGTTGGAAAATCAGCTTCTGCCGATGAGATAAAAAAGGCTTATCGGAAGCTGGCGATTAAATATCATCCGGATAAAAATCCCGGCGACAAACAAGCTGAGGATAAATTTAAAGAAGCAGCTGAAGCTTACGAGGTGTTGAGTAATGAAGAAAAGCGACGTCGTTATGATCAGTTCGGGCACGCAGGTATGGGTGGAGCTTCATCCGGTGGCCCGGGCGGAGGTTTCAGCATGGATGATATCTTCTCGCAATTCGGAGATATTTTCGGTGGTGGATTCGGTGGCGGATTTGGCGGAGGCGGACAGCGTGGACGACGCGTTAACCGTGGGTCTAATTTGCGCGTTAAAGTGCGCGTGACATTAGAAGAGGTTGCAACCGGCGTTGAGAAAAAAATCAAAGTAGGTAAAGCCATCAATTGTGATAAATGCAGCGGTTCCGGTGCCGCATCCGGTTCTGCGCCAACAACATGTTCTACCTGTAAAGGAAGCGGACAGGTTACTCGCGTAATGAATACGATGTTAGGACAAATGCATACAGCTGCCCCTTGTCCTACATGTAATGGTGAAGGCACCACAATTACGGATAAATGTAAATCGTGTCACGGTGATGGAGTAGTGCGTGGAGAAGAAGTAATTACGATTCCTGTTCCTCCGGGAGTGCATGAAGGCATTCAACTAAGTGTTAACGGCAAAGGAAATGCAGGTCCGCGCGGAGGTGTTCCCGGTGATTTGATCGTAGTGATTGAAGAACAGGAACACGAATTATTTACCCGTGACGGCAACAATTTATTCTTTGAGCAACACATTAGTTTTATTGATGCAGCATTGGGTTGTTCGGTGGATATTCCAACATTGGACGTGAAAGCACGTGTGAAAATTGATTCGGGAACACAATCGGGTAAAATGCTTCGCTTGAAGGGTAAAGGTTTGCCAGATATTAATGGTTATCAGAAAGGTGATTTGCTGATTAATATTCAGGTGTGGACTCCGAAACATTTGTCTTCCGAAGAGAAAAAGACTTTGGAAAAACTACGCGATTCGGACAATTTCAAACCCAAGCCGGGCAATAAAGACAAGAGTTTCTTCGATCGCATGAAAGAGTATTTTGATTAACTTTCAACATGCAGACGAGGTCAGAGGTATTCATTAACGAACAGCAACGTTTGGAGGAAATTCGAAAAAGAACTCCTGAAGAACGTTTGCTAGTATTGCTCCGACTTATTCGTGTTAAGCGAATGTTTGATCGCGCAGAACGATTACCAAACAAGTAACTATGGATTTTGGTGACGAAGAAATACTTCGACTTTTTCGATTATTTCAAAAGTATGAGGTCAAGTATCTTGTCATAGGCGGATTTGCTGTTAATATTCATGGGTATAATCGGTTCACAGAAGATCTGGATTTGTGGATTAAGGATGAACTGGGAAATCGTAAACAACTTAGATCTGCCTTGGAAGAAATGTTGCACCTTGAATTGCCTGAAATTGAACGCATGCAATTTATTCCCGGTTGGTCAATTGTTAAACTTCCCAGTGGTTTTCCTTTGGACATTATGAGTCAAGTGAAAGGTCTTGATCATTATGGATTTGATAGTTGTTTGGAGCAAGCACAATACGTGCGTTTGGATGGAGTTACTATTCCGTTTTTGCATTATCGTCATTTGATTGAAGGTAAGACTGCAACCGCCCGCCCGAAAGATCAGCTAGATATTGCGGAGCTTCGTAAAATTCATAATGAGTAGTAGTGCATCACTTACGTGTACTCGTAGTTTTCTCCTAACTTAGTTCCCTTATGGGAATCTTACTTTCAGCGCAACATATTACCAAGCGCTTCTCCAGTCACGTTGCCCTTGATGATGTCAGTATCGACGTGCCGGAATCGTCTATTTTCGGACTTCTAGGGCCCAACGGTGCCGGAAAAACCACTTTAATTCGAATCATCAATCAAATCACCGGTCCGGACGAAGGGAAAGTGTTGTTTGAAGACCGATTGTTGGACAGCAATCACGTGCAGCAAATCGGCTATTTACCTGAGGAGCGCGGTTTATACCGCAAGATGGAAGTTGGTGAGCAGGCTGTGTATTTGGCGCGATTGAAAGGTCTCAGTAAAAAGGAAGCGCGTCATCGTATTGAAGAATGGTTTGAGCGTTTTGAAATGCAAGGTTGGTGGAAGAAGAAAGTGGAAGAACTTTCGAAAGGGATGCAACAAAAAGTGCAGTTTATTGTAACTGTGCTGCACGAACCGCGATTGCTTATACTCGATGAACCATTTAGCGGTTTTGATCCGATTAATGCGCAAATTATCAAGGACGAAATTGTTCGTTTGAAAAATAATGGAAGTACGATTATTCTCTCAACGCATAACATGGGTTCGGTAGAAGAGTTGTGTGATCATATTGCATTGATTAATCGTTCGAAAAAAGTATTGGATGGCCCTGTTAAAGAGATTCGTCGTCAATACGCATCACGTACCTACGATTTATCATTCAAAGGCAATATGATGGGCTTCACGAACGCCATGTGGACAGGTGCAGAATTAATTGATAAACACGAGGAAGGAGAGGGTTATCACAAAGTACGTGTGCGTTTATTGGGAAATGCCACTCCGAATAACCTATTAACCGCTGTGCTGCCCGCAGTAGAAGTACACGGATTCACTGAAGTTCTGCCGACAATGAATGACATATTTATCGCAGCAGTTCAGGGAAGAGAAGCTACAGCAGAACGTTTGGGAACACGAAGTAATTACACCGAATAGTTATGGGTAAGACCTGGATCATTATATCGAGAGAATATCTCACACACGTTAAAAACAAAACTTTTATCGTGATGTGCTTTCTGGCTCCTGTATTGTGGGCTGCATTGTTTATTGTACCGCCGTTATTGGCCGGACAACCCGGTGCGTCGCGCGAAATTGTTGTGGTTGATGCCAGTGGTATTCCCGATTCTTTGGGATATGCCTATGTATTTAAGGACACTGCAAACCTAAAGTTCAATTATAATCACGTCTATGAAGAGCTAGACATGGTAGAGGCATTGTATAAAGATTCGTCCGGCGTCAGCGTATTATACATTCCTGAGAATTTTATGGGCGGAGGAGATACTGCGCAATTGCATTCTCAAGGGTTGGCAGTAATTCTGAAGTCTCGCAAAGAACCCGGTTTCAACACTCTCAATTTATTGCAAACTATTTTAACCAAAGAAGTGCAGAAAGACATTATGCAGGTGAATAAAATTGATCCCGGCGTGATGGAACACGCATTGCGTAAAGTCGCGGTGTTAAATGAAATCAAAGGCACCGTTGGCAATTCGACTGTAAAAGCATTTACCGGACTTGCATTCGGGATGATCATCTATATGTACATCTTGATGTTCGGCGTACGTATTATGAGAAGTGTAGTTGAAGAAAAAACAACTCGTATCGTTGAGGTAATTGTTTCTTCTGTGAAACCGTTCCAGCTGATGATGGGGAAAATAATCGGAGTAACTCTGGTTGGTATTACCCAGTTTTCCATCTGGATTTTATTGTCATTATTAATTATTACTCCCGTAGTTGGTGCAATTCAGGACAAGCAAACTGACTTAACGCAACTTACAGGAAATGCCAATACCGGAATGCCTGTAAATCCCGGCGCGGGTAAATTGATGAATATTGAGATTACTGACAGCACCGTACAAACCATGGATACCATCATGTCTATTCCATGGGGTAATTTAATTCCTGCATTTTTGTTTTATTTCATCTTTGGTTATTTGATGTACGCAGCGTTGTTTGCAGCAATTGGTTCTGCTGCTGATACCGACTCGGATACCAGTCAGTTTTCGTTGCCCGTTACAATTCCATTAATCATTGCAATCGCCAGTTCCGGCGCTGTGTTGAATGATCCGGACGGAACCATTGCAAAATGGTTATCCATGATTCCTCTGACATCTCCTGTTGTAATGTTGATGCGCATTCCTTACGGTGGTGTTTATGTGTTGGAGTTGTTTTTGTCCATGTTCATTCTTGTGGTATCATTTGTATTCTTCACCTGGCTTGCCGGACGAATTTATCGTACAGGAATTTTGATGTATGGCAAGAAAATTTCCTGGAAAGAATTGGGCAAATGGATGTTTTATCGGGGGTAGTGAATGAGAGTTGCAGTTGTAGATTTAGGTACGAATACATTTAACCTGCTTATTGCGGATGCGCACGGTACTTTTTTTTCTAAAGTACACTCGGAAAAAATCCCGGTACGTTTAGGTGAAGGCGGCATTAATAAAGGCGTAATTGTGGAAGATGCCTATCTGCGCGGATTAGAGGCGATGGAACATTATGCGTCGGAGTGCAGGCAATTTGAAGTCGAACGAATTATCGCGTTTGCAACTTCTGCGGTTCGTAATGCCGCTAACGGAACGCAGTTCACCGTGGATGTGAAGATGCGCACCGGAATAGAAATTCAAATTATTGATGGTGCTAAAGAAGCTGAATACATCTACAAAGGCGTGCGAGCTGCGTTGAATTTTCGTGAAGAACGATCACTGATAATTGATATTGGAGGAGGAAGTACGGAGTTCATAATTGCCGACAAAGATGGACTATTGTGGAAACGCAGTTTCGAAATTGGAGCATCACGTTTGTTGCAACGTTTTCAACCTTCGGATCCTATACGTCAGGACGAGATTTATGAAATTGAGCAGTACCTGGATGAAACCTTGAATCCGATGTATCAAGCAGCGCGTGAGCTACAAGTGACGGAGTTAATTGGCGCTTCCGGGTCTTTTGAATCATTGGCCGAGATGCTATTTGCAGAACATGATCCAAATCGAACAATTGAAGAATCGACCAGTTTCGAATTTGATTTGGCGCAGTGCGCTGCAATTCATGAAAAATTGTTGCAATCAACACGTGCACAGCGGCTGCAAATAAAAGGTTTGGTGGCTATGCGTGTAGATATGATTGTGGTATCTGCAATTTTGGTAGAGTTGGTAATTCGCCGTTTGGAATTGCCTGCCATGCGCATGTCGTCATATGCCTTGAAGGAAGGTGCGTTAACAGACCTCCTGATCGCATAATTATCCAAGGTTTTCATTAAATTCAACGTCTATTTACAAGCCGAACTATGTCCAGAATTTTAATTATTGACGACGAGAAAAGCATTCGTCGCACACTGCGTGAAATTTTAGAGTACGAAAACTTTAAAGTAGACGAAGCGGGCGATGGGCTGGAAGGCCTTACCATGGCGCAAAAGGAGAAATACGACATGATTCTTTGTGACATCAAGATGCCGAAGATGGATGGGATGGAAGCGTTGGATAAATTAATGGATGCCGCAATTGATGCGCCTGTCGTAATGATTTCCGGACACGGCAATATTGAAACTGCTGTTGAAGCGGTGAAAAAAGGTGCTTATGATTTTATTCAAAAACCTTTGGATCTTAATCGCCTGTTGCTGACTATTCGCAACGCAATGGACAAATCGACTTTGGTGAAAGAAACAAAAACGTTGAAGAAGAAAATTTCGAAAACGTTTGATATGATTGGTGAGTCAGAGAGCATCGCGAACATCAAGGATATGATTGATAAGGTGGCGCCAACAGATGCTCGTGTTTTAATTACTGGTGAAAATGGAACCGGAAAGGAATTGGTAGCACGTTGGTTGCATGAAAAAAGCAACCGCGCAGCAGGTCCTTTGGTAGAAGTTAACTGCGCGGCAATTCCATCGGAGTTGATAGAATCGGAATTATTTGGTCATGAGAAAGGTGCTTTTACATCCGCGGTAGCACAGCGTAAAGGAAAGTTTGAACTGGCGGAAGGCGGCACATTGTTCTTGGATGAAATTGGCGATATGAGTCTTTCCGCTCAAGCTAAAGTGTTGCGTGCATTGCAGGAAAATAAAATCACGCGCGTAGGTGGCGATAAAGAAATAAAAGTGAATGTGCGTGTGGTTGCCGCAACCAACAAGGATTTAAAGACAGAGATCATTAAAGGGTTGTTCCGCGAGGATTTATATCATCGTCTCAGTGTCATTTTAATTCATGTTCCTTCATTGAACGATCGTAACGATGATATTCCGATGTTGGCAGAACATTTTTTGAAAATGATTTGCGAAGAGCACGGCATTCCCGTGAAAGGAATCACGAAAGATGCCATCAAAGAATTACAGAAAATCAATTGGACAGGAAATATTCGTGAGTTCCGGAATTGTATTGAGCGATTAATCATCTTGGGTGAAAAGACGATCACCGATAAGGATGTTGTGGCGTACGTACGCCCGAAGCAGTAGCAGCCTACTCTACTACATTCGTATTCTCAACCAACTTGTGCAGTTTGGAGCTCCATTGCAATGCTGCAGAACTATACCAAGGATGCAATTCCATTGCTAGACGACCTTTCTTGAATGCCGGATCACTTGCGGTAAGTTGCTCAGCTTCTTCAATCGTACTGACATTAGAAATGTAAATTCCTCTGATATCCCCATCATCCATAAACGTTCCTGCAACAATTAATTTGCCATCTGCAGCCATCCGATTTATATTTTCCAAGTGTTGCTTTTGCAATAGTGCCGCTGTTACAGAATCCTGATTTCTGTTTGGACCTTGCTTAAGGAAGGCCATCACATATTGGCGCATGCCGTATTGATCGGCGCTGGCAGTTTGCGCAGCTGCTGAGTCGAATGTGAGGGAATCGGAAGTGATGAATCTCCAGTCTACGGGTTTCGCAGGATTTTCAGCTTCTTTCACGTTGGCAAGTTGTTCTGTTATGCAGCAAATGTTTGGTACGCACAGTGCAAGTATGATAACGTATTTCATGGTGCAATTTACATTTTCCGTGCATTTCATTAATGCTGTTGAAATCGTCGTTTTCACTTCTTACCTTTAAAATCAAATTACATAAATATGCGCATCACGTCCCTTCAACAGTATCAGGAATACTATCAGTTCAGTGTCGAACAGCCGGAACAATTTTGGTCTCAAGTTGCAGAACAATTTGTTTGGAACAAAAAGTGGGATAAGGTGTTGGAGTGGAATTTTGAAAAGCCCGACGTAAAGTGGTTCATCAACGGGAAATTGAATATTACTGAGAATTGTTTGGATCGGCATCTCGCGACACGTGGTGATCAGTTGGCGTATTACTGGGAACCCAATGATAATGATGATGAACCGCGAACCTATACGTATCGTCAATTGTATCATGAAGTATGTAAGGTGGCAAATGTGTTAAAGCGCAAAGGGATTAAAAAAGGGGATCGTGTGTGTTTGTACATGCCGATGGTTCCAGAATTGGCAATTGCAGTGCTCGCTTGTGCGCGTATTGGTGCCGTGCACTCCGTTGTATTTGCGGGATTCAGCGCGTCTTCTTTAGCAGGTCGCATTCAGGATAGTGATTGCAAGATGGTTTTAACAACTGATGGTGCTTATCGTGGCGCTAAAGAAATTCCGATCAAAAAAGTTGTGGATGAAGCATTGGAATTGTGCCCATCTGTAGAGCACATCATTGTACTCAATAGAACAGGCGAATCTGTGCATATGCAGTCGGGACGTGATTCGTGGTGGCATGATGAAATTCGCGATGTCGCGGATGAATGCCCTGCTGAACCGATGGATAGTGAGGATATGTTGTTCATACTGTACACTTCGGGATCAACAGGCAAGCCGAAAGGTGTAGTGCATACGTGCGGCGGCTATATGGTTTATTCGGCATATACGTTTCAAAATGTATTTCAATATCGTGAAGGCGAAGTGTATTGGTGTACCGCTGATATCGGCTGGATAACGGGTCATTCGTATATCGTATATGGTCCGTTGTTGTGCGGAGCAACTTCCGTTTTGTTCGAAGGTGTTCCCACATTTCCTGATGCAGGTCGTTTTTGGCAAGTAGTAGATAAATATCATGTTAATGTATTTTACACAGCACCTACTGCCATTCGTGCTTTGGAAGCTGCAGGTTGGGATTTTGTAAAACCTTACAAATTGTCCTCGTTACGTGTATTAGGTTCTGTTGGTGAACCTATCAATGTAGAAGCTTGGCAATGGTATTCTGACAATATTGGTAAAGGAAATTGCCCGATTGTCGACACGTGGTGGCAAACTGAAACCGGTGGAATTATGATCTCGCCGCTTGCTGATATCACACCAACCAAACCGGGCTTTGCAACATTGCCATTACCCGGAATTCAACCGCTTCTGGTAGATGATAAAGGCATTGAAATCGAAGGTAATGGAGTAGAAGGGAACTTATGTATCAAGTTTCCGTGGCCGGGAATGATTCGTACCACATATGGCGATCATGAACGATGTAGAACCAACTATTTCGCTACCTACAAGAACTTATATTTTACAGGTGATGGTTGTAAGCGCGATGAAGATGGTTATTATAGAATTACAGGTCGCGTTGATGATGTTATTAATGTTTCCGGACATCGTATTGGTACTGCAGAAGTGGAAAGTGCGATCAATATGCATCCTGATATTGTAGAAAGCGCTGTAGTTGGGTTTCCGCATGATATTAAGGGTCAAGGTATATATGCTTACGTGATTTCTACTAAACAAAATGATGATCAAGAATTGTTACGAAAGGAGATCATTGCGGAAGTGAATAAGTTTATTGGACCAATTGCCAAGCCTGATAAAATTCAAATCGTAACCGGTTTGCCAAAAACGCGGTCCGGAAAAATAATGCGCAGAATTTTGCGAAAGGTGGCTGAAGGGGAGTTGAGTAATCTTGGTGATACCTCTACTTTACTGGACCCGGCAGTAGTGGATGAAATTGTCAACGGACGACTATAGGTGCGCATGTAGACGCTACTACACTTGCGAGATCAACTATTTTTTCGCCTTCCTAATTGCTCGTTTACCTACCGGCCTAATTGTGACTTTGGTTAAACCGGCACTATAAAAGTTTAATCGTTTCGCGGCAGCAGGGGACAGATCGATGCTTCGGGTAGAGGATTTTGGTAAGCGGTCCGTAATAACTACATGAACCACGGAATCGTTTTTCAGATTTCTAACTTCCACTATTGTTCCAAACGGCAATGTTTTATGTGCTGCAGTCATACTGTCGGGATGAAACAGTTCTCCGCTAGCCGTCATGCGCCCTTGCCATTTGTGGCCGTACCAACTGGCGATGCCGGTATCTACTTTTATAATAATGGTGCCCGACGACAACCGAACGCTATCTTTCGCGTCTTGTGCGTGAACAAGAGCGGTGATAGAGATCAAAATCGCAAAAAGGAATAGTCGTCTGAACAGCATATTGTGGAAAAGGTACAAATTCTTTGCCGCATTTGCCCAAATGTTGTTAACCTTTTGCAGGATCAATCTTGTAGAAGTATCTTCGTTACTCTAATTATGCCCGAAAAAGTAGTCATCATACCCACGTACAATGAAAAAGAGAACATCGAAAAGATGGTTCGCAAGGTCATGTCGTTGGATGGTAACTTTCATTTATTGATCGTCGATGACGGATCTCCTGATGGGACAGCGGATATCGTGAAGCAGTTACAAAGCGACTTTTCAGATCGACTTTTCATCGAAGAACGTCGTGGGAAATTGGGCCTGGGAACTGCGTACATCCACGGTTTCAAATGGGCGTTAGTTCGTCATTACGATTTCATATTTGAAATGGATTGCGATTTTTCGCACAATCCGGATGATCTGATTCAATTGTACGACGCCTGCGCCAATAAAAAGGCGGATGTTGCTGTTGGTTCAAGATATGTTAAAGGCGGTAAAGTTTCCAACTGGCCGATGGGGCGCTTGCTGATGTCATATTTCGCTTCTGTTTACGTTCGTTTGGTATTGTGGTTTAATGTAAAGGACACAACTGCCGGTTTCAAATGTTACAAGCGCAAGGTTTTAGAGACGATCGATTTAGATGATATTCGCTTTGTCGGATACGCGTTTCAGATTGAAATGAAATACACTGCCTACAAATTGGGCTTCAAAATTCGGGAAGTGCCCATCACTTTTGTTGATCGTGTGGAAGGTGTTTCAAAGATGTCGACCAAAATCTTCAAAGAAGCATTCTGGGGAGTGCTGCAAATGCGATTTAAGAAGATTAATCGCAAATAACGTACTGACAATAATCAGACACAAGGCCGATGCGGAATGTTATCTTTGCAGCGCATCGTTTCAAACTTATTTTATGAAAATTACTACGTGGGCAGTGCTTCTTGTCACTGCGATACTTTTTGTCGGAGCAGGTAAGAAGAAAAAGTCGATCGACAATCCGCAGGAAAAACATATCGTTAATCTAAAGCAGCTAACGTTTGGTGGTGATAATGCTGAAGCATATTTCAGCTTTGATGGTAAATGGTTAACCTTTCAGTCAAACAATCCGAAGTGGGGTCTGGAGTGCGATCAAATTTTCGCCATGAAAATTAAGGACGTTAAGGATTCTTTGTACAAACCTGTTCGCATCAGTAACGAAGGCGGTCGCACCACTTGTTCATATTTTATGCCCGATGGAAAACAGATTATTTATGCTTCTACTCATCTTTCCGGGAAACCTTGCCCGCCTATGCCCGATTTGCGTGCCGGAGGAAAATATCTTTGGCCGGTTTACGACTCTTATGACATTTTTGTCGCTGATCTGAATGGAAAAGTGGTGAAGCAATTAACCACCGAAAAGGGATATGATGCAGAAGCGGTTGTTTCTCCGAAAGGTGATAAAATCCTTTTCACATCAACTCGCGGAGGTGATTTGGATTTATGGATCATGAACATTGATGGTACTAATCCAAAACAGATTACACACGAACTCGGATATGATGGTGGTGCATTCTTTTCACCTGATGGAAGTAAAATTGTATTTCGATCTTCCCGTCCGAAAACGCCCGAAGAAATTGAAGAGTACAAATCACTTTTAGCGCAAGGTCTTGTTGCTCCTACCAACATGGAAATTTATACCTGTAATGCAGATGGCTCCGATCTTAAGCAGATTACCAAATTGGGTAAAGCTAATTGGGCTCCGTATTATCATCCGTCCGGGAAGAAGATTATTTTCTCTTCCAATCATAAATCGCAACGTGGATATGACTTCCAGCTGTACATGATCAATATCGACGGTACAGGCTTGGAGCAAATCACTCAGGAGAGCATTTTTAATTCCTTCGCCATGTTTTCTCCTGACGGGAATAAAATTGTTTTCTGCTCGAATAGACGCAACAATGGCACGCGTGATACAAATGTTTTTATTGCAGATTGGAAAGAATAAATTAGCCTTATGAAAAAGTCCTTATCCTTAATTGTATTATCAGTATTAGCTTGTCTATCCCTATTTGCGCAAGACATCAGTGTCGATCGTCTGAAAAAAGATGTGACCTATTTGGCTTCCGATAAATTAAAAGGACGTGGAACTTCTTCCAAAGGAGAACAAAAAGCGGCTAACTACATTGCATCGGAGTTTAAGAAAGCAGGATTGCAGCCGAAAGGGACAGATGGTTATTACTATCCTTTCACGTTTAAATCTTCAACTAATCCGCACGATACGTCAACGGCAAACTTGAAAGAGCGCAGGGGTAAAAATGTGGTAGGTTATTTAGACAACGGCGCCAAATATACAGTTGTCATTGGCGCACACTACGATCATCTGGGACTGGGACACGATCGCAATTCTACAGATGCTAACGGAAAAGGTAAAATTCATAATGGTGCTGATGATAATGCTTCAGGAACTGCAGGAGTTATGGAATTGGCTCGTTACTATGCAGGTAATAATCGTAAAGAACCTTTCAATTTTCTGTTCATCTGTTTTTCCGGTGAAGAGTTGGGATTAATGGGTTCAAAAAAATTCTGCGAAAAACCAACTATTGACATGTCAACGGTTAATTATATGATTAATATGGACATGGTTGGTCGATTGAATGATTCTACCAAAGCATTGATGATATATGGAGTTGGTACTGCTCCCGATTGGATTCCGATTATTTCATCCATGCGCACCATTTTTAGAATTAAAACGGACAGCGCCGGCGTTGGGCCTTCTGATCAAACTTCATTTTATTTGAAGAACGTTCCTGTCTTGCATTTCTTTACGGGTCAACATTCTGATTATCATAAGCCAAGCGACGATGTAGATAAAGTAAATTTTGAGGGCGAAAAAGCAATCCTCGAGTACATCACACTGATTATTGAAAAGACAGAGACTTTAGATAAACTTAAGTTTCTTCAAACCCGTAATCCGGATATGGGCAAGCCTCGTTACAAAGTAACCATGGGCATTATGCCTGATTATGCTTTTGAAGGGCCCGGTGTAAAAATTGATGGTGTTACTGATGATCGTCCTGCGGCTAAAGCAGGAATACAACAAGGTGATATTCTTGTAGAGATGGATGGCAGTCCAGTCAATAATATGATAGACTATATGGCCGGATTGGGCAAGAGAAATAAAGGCGATACCATTCCCGTGAAAGTTAAACGTGGGAACGAGGTAATTACATTAACTGTAACATTTTAAGTATGAATTACCTTATAAAGAAAGCGACAATAGTTAACGAAGGGGAAACGTTTGTTGGCGATGTCCGCATTACAGATGGCTTAATTGCTGAGGTTGGTCAAAATTTAGAACACCGATCTGAAACAATTATTGATGCCACAGGAAAACTATTATTGCCTGGAGTTATTGATGATCAGGTGCATTTTCGTGAACCCGGGCTTACACATAAGGGCGAAATTTACACAGAAGCAAAAGCAGCAGTAGCAGGTGGTGTTACATCCTTTATGGAACAGCCGAATACCGTGCCTTCTGCAACAACAATTGATCTGCTGGAGCAGAAGTTTTCACGTGCAGCAGAAGTTTCCCTTGCAAATTTTTCTTTTTTCATGGGAACGACGAACTCCAATATTGAAGAGATTCGACGCATGGATATCCGACGTGTTGCAGGATTGAAGATATTTTTGGGATCGTCAACAGGAGACATGTTAGTAGATAATGAAGAAACGCTGGAAACTATTTTTCGTGAAGTAAAAACATTAATAGCTGTTCACGCTGAAGATGATCCGATGATTAAAGGTAACATGTCTCGCTATTTAGAACAATACGGGGATTCCTTAAACGCTGCGATGCATCCAATTATTCGTTCACGTGAAGCTTGCTTGGCGTCTTCATCCAGAGCTGTTGCTCGTGCGAAAAAGTATGGTACGCGTTTACATGTATTTCATATCAGCACAGCAGACGAGCTTTCATTATTTGATAACACATTGCCGCTTAGCGAAAAGAAAATTACCGCCGAGGTATGTGTGCATCATCTTTGGTTTTCTGATGAAGATTATAAAGCCAAAGGCAATTATATCAAATGGAATCCTGCAGTGAAAACGGCTCATGATCGCGAAGAATTGTGGAAGGCATTACTTGATAATCGCATTGACGTAATTGCTACGGATCATGCGCCTCATACTATCGAAGAAAAAGAGCAGCCATACGCAAAAGCTCCTTCGGGTGGTCCACTGGTGCAGCATTCGCTTATCGCTATGTTGGAGAAATCTAAGCAAGGTGTAATTCCGCTTGAACGGGTAGTTGAAAAAATGTCGCATGCCGTTGCAGATTTGTTCCGCATTGATAAGCGCGGTTATATTCGTGAAGGCTATTATGCAGACTTGGTGCTGGTTGATCCGAATCGATCAATTACCGTGGATAAGAGTAATATCCTTTACAAATGTGGTTGGTCTCCGTTCGAGGGCGTGACGTTCTCGCATACCGTTACACATACCTGGGTCAATGGACATTTGGTGTATCGTGATGGAACTTTCGACGAATCACAGCGTGGAATGCGTTTGGCATTTAACCGTTAACTGACGTGAAAATTGTCGGCAACATATTTTATCGATACCTCTGGTTATCATTCAATATCTGGCTGGGATATTTTTACCGGCATAACAGAAATAAAACAGTTACGGGATTACATCATGTTCCCAATGATCGTCCTGTAATTCTAGCTTGTAACCATCCCAATGCATTTATGGATGCCATTATGTTGGGGTCAACTACGCGAAGAAGAACCTGGTTTCTGGCGCGCTCTGATGTGTTCCGAAAAAAATGGTTAGCACATTTTCTTTCATTTATTGGTATTATCCCAATTTATCGCTTGCTGGAAGGAGTAGAAAATCTGAGCAAAAACGATGAAACGTTTGAAAAGTGCGCCAAAATGCTGGAGCAAAATAAAGCCATCATTATTTTTTCAGAAGGACTGTGTATTCAGGAGCGTCGTTTACGTAAACTGAAAAAAGGTACTGCCCGTATAGCTTTCGGTTCAGAAGAGAAAAATAATTATTCGCTAAATCTTACCATCGTTCCTGTTGGAATCAATTATAGTGCAACGCCATGGAAGTTCCGTTCTACGCTGCATGTAAATTACGGTGCGCCTATTAATCTTTCTGATTATTTCGAGTTATACCAACAGGAGAAAGCTAAAGCGATGAATGTTTTTACGCGCGATTTAGAAAAGCGAATGGCGGAACTTCTAGTAGTAATCGAGCATCCGCAAAATGATGAACTCGTTAATACGATAGAGGAATTGCTCTTGCCGGATTATGCCGATGAAACAGGCGTTAATAGTAAGAACGGTAAAGATACTCACGCATTTTCCTGTGAAGTAGCGGATTCAATTAGTTCTGCTGAACGCGATACGCCGGAAATTGCCGCGCGCATGCGTGAGACTGCCGCGAAGTATAATACTGTGCTTAAGAAATTCAAGTTGCGCGATCAGGTGTTACGTCCTGAAGTGATTGGTGCGATGGGTATAGGTGACGTGCTCAAAGATTTTGTGTACTTCACCTTGCTATTTCCGGTTTGGATATTTGGTGTGCTGACGAATTATATTCCGTATAAATTACCGTATGTCATTACGGGCAAGTTGGTTCGTCTCGTCGAATGGCACGCGTCTATCAATGGCACGCTTAGTGTATTTATTTATCAATTGTATTGGTTGCTCCAGAGCATCGCTGTTGTTCTGCTAACGCGCGATTGGTGCATTACAATAGGGTTTGTTATTGCTGTTCCAATTACAGGAATGATCGCGCAAGAATATTATGTGCGTATGAAAAAGTCCGCAGGAAAAAGTAGATTGATAAAACTGTTTCGTAACGAAAAGGCAGTTGTGGAAGAACTGATTGAGTTACGCACGAATTTAATTGCCAATTACGAACAGCTTAGAAATTCGCACAAGAACAATTAATCTTTCACTCGGTTCATAGACATGCTCTTCAGCATCCAATCAGGCAACGGTTGATTTGCAGGTCGTTTTTTCAAATTAATGTACCATCCTAATTTTTTCAAAACTGGAACTTTGTGTGTCTCCACAAATTCGATGAGTGTACCATCCGGATCTTCGATGTAACTGAAATGTCCTGCCGCTTCGCCCATATCAAAACTATTCGCGCTATCGACAGTAAACGGATGTCCTTTCGATTCGCACAAAGCTTTTAGTTCATGCATTCCTACAATATCAAAACATAGGTGAATAAATCCGCGATCGCCCCACCAGCGACCTTCAAAAATTTTACGTGGAGTTCGATTTAACACCTGAACCAATTCAATGCAACCCGATCCTAACAATTTCGAAAATGCTCCTGCGCGTGGTTTTGTGTGAGTCAATAATACGCGACGAACTTCGTGCGATGCTCCTGGCAATACCTCCAGATCATTAAATACGCCGGTCTTGTCATAGATCACTTTATCATAACCTAAAATGTCTGCATAAAATTTAATAGACCGATCCATGTCGCTCACGCCCAACAGCGCACCTTCAGGACCGCCCGTTAGTTGTTTACCTTTCGCGAACCAATCCAGTCCTTCCACAATTTGAAAAATATTTCCCCACGGATCGCGCACGAAAAAATGCGATTTACCATCGGGTGATTGTTGTACTTCACTCAACACATCCAAACCTTTTGATTTCATGAAAGCATAACTGCCTTTAACATCTCTCGATTTCATTCGAGTTACGAAATGTCCTAAATCACCTAACTGAATTTCAAACGAAATGGGAACGGGCGTACGACTGGTGTATTGCCAGATTTCAAAGCCACCGCCACCATTCATATTAATAGCCAGAATGGCATGTCGGCTATGTCCCTTCCCGCCGGTGTATGGCAACATTAAATTCGCTTCAGCGGCTTCTTCAAAAACGGGAATATCCATGCCGAAATTTTGACGATACCACGTAAACGCCTCATGTACGTTTGGAATACCAATTCCTACTTGCTGAATACCCGAAATCAAAGGAAGTTTCATAGTGCTGAATTTTGTGCGAATTTACATTATTCGTGGTTTCCTTGTATTTGCTTCACGATTCGTTGTATCTTCCATCAAGCGATTTTATTATGAGAAGAAGAACAGTATTTATTACCGGCGGATCACGGGGTATTGGAAAAGCAATAGGGATCAGAATGGCCCGCGAAGGCTGCAACGTAGTTATTGCGGCTAAAACAACCGAGCCACATCCTAAATTGGAAGGAACTATTTATTCTGCTGCTGCAGAAATTGAAGCGGCCGGTGGTTCATGTTTACCTGTTGTTTGTGATATACGAGAAGAAGCACAAATTGTGGAAGCAATCAATTCTGCAGCCGAACGTTTTGGTGGAATTGACATTCTTGTGAACAATGCAAGTGCCATTAATTTATCTCCGGCAAGCGCATTGCCTGCAAAGCAATGGGATCTCATGCATGATATTAATATGCGTGGAACGTATTTAGTTTCTCGTCATGCTATTCCGCATTTGAAACAATCTGATGGGGCGCACATTCTTGTATTATCTCCACCGATTAGCTTGAATCCGGAATGGTTCGCACATTTTTCTCCTTATACCATCAGCAAGTTCGGCATGAGCATGTTGGTTACGGGATTATCTCACGAATTGAAAAAGGATAACATTTCAGTAAATGCTTTGTGGCCTGCTACGACAATTGCAACTGCTGCAGTTCGTAACTTATTGGGTGGTGACGAAATGGTCAGTAAGTCAAGAACGCCCGATATTGTTGCTGATGCAGCCGCAAAAATATTTTCGGGAACAAATAACAGTATTACAGGACAGCATCTCATAGACGAAGACGTGCTGCGCTCTCACGGCGTAACCGATTTTACGGGTTATGCTGTTGATCCGACTCAGGAATTGATGAAGGATTTGTTCTTGTAATAATTATCCGAGATACTTCCCCACTATAGGTAAGCGCCTTCCGCTACCGAATGCTTTGTAAGAAACTCTCAAGATGGGCGGCGCCTGAGCACGTTTCCATTCGTTGCTGTTCACCATTTTTAGAACACGTGTAACCAACACAGCATCAAAACCTTGTGCCAGTAATTCTTGTGGACCTTGACGGAGTTCAATGTATTGATACAACAGCGCATCCAGAATATCATATTCCGGTAATGAATCAGAGTCTTTCTGGTTTGGTCGCAGTTCTGCTGATGGTGCTTTGGTCAGAATATTTTCCGGAATAATGTTGCCATTACGATTGATAAAACGGGACAATTCATACACTTCCGTTTTGTACAAATCGCCAATTACCGCAATGCCACCGCACATATCGCCGTATAAGGTTCCATAACCGACTGCTGCTTCGCTTTTGTTGGTGGTGTTCAATAAAATATAGCCGTGCTTGTTTGCAATGCCCATTAATATAACGGCTCGTAAACGCGACTGAATATTTTCTTCCGCAACATTAAAAGGCGCATCACCGAAAATAGGTTGCAAAGTTTTCAGCATCGTGTTGTAGCCGTCTGCAATACTGATTTTCTCATAACGACATCCCAGATTGTTACACAATTCAATGGAATCGTTAACTGAATGATCTGATGAATAAGACGATGGAAGTAACACGGGTAATACTTTTTCTTTTCCTAATGCTTTTACGGCGAGTGTTACTACCAATGCAGAATCAACGCCACCGCTCAATCCTAGTATCGCTTTCGTGAAACCCATTTTATTGAAGTAGTCTTTAATGCCCAGCACCAGTGCTTGCTCTATCAGTTCGTATTTATTCAGATCAACCAAATTTTCCTGCTGATCGTTCATGTTTTCAGTATCCACTATGGCCAAGGCTTCAGAGAAGTAAAGAAGTTCATTCACAATTTTTCCGGAAGACGAGAGCGCCATCGATCCGCCATCAAAAATGAGTTCTGTTTGCGCCCCCACATGCTGAACATAGATCAGTGGCAATTGATAGCGCGCAACATTTTTCTTCATCACTTCACGTCGCTTCGCAGGATGCTTATGACTAAAAGGTGATGCAGCAATGTTGATCATCAGATCAGGGGATTCTTTAATTAATTCTTCCATCGGCCATTGCGTGTACATCAAGTCATCTTCAACGTCCCAAATGTCCTCACAAATAGTGAGTGCAATTTTGGTGTTCTTATAGGTTACGCAATGAAAAGAAGTAGCTGGTTCAAAGTAACGGTATTCATCAAAAACATCGTACGTTGGTAACAGCGCTTTGTGATGAACACTTGTGATTTTACCGTCACTTAAGAAGTATGCGGAATTGAATAATTTCTTTCCTTCAACTTTAGGATTAACTGATGGCGCACCAACAATTGCTGCAATGTCGGTACAGTGTGTTGCAATATCCAGAATGCTCTTCTCGCAGCGTTGCAAGAAATCATCGAATTCCAAAAAATCACGAGGCGGATAACCGCATACACTCAACTCGCCGAAAACAACAAGGTCAGCGCCTTGCTCCCGTGCTTCACGAATACTGCCGATAATTTTATTCGTATTGGCTTCGAAGTTGCCAATGTGATAATTCAGTTGAGCCAGCGCAATTTTCATATTGTAAAGGTATCACACTTCCATCAGAAGTTGTACACGAGACGTTGTTCCATCCTGTAGATTAGGTTCGGAACATCAGCAGGTTGACGAGTGTCGTATAGCAACGAGCCTGCAATGCCAAAAGCGAAGTGTTTTGTGATTTCGAACGTGAGATTAAAATCTGTCGCGATTCGAAAGTCCTGCCAATCATTTAATGCGGGCTGATAATACGTGGTGGAGGAGAGCTCGGAATGTTCTTTGATAAACCAGGTAAACGTAAGATATGTGCTGTTGCGGTGCGTATATATTTCATCTCGCTCTGTGCCGCTGAGTTCATATTCAAAAAAGTAAGAGGTAGCGATGTACATCCGAAGTTTATCATTTCGTATAATGCGCATTCTTGGCCCGGTTCCGCTCAATGCCCGAAAATGCAATTGCATGGGTTTGTTATACTGCGTTTGTGCGTATGCTTCCCACGTCAATCGCAAACCATGTTTGATGCGATGATTGAAGCGAACATGTTGATAACCGGTATTCAGGAAGTTCTGGCCGTTAAAACGATTGAGACTAACATCGTTCAAGAAAATCCATCGGACAAGATTCTTTTGATATTGCACGTGAATTGTATTACCCGCAGTAAGAATGTGGTTGCTGTTGTATTGATAGAGGAAGTTGAGTTTTGTATTGCCCGCCCAGCCTGCGGTATCATTATAAAATCGTTTCGATTCTATATTCAACACTTGCGTACGTCCTTCAGACCATGCAAGGAACAATGTGCTCAAACAAAATAGTTGTATTAATCGGAACGTCATTTCCAGAAACGCAAGAGGCTGCCACATCGGACAGCCCCTTACACTAACAAGTTTACAATTAGAATAAAACGCCAACCGTAAACACAACACCGTTGGAACGTGCATTCTGTTTTGTTGCATCAAAATCATTTGAACCGGTGCGGAACAGGTAATCAGATTCTTTTTTCAATACGTTAGAAAAACCATTCAGGTAGTTAACGCCAAAAATCAAGGCGGTTGAGCCTGTAATTCCCCATTCCACACCGCCTCCAACATTCAAAGCGAACTTAAACAACTGCATGTCAGAAGTGTTTTCAATGTCGGTTTGACTTGCTGCAGCCCAATTTGGAGAGGCCAGTACGTCATCGTTAACACGATTTTTCATGCGGAATGACGCATTAACACCAAACTGACCGTAGTACGTCAATAAGCCAATTTCGTTAGTACGCAACTTCAATGTTAGTGGAATGGTAACGTATGTTGTTCTGTAGGTGCGGTCTTTCAATTGATACAATGTGTAAGATTGCCCCGCAGTATCATCTTTGGAAATTATTTCACTGTCCTTGTTAAGGAAGTAATAATTGGTGTCAAGCATGTTCAATTTCCCACCATCATAATCCAGTTGAAGACCGGTTGCTAAAAATGAAACTTTGTTTAAACGAAATTCTGTGCTTAAGCCATAGCTGAAGCGGAACATCGCTCCACCACTTTCATACTTTTTCTGATCATCCGGCTTGTACCAAGTAATCATAGGTGCCGCTTTCAATCCGAAACGGAAATTTTTCAGATCATTTTCTCCCTGTTGCGCAAAAGCAATTTTTGCGGAGATTACCATTGACAATAAAATGAAGATACTCTTTTTCATACTTTTAATGCTGGGTTTAACGTTGCAATATTACGGTAAATTTGTTCAATATGATGAGACGATTTTTGGGATTATTTGTGCTGTTGGTTTTTACCTCTTGTGAAACGGATCGATTGGATGTAGATGTTTCCAAAATTGAGGTAAAACCCATGAAGTTTGAGCGCTTTGATAATGATTTTTTTGCATTGGATACGGCTCACCTCGAAGCAGGCTTAGAGCAACTTCGAACGAAATACGGATCATTCACCGATGTTTTCTTGAATAATGTGATTTGTCCGTCTACGCGCGATTCATTGGCGTGCATGGAATTGTTGCGTTCCTATTTGCATGTGGAAGTTACTCGCCCCGTTTGGAAAGTGGCTTCGCAGCTTTATCCCAATGGATTTGAGAAACAGGAGCAAGAATGGAATGATGCTTTACGCCACTTTAAATATCATTTCCCGAAACGAAAGTTGCCTAAACGCGTATTCGTCGTTATTACAGGATTCTTTTACAACTATATCCAAGCCGAAGGAGAATATGGTGTAAGTTTGGATTATCATTTGGGTGAAAAAAACACTTATTACGACGGCTTGCAATGGCCGATGTATAAAAGGAAGAAAATGATTGCCGAACAACTTGTTCCCGGGATTGTGAAAAGCTGGATGAATAATGAATTTCCATACAATCCACCGCAAAATGATGTCATTAACGGGATGATTTATGAAGGCAAAATCTTGTACCTGCAACGGGCATTATTGCGTAATGCACACGACACCATTATCCATGGATTTACCTTAGAACAGCTCAATTGGAGTTTGGATAATGAAGCCAAAATGTGGGTGCATTTAATTGAAGAAAAGAAGCTGTATTCTGCCGGCGAAGAAGACATTAAGCATATGACCATGGATGCGCCGTTTACTGCAGGTTTTCCACGTGAATCGCCCGGTAGAGCAGGTGCGTGGCTTGGATACAGAATTGTGGAAGCTTTTATGAATAAGCATCCTGATGTAACATTAGAACAACTCATGCAACTGAGCGATGGGCATCAAATATTAATCCGCTCAAAGTATAAACCGAAGTAACCGGTAACGTACTTTTGCAGCTTCATTATTCGGGACAACATTTTATGAGAAAAGCACAAATCGAATTCAATATTGCGTTAGATGAAAATAATCTTCCTTCACAAATTCAGTGGAATGCCAGTGATGCCGGAGAAAAAGGATTAAGTAAAGCGATCATGCTGGCAATGTGGGACGAAAAGGAACAGAACACGATGCGCATCGATTTGTGGACTAAAGACATGTTGGTGGATGACATGAAGAAATTCATGCACCAAACTTTGGTTACCATGGCGGATACAATGCAACGTGCAACGGGTGAGGAGCAAATTTGCCAAGATATGCGTGATTTTGCTACGTATTTTGCCGTTCAAATGAAGCTTGTTGATCCTGAATAATTCTTAAAATCAAGGTTTTAGGTATTGATGTTTTTTCATTCCAAAAGTTGCCCATAATTCTATTTGCACTATCTTGGTATTCAGGTTTTTTTGGCTAACCCTGAATGGCTATGAAAAAAATTACGAGTGTCGCGTCCGTAATTGCGAGTATATTCCTTGCACACAATGCCGGCGCGCAGATTTTCACTTCTAACGGAGCAACCATATTCGTTGCCAACGGTGCTATCGTGCATAGCAACGGTGGAATGACGGTAGATAACACATCTGCATTCACCAACAACGGTACTGTAACCATCACGAAGAATTCTACGCTTCCTGTTCCAGGAACAATTACGATTGACAACGCGTCAACCGTGCAAGGTGACGGAACGTATCGTGTAGAACAAGACTGGATCAACAACGCAACATTTAACGGTGGTAACTCTACGGTTGAATTATTCGGCAACACCCAGCAGTTGATCACTTCAACCAATGCGACTGTTACTACTTTTAACAATTTTACATTAACAGGTACAGGAACCGGTAACAACAGAAAGAAAACGTTACAAGGTGTTAACGCACGCACAGGTTTAACCGGCGTGTTGAATATTGGCGATCGCGAATTGGAAACACAACAGCAAACATTTTTTGTTTTAAATCCGGCAACCACAGCAGTACTTAACATTAACACGCCTGGTGCAGAAGGGTTTGTGTCAAGTTTTGCGCCGGGAACATTTTCTCGCTTAACCAACGCGGCCTCTGCTTATTTATATCCAACAGGCTCCAGCGTAGTTTTAACGCGTTATCGCCCGGTAGTGATTACTCCAACTGCTGCAGCTGGTAACGAATACACGGTTCGTTTTGTAAATAACGATCCTGATGTAGACGGCTTCAACCGTAGCATTAACGACGGCTTGTTGTGCTTGGCGAATGATACTTTCTATCACGCCATTCTTCGTCCAAATGGAGCTACTTCTGCTGACATCATGTTACATTATATTCCGGCTACTGACGGAACTTGGTCCGGTATGTCGCACTGGCGTACAACGAACAACCAATGGAATGACATGGCTACTGTGCTTCCAAGTACATCAGGCATATTTACAACATTGAACAGACAGGGTTGGTTATTTGCAAACCCGGGTGAACCATACGTTTTAACCGATGTTCGTCCTGCAGCTCCAACTGTTACTTGCCCAACTGTCTGCGA
Organism: Bacteroidia bacterium; assembly: GCA_044344795.1. GTDB lineage: Bacteria > Bacteroidota > Bacteroidia > Palsa-965 > Palsa-965. Next base: position 125,547 of record JBIJCF010000001.1, on the reverse strand, counting down.
AAATTCTTCCGGTAATTTGTATAGCGTAACTGGTGGAACCGGAGGCGGATATTTATGGAACGTTGCACCAAACGGGACAATCGCTGCAGGACAAGGTGGTGATTCATTATTAGTGGATTGGACAACAGGATCAGGCTATGTAACAGTAGTGTCTGTTTCTCCAACAGGTTGTAATTCTTTACCTGACAGTTGTTTCACACAGCCTGTAGCTGCTCCGCTTGGCGCATTTGCTGATAGCTCCTTCGGAATGTTCAGCAACGATTTTATTTTCTTCGATCAATCTGTTGGTGGTAACTCATGGTCATGGGATTTCGGTGATGGCAATTCATCTACAAATCAAAACCCAACACACGAATACGGAGCTTCCGGAACATACACCGTTGTGTTAACTGTAACTAATGCTGCAGGCTGCGTGGATACAGTGATGCAAGTGGTTACAGTTACTGAAGGTATTTTAATTCCGAATGTATTTACGCCTAATGGTGACGGCGTTAACGACGAATTCTTCATTCCAAATAGCGGGTTGAAAGAGTACTCTTTGGAAATTTATGATCGTTGGGGTGTTTTGATCTTTAATTCTACAGCTCCTGATGTTCGTTGGGACGGAAGAACAAATTCCGGTCAGCCATGTACTGATGGAACTTACTACTATATCTTGAAAGCCGTATCTAACACTGCCGATTACAGTACAACAGGTTTCTTGACCTTGTTCGGTTCGCAGCGTTAAACAAAAGATTATTTCATAAAAAAGACCCGTCAACAGCGGGTCTTTTTTATTGCAGTTGATTGTGCTCTTCAATAAACTCCATTAATTCCTCACGTCCCATTTTCGATTCCGATGAAGTGAAAAAACAGTTGGGCAATTCTTCCCAATAATTAAGCAACTCCTTTTTGTAAACAGCAAACATTTTTTGAATCTGATTTTTCGATTGCTTGTCGCACTTGGTAAATACAATGCAGAAGGGAATATTATTTTCTCCCAGATTATTCATGAAGGAAATATCAATCGGTTGAGGAGGAATTCTGCTGTCCACAAGTACAAATACACAACGCAGATTAGCTCGTTTCATAATGTAATGTGTAATGAGCTTATCAAATTTCTCTCGCAATTCCTTGGAAACCTTCGCATATCCGTAACCGGGTAAGTCGACGAGATACCAGTTTTCGTTGATCAAAAAATGATTGATCAGTTGTGTCTTTCCCGGACGACCGGATGTTTTGGCCAGCTTACTGTGATTAGTAAGCATGTTGATGAGAGAACTCTTTCCAACATTGGATCGTCCGATAAACGCATACTCTGGTAAAGTAGTTACAGGACATTCATCTGCACGCGCACTGCTCTTAATAAATTTCGCTGATTTTATTTGCATTGCTTTACTGTCGTGCTTTAAGTTCTTCTATGTATGACGCAACGTGACGTTCTTTTTTCGAATCATAGATATCTGAAATCGTCACCATAATCCCGGTTTCATCAACGTCGCCAAATTCTCCGTTCACCGCTGTTCCGAAGTTTTTCATTGTCGCGCTTAAATTCATATACGAGTTCACCAATGGTGGAATAAATTCGTCTCTCGAGCGAACATAGGCATTGAGCAAACGATGACCATCCTTGTAGGGTAGATCTTTCAGTTCCGCGACGAACGCAGTAGTATCTGTTTGCGGAATTACTTTGAATATCGGAATAACCAATTTGTTATGATCCGGAAAGTAATAATCCATAAATGCCATGATATGATCACGCGCCGCAACATCGTAATGCCTGTACATGGTAACTTTTCCGAAGAAGTAACGAATGTCCTTATGGTCAATTACTAGTGCACCCAATCCGTCCCATAAATTATCCAGCGAAAACAAACCTTTTCTGTTCGACGATGACGGCTGATATTGAGGTTGAATGAATGAACGCCCCAATTCAATAGTGTACGGTAGATAATTAGATTTGAACGTCTCAGAGAATCTGAAAAGCTCTGTAGTAGCTAAGTGATAATGACCATGTTCGTCCAAGGCTTTATCACAGCGAATGAAACGGTATCCTCCTACAATCTCCATGTCGTTCGGATTCCACACGATTAATTGCTCATAGCAACGCGGACCCAGATCAAATTCATCCAAATCACAATCTTTCCCCGTTCCGCCTCCGGCAGCGCGAAATGTTAATTCACGAAGTCTTCCTATCTCCTTTAAAGTGTTTGGAGCGTTATTGTCGTTAATGATGTAGATTTCGTTATTACCATTGTTGGTATTACGAATAAACGTCGAACTATTGAGTTCACTTTTAAGTATGGCTTTATCAATGCTATCAATAATCGGCTTCATCATATAATTACTCAATGTTTTGTAAACGGACCCGGTCGCTGATCACGTAAGGCGTATACCTGATCACGGAACAGTCGAGCCCATTCTCTTGGCGATTTAGTTTTGTCCAAGTGCGAAGGCATAACCGGTTGGTCAAATATAATCCTAATGGTTTTATTCTTCTGCTTATACATCTCATCAACGAGATAAAACATTTCGATATTGGCTTTTATTCCTAAACGCTTTCGCCACAGGGCAAGATTGTAAAAGAAAGGAGAATTGACACCTTCAATAAAAGCAGGAACTATAGGTTGATGGTATTGTACTGCCTTATTAACGAAACTTTTTTTCCATTCTAAATCGCTGACTTCACCATTTTGCTTACGCGATACGAGTCCTGCAGGAAAAATTAGAATTGCATTTTCAGACCGATAAGCAGCTTCAATTTTTTCAGCTTCGCGTTGTGTGCCATGTTTATTTACCGGCACAAAAAAATCGTGTAATGGTTCCAGGTGCAATAAAATGTCATTTACCAAAAATTGAATATCGCGACGCTGATTGCAAACACCATCAATCAAAGCCAATCCATCAAGACCACCTAAAGGATGATTGCCGACAATATAACAACCACCTTTTGTCGGAATGTGCTCTATCCCTTGTGATTCGATGCGCACATCAAACTCGTGAAAGACTTCATGAATAAACGCTATTCCTTTTTTGTTGCCGTGAAGAGCCATGAATTTGTTAACGTCCGCTTCATGCAAAATCCGTTTAACATAGCGCAGGATAGGGCCCGGCAACCACTTTAATAAGCCTGGATTTTTGGATGCAATGATTTGCTCAATGTCTATAAATCGCTCATGCTGATCCATGTGCTAAAGATATCAATATCCACCGACAGCGAAAATTATCTCAAACATTGAAATATCAATGATTTCTAACGCATTTAAATGATATTGATATAAAATCATCATTTTTTAGACCCGTCATCTTCGCTGATGTAAAATACCCTGAAACATCATTAAATAAAGGATTTAGAGCCAATAATACCTAGTGATCACAAGCTGGAGTTTAAATTCATGCATTTATGTCTTGAAAGGCGGCATGTTAATTTCTCCCACCGAAATAATTGCTTGTGAAATTCGTAAAAACTCAATAAAATCAATGTTTATAGAGGCTTTTATAATTCAAAATGCTTCACTTCTGACAATGAAAATTGAGAAGTTATCAACAAAAGTGGGGTAAAGTGGGTTTTTGTGGGTTTTTATTCTTTATTTTTACCACGTTCAGTTCAAAATCATGATCACTTTAATCGGCGTACACGAAGGAAATGTAGATGCGAAAGCGCGTCTGGTGTTGCCTGTTGCTTTTAAGAAGCAGTTGCAGCCGGTTTTGGATAAAGGATTTGTGTTGAAGCGGAGTGTGTTTCAAAAGTGTTTGGAGCTCTATCCGATGTCGGAGTGGGAGAAGTTGATGCAGGATGTCAACAAATTGAACCGATTCAAAAAGAAGAATGTCGATTTCATTCGTGCATTTAGTGCCGGAGTGAAAATGGTGGAAATGGATAGCAGCGGAAGGATTCTGATTCCAAAAGATCTGATGTCGTATGCAGGCATCGGAAAAAATGTAGTCATGTCCTCTGCAGTTAATGTCATTGAAATCTGGGATAAGGATGCTTACGAAAATGCAATCAGTGATCCTGCTGTGGATTTTGGAGCATTGGCGGAAGATGTAATGGGTAGCATGGGTAATAAGGCCGATGACATCGATATACCATAAGTCAGTTCTTTTAAATGAATGTCTGGAGGGATTGTTAATCCGACCAAACGGCATCTATGTAGATGTCACCTTTGGAGGCGGAGGACACACACGAGCAATTCTCGAAAGACTGAATGAAAATGGTCGCGTGATCGCTTTTGATCAGGATGAAGATGCATTGCAAAATGTACCTGATGATAAGCGATTTACGCTGGTAGGGCAGAATTTCAGATTTCTGAAAAACTTTCTGCGCTTGCACAGTGCCATTCCGGTGCATGGAATTTTAGCCGACTTAGGCATTTCATCGCACCAGATTGATCGTCCGGATCGCGGGTTTTCTACTCGCTTTGATGGACCACTGGATATGCGCATGAATAGAAATGCTACTACTACTGCCGCTGATGTGCTTAATACTTACGAGCCGCATCAGTTGAAAAAAATCTTCTCGCTATATGGCGAAATGGAGAATGCAGGACGTTTAACTCAGTTGATTGTAAATGCTCGAAACGATCAACCAATTCTCACAATAGCAGAATTGAAAGAAGCGATCGCAGGTTGTCTTCCTCGTGGAAAAGAGTTTAGGTATCTCGCTCAGGTGTTTCAGGCTCTGCGTATTGAAATCAATGCAGAGATGAAAGCGCTTGAAGAATTACTGAAACAATCTGTTGAGGTGTTAGCTCCCGGAGGTCGGTTGGTGGTGATTTCCTATCACTCGTTGGAAGATCGCATGGTGAAAAATTTTATGCGCTTCGGGAACATAGAAGGAAAGGAAGAAAAGGATTTCTATGGAAATCTATTACGACCGCTGGAGCCGGTGAATAGAAAACCAATTGTTCCATCAGACGAAGAAATTGAATTGAACTCACGCGCGCGAAGCGCCAAACTAAGAATAGCAGAAAAACCGCCGATTGCGGAATGACGAAAAATAAAATAATAGAGAAGAAGCCGATAGAGGAGAAGCCTGAAGTAAAATCAGGTAAAGGAAATGTCGTCACTCGTACCGTTGGAAGTTTACTAAGTGGTTCGTTCTTATCAAAAGAGCAAGCGCTGCGTTCATTGCCGTTTTTGCTTTTTCTGACAGTGGTGGCGTTGTTTTATATCTCCAACGGCTACTACGCAGAAGAGCAGATTCGCAAACTGAACAGATTGAGCAACGATTTAAAAGAGTTGCGTTCGGAATTCATCATTTCAACTTCAGATGTGATGTTCATTAGTAAGCAATCGGAAGTGGCACGGCGTTCGGCTCCATTAGGAATTAAAGAGTCGGTAGAGCCTCCAATTAAGATTACGGTTACATCAACAGATATAGCAACTGCACAGGATGGAAAGCAATAAACATATTTTGCGTCGCGTGTACGTTGTGTACATCTTCTGCTGCTTGTTTGCTGCGGCCATTTTGTCGCGTGTTTTCTTCGTTCAAATTGCGCAAGGCGAAAAGTGGAAGATGGAGGCGGAGAACTTCATGGTGAAGGAACTCGACATTGAAGCTGTTCGCGGAAATATTTTTGCAGTTGACGGATCTTTGTTGGCAACATCGCTTCCTTATTACGAAGTAGGAATAGATCCTTTTGCAAATTCATTTATCGACGATGCGGAGTTCCAGGATAGCGCTCGCGCTCTTGCAAAGGGACTTGCTCATGTTCTTGCAGAAAAAAGTGAACGTGAATACGCCCGATTAATTCTTAAAGCACGAAAAGACGGTCATCGTTATCAGTTGCTGGCACGGAACGTTTCGTTCAAACAGTTGCAGGAGTTAAAGACGTTGCCGCTATTTCGTGTAGGCAAATACAAGGGTGGTTTCATATACGTGCAAACAAATAAGCGTGAATTGCCTTTCCGGATGTTGGCAGCACGTACTATTGGATATGCTCGTCCTGACGGATTAAAAGTGGGTCTTGAAGGTGCGTACGATTCTGTATTGACAGGAATTAGCGGCAAGCGTCTAATGCGGAAAATTGCCGGTGGCGTTTGGATGCCGCTGAATAACGATAATGAAATTGAACCACAACATGGTAAAGATGTCATTACGACTATTGATATCAATATTCAGGATGTTGCTGAGAACGCTTTAATGAACTCGTTAAGTGCGCATGATGCAAAGTATGGTTGTGTTGTGTTGATGGAGGTGACGACCGGAGAAATTCGAGCTATTGCTAATCTGACCAGAAAAGATTCCGGAGTTTATCAGGAAGATTTTAATTATGCGATTGCCGACGCTCGCGAGCCCGGTTCTACGTTTAAACTCGCTTCACTACTTGTCGCAATGAATGATGGTGTTGCGAAGCTTTCTGATAAAGTTGATCTGAATAGTGGCGAGTACAAGTATTTCGATCGCACCATGAAGGATTCTCATCCTCCGAAGAAGAACGAAGTAACGTTGGAGGAAGCGTTCTGGGAATCTAGTAATGTTGGGATTTCTCGAATCATACATCGTGCATATGCTAAACAACCGAAGCAGTTTACGGATGGTTTAAATCAAATCGGTTTTGGTAAACAACTTGGATTGTCAATTGCCGGTGAAGGAAAGTCACGTATTAAAAATGCCGGAGATAAGGATTGGTATGGAACTTCATTGCCTTGGTTATCGATAGGTTACGAATCACTAATTACTCCATTACAAACACTCACATTATACAATGCAGTTGCGAATAACGGCGTGATGGTGAAGCCTCGATTGGTGAAAGAAATTCAGGATCGTGGTAAAGTAGTAGAGTCATTTCCTGTTGAAGTAATTAATCCTGCGATTGCTAAGCCGGAAGCTGTTGCTGCCGCACAACAATTGCTGGAAGGCGTTGTGCAAAATGGAACTGCTAAAAGTTTAAAGAACACTTCGTATCGTGTTGCCGGAAAAACGGGAACAGCGCAAGTGGCGCAGGGCAAAGGATACAAAGGTGCGAATGGTGTAACCTATCAGGCTTCGTTTGTTGGATACTTTCCGGCAGATAAACCGAAATATTCATGCATCGTTATCGTCAACTCACCTTCTAACGACGCTTACTATGGCGGTGTTGTTGCAGGTCCTGTGTTTAAACAAATCGCAGATCGTGTTTACGCAACAGAATTAGATATACATAATTCACAACCCGCAAAAAATCCTATTGCTGAGTTGCCAAATGTAAAGCGTGGATTATACGCACATACTTTGATCGCCGCCCGTGGACTGATGTTAAAGACATCAGGAGAATCATTTTCAGAATCGGATGTAATCGAATTTAAAAGAAATGACTCCGGAGCTGTTTATCACAGCAGCAAAGTCAACGTTGAATCGGTATTAAAAAAGAAAACAATGCCTGATATGCGAGGCATGGTGGGTGCTGATGCTATGTTCTTTTTAGAATCAGCGGGATATCGTGTTCGCATTAAAGGTGCGGGTACAGTGAAAAGTCAATCCATCCCGGTGGGAACAGCCTTGAAACCAACTGATGAAATCGAACTTGAATTGTCATTATGAAATTATTGCGCGACATATTATATAAAGTTCAGTTAGTCGAGGTTCACGGCTCAACCAATGTTGCGGTTGCTGCAATCACTTTCGATTCACGCAGAATTACCAAGGAGTGCATGTTCGTTGCGGTTCGTGGTGTGAGTGCTGATGGTCATGCGTTTATCAGTAACGCGCAGTCATCTGGTGCTGTTGTTATTGTCTGTGAAGAATTACCTGCAGAACGCTCCGATAAAGTTACCTACGTGCTGGTTGCAGATTCATCTTCTGCACTTAGCGTCATGGCTGCTAACTTTTATGATAATCCTTCGGAATCATTGAAGTTGATTGGTGTTACCGGTACTAATGGAAAAACAACAACAGTAACGTTGTTGTATAGACTATTCAAGGATCTCGGTTATAAAGTTGGCATGTTGACTACTGTGCGTAACATGATTAACGGTGAGGAAATTATTGCTACACATACAACACCTGATGCGATTGAATTGAATCGACTATTGCGTCAGATGGTTGATGCCGGTTGTAAGTATGCATTCATGGAAGTGAGTTCGCATAGCGTCGTGCAGAAGAGAATTTATGGTGTGCGTTTTGCCGGCGGTGTATTTACAAATATTACCCACGACCATTTAGACTACCACAAAACCTTCGATGCCTATATCAAAGCAAAGAAAGGTTTCTTCGATCAGTTGCCAAGTGATGCATTTGCGTTGATTAACAAAGATGATTCGAATGGTGCGGTGATGGTGCAAAATACGCGTGCTTTAAAGCGCAGTTTTTCTGTACAACATCTTGCTGATTTCAAGTGTCGCATCCTCGAAAATCACTTTACAGGATTGCATCTTTCTATGGATGGTACTGAAATGTGGAGTCGTTTAATCGGGTCTTTCAATGCTTACAATTTAACTGCTGTGTATGCAACAGCTATTCTGTTGGGTCGTGATAAAATGCATGTATTAACGACACTAAGTACACTTAATTCGGTTGAAGGTAGATTTCAGTACGTGCGTTCCGACTCCGGAATTATTGGCATCGTAGATTATGCACATACTCCTGACGCATTAGAAAATGTTTTACGAACGATAAATGATATCCGCGGCGGCAATGAGTCTGTAATCACAATTGTCGGATGCGGTGGAAATCGTGATGCCGCCAAGCGTCCTATAATGGCAGCCATTGCAGCTAATAATAGCGAAAAAACAATTCTGACTTCTGATAATCCGAGAAGTGAGGATCCTACATCCATAATCAAAATGATGGAGGCGGGTGTGGAAGCGCATAATGCACGTAAAGTACTATCCATTGTCGATCGGAGAGAAGCAATCCGCACAGCTGTAGCATTAGCTAAGCCGGGCGATATCATCCTTGTGGCAGGAAAGGGTCACGAAAAATACCAGGAAGTCAACGGAGTTAAACATCCATTTGATGACCTACAAATATTAACGGAAGAGTTGAACTTAAAAACACACTAAGTACATGTTGTACTATTTGTTCTATTGGCTAGACCAAGCGTATAATTTCCCCGGAGCCGGAGTGTTTCGTTACATCTCTTTCCGCGCTGCTATGGCCGTGTTTGTGTCGCTGCTTATTTCAATGGTGTTTGGTAAACGCATCATTGGTTTTCTCCGTCGGATGCAAGTAGGCGAAACGGTGCGCGACCTGGGCTTAACAGGTCAGAAGGAGAAGGAAGGAACACCAACTATGGGTGGTTTGATCATACTCTCTGCAATTCTAATTCCGACGCTGTTGTTTGCGCGTTTGGATAATGTATACATCATCCTGATGATCGTTTCAACTGTCTGGCTAGGTGTGATTGGTTTTCTTGACGATTATATCAAAGTATTTAAGAAAGACAAAGCTGGTTTGCACGGGAAGTTTAAGGTAATGGGTCAGGTAGGATTGGGTATAATCGTTGGATGTACATTGTATTTCAGCGATGCAGTTGTAGTTCGTGAAAAAGTTAATTTGGAAAGTAAAGATTTGTTATCACTGACAAGTGGTACTCCGGCAGCACAGAATGTAAATGGTAATGATCTTCCGTTGTTTTCTAAGAACGAAACAAAATCGCTTGCTACCACAATTCCGTTTTTAAAGAATAATGAATTTGATTATACGGATATAGCCGGAGTTTTTGGTGATGCTGCGCGACAGTGGGCTTGGATCATTTTTATACCGATTGTAATCTTCATTATCACCGCTGTTTCCAACGGCGCAAACGTAACCGATGGTATCGACGGACTTGCAGCAGGGACATCTGCAATCATTGGTGTGGTACTTGGTATTCTGGCTTATGTATCAGGTAATACCATTTTCGCCGATTACCTCAATATTATGTATATCCCCGATACAGGCGAGCTAGTAATTTTTATTGCTGCATTTGTTGGTGCATGTGTCGGATTCTTGTGGTACAATGCTTACCCGGCCCAAGTGTTTATGGGTGATACCGGTAGTCTCGCGTTAGGCGGAATTATCGCAGTATTCGCAATTGCAATTCGCAAGGAGTTACTCATTCCGATTATCTGTGGAGTTTTTTTTGTAGAAAATTTAAGTGTCATTCTTCAGGTGGCTGTATTCAAATACCGCAAAAAGAAGTATGGTATCGATTATGCGAAAGCGAATCGCTTGTTTCTGATGTCGCCTTTGCACCATCATTATCAGAAGAAAGGTTTTCATGAATCCAAAATCGTATCACGATTCTGGATCGTTGGAATCATGTTAGGAGTGCTAGCTATAGCAACATTGAAACTGAGATAAGATGTCGCAACGCTTGGTGATACTAGGAGGAGGAGAAAGTGGTGTCGGTGCGGCACTGTTGGCGCAAAAGCAGGGTTACTCGGTTTTCGTAAGTGATAAAGGAGAGATTAAAAAAAAATATAAAGACGTTCTTTCAAATCATGGAATTGAATGGGAAGAGTTGAAACACACTCCCGATCTCGTTTTGAATGCGGATGAAGTGATTAAGAGTCCCGGAATTCCTCAGCACGTTGACATAATTAAGTCAATACGTGCGAAAGGAATTTCGATTATCTCAGAAATAGAATTCGCAGCACGATTTACTGATGCCAAAATGATTTGCGTAACCGGCAGTAATGGTAAAACAACAACTGCATCGTTGATCTATCATTTATTGCAAAAGGCCGGATTGAATGTTGCGCTGGGTGGTAACGTCGGAAAGAGCTTCGCTGCACTGGTGGCTGAAGGTACTTATGATTACTTCGTTTTGGAGTTGAGCAGCTTTCAGCTTGAGGATATGTATAAGTTCAAAGCGCATATCGCCATAATCACGAACATCACGCCGGATCATTTGGATCGTTACGAATACGATGTTACCAAATACGCGGCAGCAAAATTTCGCATCACGCAAAATCAAACAGCTGAAGATGCACTGATCTGGTGTCTTGATGATGAGATCACGAATCAACTGTTATACAATGTTTCGGGCAACGCACGCCGATATCCCTTTTCCATTCAACAACATGTCGAAGAAGGCGCATTTGTAGAAAACAACCAAATCAATATAACTGTAAATAACACAAACCTGTCTATGACCATCGAAGAATTAGCACTGCAAGGAAAACATAATTTGTACAATTCAATGGCTGCCGGTATCGCCGGACGTTTGCTGGAGGTACGTAAAGAAACAATTCGTGAAAGTTTAAGCGACTTCCAGAGTGTGGAACATCGTTTGGAATTTGTTGCACGAATCAACAATATTGACTTTATCAACGATTCAAAAGCGACCAATGTAAATTCTACTTGGTATGCGTTGGAAAGCATGGCCACTCCTGTTGTATGGATTGTCGGTGGTGTTGACAAAGGGAATGATTATAGTTCACTCTTCGAATTAGTGAAAGAGAAGGTACGAGCAATTATTTGTCTAGGTACTGATAATTCAAAAATCATCAGCGCATTTGGCGACAAGGTTGACATGATCGTGGAAGCGGGAAGTGCTCAGGAAGCGGTTGCGCTTTCTTATCGTCTGGCTGAAAAAGGAGATTCGGTGTTGTTGTCGCCTGCATGTGCAAGTTTCGATATGTTCGAGAACTACGAGGATCGTGGACGCCAATTCAAAAGCGCTGTAAAAGGATTGTAATATGTTGATTACACTCGAACATCATCAGCAATTATTGCAGGCTCGTTTGAGAATGCAAGGTGATACCGCCCATCACATGGAACCCGTTGTCGAACGCAATGGTGTGGTATGGTTAAATCATTCTATTGCTACAAGTTTCGAGATGGTGGCGATCGCGTTGAAAGATATCCCTCAAAACGTAGTAGTGATTCTTGGTGGTGTAGATCGATTCAATGGGCAACATCTATTCGCACCGGCATTTCATGGGAAGGTAACGGGCCTGGTTTGTTTGGGTTCAACAAGAGACAGATATTTTAAGGCCTTTGGACAGGTTGTGCCTTTGATTGTCTCTTCTAACTCGCTTGCCGAAGCGGTGAAACTCGCCGACAAAATGGTAATGCCGAATGCGCAATGTGTGTTGTTCGCTCCGGGGTGTCCGAGCTATGATGCTTTCGATAATTATAAGAATAGAGGTGACGAATTTAAACGCGTAGTTAAATCTGTGCTACTATAAAATGGGAATCAACGTGCTTAAATATTTCAAAGGAGACAAAGCAATCTGGATGATTGTTTTAATCCTTTCGTTGATGTCTTTGATGGCAGTGTATAGTTCTGTGGTTACACTGGCGTACAAACATCATGACGGAAATACGTTGTATTACTTATTTAAACATTTGAAGATTATTGTACTTGGATTTGTGTTGATGTATATCACACACAGAATTAAGTATGGATATTTCTCCAGAATATCTCAAATTATGTTGATTGCAGCAGTTCCTTTGCTATTATATACTCTAATTAAAGGAGCTAATCTAAATGAAGCGAGTCGTTGGATTGCCATCCCCGGAACCGGATTGACATTTCAAACTTCCGACTTTGCAAAACTGGCATTGATCATGTACATCGCTCGCGTACTAACTCAGCAGCAATCAAAACTTGATGATTTTAAAACAGTATTGTTGCATGTAATGTTGCCGGCAGGTGTTATTTGCGCATTAATTCTTCCTGCAAACTTTTCAACTGCTGCATTACTATTTACTACGTGCTTAATTCTAATGTTTATTGGCGGTGTCAAGCTTAAATATATTGGAGCTGTTCTGGGAATTGCAGTTGTTGGCTTCATGTTGTTATTACTGGTAGGCGCCGCATTCCCCAAAGCATTGCCACGTATTGATACATGGAAACAACGTATCGTGAATTTCGTTGGTGGAGAAGAAGAACAAGATGCGGATAAAAATTATCAGGCAAATCAAGCAAAGATTGCTGTTGCAACCGGAGGATTTATGGGTAAAGGCCCCGGTAATAGTACTCAGCGCAACTTCTTACCACACCCGTATTCGGATTTTATTTTTGCTATCGCCATTGAAGAGTATGGTAGTGTGATTGGCGGTATAGGTGTTGTTGGTTTGTATCTGTGGTTGTTGTTTCGCGGTATTCGAGTTGCAACAAGAAGTAAAAAAACGTACGGAACATTATTAGCATTCGGATTATCATTCAGCCTGATTTTTCAAGGCATGATTAATATGGCTGTCGCTGTAAATTTATTTCCGGTTACCGGTCAGCCTTTACCATTCCTGAGTATGGGTGGTACAAGCTTATTGTTCTCGAGTTTGGCGATCGGAATTATTCTAAGTGTCAGCAGAGAGTCGGAAGAAGAAGGCGACAATACACAGAAGGGAGGTGAACTTGCGACCGCTTAAGTTTATCATCAGTGGAGGTGGCACGGGAGGGCATATTTTTCCCGCTATTGCAATTGCGAATGCATTAAAAGCGCGACTTCCTGATGCCGAGTTTTTATTCGTAGGTGCTGATGGTCGTATGGAAATGGAAAAAGTTCCTGCTGCCGGATACAAGATTGAAGGTTTATGGATTAGCGGATTACAACGTCGATTGACTTTAAGTAATTTGGCATTTCCGTTTAAAGTGATTAGCAGTTTGTTAAAGGCACGAAGAATTCTGAAAGATTTCAAGCCGGATGCTGTGATTGGGACGGGCGGATACGCGAGTGGTCCAATGTTACGAGTTGCGGCAGACGCCGGCGTGGTGACGCTCATTCAGGAACAAAATTCATACCCCGGTATTACCAATAAATTGTTGGCTTCAAAAGTTGATCGTGTTTGCGTGGCTTATGAAAACATGGATCGTTTTTTTCCAAAACAAAAAATTGTGATGACCGGTAATCCTATTCGCCAGGATATATTAAATCTTGATGGAAAGAAGGCACGTGCATTAGAACAATTTAATTTGAGCAATGACCGGTTAACTATTTTAGTCATCGGAGGAAGCCTGGGAGCACGTTCTGTTAATCAGGCTGTGTCGGGTATTCTGAAGTTTTTATCGGAAAGTAACGTTCAATTAATTTGGCAAACGGGTAATGCATATCATCCTAAAGCAATAGAAGATATTACAGCATCAGGTGTATCCAATGTATTTGTTGCGCCGTTTATTTCGAGAATGGATTTGGCATATAGCGCGGCGGATATTGTTGTTTCGCGTGCAGGCGCAAGTTCTATTTCTGAATTGTGTATAACGGGAAAGGCGAGCATTTTGGTGCCTTCGCCTAATGTTGCAGAAGATCATCAAACTAAAAATGCATTGGCGTTGGTGCAGAAGGGTGCAGCTATGCTGATTAAAGATCAGGAAGTAAATGCCGGTTTGGCTGCAGCATTGAGGCAACTTATTACAAGTGAAGAAGCTCGGATAGAGTTGTCTTCAAAAATATCCATGCTCGCTATGCCTAATTCAGCGGATTTGATCGCAGGTGAAGTATTGAACTTATTAAACAAGCGAAATGTATAGTCAGTTGAAACATATACATTTCATTGGCATTGGCGGCATCGGCATGAGCGCTTTGGCGCGATACTTCCTGGCAGCAGGGAAAGGAGTTTCCGGTTATGATAAAGTGCGTTCTGAAATTACAGACGCATTGCAGTATGAAGGCGCACATGTGTATTTTGAAGAGCGCGCTGAATTTGTGCAGACTTTGACAGATAAGTACGATGAAAATGAATTGCTACTGGTTTATACTCCTGCGATTCCGACAAATCATGCTGAACTAGATCTTCTTCATTCAAGGAATCGTATAATAAAAAAACGTGCTGAAGTTTTAGGGATTATTACTTCGGAAGCTAAAACACTTGCGGTTGCCGGCACACATGGTAAAACTACCACCACAACCTTGTTGGCTCATTTGTTGAAATCAGCCGAAAAAAATGTTTCTGCATTTCTAGGAGGTATTTCAAATAATTACGGCACCAATTTATTGTTAGGTAATCCACTTTCAGAAAACAACGAACATTTTGTCGTAGTAGAAGCGGATGAATATGATCGTTCTTTCCTGCATTTAAAGCCGCACATTTCGATAGTTACTGCTACTGAACCCGATCACTTGGATATCTACGGAACGGAGCAAGAAATGTTGAATGCATATACTGATTATGTAAATAAAATTTCCGGTGAGGGTGCTGTGGTATATAATTTAGATGCAACGCAGCTCAACTTGAGCAACGCAGGATGTAAGCCGATTTCATATTCTATACGCAACAACGCTAATGCAATCGCACAGCAAATTCAGGTAATCAACGGGCTTTATGTTTTCGATTATAAGTTCGACGATATTCAATATAATCAACTGAAATTAGGATTGCCGGGTCGACACAATGTTGAAAATGCTGTCGCTGCAATAACAGCAGCAACTATGGTTGGGTTGACTGAGACTGAAATAAGAATAGGATTGGAAAGTTTTATCGGTGTTGGACGACGTTTTCAAAAACAGCTGCAATCGGATAAGCTTGTAGTTATCGATGATTATGCGCACCACCCGACAGAAGTTCAGGCGTGTTTGAATTCGGTTAAAGAATTGTACGTTGGTAAAAAGATCACAGCTGTTTTTCAACCGCATTTGTTTTCCCGAACAAAAGATTTTTACAAAGAATTCGCTAGTGCGTTATCGATTGCTGATCAAGTGATGTTGTTGGATATCTATCCGGCTCGTGAACTTCCAATTCCGGGCGTAAGTTCCTCGATGATTCTGGAGCATATTACCTCGGAGCAAAAACAATTGATTGATGCCAATAGTATTACATCCGAGTTGCTAAAGAATCACGGTGATGTCATTGTGTTTATGGGTGCAGGAAATATCGAGTTGCTTATAAAACCATTTTGTAATGCTTGGCTGCAAAAAGAGAAGGAGGTGTTATCATGAAGCGTTTCATCCGCCCTGCACTTTGGACACTATTCCTTGCCGGAATTATAGCGCTTACCGGATTCTCAGTAGGTCGCAATGCGGATCGCGTTTGCGAAAATTTGAAAATCGCAATCGATTATCAGGGTGGTGGAATCTTCATTACGGAAGAAGATATCAAGGAGGTGTTGCAGCAGCAACAAACTCCGGTCTTTCAGCAACATCGCTCAGAAATTGATGTGTTATGGTTGGAGCAACAAATTAGTAAACATCCTGCTGTGCAGATTGCCGACGTTTTCTCCAATGTAAATGGTGATGTCACGATTAATGTGACTCAGCGAAAACCAATCGCGCGAATTGTTACGGTCACGAATGAGTCATACTACATGGACAGTAGAGGATTTATCATGCCGTGGTCAGACAAATATGCCGCGCCATTGTTGCTGATCAATGGAAGAATAGCGGATTCTTACGGTAATTATTATCCTTACAATTTTAGTCAGATTACTGCTGATTCGGCATTAAAGACAACTTACATGCTGGATGACGCGTGGCACGTAGCTGAAGCGATTAATGCTGATTCATTTTTGACAGCACAAATTGCTCAGGTGTACATCTCGAGTGCACGGTCAATCGAATTAATTCCTCGAATTGGAAGTCATATCATAAAAATTGGCGATGTAACGGATCTTGATAAAAAGTTAAAAAAGCTGATCCTTTTTTATAGGAAAGGTCTTTCTCAAACCGGTCGTTGGGAGGATTATGCTGTCATCGATCTACGATTTAATAATCAAATAGTCTGCACCAAAAAACAATAAATATGGAATCTGAAATTGTAGTTGGCCTTGATATCGGCACCACTAAAATCGCTGCGTTGGTGGGTAGAAAAACCGGTCATGACAAAATCGAAATACTTGGAATCGGCAAAGCCGAATCGCTAGGTGTTGCACGCGGCGTCGTTCTTAATATCGACGAAACGGTAAAGGCTATAAAGTTGGCCGTTGAGGAAGCTGCCGCAAAATCAGGTGTCGATATTAAAGTCGTGAATGTTGGTATAGCCGGACAACACATCAAAAGTGTGCAGCATCGCGGAATGAAAACGCGTCGTTCCATCGATGAAGAGATTAGTCAAAAAGATATCGATGAATTAATCGAGGATATGTATCGACTCGTGATGTCGCCGGGAGAAGAAATTATTCACGTCATACCGCAAGAGTATATCGTGGATAACGAAATCGGAATTAAGAATCCGATAGGTATGGCGGGTACGCGACTTGAGGCAAATTTTCATATTATAACAGGACAGGTTGCTGCTGCTCGTAACATTTACAAATGTGTGAACAAGGCAGGTCTAGAGGTGCAAGATCTAACATTGGAGCCATTGGCGTCTGCCGATGCAGTATTGAGTAAAGAAGAAAAAGAGGCCGGCGTCGTGCTCGTAGATATTGGTGGCGGCACTACAGATGTTGCAATTTTTCATGATGGTATTATTCGTCATACTGCTGTAATTCCATTCGGTGGTAACATCATTACTGAAGATATCAAGGAAGGTTGCAGTATTATTAAAACGCAAGCTGAATTACTGAAAATGAAATTCGGTTCTGCTTTAGCCAGCGAAAATCAAGAGAATGAAATCGTCTCTATTCCGGGTTTGAGAGGTCGACCACACAAAGAAATTTCTGTTCGTAATCTCGCTAATATCATTCAAGCCCGAATGGAAGAAATCATCGAGCACGTGTATTACGAAATCAAGAATAGCGGATTCGAAAAGAAGTTGATTGCAGGAATTGTTGTTACCGGTGGTGGAGCACAGTTGAAGCATATCACGCAGTTAATGGAGTTTGTTACCGGTATGGACACACGTGTAGGTTACCCGAATGAACATCTTGCCGCAAGTTCAGAGGAAGTGACCAGCCCAATGTTTGCAACGGGTGTAGGTCTTGTTATGCGTGGATTGCAAAATGTTCAGGGTACAAAGCAAAACGAAGTAAAAGAGCCTACAAAGGTGAAAGGACATTCTGATGATCGTAAGCGCGGTGGTTGGTTCGACCAAATATTCACGAAAGGAAAACAATGGTTTGAAGAAGATTCGAATTAGTAGTAATCAACATTTGTCCGTTTATAAATATCAATGCACCACGGAAAATTAAATTGTAACGTGAACTAATTTTCACGCAATTATTATTAAAACAACAAGAAATGGACTTTTACGGAATATTTGACGAAGACCAAAACAACGAACAAGAACAGAAGTTCGAGATGGGATTCTTTAACTCTTCCGGGTCTATGGAAGAGTCTGGTGATGCAGTTGATAGCACTGCTGAAGTTAACCCACATGCCTCAAATGAGATAGCCGCATTCGAATTTGATATCGTCAACGAAAATGAAATTTTTGATTCGTTGTCTGAAGAAACGAACTCATCATCAAGTAAAGAAATCAGAGAAATTCAGATGATGAGTTCAGAAGAACCGGTTGTTGTTATGGCGTTGGAAAGTACAACAACAAGCGATGTTCTGAATCAGGAGGAAGAGGAGTGGATGCCACAGAATAATGTAGCGTCAGAGGTGACGACCGAAATTGAAATGGTTTCTGAAACACCGTTTCCGGTTACTGAAGCAGATCCATTGGGATTGGTAGGCGCTGCAGCTTTTGTGCAGCAAGAATTTGAAAACACAACACAACATACAAACACTCAAACAGATTTAACTATGACTTTTGATTTACCCAATCAGTCTTCCATCATCAAGGTAATTGGTGTAGGAGGAGGCGGAAGTAACGCCGTTAATCACATGTATCGCATGGGAATTAAAGGTGTGGATTTTGTCGTATGCAACACCGATAAACAGGCATTAGACATGAGTCCAGTTCCAAATAAAGTGGTACTGGGAGCAACACTTACAGAAGGACGTGGCGCCGGTTCTATTCCTGAAGTTGGTCGTAATGCAGCAATTGAAAATATCGAAGATATTCGTCAGCTTCTTGCTAATAATACAAAGATGGCTTTCATCACTGCAGGAATGGGTGGTGGAACCGGTACAGGTGCTGCTCCGATCATTGCAGGTATTGCGAAAGAATTAGGAGTTCTTACCGTTGGTATCGTTACTGTTCCTTTCGCTTTCGAAGGCAACAAGCGTAAGCAACAAGCAGAACACGGCTTGGAGCAATTGAAGCAAAACGTAGATACGCTGCTCGTTATCTGTAATGATAAGTTGCGCGAAATGTACGGCAACTTAAAACTTAGCGATGCGTTCGGTCATGCAGATGATGTATTAACTATTGCTGCGAAAAGTATTGCAGAGATCATCAGCATCTCTCAACAGATCAACGTAGATTTCGCTGACGTTTGTACAGTAATGCGCGATAGCGGAGTAGCAATAATGGGATCTGCTTCAGTTTCCGGCGAGAATCGTGCAGTGCGCGCGGTAGAGCAGGCATTAATGTCACCATTGTTGAACGACAACAATATTTCAGGTGCACGTTATGTGTTGTTGAACATTGTTTCCGGTACAGAAGAAATTACCATGGATGAGTTGGGTGAAATCACCGACTACATCCAGGAAGCTGCCGGACAAACAGCAGAGATTATAAAAGGTTACGGCGTTAATCCTGAATTGGGTGATGCTGTTAACGTAACAATTATAGCAACAGGTTTTAATCAAAGCAATCCTGTAGCCTACGAGTATTCTCGTAAGCCGGAACAGGAAATCATTGTGAAGCAGTTGGAAGAAACTCCGGTGCAGGAATTATTTACAGCGCCTGTGCATGAGTTTAAAGCACCTGAAACAACTGTAGATCCATTGGAGCCTTTCTTGATTTCCAAAAACGAAGAGCCTGTAATCAACAATGAAGTTTCAAGTTCATCCAACGTAATCGAGTTTGAAGTAAACAACGTTGCAGAGGTTCAAATGGAGTTGAATATTTCTGAAATTGAAATGCAGGAAGAAGAACTCTTTCAGGAACCGGAATTATTTGAGCCTGTATTGAAAGTTGTTGAGCCTGAACAAAAGAGTGAAAACGTACAGGAGGAAGTTGTTCGCGTTGAGAAAGAGGAGCAACAACGTAGAATGAGTGATCGTGTTCAGAAATTGAAAGAGATGAGTTTGAAGTTGAAGACTCAGGCAGGTTTAAGTGAAATTGAAAATGAGCCGGCTTATAAGCGTCGTAATGTTCAGTTGGACAATGTACCTCATTCTTCAGAAACTCAAGCGTCACGTTATACCTTGAGCGAAAACGAAGACAAGAAGATCGAGATTCGTCCGAACAATTCATTCTTACACGATAACGTAGATTAGTCTGATGAATCTGGAAGATAAAGTTCAGGCTGATATGAAATCGGCGATGTTGGCAAAGGATCAAGCCAAGTTGGAGGCAATTCGCGCTATTAAATCTGTGTTGCTGCTATTAAAAACTTCTCCCGACGGTTTAACTGAGGAGTCTGCAATTAAAGCTTTGCAAAAAGAAGTGAAGAAGCGTAAGGAAACAGCTGAGTTGTATGTTTCGCAGTCTCGCAAGGACTTAGCAGATGTAGAAATTTTTCAGGCGGGGATCATTGAGTCTTATCTTCCGCAGCAAATGGGTGAGGCTGAGTTACGTGAAGCATTAAAGGTGTTGCTGAGCGAAGTAGGCGCATCAGGTCCGGGTGATATGGGCAAAGTAATGGGCGCGGCCACAAAAAAGTTTGCAGGTGTGGCAGACGGAAAATTGATTTCTTTAATTGTAAAAGAGTTATTGAGTTCGTAAAGATCGTGTGTTGTAAATCTGTGTTTGTGTGTGGAACGTTCGGCTTGTGTGTGTGGCCGGACGTTCTTGTTTTATAGCACGACCAATAAAAAAGGCTTCCCGATTAGGAAGCCTTTCAACTCATTGATAGATCAATTAGTTCATAGTGTGCACCAACTTCTTGGTGTAAACCTGCCCATTGATGTTCATCTGAACAAAATAAATGCCTGATGATAAATTCTCAGGAGTCCATACCAACTCATAATGGCCTGGATTCATTTTGTCTTTGGCAACAACCGCAACTTTTTTACCGGTCATGTCAAATACAGAAATCTCCACATCACCTGCTGTTGCCAATGAATAATCAATAGTCAACTTATTGGTAAATGGGTTTGGTGATGCACTGATTGTATTCACTGTTGGTGCTATCTCAGTGACGCTTGTAGCAGTTACAGCCACGTTCTGGCAGCTTACGGCATTACAGCCCGCAGTATCCAACAGATCAAAAAAGTAAGCACACACTTGGTAAGTACCTGCGCTGGCAAAAGTATAGCTGGCTTGCTGTCCAACACCGATACTTTGGCCACCCCAATCCCAACCATATTGAGGCAGTTGAGCCGTACCTACTCCCGTCGCATTACCATTAACGGTCAGACCGTTAGTAGTGTAGGTAAATGTAACTGTACATTGAGCCTGAACTGCCAATGCTAACGTTACACCTGCAATTAATGTGTAGAGTTTTTTCATGCAAAAAGTGGTTTTAGTTTGAAATCAAATTTAATCAGGAAATTCAAACTATCCACACCATTCGCACTAATCCGTCTGACTTTTTAATATATTCTGATCCAATAATGTCCCAAACGGCACAAAATGTCCAAGCGGAATAATATCAAAGCCGACAACACCGGCACGAACTAACGGGAATGTATCCAATATGCGGCGCGCTTCGTCGGTATCTGCACATTCAAGTACCAGCACGGTTCCGGGGCGATCTTTACGAAAATATACTTCGCGAATAATTTCTTTCGTCTGTAACATCCAAACATGCAATGCTTCGCGAATTACAACGCCTCGGATGTTTTCTTCTGTAGCAGAAGGAAGTATTTTGTCAATAGCCAGTATTTTCATGATATATGCTTTGGATTAAAGGTAAACTATTCGCCGGAAATATACTTGCCCCGCATTTTTCCGCTACCTATAGGAACGTTAAAGCCTGCTGTTACTAACGCCATACCGTCCCAAAATTTATGTGAAATCAAGGCATCGCCGGTGGCAAATACATTGCGAAAATTACAGAATACACCCTTGCCGGTAGTTTCAAGAAATAAATACTTCAGGAACACAGTGCGGACTCCGGCTTCTATTCCATAAACTTCCCCGGCTACGTGGAAGTTATGATTGACGCGCTCTCCGAATAACGTTACGTCTGATCTTGGCACAACAATACCGGCGCCAACTTTGCTAACTGCAAATATCGATAACAGTGGTCTTTGCCAAAGCGGTATACGCCCCATAAAATTGAACATTAAAAAGTTGGCTCCATCGGTATGTTCCATGGCGAGGAAACGATGACTTACAAGTGTATCCTGATTATAACTAGTGCCGTTAATTTGTCCTGTGAGCTTAACGGTTTGGTAGTTGTACAGAATGTATTTGGCATGATCAAAATTTATTTCTACACCAAACATACTTCCGGGTAACCAATAACCCATACGATAGCTATACTGCGGAATACTGATTGCCACACGAAAAATATCCTGTACCTGCGGCCTGTCATAAGCACGCATATCATGAAGGATGAAATCAAATTTTCCATTCGGATCATGCACATGAATGTCCGACTTGGAATACCAGTTTTTGTTGTATCCGAAACTAATGTAATACGTTCCTTTTTTGTCGTTTATTGGACGTCGTTGCTTTACTCCGAAGTAATCACGATGATTAGATTCTTCTTGTGAATTTCCTGTCGTCACAACTGAAAGTGATAGTAGAAGAAAAAGAAAACGAATCATTTCTGAACGCGATTTCTGGAGTAATCAATTATTAATAGCATACAAAACGGAAGTGCATGCACAGCTACAATTCCGGGATAAATTCCGGCAATTTTTAACGCGATGGTCGCAACAACAACAACGCCCAAACCGATGAAGGCAATTTTTCTCAACTTCGACATAATCGTAATGTTTTTCTAAAGGTAAGTATTACGAAATAAAAAAGCCCGGCAGTCAACCGGGCTTCCTTATTATTAGTTACGTTTTACATCATGCCTTCCATTCCTCCGCCGGGCATTGGCATCGGTTTGTCTTCTTTAATTTCAGAAAGAACGCACTCTGTAGTTAGCAACATCCCCGCAATGGACGCCGCATTTTCTAATGCAACACGGGCCACTTTTGTAGGATCGATTACACCTGCATCGTACAGTTTCTCGTAAGTTTCAGTACGGGCATTGTATCCGAAATCGCCTTTGCCTTCACGTACTTTCTGCACTACAATAGAACCTTCAACACCTGCATTCGCGCAGATCTGACGCAATGGCTCTTCAATAGCACGACGAATAATGTGAACGCCGGTTGTTTCGTCGTCGTTGTCGCCTTTTAATTTATCCAACGCATCTTGAACGCGGATATACGCAACACCGCCACCCGGTACAATTCCTTCTTCAACCGCAGCACGTGTAGCATGCAATGCATCGTCCACGCGATCTTTCTTCTCTTTCATTTCTACTTCAGTTGCAGCGCCAACATACAATACCGCTACACCGCCGGCCAACTTAGCCAAACGCTCCTGTAACTTTTCTTTGTCGTAATCAGACGTGGTAGATTCAATTTGTGCTTTAATCTGGTTAACGCGTGCTACGATGTCGTTCTTCTTGCCTGCACCACCAACAACTGTTGTGTTGTCTTTATCAATGGTTACTTTTTCTGCACGACCCAAGAACGATAGCTCTGCATTCTCCAATTTATATCCACGCTCTTCGCTGATAACCTGACCACCGGTAAGTATCGCGATATCTTCCAACATTGCCTTACGACGATCACCAAAGCCTGGAGCTTTAACTGCAGCAATACGCAGTGATCCGCGAATTTTGTTCACTACCAATGTAGCTAGCGCTTCACTATCCACATCTTCAGCAATGATCAAAATTGGTTTCCCTGTTTGTACTGCTTTCTCAAGTACAGGAAGCAATTCCTTCATGTTGCTGATTTTCTTGTCGTAAATTAGAATCAGCGGATTGTCCAATACTGCTTCCATTTTGTCTGCATCAGTAACGAAGTACGGAGAAATATACCCACGATCGAATTGCATCCCTTCTACAACTTCTACAGTAGTTTCAGTGCCTTTTGCTTCTTCAACGGTGATAACGCCTTCCTTCTTCACGCGACCCATAGCTTCTGCAATTAACTTACCGATAGCGCTGTCGTTGTTTGCAGAAATAGTAGCGACTTGCTCAATCTTTTCATTATCGTCGCCAACTTTCTTCGACATCTTCTTCAGATTTTCAACCACCGCAGCAACAGCCTTGTCAATCCCGCGCTTCAGGTCCATCGGATTAGCACCGGCAGCAACGTTCTTCAAACCTGCAGTAACAATTGCTTGTGCTAAAACAGTTGCAGTAGTGGTTCCGTCACCCGCAACATCTGCAGTTTTGGATGCTACTTCCTTAACCATTTGAGCGCCCATGTTCTCGATTGCATCCTTCAACTCAATTTCCTTAGCAACGGAAACGCCGTCTTTAGTAATGGCTGGTGCACCGAATTTTTTATCGATAACTACGTTACGTCCTTTTGGACCTAGAGTTACTTTTACTGCATTTGCTAATGCATCAACACCGCGCTTCAGAGCGTCGCGTGCTTCAATGTTAAAACTGATATTCTTTGCCATGATACTTACAAGTAAAGTGTTATACTATAAATTATACAATTGCGAAAATGTCTGATTCACGCATTATCAGGAATTCTTTCCCGTCTATCTGAACTTCTGTTCCTGCGTATTTTCCGTAAAGAATTTCGTCTCCAACTTTTACAGTCATTGGCTCGTCTTTCTTACCATTCCCAACTGCTACTACTTTACCGCGCTGTGGTTTTTCTTTAGCGGTATCCGGAATAATAATTCCACCTGCTGTTTTTTCTTCTGCCTGTGCTGCCTGAACAACTACACGGTCAGCAAGAGGCTTGATCTTAACATTTGCCATTGCTTATAAATTTTGAGTTATTACGTTTAGTTTATTGTGTTAAAGCCCGAAGGCGTTTTGCTCGCACCAATTTTATACCAATCCTTGTTTTTACCTTGATCAGCGCCAATATTACAGTTTTCACTGAAAAAAAATGTCAGGACGTGACATCCTGACATTGAACATATTTTGTAATAATAATTACTTCGGTTGTGTTGCCGGGGCAGCAGGCTGTTGTGGCTGTGGTTGTGCAGCAGGAGCCTGGTTGTTGAAGTCTGCGGCGCGGTCTTTGGTGGTTGATGTTCCGCCTTCTCCACCAACACGGCTGCCGGAACTTAAACTGGCACTAAAAACACTTAACACTACAAGTGCTACCGCCAATCCCCACGTTGCTTTTTCTAAAAAGTCTGCCGTACGACGAACGCCCATCACTTGTGAGCCCGAAGTAAAGCCGGATGCTAATCCGCCACCTTTAGGATTTTGAATTAATACAGCCAGCACCAACAGGATGCAGATCAGGATAATCAGAATGGAAATAACTGCGGTCATTTCGATGTATTTTTATTTGGTGTTCGTTTCAGTTCTTCAATAAGGGCTGCAAAGTAAGTGCTTTTTTCCGGATATTTCAAACTCAGTTTTTGATACGTACGAATCGCTTTAGGAAAATTACCTTGCTTTGCGTAAATCCTTGCTAATGTTTCAGTTACGAAATCATCCGACTCCTGAACACTCTTTTTTGCCATATTCACAGGATTGTAGAAGCTCGTTTTTGTTGGTTTTATTCGAGGTTCTTCCTGGATAAATCGCTCTATCAATTGTTCCGGCAATGCAGGTTTAATTTGCGGCTCTTTGTTTGGAGTAACTTCTTCTTTTGTCGCGTCCAATTGCTTCAACCAGCCGGCAAAATCCGACGACTCCACTTCTAATTTTACAGTTTCAGGAAGTGGAACTTGATCAATAATCGGCGTCGTTTCTTCGATAATGAGTTCCTTGCTTACTGGCAATTCTACCGGTAATTCGTCCTGTACTTCCAGCAAAATACTGTTGTTAATAGCAGAAGTGATAATCGACTGTTCTATCGGATCATCAGGAACAGCACCAGGAGCAGATGTTGTTTCTTCTTCAACAACTTGCTCAGTTACAACAGGCTGAGTATATCGAATGTCCCACGAGTGTTCTTCCTGAATTTCGTCTGTAATCGTAGATGAGGTTTCATTGACTGTTTCTAAAGTACCAATATCTTCCGCGCCGTCAGGTTCTAACAAAACGTACAAGAGCGTGTTAATCTCGTCGGCCGCAGTAGGAACGACTTCTTCCTGTTGTTTAGTGTCTTCAATTACTTCCGACGCCGGTTTCGATGTTTGTTCCGGTAAAGCAGGAGTTGTTGGAGTTGGATGATTTCTCCAGTGATGCAGCAATTGAAGCTGTCGCAACATTCCTGCTTCCCATTCTTCTGAATTACTGAGTAAATTACTTTTGTGAACAAACGGAATCGCAGGTTCGACAGGCGTTTGCGCGATTTCTTCTTGAACAGGTTCTACAGACTTAATTTCATTTTGTGCCGTTACAACTGGTTCTGCTACAACGGCAGAAGGTGTGTTAGTTTCCTTACTGGTAATTAACTCGTACAACTTTTTTCTGTTTATCGCATGTGCTGCAGCAACTCGAAGTTGTTGATTGTACAGAAAACTATTGTCGTTATGCAGTGATTTGATGTACAACAAATGCGCGGTCTGAAACCACGGGTAATTGTGCAACACTTCTTCCAGCTGCGCTCCGGCATCTTTGCCTAGCGCAATCGGATGATTCATCCATTGATGTAGCGTCGCTGTATTCATTGTTT
Source organism: Bacteroidia bacterium (assembly GCA_044344795.1). Classification (GTDB taxonomy): domain Bacteria; phylum Bacteroidota; class Bacteroidia; order Palsa-965; family Palsa-965. The sequence goes on along the minus strand of JBIJCF010000001.1, from coordinate 99,066 downwards.
TACCACGCGTTTATCGAGCGGTTCATTATATCTTGAACAATCTGGTCGGTAATTTCTTTAATCAATTGATCTTCTACAGCTGGCAAACTTTGTGAGCTTGGGAAATCTGCAAATCGACTGAATGACGATTCAAAATTATATTGTTCTTCAATTTTATCGGTGTACTTGATATTGATGGAAATTGTTAATCGATTAAGCGCCGCCTGATCTGTTCCTCCGCCTGAAATAGCCACAGGGGCAATCGAATAACCCGTAATTATTCCTTCGTAGTTCAAATCGCCATTTTGTTGTACGAGTTTTAATCGCGTTTGTCGCAAAATAATTTCACGCAAGGCTTCTGTCATGGTTTGGGGCAATGTGGGCTTCGCTAAAGGTGCACTGTTGTTGAAAGTGATTACAGAAACAGTAACGGAATCGGCAAAAGTTCTTCCTCCGGATAGGCTGTACCACTTGCATCCGTACATGGAAAGTCCGAGTAATGTTACAATCAATACATGTGCAGCTCTAATCCGCATACGTTATCCTTTGATATTATACTCGTTAATTTTTCTATACAGCGTACGCTCCGAAATACCTAATTCTTTCGCTGCATTTTTACGTTTGCCACGATGTTTCTCCAACGCCTTTTTTATCAATTCAATTTCCTTTTCTTGCAAGGATAAAGAATCCTCAACCACTTCTTCGTGCTCCAAAATTTCGTCATGGTCATAACTTCCTTTCGGTAATACCATTGGATGATCTGTTGCAGGTAAAACAACAGGTTGATCAGTGAAAACAGGTGCATGTTTAGCAAGTAATTCCGACTTTACATGTCCGCCTTGAATCAATTGCATCGTAACGGATTTCAGTTCATTTAACTCTTGTCGCATTTGCTGAATCATCTGAAACAAAAACTCACGCTCCATCATATCTCCTGCTTGCTGATCTCCTCTTGCAAGAACAGGCATGGACGTTGCCGGTGATTTATAATCAGGTAAATATTTCTGCAATATGCTTGCGTCAATATCTCGCGATTTTTCAATAATACTTAATTGCTCCGTAACGTTTTTTAATTGACGCACATTGCCGTGCCAGTAGTAATTCACCAACATGTGTTCCGCGTCCGCAGTAAGCTTAACAACAGGCATGCGATAACGTGTCGCAAAATCGGCAGCGAATTTTCGGAACAATAAATGAATGTCGTGCTTACGCTCACGCAATGGCGGCAAGGCAATTGGAACGGTATTTAAACGGTAATATAAATCTTCACGAAACTTGCCACGTTGAATGGCGTCAGGAATGAAAACGTTAGTGGCAGCAACTACGCGCACATTTGTTTTCTGAACCTTCGATGAACCTACACGAATAAATTCCCCGGTCTCTAAAACACGCAGTAGTCGCGCTTGTGTAGCCAAAGGCATTTCTGCAACTTCATCTAGAAATATTGTACCACCATCCGCAACTTCGAAATATCCTTTACGCGCTTCTGTTGCTCCGGTAAAGGAGCCTTTCTCGTGTCCGAATAATTCGGAATCGATTGTTCCTTCCGGAATAGCTCCGCAATTCACTGCGATATATGAACCGTGTTTTCTGCTGCTGAGGTGATGAATGATTTGCGGAAAAACTTCTTTACCTGTTCCGCTTTCACCGTTAATGAGCACAGCAAGGTCTGTCGGAGCTACCTGAACGGCAATGTCAATCGCACGATCCAATTGAGCTGCAGATCCGATTATTCCGAAACGCTGTTTAATTTCCTGAATGGTCATGGTTACTTTTTAACAGCTTTTCCAATCAATGTCGTTGCAGTACAACGTTCCACCAAAACATCTGCATAATCGCCGGGTTTAAAATGTTCCTTAGGGAAAACCACAACAGTATTTTGTGTATTACGTCCCATCCACATTTCATCCGACTTTTTCGATTCATGTTCTACCAATACACGGTGCACTTTACCAACCTGTGCTTTGGTTTTCTTTTCCGAAAGTTTTTGCTGCAAAGCGATTACTTCACTTAATCGGCGCTTTTTTATTTCTTCCGGAACATCATCCGTAAACTTTCGCGCAGCTTGTGTTTTAGGTCGCTCGGAATAGGCGAACATATACGAAAAGTCGTATTCCGACCATTCCATCAAACTCAAGGTGTCCTGATGATCTTCTTCCGTTTCAGTGCAGAATCCTGTGATGATATCAGAAGAAATTCCGCATTCCGGAATAATTCGACGTATAGCGCGTATGCGATCCATGTACCATTCACGATCGTAACCGCGGTTCATAATATCCAGCATTCGGCTGCTACCACTCTGAACCGGAAGGTGAATGTATTTGCAGATGTTATCGTATTTCGCCATCGTGTCCAATACTTCATCCGTCATATCTTTCGGATGTGAAGTGCTGAAACGAATACGCAACTCGGCAGAAACCAAAGCCACGCGTTCTAATAATTGCGCGAAGTTCACGGCTTGAGCACGTTGTTCATCGGTGAGAATTTCTTTCTTTAAACCGCCGCCGGCATATAAGTATGAATCTACGTTTTGTCCCAACAAAGTAACTTCACGATAGCCTAATTCAAAAAGTTCTTTCGCTTCTTTTACAATGCTTTCCGGATCACGGGAACGTTCGCGCCCACGTGTAAATGGAACGACACAAAACGAACACATGTTGTCGCACCCTCGCATGATGCTGATAAAAGCTGTAACTCCATTGCTGTCCAGTCGCACCGGTGTGATATCGGCATAGGTTTCTTCTTTCGATAGGATAACGTTCACCGCTTTATGCCCGCCCTGTACTTTCCCAATCAACTGAGGCAAATCACGATAAGCATCGGGGCCTACAACAATGTCAACGATCTTTTCTTCTTCCAGAAACTTCTCTTTCAAGCGTTCAGCCATACATCCCAACACGCCTACAATCAAATCAGGCTTATGCGATTTCCAGCTTTTGAATTCATTCAGGCGATTTCTTACACGTTGTTCCGCATTCTCACGAATGGCGCAAGTATTAATAAATATTACGTCTGCCTCACGATAGTCTTTGGTGGTTGCAAAACCATCTTGGCCAAGAATTGAGGCCACAATCTCCGAATCAGAGAAGTTCATCTGACAGCCATAGCTCTCCAGAAATAATTTTCGTTGTCCTTCTTGTCCGGGCACTAGCAATGCTTCGCCTTGTCTGTTCTCGTCTATTACTTTTTCCAACTCCATGTTTTTTTTGGGAGGACGAAGGTAAGGTATAATATTTCCCTGTCAAAATGGCAGTTGACTAAACTTTCAAAAAAATATTTGGAATGTTCGAAAATCTCTATTTATATATAAATAGGGGAGAATTCTGATCGACTTGTAGCATGTCAGTATTTGGAAGTCTCACAACTCTTGCTTTTTCTTTGCAACCTGTCGAACGTAAAAGTGTAGCAGTTTAGAATAAGCATTATGGCAAAAAACTTAGTTATTGTGGAGTCCCCTGCGAAGGCAAAAACCATTGAAGGATTTTTGGGGAAAGATTTTTTGGTGAAATCATCGTTCGGTCACGTGCGCGATTTAGCCAAAAAGGGAATGGCCGTGGATACGGATAAAGATTTTAGTCCGGTATATGAAGTGAGCCCGGATAAAGAAAAGATAGTAGCGGAATTAAGAAAATTAGCGAAATCAGCAGAAATAGTTTGGTTAGCAACGGATGAGGACCGTGAAGGGGAAGCTATTTCATGGCATTTGTTCGAAACATTAAAATTGGATGATGATAACACGAAACGCATCGTGTTTCATGAAATTACCAAGCCTGCAATTTTGAAGGCTATTCAGAATCCACGGACAATTGACAAACACTTGGTGGACGCGCAACAAGCGCGTCGAGTTCTCGATCGTTTGGTTGGTTTTGAACTATCTCCGATTCTTTGGAAAAAAATTAAACCGTCCTTGTCTGCAGGTCGCGTACAAAGTGTAGCTGTGCGTTTGATTGTGGAACGCGAACGTGAAATTCTGAATCACAAATCGGTTTCTTCGTTTAAGGTGAGTGCATTGTTTTTTGCAGGAAGCGCGGCTTTCAAAGCGGAATTGAAAAGTAATTTCACTTCTCGTGATGAAGCGATGACATTTCTTCAGAAATGTAGAAATGCTGTGTTCACGGTAAATGCGTTGGATACTAAACCGGCTAAAAAATCACCGGCAGCGCCGTTCACCACATCTACGTTGCAACAGGAGGCATCAAGAAAATTAGGCTTCTCTGTAAAGCGCACCATGAGTGTTGCTCAGCGTTTATACGAAAGCGGAAAAATAACGTACATGCGTACCGATAGTGTTAATCTTTCGGATCTCGCAATGGAAATGGCTGCAGGTGTAATCAAGAATAATTTCGGCGAGAAGTATGTGAACCCGCGTCGTTATAAAACAAAGAGCAAAGGTGCTCAGGAAGCTCACGAAGCAATTCGTCCAACATACATGGAAAACAGTTCCATCGATGGCGAACGTGACGAAATGCGTTTATACGATCTCATCTGGAAACGTACCTTGGCTTCTCAAATGGCTGATGCAGAACTCGAGAAGACAACTGCTCAAATTGGAACGGCTGCTACTACTGAAACATTCGTTGCGCAAGGTGAAGTCATTAAGTTTGATGGATTCCTCAAAGTGTATATGGAGTCTTCGGATGATGAAGGTGACGATAATGAAAAGCAGGAAGGTATGTTGCCGGCAATGAGTGTTGGTCAGCAACTGGGATTGGAAAACATTACAGCAACACAGCGTTTTACACACCATCCTCCGCGTTACACGGAAGCGAGTCTCGTGAAGAAATTGGAAGAGTTGGGCATCGGTCGTCCTTCTACATACGCGCCAACGATTTCTACAGTTCAGGATCGTGGTTATGTGGTGCGTGAAGATCGTGAAGGGAAACCGCGCAACTACGACGTGTTGACGTTGAAAAACGGAAATATCAACGAAGAAATTCGTACTGAAAATACAGGCGCGGAGAAATCAAAATTATTCCCAACCGATATCGGAATGGTAGTAACCGATTTCTTGCAACAATACTTCCCTCAAATCATGGATTACAACTTCACCGCATCGGTAGAAGAAGAGTTCGATCGTATCGCTGAAGGTGAGATGGATTGGAGAAAAATGCTGAAAGATTTTTATCGTCCGTTTCATCAGGAAGTTGAAAAAACATCAGAAACATCGGAGCGTGCAAGCGGCGAGCGTTTGTTGGGTGTCGATCCGAATACCGGTAAAAATGTTTACGCTCGTATTGGTCGATTTGGCCCATTGGCTCAAATTGGCGAAAGTGATGATGAAAACAAAAAATTCGCTAGTCTGCGCAAAGATCAGCGCTTAGAGATGATTACGCTGGAAGATGCGCTGGAATTGTTCAAATTGCCGCGTATATCCGGACAATACGAGGGCAAGGATATGAAAATTGCCATCGGCCGATTTGGTCCGTACATTCAACACAATAGTGCATTTTATTCGATTCCGAAAACGGATGATCCGATGTCTGTTTCTATTGAACGTTGCATCGAAATTATCGAGGCTAAACGCAAAGCGGATGCAGAAAAAGAGATTAAGGTTTTTGCACCTGAACGACCTGATGTGCGTTTATTGAATGGACGTTGGGGGCCGTATCTGGCTATTGGTAAAGATAATTTCCGCTTGCCCAAAGGAACAGATCCGTTGACTTTATCATTGCAGGATTGCTTGCAACTTGCAGAAGAGCAAGGCGGAGGTAAGTCGAAAAAGGCAGCTGCCAGCAAAGCTGTTCCTACAAAGGCAACTAAAGCCCCTGCAAAAAAGACGAAAGCTCCTGCAAAGAAATCGGCGGCTCCAAAGAAGAAGCCGGCAAAGAAAGCTGCTGCTAAAAAGGCGAAATAGGTACTTATCAACTTTGGGTATTGAATAAAGATTAAGTCTCTGTGTGTTTATACCGCAGTGACTTTTTAATATTTGTCCAATAGCTTCTGGTATGTCAACGAATCTCCAGTTTCCTGAATTTTTTGAACCCGTAAAATGGAATGCCATCAACGGCAACTATAATTTTTTGTCCTCGCAGTTCGGTAGTCTGATCCGCGTGTATAAAGAAGGTGACGAATGGCCCGATTTGGACGGAGTGCAGTTTGCAGTAATAGGCGTCATGGAAGATCGTCGTGCGGTTAATAACAATGGTTGTGCGCTCGCTCCCGACCACGTTCGCGGATGGTTGTACAAATTGTTTCAGTCCAATTGGGAATTGAAGTGCGCTGATTTAGGAAATATCCGTGCCGGTAATCAACCCGGCGATACCGACTTCGCTCTGAAGACTGTTATTGGTGCGTTGTTGCGCAAAAACATTATTCCAATAATAATCGGCGGTGGCAATGAGTTGGCGTATGCACAATATCTCGCATACGAAGCCATCGAACAAACGGTTAATCTTGTATCCATTGATCCGGAATTTGATCTCGGTGGCGCGGATGATGAATTACACAATAAATCATGGTTGAGTAAAATCATCTTACATCAACCGAATATGCTGTTCAATTTTTCCAACATCGGTTATCAAACCTATTTTGTAGAACAAAGCGCAGTTGATTTAATGGCCAAATTGAATTTCGATGTGCATCGTTTAGGACAATGTCGCGCGAAGTTGGAAGATATTGAACCGATTATTCGCAATGCGGATATGGTGGTGTTTGAATTGAGTTCAATTCGTCGTTCCGAATCCCCTGCACACGAACAAGCAGGTCCTAACGGATTCACGGGCGATGAAGCGTGTCGCCTGGCACGCTATGCAGGTATCAGCGACAAATGTTCTTCATTTGGTATATACGAATTGAATCCGGCATTCGACCAAAGCGGACAATCGGCTCATTTGGTAGCGCAAATGATCTGGTGTTTTTTGGAAGGATTCTACAACCGCAAAAAGGATTATCCGTTCACCGATATCTCTGAATATACCAAATACAGAGTGTTCCTTAAGGATCATAAGCACGAAATTGTCTTCTATAAAAGCTCCAAAAGCGACCGTTGGTGGATGGAAGTTCCTTATCCTCCTAATCAGCGCCTCAAATTCGAACGCCATGCTCTTGTTCCTTGCACCTACAGCGATTATGAACTCGCTTGCGAGGAAGAAATGCCTGATCGCTGGTGGCAAACTTTTCAAAAACTCTTTTAACATTTTCAAAATACTGTATCTTTTTGAAAATGGCGGAGTTATATCCTCGAAATAGGTATCTTCGGCCTCCTTTTTTAACAAATTATGCCCTTTTTAACAGGTTGAGGTTAAAAAAGATTTGTTTTGTTATTGAGGATATCTATCTTAGCGACCGAAGTGTAGTCTGTAAAGACCAGAAATTAAGACAGGAAAAATAAATTCATTATGAAGAAAACCCTTACCACTATTGCGCTTGCGCTAGGTGTAATGAGCGGATTTGCTCAGCAAGACCCGCAATTTTCTCAGTACATGTACAACAAAATGTTCATGAATCCGGCTTATGCGGGCATGCGTCAGGCGTTGTGCGGTACATTAATCGCCCGTCAACAGTGGAGCGGGTTTGATGGAGCACCTCAAAGCGGTGTGCTTTCTATCGACGGCTACGTTCCCCCATTGCGTGGTGGTTTAGGCTTAAACGTAATGTATGACAAGCTTGGCTTTGAACAAACCATGGCTTACCGTTTGGCGTATTCTTTTCATATTAATGATGTAGGTGGCGGAACATTGGGTATCGGTATCGAAGCCGGCGCTGTAAGTAAGCGTATCGGACCAACAGGTACCAACCAGTGGATTGCTACTACCAACTGGCAGAACGACGTGGCTATTCCACCTCCGGTTATGGCGAAAACAACTTTCGACGTAGGTTTCGGATTGTGGTATCAGCGTCAAAACTTGTGGATCGGTTTATCTTCGACTCACTTACCTGCTAACACCATTGATGATGGAACACAACAAATTGGTACGCCTCCCGTAACACATAATTTAGTGTATAACATGGCTCGCCACTACTTTATTACAGGTGGTTATAACTGGGAAACCGGAGGAGCATGGTCTATCCGTCCGTCTTTCTTAGTGAAATCTGATGCTACAGTAACTACTTTTGATTTAAACGTGTTGGCGGTATATAATCAGCGCTTCTGGTTTGGTGCAGGTTATCGCTTTCAAGATGCAGTTATTCCAATGTTAGGTTTCCAGATTCCTCACGACAAAATCGGTGAGAACGGTGGCTTGAAAGTTGGTTTCGCATACGACTATACTACATCTAACTTAGGTAAATACAACAGCGGTTCTTTCGAATTATTCTTGAACTACTGTCATCCGATCGAAATTACGCCGAAGCGTGAAGGTCACGGTGACGTTCGTTTGTTCGACTAATAAGGAAATTGATCAAATTGTAACCTAACCGAAACAATTACCGTAGAAGCGAGTCCTGTCGTTTCAAATCGTCGCTCGGAAAAAGTGACGATTTTGTTGCAAAGGGAACAATTTACGATGCGGGAACATCGTTTAATAGTAAAGGGAATTAAAACTACTAACTAAAAGGGAAACTAAAGGAGGCAAAATGAAACGTATCTTGATCGTTGGCATGGCTGCAATACTGATGAGCTCTTGTTCACAAGAGAATGGTCAGTTGATGGGCGTGCAGGACAGACCGGCATGGTATCCGTTTGACCCGTATGGAATGTTATATTGTCCTATGGGCAGTTACAATATGGGGCCAAGCGATGAGGATATCCCTTACGCACACACCACCAAATCCAAAACGGTCTCAGTGCAGGCATTCTACATGGACCAAACCGAGATATCTAATAACGAATACCGCCAGTTCGTTTACTGGGTGCGTGACTCCATCGCTCGTCGTCTTTTGTCTGAAGTTGCGGAAGAAGATTGGTTGATCATGGAAGAAGACTTCATCGGTTACGAGGATAATGGTCCTGTGTACATTGATGAAGATTATCCGGAAGATCCTTATCGCCCGTTGAATTGGGAAATGCGCTTACGTTGGGATGAGACCGATCCTGAATTAAAAGCAGCGTTGGATCCAATGTACTTGCCGGCTGAAGAACGTTTTTATCGCCGCAAGGAAATCGATACGCGCCGATTGATTTATGAATATTATCGTATTGACTTGCGCACGGCATCTCAGAAGTCTAACCGTTACATTCCAAAAACTACTCCGGGACCAAACGGACGTCAGTTTCCTACTCGCGAAGTTGGATCTTATAACGTCACTTCTAAAGAAGGTAACAAGAGCAACGTAAATCGTAGCGTATTCATTATAAAAGATGTAATTCCTGTTTATCCGGATACGTTGGCATGGATTCACGATTTCACATACAGCTTTAACGAGCCAATGACCAATATGTATTTTTGGCATCCGGCTTATGATGATTATCCTGTCGTAAACGTAACCTGGAAACAAGCTCGTGCATTCTGTGTATGGCGTACCATGTTGTTAAACTGCTTCTTAAGTGGAAACGGTGAAGCAACTGTTCAGGATTTCCGTTTACCAACTGAATCTGAGTGGGAATATGCGGCTCGTGGTGGTCTGCAGTTGTCCCCATTCCCTTGGGGTGGCCCTTATATCCGTAACGCACGTGGATGTTTCTTAGGAAACTTTAAACCAATGCGCGGTTCTTATATCGACGACGGTGGTTTCCACACAGTTAAGATTTTCTCATACAACCCGAACGATTGGGGCTTCTATTGCATGGCGGGTAACGCAGCAGAGTGGACTTCCAACGCGTTCGATGAATCTGCTTACGATTTCATGCACGACTTGAACCCTGATTACCAGTACGAAACTACTGTGCAGGAAGAGCAAGTTCCTGTGTTGTGTCGTAAGGTAATTCGTGGTGGTTCGTGGAAAGATGCAGGTTTCTATTTGCAGAATAGTACTCGTTCATACGAATATCAGGACACTGCCAAGTGTTACGTAGGATTCCGTTGTGCAATGACCTTCTTAGGTCGTTCGAAGGATGACGATTTATAAATGTAAATTAACAAACCAAGCAATAATTCTTTTTAACTAACCTAACAAATAAGTAGAAAAAATGAGCGGTAACAGTCTCTTTGCAAGTAAGAAGTGGAAGAACTTCATGGCGAAGTTGTATGGTTTCGGAGCAGCAGTCGTAATCGTGGGAGCGTTGTTTAAAATCCAACACTGGCCGGGTGCAGGTTTAATGTTGATCGTGGGTCTTGGAACAGAGGCCGTGATCTTCATCTTCTCTGCATTTGAACCATTACATGAAGAATACGATTGGACATTAGTTTACCCTGAATTGGGTGGAATGCAAGACGAAGAAGGCCGTTCACATGGTAAGGCAATTGGCGGAGGAGATAGCCTCACGCAGCAATTGGACAAAATGTTGGAAGAGGCTAAGATTGGTCCTGAATTATTGGAAAGCCTTGGATCAGGTATGCGGAATTTGAGCGACAGTGCTTCTAAGCTGGGCGAAATCGCTGACGCAAGTGTTGCTTCTAAAGATTTCTCTGACGGTTTGGTAAAAGCTACAGATAGTGTTGGTCGTTTGTCTCAGGCATATGAGCGTGCTAACGAAAGCGTTTCTTCTTCAGTTGATTCATTGGCTGATGCGTATTCTCGTGCTTCTAAGACTTTGGAATCTTTTGCTGTTGCACATGACGAAGCAGCTACGTATAATGATCAGTTGTCGAAAGTATCTAAGAACCTTTCTGCTTTGAACGCAGCTTACGAGTTGCAATTGCAGGGTTCAAACGATCACTTGAAAGCTACCAACACGTTGTACGAAGGAATCCAGTCTATCTTGTCAAATTTGAACGAATCTGTAGAAGATACTCGCAAGTATCGTTCTGAGATCAACAATTTGGCCGAGAACCTTGAAGCCCTCAACACTGTTTACGGTAACATGTTGACTGCGATGAACGTTCGTCGCTAATTGATCTGTTTATTTATTACTAAGAACCTATAAGGAGACTATAGAAAATGGCTGGAGGTAAACAGAGTCCGCGTCAAAAGATGATTGGTATGATGTACTTGGTACTCACCGCACTTTTGGCGTTGAACGTGTCCAAAGAGATTATCACCTCATTCATTGTAATCGAATCCGGTTTGATTCAAACCAACAAGGGTATCGAGAATAAGAATGGTGTATTGTATTCGCAATTTGATCTGGCTAAACTCAATGACGAGAAAAAGGCCGGACCTTTCTTTGACAAAGCGATGAAAATTAAAGCTGAATCAAAGAAACTGTTTGATTTTATTCAAAATCTGAAGGCGGAATTGAAAATGAACGTAGAAGGATTGCCTGATAAAAAGATCGGCGATACTATGCAATCAATTTTCATTGCTAAGCCGGATGATTATGATATTCCAACAAACTACATGATCGGTGAAGATCCGGCGAATGTTACAGGAAAAGCAAAAGATCTGAAGGCTGAGATGGCGAAGTATAAGAAGTTTTTGGAAGATCAATTAGCTCCTGATCAAAAGGAGAAGTTGAAAAACAACCTGTCAACTCTTGATACTAAAGACCAATACTCCAAGGACAATGAAAAAATGGTGTCATGGGAATGGTATAACTTCTATCACATGCCTATCACTGCGATGTTAGCAAACTTGACGCGTCTTCAGATTAACGTTAAGAACGCTGAAGGTGATGTTGTTGCAGAATTGTTGTCTTCTGTATCTAAGAACGACTTTAAGTTCGATACACTTGCAGCAAAAGTTGTAGCACCAACTTCTTATGTATTGTCAGGTGATAAGTATCGTGCGGATCTATTCGTTGCAGCTTTCAGCACTACACAAGATCCTCAGATCTGGTTGTGTGACTATGACTCTGTGACAAAAGCGCCTAAAGGACCAATTGACTCTACTTCGGTAAAAGTTAACCGCGGTATTGGAACTTATGAAGTTCCTGCAACAGCTGTTGGTTTGCAAAAGTGGTCAGGGTTGATCCGAGTTAAGAAGCCGGATAACTCTTATGAGTCTTATCCTTTCAAATCAGAGTATATCGTTGCTGCTCCGTCTGCTGCGGTATTCTTGGAAAAAATGAACGTGTTCTACATCGGAGTAGACAATCCTATCAGCATATCTGCTGCAGGTGTTGCTCCTTCAGATTTACAGCCTAGCCTTAGTGGTGGTTCTATGAGCCCCGCAGGAAAGCCCGGAAGTTATATTGTTCGTGTTACAGGTGGAACAGAAGCGACAATTAATGTTGGTGCAAAATTAAACGGTGTAAATAAACCAATGGGGTCTTTTAAGTTCCGTGTTAAGCGTGTTCCTGATCCGGTTGCCTATGTCGGTAACATTAAGGGCGATGGACAGATGACGAAAGCAGAATTGTTAGGCCAGAGTGGTGTATTTGCTCGTATGGAAAACTTCGATTTCGACCTTTCGTTCAAAGTGGTATCATTTGTGATGTCAATGAACGTTAACGGTGCATTCGTGGAAAAGAAGGGCTCAGGTCCTGCGTTAACCGGCGATATGAAATCGTTGTTACAAGGTGTTAAGCCGGGTAACAAAGTATTTTTTGAGCAGGTAACTGTTCAGGGGCCAGACGGATCACTCCGTAAGATTCCGGGTGTTAATATCAAAGTGAAATAACAACTACAAGGGAGGAACTACAAATGAAAACGATCAAAAGTATTCTGATTGCAGCATTTGTACTGCTTATTTGCAGTGCTGCTGACGCACAGGTACTCGATCCGAATTTTCCGGATCAGGTGTACATGAAGGAGAATACACGTACGCGTAAGCCAATTCCGTACACGCATCTTCGTGAAGCGGACGTCCTGTGGTCGAAACGTGTGTGGAGAACTATCGACTTGCGCGAGAAGTTTAATCATCCGTTGTATTATCCGGAAACGCGTATCAATGATCGTCGTTCTTTGTTTGATGTGATAAAGGATGCATTATTAACCGGTGAAATTACCGCTTTCGATAATCCTGTATTGGATGACGAATTCAAGGTGAAAATGTCAAAGGTTCAGGTAGAAGGGATGTTTACGCAGTGGGATTCTACCAATCAGGTAGAAGATCCTAACAATCCTGGAACATTTATTATTTCTCCTATCCGTATCGATCTTAACTCTAACTCTGTAAAGGCGTATTGGATTAAGGAAGATTGGTTCTTTGATAAGCAGCGTTCTGTAATGGACGTACGTATTTTGGGTTTATGTCCTTTGCGTGAAAAAGCTGATCCTTCAACCGGTGAAGTGGTTGGATTTTTGCCTTTGTTTTGGGTGTATTTCCCACAGTGTCGCCCGGTTTTTGCTAAAGCTGAAGTGTATAACATGAAGAATGATGCAGAGCGTCGTTCATTGGATGATACTTTTTGGAAGCGTATGTTCCAAAGTTACATTCACAAAGAAAGTAACGTTTATGATCGTACAATTCCTGCATATTACACGGGCTTGGATGCATTACTGGAAGCTGATCGCGTAAAAGATGACATCTTTAAGATGGAACACGATTTGTGGCACTTCTAATTCATATATAAAATCCCGCTGAAAGGCGGGATTTTATTTTTATAAAAAAGTCATTCGAAAGAGTGACTTTTTTTTTGTTGAGGTATATGCTTCTAAAGTTCACAAATAAGAAAGGAGCATAGTATGTACAATCAACGATCAAATCAGCACGACAAGAACCCGGTTCACGTAATTGTAATTCTAACCTTCGGATTGATCCTGTTTCTCGCATCAGGACAATTGTTCGGTCAGCCGGATTACGGTGAAACATTTTATGTAAAAGAAAATACGCGCACACGTAAACCGATTAAATATGTGCATGAACGCGAGGCTGATATTATGTGGTCGAAGCGCGTCTGGAGAACGATTGATTTACGCGAGAAGTTTAATCATCCATTATACTTCCCGGAAACTCCTACCAACGCACGTTTAAGTTTATTTGACGTCATCAAGAAAGGGTTAATTGAAGGTTCTATTTATGCTTACGACAATCCTGTTTTTGATGATGAATTCAAGGTGCGAATGACCGCAGCACAAGTTGCACAGCTCTTCACGTGGTACGATTCAACAAATATGGTTGCAGATCCGTACAATCCGGATAACATGATTCTGGCGCCAATTCAATACAGCTTAACTGCTAATATGATTAAACAGTATTGGGTGAAAGAAGATTGGTTCTGGGATCGTCAGCGTTCTGTAATGGACGTCAGAATTATCGGTATTTGTCCGCTTCAGGAGAAGACCGATGCGAATGGTGAAGTTATCGGATACAAGCCGCTATTCTGGTTGTATTTTCCTTCATGTCGCGATTTGTTTGCACGTCATGAGGTATTCAATACCAAGAATGATGCACAACGTTTATCGTTTGATGATGTGTTTCATAAAAGAATGTTTGGCAGTTATGTGCGTAAAGAAAGCAACGTGTATGATCGCACGATTGAATCGTATGCGCCGGGGCTGGATGCCTTGCTGGAAGCGGATCGCGTGAAGGAAGATATTTTTAAGACTGAACACGACATGTGGCATTTTTAAGTCGTGTCTTTTGCGAGCGGAGCCATCGTAACGGTGGCTCCGTTTTTAACGGCATACTATTTGAATGAATATTTACGTTAGTAAAGTAATCTATGGAACAACATTTACATCTGTTTTATATAATCCAATTGAAAGGAGTTCACGATGAAGATGTATGTACATTCCAAACGCACGGCACGCACGGTTGCAGTGGTTTACACGGAACTATCAGTAGCAATTAAGGTGTTGCTGTTTTTTATCGCATTGTTTTTTGCAGTTCAAGTGTCTGCGCAGAATCCATGCGTTGCGGTGGACAACGGTTTAATTATCGGTCCGGAATCGCACGGAGCAACAAAAATGCGTAAGCCGGTTCCATATCCGTACGTGCGCGAAGCCGATGTGATGTGGGCGCAACGAATTTGGAGAACACTCGATCTGCGCGAGAAAATGAATCATCCTTATTATTATCCGGAAGTGCCTAACGGAGGATTGATGAGTTTGTTTGATATCATCAAAGGTTCTGTGTTGGGAGGATGCGTTACAGCATTTGATAATCCGGTGCTGGATGATGAGTTTAAAGTAAAGATGACGCCGGAGCAAGTCAGTAATTTACTTATTAGTAAAGATGTGGTGGATGTGGAAGATCCGTTTAATCCGGGAACATATCGTCGCGATACTATTATTACTGAAATTCAGTCGTCGGATGTGTTGGCCTATTGGATTAAGGAAGACTGGTTTTTTGATAAGCAGCGTTCGGTTATGGATGTGCGCATACTTGGAATTTGTCCATTGGTTGCGAAGAAAGATCCGAACACCGGCGAAGCCATCGGTTATCGTCCACTATTCTGGATTTACTTTCCGCAACTGCGTCCGGTACTGGTTCGTCATGAAGTGTACATCGGGCAAAATTTCGCGCAACGTTTAAGCTACGATGATATTTTCACGAAGCGTTTTTTCGCCAGTTATATTCACAAGCAATCGAATGTTTATGACAGAAGTGCTTCTTCTTATTTAACGGGTCTAGATGCTTTATTGGAGTCGGAAGCGATCAAAGAAAACATCATGAACTTTGAGCACGATCTGTGGCATTTTTAATCCAGCGATCGTCGTAAAAATTGCATTAGCGGAAACATGGCATTGCACGTTGCAACAACTTGTTTGTCGAAGTCCGGCGCCGTTACTTCCTTGTCTGTAAAATTTCTAAACGCGATAAAGGATTTTAATTTCAAGTAATCTATCGCGGGATTGTCAGCAGTATATCCTTTAGGTGGTCGGGCGAGTTTATGTTCAGGATCTAAATTGCCAAAGCACTTTTTGAAAGTTTTGTTTTGGAGAATGGCGTTAAACTCATCAAAATTGTAATCAATCTCCTGACGATATTTTGCAAGGTCATCAGCTTGGGGCAAATAACTACCTCCGGCTACGAAAGAATTGCCCGGCTCGATATGCACGTAATACCCGGGCACCGCGGCTTTTTTTCCGCCCGGATTTATTGCAGCTCCCATGTTCGATTTATATGGCGTTTTGTTAGCAGAGAATCGTACATCTCTAAAGATTCGGAAAACACATTTATCTGCAGATAATTCCGGTTCTATTTGTTTGTCGAATTTGCGCAATTGTGGTAATAACGCATCAACAAAATGGATGATGTCTGTTTTTGCTTCAACGTAAGAACTTCTGTTTTCATCAAACCAAACTTTGTTGTTATGCTGTTTTAATTTTGATAAAAACGATAGCGTGTTTTTGGAAATGCTCATAATTCAGGATAGTTTTTGTCGCGCCGCACTTCGGGCTCAGTAGCTTCATCCAGGTCGTCCGTCAATTTTTTAATGAAGTGATAGTGACTTAAAAATTCTTTGGCAACAATTCGAAGCACGGTATAAACCGGAACAGCAGCAATCATTCCCGGTATTCCGGCTATTGTTGCTCCTAGCAAGATAACGGTGAAAATTTCAATAGGATGTGCTTTAACCGAGTTGCTGAAAATGTATGGCTGAAGTAAAAAAGCATCAATGCTGTTAACTATTAAAAAAACCAATCCGGTTTTACCTGCAAGTGGCAATAATCCTGAATAAAATTCGAGGTGCAAGTTGGTAGAAATCCCAATGATCATTGCAACTACCGCACCGATCAGCGGACCCACATAAGGAATCACGTTTAAGATTCCTGCAAGGATTCCGATTGTAATTGCATTGTGAATTCCGAGAATAGACATTCCTATGCTTATTAGAATACTAACCACAATGATGTCTATTAATATAGCGGTAAAGTATTTGTTGAGCATGGTAGTTGTATCATCCAGAATGTTTTGCGCTTTTTGGCGATGTTTTACAGGGATCGCTAATAGCAAGGTTTCATAAATTACGGTTCCGTCTTTTAACATAAAAAAAGTAAAGAAGGAAATGATAAAGAATGCAGAGATCAAACTGATTACGGTATTCATTGCAGTTGTGGCGACTACAGAAATTTGTGTCATGCCAAAGAAGTTAGCGAAAGAGTCCTGAACAAATTGATTAAATGTTCGTGTGTCGCCGCTAGTTTGTCTGAAATCCGCAAATAAACTGTGAAGTTGATCGATGGGTTCTTTGAGTGTAACCATGAGTTGCTGTTGGTCAACATTAGCGAGGTAATTGATTTCCGTTAAAATCATTGGAATAAAAATGGAGATGATGGCCCCAATAATGATGTAGATTCCCAATAATATTGCCAATGCGCGGATTCCACGAGGAATTTTTTTCTTCGCAATCCTGAGTTTTTCCAGTTTTAGTTCAAGGGGTCGCGTAATGATAGTAAGCAATGCTGCAATAATGATGTAGAGTATTACATTACGGAATATCCACATCAACGCACCTATCGCGGCTAAAGCAAGAATTAAAACAATCGGATTTTTAATTTTCATTACGGTAAAGTTAGTGAAATGCCTTTGTTATTGATGGTTGGAGGGATTTCCTGTGTACCTTTGCACCCTCATGATTTCAGTTAGTAATCTTACAGTCGCATTTGGCGGATTCACGCTATACGACAACATTTCATTTATGGTTGGAGCCCGCGATCGTATTGGTCTTGCGGGTAAAAACGGTGCCGGTAAATCAACATTGTTAAAAATTATTGCGGGTTATCAGCGACCTGATACCGGTGATATTTCCATGCCATCGGGCTATACCATTGGTTATTTGGCCCAGGATATGGCTCATAATCTCGGGAAAACCGTTTTTGATGAAGCTTCTACGGCGTTTCAGGAATTGAAAGAATTAGAGCGTAAGATCGAATATATCACGGAACAACTTACTGTGCGTACGGATTATGAAACAGATTCGTACATGGATTTGATTAACCAGTTGAATGATGCTAACGAACGAATCGTAGTATTGGGTGGTCATGCTATTGAAGGAGAAGTAGAGCAGGTGTTGCGCGGACTTGGGTTTTCGCATAACGATATGCATCGTTTGATGGATGAGTTTAGCGGAGGATGGAGGATGCGTGTAGAGCTGGCTAAAATTCTATTGCGTCGTCCGAATGCATTGCTTCTGGACGAACCAACGAACCACTTGGATATTGAATCTATTCAATGGTTGGAAGAATTCTTGAAAACGTATGAGGGTTCAGTAATACTTGTTTCGCACGATAAAGCATTTCTGGATAATATCACCACTCGTACTATTGAAATATCATTAGGAAAGCTTCACGACTATCGGGCGAATTATTCCAAGTATTTGGTGCTGCGAAAAGAGCGACGTGAAACGCAATTAGCAGCTGCTAAAAATCAGCAACGTGAAATTGAAAAGACAGAACGATTGATTGATCAGTTTCGTGCGAAGTCGAGTAAGGCATCATTTGCGCAGTCGTTGATCAAGAAGCTGGATCGTATGGAGATTATCGAAATTGACGATGAGGATAATTCATCGATTCGTTTTCGATTTCCTCCCGCTCCGCGTTCCGGAAAGGTAGTTGTAGAAGCGGCAGAATGTGTGAAGTATTACGATGATAAGTGCATTCTGAACAAGGTTGACGTGATGATTGAACGCGAGGATAAAGTCGCGTTCGTAGGAAGAAACGGAGAAGGCAAATCTACAATGATTCGTATGATCATGGGCGAAGCCACTACATCAGGAGAGGTGAAGCAAGGATTTAGTGTGGACGCGGGTTATTTTGCGCAGGATGATGCAGACACGATGAATCCTGATAAAACGGTATTCGAGACCATTGATGAGTTGGCACTGGGTGACGTGAGAAAACAAGTGCGTGGAATTTTAGGTTCGTTTTTGTTTAGCGGCGATACCGTGGATAAGAAAGTTAAAGTGTTGTCCGGTGGTGAACGTACGCGATTGGCACTTTGTCGTTTGTTGTTAAAGCCGCACAACTTGTTGATTCTGGACGAACCTACGAATCACCTTGATTTGCGTTCGAAGGAAGTGTTGAAGCAAGCATTATTGAATTTTGATGGTACGTTAATCGTCGTTTCTCACGATCGTGATTTTTTACAAGGACTTACGAATAAGGTGTTCGAGTTTAAAGGTGGGCAAGTGAAGGAACATCTTGGAGACGTGTATGAATTTATACGTTCTCGCAAAATTGATGAATTGAGTGATCTTGAAAAGAAAACCTCACCCTTTGCGGCTAGTAAGTCAGAACCAAAGCCGGTGAAAAGTTCTTCAGATGATGGTGCTAAAGAGCGAGAGAGAGAAAATCGTCAGTTGAAAAATAAACTGACCAAGAAAGAAGAAGAAATCGCTCAATTGGAAGCATTCATCAAGAAGTTTGATGAACAACTTGCAGATCCTGATAAGTACCAGCAAGTCATGAATAACAAAACTTCTTACGCTGAATATGATCAGAAACGTAAGCTGTTAGAGCAATGTATGGAAGAATGGACTGCGCTAAACGAGCAGATTGATGCTTCGAATTAATGCGTTTTAGTTAAGGTAGCAGGAGTTGCTATAATAAAGTCTCCAAGTCCTTGACCGTCTTTGTTGAGTTGATCGATATTGTCTTGTTCAACAACTGAAATGACAATGATTTTAAGTTCGGGCTTTTGCTGTTTTACATACCACACAATGCTTTGGTGATTATCGCTATGATAGGCGCCATTAAAATGTAAAAATGTTTGTCCCGGTTTCCAGTTTTGTAACAGGAAATGTGCCATAGTAGCGTCTTTCAACGCTTGCGACTTCGGTAAGTTCTGTCCACCGTGTCCACTGGCATTTTCAAAAATTTCTTTGTAGCATTTTAATTCAGGATCGTACTTAAAAGGGAGTGGACAAATCCATTGTTTTTCAGATGCAGGAAGTGAGTCTAATGATTCGCTGCCCTTCATGTAAACCATGTTGGCATATTTGCGAGGAACGTTAGTGGCAATAAATGGAAGCTTATTGGTTTTAGCAAAATCCACCAATGGTTTATAGTCTGTTTTGTAATTGGGCCATAGGCGAACAGAATCTTTCAGTTTCTTTTCATCCAAAGTTCCGGCGAGGTAAGAGTTTAGAGCACGTTGGTTATCTGCTTCAAACATTTCTGCGCCAAGCACCAACTTGTCTTTTTTTACTGCGAACAAGTCTTTGGTGAGTTCAAGTTGCAGCCAATGGTGAATGGGATTGTTGTGATGTTCTCCGAAGAACACGATATCTGCGGATTGCGCGGCCGCAAGAATTTGTTGGTACGATGCCTTTTTTCCTTGAGAAGAGAAAATTGCGTACGCCGTTTTTTCGGTGGTCTTAAGCGTGAAACTTAAGGTAAAGAGACCTAGAATGGGGATGAGGACTTTGCTTTTCATTATTAAGGGATGGTTAAGTAATTTGAAGGTAGGCAATGTTGCTGAAATGTGGATTTTTCATTTTCAAATAAATGTCTACTTTTGTTACATCATGTTATTCAACGGACATAACCATCATCATGTACTTACCTCTCGGTGAGCTGTGATGTATTTACTATATTTTATCACTTAACAGCTTACCTTTTTGGTAAGCTTTTTTTTTGACTTATGAACGAGAAAAAACAATTACGAATTGCCATTCAGAAATCGGGTCGTTTATATGACGATTCGATTCGCATGCTGCGCGAATGCGGCATTGAATTGAACAATGGTTTACAACGACTAAAGGCGGAAGCGTATAATTTTCCATTGGAGGTTTTCTTCTTAAGAGACGATGATATTCCGGAATATGTTGCCGGAGGCGTTGCGGACATTGGAATTGTCGGCGAGAATGTTTTGGTAGAGACCCAAGCTGATGTTCAAACCGTGCATCGTTTAGGTTTCGGAAAATGCAGATTGTCACTGGCGATTCCTAAAAGAAAGAAATATAGCGGCGTTGAAGATTTTGAAGGCAAGCGTATTGCTACCACATACGTTAATGTGCTCGAACAATTTCTGAAGAAGAAAAAGGTAAAGGCGGAAATTCATGAAATCAGTGGTAGTGTAGAAATTGCTCCGGGCATTGGGCTCGCTGATGCCATTTGTGATATTGTGTCATCCGGAAGTACTTTATTCACGAATGGTTTGAAAGAAGTGGAAACCGTGATGAAATCGGAAGCTGTATTGATTGCCAATAAGAATTTGAAAGCAGCCGATTTGAAAATAATTGAACGATTATTGTTTCGTATTCAAGCTGTGCAGCAAGCGAAGCGGAACAAGTATGTGTTGTTGAATGCCCCCAACGATAAGTTGGATTTGATAACAGCGATGATTCCCGGAATGAAGAGTCCAACTATTTTGCCTTTGGCGAAGAAGGGCTGGAGTTCGGTGCATTCCGTAATTGAAGAGGATCGTTTTTGGGAAATAATTGAAGAACTCAAAAAGTTGGGTGCGCAAGGAATTCTTGTTGTGCCAATTGAAAAAATGGTAGTATGATAAAATTGTATCAACCACAATCGGATGATGAATTGAGCGCTTTGTTGCAAAGACCTTCAGCATCAGTGGCGCAATTGGAAGAAACAGTGACCGCAGTGTTGGATGAAATTCGTCGTTTAGGTGACGCGGCGGTGCAGCGGTATACGCAACAGTTTGACGGCGTATTGCTGGCTGATTTTCGTGTTCCTGAAAAAGAAATACACGAGGCTGAAGGATTAATTTCATCGGAACTAAAGAAGTCGATAGCACTTGCACAATCCAACATTGAACGCTTTCATCGTGCGCAACATGTCGGTGTGCAACAAATGGAAACCATGCCCGGCGTGCTTTGTCGGAGAAAATCGATTCCGATTGAACATGTTGGATTGTATATTCCCGGAGGAACAGCTCCATTGTTTTCAACTGTGCTGATGTTGGGAATTCCCGCTGTGTTGGCCGGTTGTAAGAATGTCGTGTTGTGCAGCCCGCCGGGCAAAGACGGACGTATTCATCCTGCAATTTTATATGCGGCATATGTTGTTGGAATAACACAAATATTTAAAGTTGGTGGTGTGCAAGCTATTGGTGCAATGGCTTACGGAACGGAGAGTATTCCTAAAACCAACAAGATTTTCGGGCCCGGCAATGCCTACGTTACTTGTGCGAAGCAGTTGCTGGCAAAAAATGGGTTTGCTATTGATATGCCTGCAGGACCATCTGAAGTTGCGGTAATTGCCGACGATAGTGTTCCGGCTGCATTTGTCGCTGCGGATTTGTTGGCGCAAGCAGAACACGGCAAGGATAGTCAAGTGATAGTCTTTTCTGATTCTGTTAAATATCTGCAACAAGTAATTGATGCAACTCAAACGCAATTAGAACAGTTACCGCGAAAAGAAATTGCTGGTGCTGCATTAACCTTCAGTCGTGCAATTGTGACTCCTGATTTGTCAACAGCAATGAATTGGTCGAATCAATATGCACCGGAACATTTGATACTTGCTTGTCGCAACGCGCGCGAGTTGGCTGAACACGTTGTTAATGCAGGATCTGTGTTTATTGGTCCATGGTCGCCGGAAAGTGTTGGTGATTATGCTTCAGGAACGAATCATACGTTACCAACAGGTGGACATGCAAATGCTTGGTCGGGAGTGTCGTTGGATAGTTTTACGAAGAAAGTCACGTTCCAGGAATTAACGCGTGATGGTTTGCAAGTTATAGGTAAGGCAGTTGAAGTGATGGCTGAAGCTGAGGGTTTGCAGGCACATGCTAATGCAGTAACAATTCGATTAAATCAGAGTGATTATGTTTGATATTAACAACATACTTCGGGATAACATCAAGGTTTTAACGCCTTATTCCTCCGCACGCGATGAGTTTAAGGGAACGGCTGAGATATTTTTAGATGCTAATGAAAATAGTTTCGGCTCACCGGCTAGTGCTACGTTCAATCGCTATCCTGATCCTTTGCAGCGCAGTTTAAAGGAAAAAATCAGCTCGATAAAAGGAGTACCTGCTCACAATATATTTTTGGGTAATGGCAGTGATGAACCTATTGATCTTTTATATCGAGCATTTTGTAATCCGGGTAAAGACAATGTCATCATTACACCGCCAACATACGGCATGTATGAGGTGAGTGCGAATATTAATGATGTATTTGTGAAACGAGCGCCACTGTTGCCGAATTTTCAGTTGGATATTGATTTGATCGGTAGTTTGATTTCGCCACAAACGAAATTAATATGGATTTGCTCTCCGAATAATCCAACGGGTAATTCCATGCACCGCGAGGATATCGAATTGCTCCTGAATAATTTTAATGGAATAGTTGTCGTTGATGAAGCATACATCAATTATTCCCGCAGTAAAAGTATGATCGCGGAGTTGGTGGAATATCCCAATTTGGTGGTATTGCAAACTTTATCTAAAGCTTGGGGTCTGGCAGGTTTGCGCATTGGAATGGCGTTCGCATCAGAAGATATTATCGAAATATTGAACCGCATTAAACCGCCATATAACATTAGTGAAATCGCTCAGCGAGAAGCACTGCTGTCATTGGATAATATTGAGCAAGTGAATAACTGGATCAGAACCACAGTTAAGGAGCGAGAGATGCTAACCACAAATTTGAAACAGTTGGCATTTGTAAAACAGGTCTATACTTCAGATGCTAATTTTTTGTTGGTGAAATTCGAGGATCCGCGTAAGGTTTATCATTACCTCGTGGGTAAAGGAATTATTGTTAGAGACCGCTCAAGTGTTTTGCTATGCGATGGATGCTTACGTATTACCGTAGGAACTCCCGACGAAAATATCAAGCTGCTAAAAGAGTTGTCAGATTATTCATTAGTCAAGTCATGAAAAAGAGAGTTTTATTTATCGACAGAGACGGGACGCTGATAGTTGAGCCACCTGTGACTTTTCAAATTGACGGATTTGAGAAGTTGAAATTTTTACCCGGCGTAATTTCACAACTGAGTAAAATTGCGGCGGCGGGGCGTTTCGAATTAGTAATGGTTACCAATCAGGATGGTTTGGGAACTTCATCATTTCCGGAAGAAACATTTTGGCCTACACACCATCTGATGCTTGATATTTTTAAAGGAGAAGGTGTAGTGTTTTCGGAAGTGTGTATTGATCGCAGTTTTGCAGATAATCCATTGCCCACAAGAAAGCCCGGTACGGGAATGTTGACGAAATATTTTTCGGATGAATATGATTTAGCAAACTCCTATGTAATTGGAGATCGCATAACGGATGTAATGCTTGCCAAGAATCTGGGTAGTAAAAGCATTTTCATTCGCAATTATGATGAACCCGGCGAGTGGTCTGATAAAATAGATTTGGTAGCGAATGATTGGCAAACGATCAGTAATTATTTGTTGAGCGATGATCGTAGAGTGGAACATCAGCGTATTACCAATGAAACTGCTATACGTGTGGTGTTTAATCCGGATGGTCGTGGTCGTTGTTCTATCAGCACCGGTTTGAATTTTTTCGATCACATGTTGGAGCAGATTGGAAAACATTCGGGAAGTGATTTGACGATAGAGACGAAAGGTGATTTGCACATTGATGAACACCACACGATTGAAGATACTGCGATTACTCTGGGTGAAGCTGTTGCATTGGCATTAGGAGATAAGAAAGGAATTGCCAGATATGGATTCTGTTTGCCTATGGACGATTGTTTAGCGCAAGTAGCGATTGATTTTGGCGGCAGACCTTGGCTGGAATGGGATGCAGAATTTAAGCGCGAAAAAGTCGGTGATATGCCAACAGAGATGTTTTATCACTTCTTTAAATCATTTGCCGATGCAGCGAAATGTAATTTAAATATCAAAGCGGAAGGTGATAACGAACACCACAAGATAGAAGCAATTTTTAAAGCGATAGCTAAAGCTATTGGCATGGCTGTTGCGCGGAATACGGACAAATTGATTTTGCCTAGCACTAAAGGAAAGTTGTAATTATCCCTTACGCGGATAATACGTGTCCAACAAGAAAAAGTATGGACCGAAAAAGTGATGACGAAATATACGGTTCGGATCATCAGGATATTTTTGACGATAAGCATCGTTAGGCATAAGAATAATCGGTGTTCCGCAGGGAACATAGTTCATACTGCGCACGTATTGGTATTTGGGTGTTCCGGGTAAAGATTTACGCACTAAAAAGCCCACGCGCTTGCCCAAAAACTTTCTGAATTTTCGCTCGCTTTTTCGCACAGCGCGATTCATTTTTCGGATGACACTTTTAGTTATCCACTTCTGAGGTCCACGTGCTCTGCCCATTAAGGTGCTGATATTGGCAAATGGATTTACGGGGTTTAAGTCGTCTAATGTTTGAATGGCGAAAGGAACTTCTGGCACCCAGTCGGAAGCATTGACCACACGAAATGCCCATCCGTCGCGAGTGATGAAATCATAATCGTATGCATATTTCAAATTGCCCGGTTTCGGTGCAGCAGTTGCGTATGTTTTAATAATCACATCGGCAGGTATTTTTTTTCCGCGTTCGTAGTGTAAGTAGGATGTGAGAAGACAAGCTATTGCGCCACCCTGACTATGTCCAACAATCAAAAATTCTTTATTACCGTTTTTATAATTCAAATTAATTTGCTGTACAACTGACTCGTGCAAATAGGCCAGTGCAATTGTCCATCCCACATGAACAAACGCACCCGAGTCAGACGCCAATTGGTATTTGAAAGTTTTTCCATTCGCCAATGTTAGTTGATGAATCGCAGGAACCATCCCGGCATAAAAATTTTCGAGCCACGACTCTGCATTGCCTGTTGTACCGCGAATACTGATTACTGCAACGGAATCTTTTCGTTTCCATAAGTCCCAACGATTATCCAATGCCATTTTGGTTGAACGATACGCGAGCTGATAATTGGGCGGTTGTGGATACAACATGTTGCTCCACGGGGTGTCAATTTGATACACGGATAATTGCATCAATTCGCGTAATTCGATAGGGTCAAAACCAGGTTTGAGTTTTTGAGCAATCAGCGTTTGACAGAGCAGCAGCAACAATAAAGGCCAACGTAATAATAGTAATGGACGCATATACCAAAGATACGAAGTGCACTTGTGGTTAAGTGTAACGAAGATTTTACTTTTAGAACCGTAAATCTTGGAAGTCAATAGAAATTCCTTCTATATTTGCCTCATGAACATGGCAACAACTACATTTCATTGGTGGTATTCAGGGTGCTCAAATTGCGCTGTGTGATGCTTATTTGTATGTATTAAAATACTACAGAGCCCGCTAACACAGCGGGCTCTGTTTGTTTTACGCAAAATTCAATGACATGAACAAGATTATTATAATAGACAATTATGATTCTTTCACATACAACCTCGTCCATCTTGTTGAGAAGATTACCAATGAAGATGTGTTGGTGATGCGAAACGATGAAGTGAATTTTGATGCGCTTGATACCTGCGAAAGAATTATCCTTTCGCCGGGGCCGGGTTTACCGAAAGATGCCGGTTTAATGCCGGAAGTAATCAGACGTTATGCAGGGCAAAAGCCAATACTTGGCGTATGTCTTGGTCATCAGGCTGTTTCTGAATATTTAGGTGGAAAGTTGTACAATTTGGAACGCGTGATGCACGGCATTGCAACGCCAATTTCAATAACGGAAAGAGGCGATGTGTTGTATCGCGGTGTGCCCGATGGTATTTCAGTCGGTCGTTATCATTCTTGGGCGGTGGATGCATCATCTTTGCCTGCTGACGTGCACGTTACTTCGCGCGATGAGTCGGACTGTGTGATGAGTATAGAAAGCAAGTCGCGACAGTTGTTCGGAGTACAGTATCATCCCGAGTCGATTTTGTCACAATTTGGAGAAGAGGTTTTGAGTAACTTCATCCAATATCACATCTAGTCTAAACTCACAAATAAATAAAGGTGCCGCGTGAAAATTGCAATTGTTCAATATAATGCCGGTAATACGCGATCAGTTCAATATGCGTTGCAACGATTCGGAATAACTCCGGCAATAACATCGGATCCGGAGGTGTTGCGCGTTGCAGACAAAGTGATATTTCCCGGAGTCGGTGAGGCTTCCAGTGCCATGAAGTTTTTACGGGAACATCAGTTGGAGCTTGTGATCAAGGATTTGAAACAACCCGTGCTAGGAATATGTTTGGGTATGCAATTGATGTGCAGTCATAGCGAAGAAGGTAATGTGGAAGGGCTCGGTATTTTTTCAAATAACGTAAAGCGATTTCCTACGCAGGGAAACTCCGGGTTTAAGGTGCCACATATGGGCTGGAATACTCTAAGTGGTTGTAAAGGCAAGTTGTTTGAAGGACTTCCGGACGCTCCATTTGTGTATTACGTTCATAGTTTTTATGCGGAAATCGGAGAAGCAACAGTTGCGACAACAGATTACATTTTACCATTTAGCGCAGCTTTGCAGAAGGATAATTTTTATGCGCTACAGTTTCATCCTGAAAAAAGTGGAATAGATGGCGAGCTAATCATGAGAAACTTCTTGGAACTTAGGAAATGATAACAATTATACCGGCTATTGATTTGATCGATGGAAAATGTGTTCGGCTTTCGCAAGGTGATTATGCAGCGAAGAAAGTTTATCATGATCATCCTGCTGATGTAGCGAAAGAATTTGAACAATTGGGAATTGCACGATTGCATCTTGTCGATCTGGACGGTGCGAAAGCAGGCGCAGTGATGAATCTTCGAGTGTTGGAGGAAATTGCGAAACATACGCAGTTGCAAATTGATTTCGGCGGTGGAGTTGCTGATTCTGAAACTGCACGGCGAGTTGTTAATGCCGGGGCACAATGGGTCAGTGTAGGAAGTATTGCAGTAAAAAATCCCGGTGCGCTCAAAGAATGGATGACGGAATTAAGCCCTGAGCGCTTTATGATTGGTGCGGACGTGCGTGAAGGAAAGTTGGCCATTTCGGGATGGCTAGAACAAACAGACATTGATGTTATGGATTTTATACAGCAGTGGAGCGATGCCGGAGTGCAACAATTTTTCTGCACCGATATTGCGAAAGACGGATTACTTCAAGGGCCATCTCTTGATTTGTATCGGGACATCTTACAGCGTCATCCTGCAGTTGTATTAATAGCCAGTGGAGGCGTGGCATCAATGCATGATATTGATCGTTTAGAAGAGATTGGCTGTCATGGAGTGATTGTGGGAAAAGCGATTTATGAAGGAAAGATTTCTTCGGAACAACTTAAACAAAGAATCGCATAGAATATGTTGACGAAACGAATTGTTCCCTGCCTGGATATTAAAGACGGTCGCACGGTTAAAGGTGTGAATTTTGTTGCGCTAAAAGACGCCGGAGATCCGGTGGAGCTTGCCGCACGTTATGCAGATCAAGGTGCGGATGAACTGGTTTTTCTCGACATAACAGCAACACATGAGAAACGCAAAACCTTAGTGCATTTAGTGGAGCAGGTTGCAGCAACTATAAATATTCCATTTACAGTTGGCGGTGGAGTATGCACTATAGATGATGTTCACGCCTTATTGAATTCAGGTGCCGATAAAATTTCAGTGAACTCCGCTGCATTCAAGCGTCCTAAGTTGATCAATGAACTTGCAGGTAATTTCGGATCCCAATGTGTGGTGCTTGCTGTAGATGTTAAGCGAGAGCAAAACGATTGGAACGTTTATTTAAATGGCGGACGATTATCTACCGGGAAATCAGCAATTGCGTGGATACAAGAAGCAGTTGATCGTGGAGCCGGAGAGCTTTTACTGACATCTATGGATCATGACGGAACCAAGAGTGGATTTGCATTGGAGTTTACTGCATTGATATCTGAATTGGTTGAAGTGCCTGTTATTGCATCCGGAGGTGCGGGCAACGCAACTCACTTTGTCGAAGTTTTTACAAACGGTAAAGCAGATGCCGCGTTGGCAGCAGGCATCTTTCACTTTGGAGAAGTCTCTATCCCGCAATTAAAAAGTAAATTAGCGGAACAACAAATACCTGTTCGTTTATGAAATGGTTGTATATAGTTGCTGTTTCAGTAGCTGTAATTTTTGCTCAGTGCGCTCCAACGCGTTACGTACGCCCGCTTGAAGTTGGTCAACACGCCGTCAATGCCTCGTTTGGTGGACCAACCATTAAGTTCAGTGGTGCTGTGATTCCCGTGCCTATGACAACGGTTGGCTATGGCTATGGACTCGATACGGGCTTCACGGTTTATGGTAATTTACACACCACATCATTGGCGTTTGGAACTTTTCAGGCTGATGCCGGCGCGTGTTGGTCGGTGTGGGAAAAGGATACATTCGGAATAAGCATGAATTTCGGTTTAATCATGGCTATTGATCGATGGGAATGGAATCGGAAGTTATGGCCGCAGCTTGGGTTTAATGCTTATCGTTATGTGGGCTCTCGCGGTGGAATGTTGTATGCGGGTGCGGATGCTTGGGTGGAATTTGCTAAACAACGTTCGCATGAGGTAGAACAGCCAACCAAGTTGTTGCCTGCATTTCATTTGGGATATCGTAAGCAAAGTGAGAAGTGGATGTTTCAATATGAACTAAAATCAATTGCCCCGTTCACGAAAAACACGCCTAACGTCGTGGATTACGTAGGACTTGCCGGCAATGGTGCATTCGGACTTTATTTCGGTATTTACAGATTGTTTTAACATGAGAACATTAATTCTAGTTTTTGCATTAGCCATAACAGGTAGTTCCTGCCTTCGTTTGGATTCGATGTTGTATAACACCACCGATAAACTGGAGCGTTACGAACGCGATAATTATACCGGTGAGCAGGATTTCATTTTGGATGAAACGTACAAAATTCAGGACAGCATGATTCATGAATTTACGCTGGCTTCTCAAGCGCCGGGCGAAAGTTCACCAACTACTATTTATGCTGTCTATTTGGGAGACATCAATCGCATCAATACAGATACAGTGATACTTTATTGTCATGGCAATAAATGGCACATGGACTTTTATTGGCAACGTGCGAAGCTGTTGGCGCATACCGGAAGTAAGCACCGTTATGGTGTTCTAATGCTCGATTATCGTGGCTTTGGACGATCGGAAGGTACACCAACTGAAGAGGGTTTGTATGCTGATGTTGACGCGGCGATGAATTGGTTGAAGACAAATGGGTTGTCGAATGCAAGACTTGTAGTGTATGGTTTCAGTATGGGAAGTGCCCCTGCAGTCGAATTATCGGCACATCCGAGAAGTATGCGTCCTTCGAAAATAATTTTAGAGGCCCCGTTTGGTTCTGCTGCTGTTATGGGTGAAGATGGAACACAGTTGGCAATGCCGGGTTCTTATTTTACTAATCTGAAAATTGATAACGCGGAAGAAATTAAGTTATGCAATCAGCCGTTATTGTGGATGCATGGTACTGCTGATAATTTCTTGAATTATACCACTCACGGACAAGTTGTGTTTGATAACAGCAAAGGCAATCCGAAGTATTCTTATTTGGTTTCAGGAGCAGACCACGGCGATGTTCCTGTGGTGGCAGGATTTTCAGCATATAGCAATCGTTTACTAGAATTCATTACAGAATAAATGACAACGCCTCAACCAAACTTCAGTAAAGATCCGGGTGGTCTGTTACCGGCAATTATTCAGGATGCCGACACGCGCGTAGTATTGATGCAAGGTTTCATGAACAAAGACTCTTACGCAGAAACGATCAACAAAGGTTTGGTGACCTTCTACAGTCGTTCGAAACAGCGCTTATGGACTAAAGGAGAAGAAAGCGGAAATGTTTTGAAAGTGGTATCCGTTCATTTGGATTGCGATGCAGATTCTATTTTAATTAAAGTACAACCACACGGACCAACTTGTCATACCGGTGCTGCAACTTGTTGGAATGAAGTCAATGAAGGTTATTTTTTGCAGGAATTGGGACGAGTAATTCAAAGTCGCGTTAACGCTGCACCCGATTCATCGTATACTGCACAATTGCTTTCGAAAGGAATTAATAAAGTAGCGCAGAAGGTTGGTGAAGAGGCCGTTGAGTTGGTGATAGAATCGAAAGACAACAACAAGGAACTTTTTCTGAATGAAGCTGCTGATTTGATGTACCACTATTTGGTATTACTAACGGCAAAAGGATATCGTCTGGATGATGTTATCGAGGTCTTGAAGTTACGGCACAAGAAATAAAAGACTCCGTTAGGAGTCCAAGCCGTGCAACTGTACCTCGGTTACACGCACATATCGACTCCGTTAGGAGTTGCACAATACAATTAAGCGCATACAACTTCGCCATTTTTATACCGCAGTCTACGATTTAAATCGTAGACTGAAATTTTATTTGCACAAAACTATGGCGTGAAAATTTTCTTGCGGATACAAATTTTCCAACATCAACTGCAAATTTTCCAACAACACCAATCCGTTGCTGAAATAACCCTATCTCCCGCAAACCGCTATTTTCATCGATTGAATTTTCAAGCACAACAGATATTTGAATTATATCTCAATTAGAAACACATTAGAATTTTGTTAAAATTACCCCTCAGCCAAATTTCTTTGCACCCTTGCAAATCCTTGCCATCATTGACTTTCATGTCCCTTCCGGGAAAAATCACGTGATTTTGACGTGAAAAATCACCTTGACTTGTAGCAACCGTTTAACTTATATTGCGTACAAATAAACCCACATGAGTACTTACTTACATACATACTTACTTAGGGCGTTTTAACGCCGTCCTGCTGTTCATGCTGCTGATATCAAGTACATCACAAGCGCAATATGAGCAACTCTGGAAAGCGGAGCAAGAAAACAATATGCTCTTGGATCGCCCGCAAGTAGTAGTAAGAGCAGACGCCATTGGTGGAGTCGTGATGGCGTACACCAACGATGATTCCGGCGACACCAATGTGGTAGTAAAAGCATTAACCCCGCAAGGAGCAACACGTTGGACAACCGTAATTTATGATAAAACAGAAACTGTTGTTGATGTTATCATCGATTTAAAATTCAATAATTACATTCTTGGTCATTACGATGGACATGGATTCATCGCAAAAGTCGATTCCACCGGCGATCAGTTGTGGTTTACTGAATTAAAACAAAGCTCTTCTTCCCGTGAAGTAATTTCGGCTTTCGCGTTGCGCAACGATACATTGGTGATTGTAGGTTCTTCCACACTCAGCGGTCAGGAAAAAGGATTGGTGATTAGCGTTAGCGCCAATTCCGGTAGTGTGTTGAACAGTGCCTACTACAACGGTGGCGAAGCTGCTGTACGATACTTGGATGTAGCATTTGACGAAACAGGCAAATCGTTTGCGTGCGGCTATATGGACGACGGAGGAAACTACGATGCGATTCTGCATGCGTACAACAAAAACATCACCTCAGCATGGACTGCCAATTTGCAAACCAATGCGGGTGTAGATATAGCTTACGGTGTATGTACCGATTTGACCGGAAATGTTTTCAGCACCGGCTGTTATACACAAAGCTCTAACACTAAA
Organism: Bacteroidia bacterium; assembly: GCA_044344795.1. Taxonomy (GTDB): domain Bacteria; phylum Bacteroidota; class Bacteroidia; order Palsa-965; family Palsa-965. The sequence continues at coordinate 66,876 of JBIJCF010000001.1, read as the reverse complement.
ATTTTTACCAGCAAATACAGTACATCAGGTACAAAAAAGTGGGTGAATACTTATGATACCGAAGGAGAAGATCGCGGCTTATACATTCACTTCAATGCCGACACCATAGCAGTAGCGGGATTCACACAAACTGAGGACGCGCCCAAAGATGTGATAACCTTGAGCATTTTAACAAGCGGCGCTACCAATTGGTATCAAGTATTTTCGGGTAATGAAGGATTGGATGACTACCCGACAGATGTGCGCATGCATGAAGGTTCGGTAATTGTACCCGTTACAGGACATGTAGTAAACGATACAACTTCTGCTTTTGTATTGTTGTATCGCAGTGCCAATGGAAATGCACAGCACACGCATCGACCAACACCGCTGGAAGGTGTGCACACCAAGTCGTCTAATATAGATGTAGATCCCATGGGTAATGTGTTGTTGGCGTACGATGCAGAAAATGTCAACACAACATATCATGCGGCCGTTTCCAAACTCAACCGTTTTGGTGTAAACCAAAAAGCTATTCAGCAAACGTTAAAAATGTTGGCCGTAGGTTGTTTGCCATTGCGCACCAATACGGCGGTAAAAGAAATTATACACAACCGCATTGGCATGGTAGTGGACAGCTTTGCACAAACCAGCGTGCGCATGCTGATTGCCGCTTGCGCGCGTGACTCCATTTTTATAGAACAAGAGATGGATGCCGCTATAGCAGCCGGCTTCAACTGGGCGGACAGTATAACCTGGACACAAATAGGCATCAAGCGTTTGTATTATAAGCTGAGCAAAATGAATCCCATGCTGTATGTGGACAACTATTATGCGTTTGCTGATACCACATTTATTAACGCCACACCACCCATTGCATACACTTACTTGGAATTAGACTATCCGTTTAATGTAGTAACCACCACCAACGGTACCTTAACTAAAAGTAATGCTTTAAGTTTCCCGAGTTGGAATATTATAGCAGTGCCTGCGCCTTGGCAGATGCATAGAGTGGAGTTAAGGTATTGTATTTGTGAGTATACAGCATACGACTGCGATGCCTGTAGCCAGAGTATACATCAATTCATCCCCAATACCAATTGGACGAATAATAGTAATCAGGACCACGAAATTGGAATATACATAGGTGAAGGAAGTCCTACCAATTCGCCCACTACTTCAGGAATTCCTGAAGCATGGTGCTACATAAGCACGGGTGATGGTCTAAACAACCCACCTCAATACTATACAGTTACCGGCAATCAAATGGAGGCCTATGCCATAGTTTATGCTTTACCGGGATACAACTACGGTTACCACTATACTAATACCGCGTTGGGAGCTGATGCGCTTCGTTTCCGTTTGCTTAATATTTATGAAGAACCAATTTTCAATAATTACTCGGGGAATTATGGGTGGTCAATGACCTTGTGCAATTACGCGAATTACTTCTCGGGGCATCCTAGTATTGACCAACCATTTGAATTAGCCCAAGGCGGAGTGTATCAGGTAATAGTTCCATTCTATGATTTTCCTTACTATTTCTATTATTCAACCGGATATGGAATTTATTTCACGATGGGGCCTGATTTAAATTTTGCCCTTTCTCATATTACGCCTGATTACATTTCTGGGCCATTCTGCGATTCAGCTGAAACCATTTTAAGACTCGCAGACAATGTGCGTGAAAAACCAGGTCCATTTACCACTTGTGCTGTGCGAACTCTTGGTTTAACAAGCACTCAAAATCAAAACATAATGCTATCAAGCAATTTGACTGATCTTACAAGTTATTGGTTAGATAATAAAATTGACTTTGCTTTATTGGCAACCGCTTCCAGCGAGGCTAATGCTGCAAATGTGCGTACTTGTTATGCTTCAACCAATCCGACACCTTGCACACCCAACTCATACTCCAACTTAGGTGCAGTAATATTAGAGCTAAACTGCTATGCACTGACTCAGGAATATGATATTTTCGCCCCATTCCAAAACAATACAGTTCTGTACAATAACGATGAAATTCTTGTTCATGTACAAATAGAATATGCAAATGGCGAAACAATTGACCAATGTGTTCCAATCACTGTAGTCGCTAATTCACAGGGTATTTCATACTTCTCTGGCGTAGTTTCTGGCATAATTGAAACTCCGTTTGTTTCCGGTGTTACCTACAAGATTACTGTTTATACACTTAACTAAAATCGATGAAAAAACTTTTTTTGGGAGTATTAAACTTGTTGATTTGCCACATTTGTCTAGCACAGAGTATAACATGGCAGCAAACAAAAAGCGGTTATACCCCAACTTCTATATTTCGTTTGGATTCTGCTCTTATCACAATCGGGAATTTTTCTAATCCTAATTGTGGTTATGACCGACCGATGTTCATTTCTTATGCCATAGCTACAGGAGACACCAATTATTGTTTCGAATGGTCATCAGATACGTGTTACAACTATTTTCCCAGTTTTGTTACAGGAATTAGTAAGCGTTCGAATTTTGCATTAAGCACAGGATACTTAGATGGTACACTGAATAGCGCAACACCCGGTGGCATCATCAAATATAATCATACGGCTTGGGACACAGTCTTACGGTTATCATATCCAACACTTAATACAATAATATGCAGTGATACAACGTACTATCTAGTGAGCGCAATCAATTCAATGCGCGTGTTACAACGAAGGAATCTGAACACTGGGGCTATATATTGGACGGACTCACTTCCTGCCAATTCATACCTCATGCAGTATAACGAAAATACGGCACGATTAACACTTTTAACTACGAGTAATGCAACTCAAGGTCATGATGTCGTAGTGTTAACATACAACGCTGCTGGACTAAGAATCGTGGATGATACTATTCCATATTATCCGACTAACGAGACTGTTCAACTCTGGGGCCAGTCGGCAAACGGGGCTGCTGTCTTTTCTGTCAAACCAACATCTTCGTTAGGGCGTAATCGCATCGTTAAATATGATGCTTCTTCTGGCATATATCAAGAAGTAAACAGAGTAACATCAACGATCATCGACGATGGTTTTATTACTGAAGATGGAAACTATATGTTTTACGTTGGTAAAGATGGGCTAACTGCTAGCTCTGCATTTCATATTTATAAGGCTGATTTAAATTTAAATACTGTAGTTGATTCTTTCACGAAGCCTAATTTAGTTTCAATAATATCTGAAATAGACGGACGCAACGGCTACCTTTTTCTTTCTCAATCTCTGCCATCGGCGGTCGGCAGGGCACATCATATAGTGCGATATACTTATACTTTCAATTCTATTGATTCAATTACTATTATTGATTCTGTAAACAACACATCGCAAGGAGAGTTGATTGCAATTACTCCGGATGCAGTAATTTATTCAACCGGTTTTGGCGGCATGAACGCGAGTTTTTACAGGATTGCTTTTCCTCCACTTGCTACAGATGAAATCACATCAATTTGCGCTACTAAGTTTTCAGTGTTGACTCCCCAATTTTGGGACAATGTAAATAGCACGTGTCAGCCAATAACGTTAACGGTATTTGATATCATGGGAAAAAATATTTACGAAAATAAATTACCTATGCAACTCAACTACAAACCGAATACCACCGGCATCTACATCATTCAAGTCCTTTTCGAAAACGGTGAAGTGAAACGTGAAAAAGTATTTTTAACGGCGAATTAATTATGATAAAACCTATTGCTTTTTTATTTACGGTTCTCTTGTGTGCCTCTCTGGGTGCACAAACGTACACCGATTCGCTGCAAACAAGCACTGCGCTATTGTCGGTAGAGTACTTTAATGAAGCACCAACAGAAATGGTGAGTTACACTGCAGAAAACGACTCCACATCCGCAGGTACAAGCCAACATGTTGTTGTACAAAGCAACTCGGGATTGCGTATGCAAACACCTGCTGTCGTTTCGCGCATGCAGGTGAATGTGATGCCTAACCCGGCTTCAACGGACGCGCAACTCGTAGTTCGTTTTCCCGATCCAGAATTACACATCAGTATTATCAATACTTTGGGTCAAGTGGTGTGGCAAGAATCGTTCACAACCATCACAGAAACTGAATGGACGCAGCAGTTGGATGTTCGAAATTTGCAGGCGGGTTTATATCTCATTCAAATTCGCAGCACACAGGAATTGCTGCACGCACCGATGGTGAAGAAGTAATGATTGAATTGTGGGACTGATTTATTGGATGAAGTTATCGACGTATTGAAGTTGCGCCACAAGAAATAACTACAACTTCTTTTCTTCCGCTAATTGCCCACGCGACCATACTTGCGTTGCAATTTGTTTTCCGTTTTCATCGTACACTTTCCATGTACCTTCTTTCAGGAAGTTGTCCACTTCTTCGTAATACACGAGTGTTCCTTCTTCCATCAAATTCCCGGTCTCGTGGTATTCTTTATGCGAATAACGTTTTTTCTTGAGATCCACTAATCTGGTATCACTTTGCATCTTGTTGTTTTCAAAATACAACGTTCTGTACATCAGATATTCGTTTTTCTTGGCAAACTCTTCCAGTATTTCAGGATTCCCGTTCGGGAAATATTCTTTCGTGATTTGAGGTTCACCTTGATAGTAAATAATATCAGAGCGAACTTTTCCATCGGGATAATACAACACCATTTGATAACGCGTATAATCCAACGATTTAAACTCGCGTTCAACCTGTCCGTTTTCGTAGAAATTTTTGAAGCTCTGTAATTGTCCGTCCACGTAATATCCTAGGTGAATTACAGCTCCGCTTTTGTAATAATCTTCCCAGTTTCCCTGACAGACATAACCTTTAGGAGTATAACGAATGGAATCTCCACCCATCTGTTTGATCAGCTTGTCGTAAATGTCAATTCCCATCGTGGAATCGTACACGTTTTCGAAAAGGTAAAACGTAACGAGATTTTTTTGTTTGCCTAATTGCGCATGAAGTCCGCCTGCAGTACACAGGAAAACAATCAGACCAAATAGGATTCGATTAATCACGGGGAAGAGGATTTATTTCTTAAAAGTAAAAAGCCCGCGCGAGGCGGGCAAATTAATATTAATCAAATCGTATTAGTGAATGCCTTTTGAAGCTAAATAGCGCTCTGCATCCAATGCACCCATACATCCACTGCCTGCTGCAGTAACCGCTTGTCGGTACACTTTATCCTGAGCATCACCAACTGCAAAAACACCTTCTACATTGGTTTTAGATGTTCCGGGAATAGTTTTAATGTATCCTGCTTCGTCCATTTCCAACCAGTCCTTAAACACATCGGTGTTTGGTTTATGACCAATAGCAACAAAGAATCCGTAAACGTCCAACTTGCGGTCTTCGCCTGTTTTGCTGTTTGTTACAATAACTGCGTTTACACCTTTATCATCACCCAGAACTTCTTTAGTGTCAGTATTCCACAATACTTCGATGTTCGGTGTGTTCAAAACACGATGTTGCATAGCCTTTGATGCACGCATTTCTTCGCGACGAACAATCATGTACACTTTGTTGCACAATTTCGCCAGGTAGGTAGCTTCTTCTGCTGCTGTATCTCCTGCACCAACAATTGCTACATCTTTCCCGCGGTAGAAGAATCCATCGCATACCGCACATGCAGAAACTCCACCAATGCTGCGATATTTTTGTTCTGATTCTAATCCCAGCCATTTGGCGGATGCTCCGGTTGCAATAATCACCGTATTTGCGTGAATTTCCACTTTGCCGTCATCCACCCAAACTTTATGTACCGGTCCGGAGAAATCAACTTTGGTGACCCATCCGTAACGGATATCTGTTGCAAAGCGTTCTGCTTGTTTCTTAAATAATTCCATCATTTCAGGACCCTGCACGCCGTGCGGGAATCCCGGATAATTTTCTACTTCTGTGGTCGTGGTTAATTGTCCGCCGGGTTCCGGACCCATATACATCATAGGTTTTAAGTCGGCGCGTGCAGCATAAATAGCAGCAGTGTAGCCTGCAGGGCCTGAACCAATGATCAAACAATTTACTTTTTCCGGTGTGCTCATATTTTTGGTGTGTTAAAATTCGTACTGATTTGCGGGTACAAAATTACGCATATAATGGGCACACAATGTGATGAAAATCACGTTGTGGATAATGCGAATTGAACGAAAAGTTGTCTTTTATTGACAAATGATGGTGTCGTATGCCGGAGAATAGCCACACCAGATGCCCAAGCCGTTCCTGATGTTGGTTTTAATCACACCCGGCGCTGCGAAAGGATTTCCGTTATTGGCAACTTCTGTTTCGAAGGTTCTGAAAAAATCAGATTCGTTAACTCCAATGGTACAAAACTTTACAATAACGGTATCGCCGATTTTGTAATACCCGCGTTCACGATTGTTGTCTTCCGGTGCAGTTGATCCATCCTCAACGGCGCGGATGTATGCAAAGTCAAATGTTTTGCCATCAACAAACTGATCATCGAAGGTACTTCCGAAGGAGGTTAAGAAGCGCGCATCTTGACTGCGTTTTGCAAACCAGCGATACGCATTTCCAAAGCCTGTCGGATCCGTTAAGCGAGCCCAAGAGAATCCAAGACTATCGCCCGGACGATCAGGTTGAAACCACACACTATCCAGTGCAATTGGATTGAGAATTGTCGTTTCGGATGTAACGGTTTGTCCGTCTGCAATTACCGTTAAGAAATACGTTCGACCTACTTGTCCGGTGATGAGTGTGCTTTTGTAAACAAGCGGAACAGGTAAATTCGGATCAAACGTAAGCGTTAATGTATCAGTGATGCTACCATCGCTGACAATTACAATAGCATTTGTTACCACATAATTGGCGAGCGATGCAGAATCAATCGGGTCGAAATATCCTGCGCTGCGTGTAACAGCAACGAACGGATTTTCTCCGGCAAAGATTCCACCGTCAATAACAATGCGCTGTTCTACTTCAGGTAAGTCTACGGTAATTTCCTGTTCGCAGGAGAACAAGAACAACGCGGGTAGTATGAGTAACAATAATTTTTTCATGGCTCTTAGAAATGGAAGTTCCAGGTTACGGATGGAAGAATAGGGAAGAGGGAAACCTGCTTGGCCTTAACGGTGATGTTTCCTTCGGCAACACTGCCTTCATTGTCGAAATAAATAAAATAGGGGTTGCGACGATTGTAAACATTGTACACCGAGAAGTTCCAGCTGCTGCGATAAGGCAAACGATTGAATAACTTTTTCTCCTTGCACGTATATGTTGCTGATATGTCCAAGCGATGATATGGCGCCATTCGGAAACTGTTACGAGGCCCGTATTCAGGGACAATTTCTCCTTCAATCAAATAACGGGACACAGGAAGTGTGATAGCATTTCCGGTTCCATACACAAAGATGGTACCGAATGTCCACTTATCATTCAGCTCGTAAGATATTGCAACTGATGCATCATGACGACGATCATAACGTGCATAAAATACTCTGCCGTCTTCAATATCGGGGAATGTTCTGGTAGTCCACGATAACGTGTAACCAATCCATCCGGTAAGTTTGCCAGTACGTTTTTTTACGAAGAATTCTGCTCCGTATGATTGTCCGGTGCCGAAAACGAAACTATTATCGGTGTTGTTGTTCACATTGTCTTCAGGCAATGCTCCGGGCGCGAACTCAACCTGATTGAGCATTTTTTTGTAGTAGACTTCAACCGAAGTTTCGTAGGTGTTGTTCAAGAAATTGCGGAAATAACCTAACGCATATTGTCTTCCGATTTGTGGTTTAACAACATCGGAACATGGAACCCAAATATCAGTGGGAAGTGAAATTGGTGACAATGTTGCCAAATGCACGTATTGATAATTTTGCGTAAATGATGCTTTAACGGAAGAGTTTTCGTCCGTGATGAAACGCACACTGATTCGAGGTTCTATTCCATAATAATCTTGCACTTTTTCTCCTCTTCCGTATGATATCGTATCTGTAACACGACCTGTAACATCGGTTAAATAGCGATCAAATGGCCCAACCTGCATGAAGTAAGAAAAACGTAATCCGGGACTAACGCGAATGCGATCTGTTATATCCCAATCGTCGTTAATATAAATACCGGCTTCATGTGCATATTGTTTTTTTAATCCGCCCAAATCAAATTCCGTTTCGCCTTGCTTAGCGGAGACGTTATTCGGCGTAAAAATATGCCATGTATAATTGGCTCCGAATCGCACGTAATGTGTGCTGTTCGGGATATAGGAGAAGTCAGACTTTAAATTGTAATCACGAATTCCGGAAAACAATTTGAATTCAAATCCATCTTGTTCTGCGCCAAAGGAGAACTTATAATCTGAAAATACTGCAGTCGTATTCACAAATAATTTCGGGCCGATCAGATGATTCCATCGTAATGATGTTGTTGCATTACCCCACGGAATGGTAACTAAGAAATCAGAGTCTGCATTGTTAAATGAAAAAACATCCCGACCAAAATATCCACTAAGGAAAATTCGGTTCTTGTCATTAATGCGCCAGTTAAATTTGGTGTTCAAATCGAAGAAGTAATAACCCGAACCTTTGAATGGTGATGATTCTTTGATGAACGGATTGATGAGGACATCGATATAAGTACGGCGTCCTGAAATGATAAACGATGAAGTGTCTTTTTTAATTGGCCCTTGAACCGTTAAACGTGATGAAATAGCTCCAATACCTCCATCAACTTCAAATTTCTGACTATTACCTTCTTTCATAGTAATATCTAATACTGAAGCTAATCGTCCACCATATTGTGCCGGCATTCCTCCTTTAACCAAGGTTAAATCTTTTACTGCATCACCGTTGAACACTGAAAAGAAACCAAATAAATGTCCTGCGTTGTACACTGTTGCCTCATCCAGTAAAATCAAATTCTGATCGGGTCCTCCGCCACGTACATAAAATCCGGAATTACCTTCACCTGCACCTTTTACACCCGGTAATAATTGAATCGTTTTTAAGATATCTACCTCTCCCATGAATTGCGGCAGTTGCTTTACTTGTTTCATGTCCATCTGCACAGTACCCATGCGCGAATCTTTCACGTTCTCATCGCCCTTTTGGTCTGAAATGACCACGGTTTTCAATTCACGTGGTTTAAGTTTAATTTCCAAATAAATGTCCTTATTCAAATTAATCTGCATCGTGTCGGGTTCTAAACCGATGTATGATGCCACCAGTGTATATCTTCCGGTGTCAGCAGTCAAAGAGAAAAACCCATAACTGTTAGTCACAGTTCCTTTTAAGGGTTGACGAATGGACACGGTTGCGCCGATCAACGCTTCGCCTGAACTTTGATCTTTGACATAGCCGCTTATTGTATACTTCTTGTTCTGTGCCTGTGCCGGGAAAGAAATTCCCAATAGCGAGGCAATTGAAACAAGTATGAAAAACGCGTATTTCATGGGTGTGTGTTGCATTTTGTAGGAAGCAAAAGTACGTAAAAGGGTTGGTCCTCGCTTTTAACAGTTGATACGCACAGTTGTTTTGCATTGCACAAAAACAATCTTTTTTACCTTTGCCCACTGCTCGACGAACGCATGTTAAGAATTGTTACAGCAGACTTTTATTTTAAGCCAAAATTGTTCGGGGTGTAGCGTCCCCAACTCATTGGGGAGCAGCGTACCACCACCCCGACTTTCTTCGATGATTATTAAATAGTCTCAAATTCGAGTCAAATCTATGGTAACTCGATATCTTCGCTTAACATGACTACTAATAAATGCAGTTTCCTCCTGCTGCTATTTCTATTTCCTGTTTTCAGCGTTTTCGCACAACAGATCTCCGGTAGAGTTATCGACTTGAAGGATACCAGTGCAGTTCCGGGTGCGGTTGTGGCATTGTATGCAGTTAACGATACGAATAAGGTTGTTGCCGGTACTTCTACTGATGTGGAAGGTTTTTTTACCATTAAAAGTGTTGCTCGTGACACCTACGGCCTGCGTATTATGTATGTAGGAATTTCTTACAGCAAAGTAATTGTGGTGAATGCGGATACTCTGGATCTGGGACAGGTAATCGTTTCTACCGATGATAAATTATTAGGAGAAGTTCGCATCACGGAAACTATGATTCGGGTTCAACAGAAAGGTGATACTACTGAAATAAATGCTAATGCATTTAAGACGAATCCGGATGCGAATGCGGAAGACTTAGTGAAAAAAATGCCGGGAGTAACCGTAGAAAACGGACAAGTAAAAGCGCAAGGCGAAAACGTTACGAAGGTTACTGTAGATGGGAAAGAATATTTTGGTGATGATGCGAATGCTGCATTGAAAAATTTACCGGCAGAAGTGGTAGATAAAGTGCAGATTTTTGATCAGCGAAGTGATCAATCGCGCTTCACAGGAATTGACGACGGTAACACTCAAAAGGTGATGAACATCGTAACTAAGTCGGGAAAAGGTAACGGGGAGTTTGGAAAGTTCTATGCAGGTTATGGAACTGATGATCGTTATCAGGCGGGTGTTTCCTACAATAACTTTAAGAATGCACGTCGTGTAACATTAGTTGGTGGATCCAATAATATTAATCAACAAAATTTTAGCACTCAGGATTTTATGGGTACGTCGGGTGGCGGTGGACGTGGCGGTGGACGCGGGTTTTCGCGTGGCGGAAATTCTTCGGATTTCATGCAGGGCAAACAAAATGGTTTGACTGTCGCACATGCTGCCGGTATTAATTATTCGGATAGTCTTGGCAAGAGCGGTATCATCAGTGCGAGTTACTTTTTTAATCAGACCGATAATACGGTTAACACGGATTTGTCACGTGCATTTTTTAGCGCTGAAAACAATGGACAAACTTATGTTCAGAATAGTTTAACCGGAACTGTGAACACCAATCATCGGGCCAGTTTGCGCATGGAATGGAACATTGATTCGATGAATACTATTGTTTTCGCTCCACGTTTCAGCACGCAGCAAAGTAGTTACGCGAATTCTTTTTCCGGCGTGAATGCCTTGCCGTCAGCATTAATCAGTAGTTTACAGAATAGTCAGGAGTCAGATAATTTTTATTGGCAATTGAATGGAAACTTAACGTTTCGTCGAAAGTTTAAGAAGCCCGGACGAACTTTTACTGCCGATATTGATGGGAATGTGAATGAACGTCGCGGGGATGGTTGGCTGTATTCTTCGAATACTTTTTACCGCACGGTTGATTCTGTCGAAGTGTTGGATCAGCAATCGAATACGTTCAGCAATGCTTACAGTGTAAGTCCTACGTTCACATGGACAGAGAAAGCAGGAAAGAAAGGCATGGTTTCTTTAACCTATAATCCAACGCTGTCTATTAATCGTTCCGATATAGAAACTTCAAATTTTGATTCTTTACAGAATTCGTATTCATCGCTGGATAGTATTCTATCCAATCGTTTTGATAATAGAACAACGGTACAAAGTGTAGGTACAGATTATCGTTGGTCTGACGAAAAACGTACCATCAATATTGGTTTACGAGGGCAGCAAACGGATTTGTATAGTGATCAACTTTTTCCGAATGAGTTATCGGTGCATCGCACATTTCGAATCCTTTTGCCAACGGCTACGTTCACTTACAAAGTGGATAAGTCTATGAGTATTCGGGTGAATTATCGTACCTCTACTTCGTTGCCATCTGTGTCGCAGTTGCAGAATGTTATCAATAACACGAATCCACTTTCATTGTCTATTGGTAATCCATTATTGAAACAGTCATACACGCATCGTGTTTTTTCTCGAATCAGCAAAAGCGATTCGGAGTCAGGACGTAGTTTGTTTATGATGGTTATGGGCTCGTTGAATAATAACTATATCGGAAATTCTATATGGGTGACAGGTGCAGATACTGCGGTGTTCGGAATTAATGTTCCTGCGGGTGGTCAGCTTACGATTCCCGTAAACATCAGCGGCTATTGGTCGGTAATGACATTTGGTGTTTTCAGTACACCGCTTAAAGCGATCAAATCCAATGTTAATATCAACTGGGGCTACACTTATAATAATTCGCCGGGATTAGTGAATGGCAATAGAAATATTACCAAGAACCAGATACTTACCGGTGGAGTAGTAGTTGGTAGCAATGTGAGTGAAGACATTGATTTTACATTAAGCTGGAATGGTAATTACAACATTGTGCAAAATTTACTGTTACCTCAGCAGAACAACAACTTTTTCTATCATACCTCCGGCGCCAAGTTTAATATTATTTTAATGAAAAAGCTGGTGATCTCAGGTGAAGGAAACTACACCGTGTACACAGGACTTGGTAGTGATTTTAATGATGATTTCTTGTTGTTGAATTCATCGATAGCCTATAAATTTTTGAAGAAAAATGCTGCTGAAGTGAAGTTGACGGTGTTTGATATTTTAAAACAAAACACGGCGATCAATAGAACGGTGAATGAAATGTATATTGAAGACACACGTTCTGATGTGTTAACTCAATATTTCATGTTAACCTTCACGTACAACCTGAGAAAGTTCAGTGGGAAAATTCCTGAAGAAGGCGCAGAAGGCCGTCCTGCAGGAATGCCGCATCGCCCGCACTAAATGGATTCAAGCGCTTTTTCGTCGCCCGGTTTTGCAACAATGTAATCACCAATCACCAGATAGTCCATATCTGCAAGCGCAAAGGAATGTACTGCATCTTTCGGTGTAGCAACAATAGGTTCTCCTTTAATATTAAAAGACGTATTCACCAAAACGCTATATCCGGTTTCCTTCTTGAATGCTTCCAGCAGTGTGCGCATTTCAGGATTTTCGGTTTGGTTCACCGTTTGAATTCGTACGCTGTTGTCGACGTGTGTAATGGATGGCAACTTTCCTAAATATTCCGGACGGACATTATACACTAACAGCATGTATGGATTAGGAAAATCGCTGTCGAAATATTTTCCGCAATCTTCTTCTAAAACAATTGCTGCAAAAGGACGAAATCCTTCACGGAATTTTACACGTGCGTTCAGAATAGTTTTCATTTCCGCAACTGTTGGATTCGCGATAATACTTCTGTTACCCAGTGCTCGCGGACCAAATTCCATTTTACCCTGAAACCAGCCGAGAATATGACCCTTAGCCAATTGTTTCGCAGCGAAGTTGAAAAGTTCTTTGGTTTTCTTGAAAGGAAGCTGATATTTAGTTAACGCCGCTTCAATGGATGCATCATCATAGCTTGGCCCAAGGAATGCAGTGTCCATAATCCATTTACGCTTTCTCTTAAACTTGCCATGATTTAGCAATAGTGCAGCGCCAAGTGCAGTGCCCGAATCGCCGGCTGCCGGTTGAATGAAAATGTTTTTAAACAATCCCTCTTTAGCAATGAGACCATTCGTTACACTGTTCAACGCCACACCACCGGCCATGCATAGGTTTTCGGAGCCCGTAACTTTTTTTAGATGTCGTGCCATGTGGAGAATTACATCCTCGACAACATGTTGTGCAGCTGCAGCTACATTCAGTTCATGATCGGACCAATCTTTACCTTCTGTTTTGGAAGGACCGAACAAGTCGGTAAACTTTTTAGTTACACCCGATTTTCTGGTGTAGTGATAACAGAAGTAGGACATGTCAAGCTGAAAGCCGCCATCGTCGGTCAGTTTTACCAACTTCTTCATTTTCTGATAAGCATCCGAATCGTGTTTGCCGTATGAAGCTAGCCCCATCAATTTCCCCGGACCTTCAATGAGTTTAAACCCGAGATGACGCGAAACTGCCTGATAAAATGCGCCCAATGAATACGGCGTATCGACGGTAGATATTTTTCTAATCTCATTTCCTTTGCCGTACGCCAACATGCTGGTTGTCCATTCTCCGGCACCATCTATAGTTAGTATCGCTGCGTCATCATAAGGCGTTGGGAAGAATGCGCTCGCTGCATGGCAGAAGTGATGTTCGAGTGTATGAAATTGGAATTTGAAACCTTTAGATGAAGGGAAAAGGGACTTCAGCGTATCGGGTAATTTGCGCATGTCTTTCAGGTAATTGAGCATACCTAAATTCTCTTCTACGCTGAAGCTGCGTTGTTCACGCATCAATGCCGGAACTTTATTCCAAAATTTCAACAGATACACCGGAATCTTGGCGTAGGAAATAGAAGGCTTCCAGAAAAATGCGATATGATCTACATCCGCAAGTGTAATGTTACCTGCATCTAAACATGCTTGTATGGCGTGTTTCGGAACTCCGCCAAAATGTTTTTTTCTATTCAGACGTTCTTCTTCAACGGCAAACACAACTTTATCATTAATCATCAATGCAGCTGCGGAGTCATGTCCGTAACAATTAAATCCTAAAACGACCATAGTCTTATTTCTTGTTTTTGCCCCGCTGAGCTTCGGCTAAATTATTTTTGGCTAATTGTGAGTTGGGATCTATTGCAACCGCTTTTTCTCCTGCATCAATTGCCTTGTCCCACAAGCCGATTTTATTCGAAGATGCGCAGATGTTATTCCATCCGGCAAATTGATTGGGATCTAGTTGTGTTGCTTTTTCAGCAGCAGCAATACTGTTTTCATACTGCCCTTGATTATACCAATCTAAGCTCAGTTGAATGTAACCATTATAGTTTGGTGTTTTTTCTAATTCAATTTGCTTTTCTGTAAAGTATTTGTTGAGTCGAACCGCTTCCTTGTAATTGTTGTTTGCCAATTGATCATTCGGTTGCAGCTTAACGGCTGTTTCTCCGGCTGCCAGAGCTTCTTCAAACATCCCTGCCTTATTGTAAGCAGCACAAACGTTATTCCATGCGATGCCGTAATCCGGTTTAAGTTTTGTTGCTTCCAACGCCGCTTCTGCCGATTTTATGTATTGCCCACTTTGGTAATACGCTAAGCTCAGTTCAACATAATTTTCCGGAGTTGGTGCTTGTTTAATTTTATCCAACACGATGTCAATCGGTGATTTGATTTGGCCGGTTTCAAATGGAGCGAGCGCGGCTTTTATTTGTGCATGTTCCGGACTGATTTCCAAACCGCGCATCAGCCACGCACGTCCCTCTTCTATACGCCCTTTTCGAAGTAGGAAATTTCCATAGTGATAGTAGCCTTCCGGATTGCTGGCATCCAATTCTGTTGATCGCTTGAAGTATTTTTCTGCTTCTACGTCTTCATTAATAAAGGCTTTAGCGATACCCATGTTGATGTGGGCGTACATGTAGTTCGGATAAATTTCCAGCGATTTTTCATAACACGAAATGGCTCCTTTAATATCGCCTTTCGCCATAAGTGCATTTCCATAATTCATCCAGCCACGGCCGTTTCCGGGACTTTTTTCTGTTACATCTTTCCACAACGTTTCTCCACTACCCCAAACTTCATTGCGCTGATAGGTTCCATAGCTATGGCTAATAATCACAACAAGTAACGACGCAATAGTAGCGCCGGTGACAACTTTTTTTCGTGCTTCCTGAACTTGTTGTAATAAAAACACCACCAACACACAGCCGGCAATAGTTAAACCAATAAACGGATAAAAAATCCGGTGGTCATTTAATACTTCCGCAAACGGATACACGCTACTAGTTGGTGCAAGCGCCAGAAAGAACCACGCTACACCAAACGAAACGCCGCGCAATTGTTGATGTTCGCGCAATCTCCAAACAATGTAAAACATGCCCAGTATAAATGCAGCACCAATTAACACGCGATCGTCAAAGAAATTCGTAATTAGCATCCAATCGGTATCAGCACTTAAATTAACCGGAAGAAGCCAGGTGTTGAAGTAATGTACAATTACAAAACTTTGAGTAATCAAATAATGATACCACGTACCGCCTCCTGATGTCCATGTTTCGGCGGTATTTGCCCGGGCAATCATGAATAAAAAAACAGCCGTACCAAATGCCGATGCTACATACCACTTCGCTTTATCTTTTGTACTCAGCTCCTTATGGAACAACCATTCAAGAACCATTAAGATCGGACCAACAGTAACGGCAGGTTCTTTAATTAAAAATCCAATCGCTAATGGAATTAAAAACAGGTACAAACTCCTATACCGACGACCTAGCAAGTAGAACCAAATGCTAAGAAGAATAAAAAATGTGGAATGCGTATCGGTGCGCGCAATAATGTAGTTAATAGTTTCTGCATTTGCAGTATGAAGCATGTAGAATGCGGTACCCAGCAATGCCGCCCAAAGCATATTTTTTACGGTTGGGAAACACCATTTCAGGAGTTGATAAAGTATTGCAAAAACCAACCATCCAATCATGAGGTAGTTGATGAAAATGCTGCGGTGAAATACTGAAGAATCAGGCGTTCCTCCACTCAGGTATGTGTCAATTGCGTTAATTGTTGTTACTCCCGGACGCCAGGCCTGGTTAGCCGGCAAACTACTGGATGTAGCGGGATCGGTAAAGTAACGTTTCCAGTTGCCCAAATCGCGGATGGCAGCATTGGTCTCAATGGTATGCGAATCGTCGAAATGAAAAGGATTATCAAAGTGATTACTGTACACGATGGTAGTGATCACTTGTAACATGATAAAGGCAAGAACAAATGCAATGTTCTGTCGAATAAATTGAATCATGTGTTTTAGTGCCTGCGGTTAAAGAGTCGAATTTAGAAATAATACATGATGCAACCTGTAGTTAACCGAATTAGAATGTGTTGAAAAGGATATCTTTGCCACGCAATATGGCACTATTCGGTAAATCAGAGCCTGCGGAAAAAGGTGAGATGTCTTTCATGGGACATCTGGAGGCGTTGCGCTGGCATTTGGTGCGAAGTGCAGCTGTAATTTTCGTTTTTGCAGCAGTGGCATTTGCTTTCCCCGAAATCCTGTTCGGTAAAATTATTTTAGGACCTCGGGATTCACAGTTCGTAACGTATCAAACACTTTGTAATATCTCACACGCGTGGAGCATGGGGGATGCTTTGTGTTTTACCAAATTCGATTTCAAATTCCAGAACACGGACGTTACCGGACAATTTACCTTGCATATGTGGGCAGCTATTGTAGCCGGCATTATCTGCGGATTTCCATTCTTGCTATATGAGCTTTGGAAATTTGTGAAACCGGCCTTACAAGAGAAGGAAATTAATGCTGCTCGTGGCTTTATTTTTTATGCATCGTGCTTGTTTCTGATGGGTGTTTGTTTTAGCTACTTTATTGTGGCTCCCATGGCCATTTACTTCTTAGGAAATTATCAGGTCGATCCATCTATTCAGAATATTTTTACCATCGATTCGTACATCTCCGTGATGACAACATTGGTGCTGATGATGGGATTGGTTTTTGAGTTACCGATCCTGGCATTTTTCCTAGCCAAGTTCGGAATTCTAACCCCCGGATTTATGCGCAAGTATCGCCGGCACGCTCTAATTGTAATTCTAATTGTATCGGCAGTAATAACGCCAACCACGGATATTTTTACACAAATGTTGGTGGCGATGCCGCTTTGGGTCTTGTATGAAGCCAGTATTCTTGTTGCTGCTCGAGTTGAAAAGCAACGAGCCGAACAAAACTTATAACAATGAGTGATTTAGTAAACGATTTCAATGCTTATCGTGCCAAGATGAACGAACGTATTCTTGCAGAAGACAATCTGGTACTTAAACGATTGTTTAATCTAGATACGAATACTTATCAGGATGGCGCTTTGTCATCAAAGACAAAGGAAATGTTGGGATTGGTGGCATCTATGGTGTTGCGTTGCGATGATTGTGTAAAATATCACCTCGAAAAATGTCATCAACTTGGCGTAACGCGCGCCGAAGTTTTTGATATTTTTTCTGTTGCGAATATCGTCGGAGGTACTATTGTTATTCCGCATACTCGTCGCGCAGTTGAATTCTGGGAGGCGCTGGAAAATCGTCAATAAGTTTTTGTTTATTCAAGCGTAACACACAAAAGTTTCTGTAATTTTAAGTGTGAGTTTATCCCCCGGTTTATTACGATTTGTAAGTCTTTTCATTGTTGTGTGTTATGCTGTCCAAGCAAGCGCGCAAACCACTCGCATATCCGGAAAAATTTATGACACGCAGACAAACGAGCCTATGCCGTTTGTGAATATCATTTTGGTGGGTACGAAAGTGGGGGGGATTTCTGATGTAGATGGAAATTATTCTATTGTTACCGAAGTTCGGGCCGATTCCATTAAAGCCATGTATATAGGCTATCAACCCACAACACTGAAAATCGTCCCGGGCAAAACACAACTGATTAATATCGGTCTTGCTCCGAATTCTGTTCAGTTGGAGGAAGTAGTGATTCTGCCCGGCGAAAATCCTGCCATTACGCTGTTAAAAAAAGTACACGCCAATAAATACAAAAACGATAAGGAACGACTGGACGCTTATCAGTGCGAGATCTATAATAAACTTGAATTTGATTTAAATAATATTACCGACGATTTGAAGAAAAGTAAAGTCATGCGTCCGGTGAAATTTGTTTTCGATAATATCGATACCACCAACCCGACAGAGAAAGCGAACCTTCCTATATTTTTCAGTGAAAGTGTATCTGAGTTTTATTATTTGAAAAATCCGAAGACGAAAAAGGAAATCATAAAAGGGTCCAAGGTTTCGGGAGTTCAGGATGCGAGCGTTTCTCAGTTTACCGGGGAAATGTATCAGAATATAAATATTTACGACAACAATATTTTACTCTTTAATAAACTCTTTGTTAGTCCTGTTTCTAACAATGGGACTTTGTTCTATAAATATTATCTGGTAGATAGTATGTATATCGGTGAACACTGGTGTTATCAAATTCAGTTTAAGCCTAAACGCAAACAGGAACTTTTATTCGAAGGAAATATCTGGATTGCCGATTCCAGTTTTGCCGTTAAACAAATACAGATGAGTGTCGTTGAAGACGCGAATCTGAATTATGTAAAAGCATTTTATGTTATTCAGGAATTTAGTGATGAGTCCGGAAACTGGATGCTACGAAAAGAGAAGATTATCGCGGACTTTGCGATCGCCGATAAACAAATGGGCTTTTACGGAAGAAAGACAACCTCCTACAAGAATTATAAAGTCAATAACCCTAAGGAACAAGAGTTTTATACGCGCACGGATAACTTAATTGTTGAACAAGGAGCAGAGAATCGCAGCGACAGTTTTTGGGTTGCACAACGCCATGATTCGTTGACTGGAAAGGAACAGGGAATTTATGATATGGTGGATTCAATTCAGAATTTGCCGATTTACAAAACGTGGGAAGACTTGGTAATTACGCTGTATTCCGGATACAAGATTATTGGTCCAATTGAATATGGTCCTTGGCATAAAACTGTTAGTTATAATCAAATTGAAGGTGTGCGATTACGTGTTGGAGGAAGGACTTCCAATAATTTCAGCAAACGGGTAGAATTAAGTGGATATGCGGCTTATGGTTTAACAGATCATGAGTTCAAGTATGGCGCTTCGTTTAAATCATTCATCACGAAAAAACCACGACAATTAGTGGGAGGAACTTACAAAAACGATTATGAAATTCTTGGTTTAAGTTCCAATGCGTTCTCTAACGATAACATCATGGCTACGTTGTTCCGCAGAACGCCGTTAACCAACATGACACGCGTGGAGCATTATGAGTTGTGGTACGAACGCGATATTCGCTCGGGCCTGAATGTGCGTACTTCATTTGTAAACCGAAACATGTTTCCACTTAATGGAGCTCAATTTGTTCGTCCATTACCGGACAATACCGAAGCGTATGAGTCCGGAATTACGACAACTGAATTTCAATTGAAAGTGCGCTGGTGTCACGACGAAAAGTATGTAGAAGGTGTATTTACACGTGTGCCGATTGGTGGTTATTGGCCAATTGTTCAGATGAATTATACATCCGGTTTGAAAGGTGTGTTCAACAGTGAATACACCTATCAACGCTTAAGTATTAATGTAGATGATCGCGTGCGAATCAATCCTATCGGTTACTTGAATTATATTCTTGAAGCCGGAAAAATTTGGGGCGTAGTGCCGTTTCCGTTAATGGTTTTACATCCAGGTAATGAAACTTATGTATATGACGGTACGGCTTACAATATGATGAATTACTACGAATTTGCGAGTGATCAGTATGCGTCTGCAATTTTGATACATCATTTCGATGGATTTTTCCTGAATAAAATACCTTTGATGCGTAAGCTGAAATGGCGCGAAGTGGCGTCATTCCGGGCGTTGTACGGCACAGTTTCTCAGGTGAATCATGATGCGTTATTGTTTCCTAATACGTTGTTCACCCTGAACAAAGGTCCGTACATGGAGGCGGGTGCAGGTATTGAAAATATCTTCCGATTCTTTCGTGTAGATGCATTCTGGCGATTGAGTTACCTCGATCAGCCTCGTGTTAAGCCTTTCGGAATCCGCGTATCTTTACAAGTGTTATTCTGATTTTGGAATTATGATTTTAGGAGCGGATCATCTGGTAAAAAAGTATAAGAAGCGTACAGTCGTGAAAGATGTTTCTATACGTGTAAGGCAAGGCGAAATCGTAGGATTGTTAGGGCCGAATGGGGCAGGGAAGACCACATCATTTTACATGATCGTTGGAATGATCAAGCCTAACGAAGGAAAAATATTTCTAGACGATATTGACATTACGCGTGAGCCGATGTATCGCCGTGCACAATTAGGAATTGGTTATTTGGCACAGGAAGCGTCAGTGTTTCGTAAGTTGTCCGTTGAAGATAATATTAAAGCAGTTTTGGAAATGACCAAATTAACTGCTGGTGAACAGGCTAATAAATTAGAAAGTCTGTTGGATGAATTTGGCTTGCAGCACATTCGTGCAAACATGGGCGATTCACTTTCAGGTGGAGAACGTCGTCGCACGGAAATAGCACGCGCATTAGCCACTGATCCGAAATTTATTTTGCTGGATGAACCCTTCGCCGGTGTAGATCCTATTGCAGTAGAAGATATTCAAAGTGTTGTAGCCAGTTTAAAGAGCAAGAACATTGGAATTCTGATCACAGATCACAATGTACACGAAACATTGTCCATTACAGATCGTGCCTACTTGTTGTTCGAAGGTTCTATTTTAAAAGCAGGAACTGCAGAAGAGCTTGCCGCTGACGAACAAGTACGTCGTGTGTATCTCGGAAAAAATTTCGAGTTACGACGTCCGGGTTAATGACCGCTGCTCTTTTTAAAGTTGGCACTTCCCTTTCTCAAAAAGTTCGCATAATCATTAGCATCCGGTGTGTAAGGCTGAGGTGGCACCAATGGCTTTTCGTTGTGATCTAACAACACATACAACGGTTGTGCATTGGAACCGTAACGGTCAATCTGCATTTGACTCCATTTGTTGCCCCACGTGCGAATCTTAACGCCGTCTTTTGTGGTGTATTTCTTGTCTTCCGGTAATTCTTTTTTGTCATCACAATACAAAGAAATCACCACATAATCTTTTTGCAACTGGGTCAACACATCCGGCTCCGGCCACACGTTATCTTCCATACGACGGCAATTCGCGCAATTGTAGCCTGTGAAATCCACGAAAATAGGCTTGTTCACTTTCTTGGCATAAGCCAATCCCAAATCGTAATCATGGAAACAAGATAGATTCAATGGGCAGTGTGATGGATCAACACCTTCAGGCAAGGCTTCTTCACCTGATTTACTTCCACCTCCACCTGTGAATGTGCCCGCGTTCTCGCTATAATATGCAGGAGGTAAAATACCGCTCAGCGCACGAACAGGAGCGCCCCACATTCCGGGTGTTATGTATATAACAAACGAGAAGGTAATAATTGCGAAAATAATTCGTGGTACACTGATGTACGGTAAATCACTGTCGTGTGAGAATTTCAGTTTGCCTAACAAATAGAAGCCGATTAAGCTGAAGCACACCACCCAAACTGCAATAAATACTTCACGTGTTACGATACCCCAGTGATAGGATAAATCCACGTTGGATAAGAACTTTAAGGCTAATGCAAATTCTAATAAACCCATTACCACTTTAACCGAATTCAACCAGCCACCTGATTTTGGTAAAGAACTCAACCAACCCGGGAATAGTGCAAATAACATAAATGGCAATGCTAATGCAATGCTGAAGCCTAACATCACAAACAACGGACCTGTGATGCCTGCTTGAGTGGCTTGTACTAATGCTGTTCCAACAATCGGACCGGTACAAGAAAAGGAAACCAGTGAAAGCGTAAACGCCATGAAAAAGATTCCGATCAATCCGCCTTTATCGGAAGCGGCATCCACTTTATTTACAAATGATGACGGCAATGTAATTTCGAATGCACCTAAGAACGATACACCAAAAACGATAAACACCGCGAAGAAGATCAGGTTAAACCAAATGTTCGCACTAAGCTGATTCAGCACTTGAGGGTCGCCGGTTGCAAGTGTTACCAGAAGTCCTAATGAAACATAAATTGCAACGATGGATAAACCATAAATAATCGCATCTCGAATTCCTTTCTTTCTATCCTTTGCGCGCTTCGTGAAAAAGCTTACCGTCATTGGAATCATCGGGAATACGCAAGGTGTAATTAACGCTAACAATCCACCTAAAAATCCGCCTCCGAATGCGGTCCAGATGCTGGAACCTTCATCAAGTGTTGCAAGCGCCGGTGTTTCGGCATCTGTTGCAGCCATTCCTGAAGATTGTGCTGTATCTGCTGTGGTTGCATTGGTGTCTCCGGAACCGCTTCCCTGAAGTGTCGCTATTACAGCTTTTAGGCTATCGCAACATCCTGATGCTCCGTTGGAACCCGCCACAGTTCCCGTTGTGCCGTTAATAGGAGTGGTTTGTCCTGTTCCTGCCACACATGGTTTCCCTTTTACTGTAAACTTAAATTGTGGTTGAGGGAAAAAGTTAACACAAGCGCCATCATTGCAAACCATTCCGTCAATTGCTCCCGTTATGGAAAATTCTTTATCTGTTTTAACGCGAATTTTTTGTTTAAAAACGGCAACATCTTCAAAATACTTGATCACCTGATTGTCGAATACCGGTTCGGGTTTTTCAATCGGTTTGGGCTCTGATGTTTTGCCCACCAATTCATAATCTGCGCTTTTATCCCACAGAAATTCAGTGGGTAAAGGGCCGTTATCTACCGGAATTTGAGAATATAAATGCCAACCTTTTTCAATGGTTGCTTTAAACTGCAATTCAAATTCACAATCGGAAAGTTGCTTAACCGAGTATGACCACGCCACATGCTGCTTAGGTTGAGCAAAAGCTGCTATCGTGAATAAGCAGAATACTGTTAGAAAAAAATACTTGGAGGAATATGCGAATCGCTTCATAATTCAGAATCAAATGAAGATCAAAAATAAGTATAATCGGTTGTAGGCGGTTGTTAAAATACCTTATTGCAAAGGAAACGTCAGAAAATGCAAAAGGGCTGCAGTTCGTGCAACCCTTTTTTGAAGTGTAGTGATATTACAATCCGCTTACGGTAATGATTACATTTTCGTCGTCCGGTTGCAAGATGTCTCCTTTTTTGTTCAGCATATAGTTTACTGATGCTTTAATTTGGAAAGGATCTGTAGTATTGATTTTAATTTTTTGGGTGTAACGAGCTTGTTTTTGAAGGCACGTAACCTCTTTGTTGTAAGAAGGCTCCATCCATTTAACATAGCTGCCCGATTCCGCCATTTCTCCGATTAACTCAAAGTGAGCGGAAGGATCTATTTCAATTGATGTTGGCAGTGGTCCATCAAATTCCAACATGTTTTTGGAATAGATAAACCAACCCGCGGGGATGTTGCATGTGAAGCGAATTTCAGCTTCATTATTAGGCAAAGCAACCACCATGGCCGACCAATCGCATTTCATACGATCGCGTTGTACTTTAAAAGAGGTGAGTGCAAGCGTTAATGCAACAAACATTAATGATAAAACAATTCGCTTACGATTTCTTTGGGTGTAGGGCTGTGGCATAGTTTGTTTCCGTATTAGGACTACCTGTAACGACATCTGACAAGATAAAGTTACAAATTATTCACAAAACTATGTTAGTAACCTAAATTAAGTCACAATTTCATGAATTCGGTTTACCGGAATCATCATGCCGCTTTTCAGGATAATACGCTCCGGAGTGACCGCCCATATGGTGGTTTCAATCATTTTTTTGCCTTCATCATCACTAAAAATGATCCGAACCTTACTTCTGTCCATATTTCCGAGCACTAACGCCCTATTTAATTCAATGTCTCTTCTTCGACGATCTTCTCTCGATGATAAAACCTCGGCGTTAGGAAACGTTAGTTTCCTAACCGCTTCCTTTTCTATAAGGATGGGTGAGTTAGATGTAGCGTTCATGGGTGTGTTTTTAGGTACATTCTACGAACGCTTCGGGCTTTAGTTTCCCTCGTTCACATTTTTTTTCAATTTTCGGAGTAATTGCATTAACTCTCCGGCGCGTTGCGTGCCAATCCTGTAAATCAAACCATCATTCATTACTAGCTCCACAGCTTCATGCCCGTGCGTGTAAAAGCGAATTTTACCGGATGCATGCAGGTTGTATACGGGACGATTAAGAACCGAGGCTTTAAGAATGATTTTACGAACCGCTTCGACGCTGTTGAGCTCGATTCGTACTTTTCTTGATGTCCAAAGGCTTTCAAGGTAAATTGCTCCGGATCGCACGGTTGTCGTAAAATGTTTTACAAACATGAGTACCACGCTAACAATAAGAATCACTAACCCTAACAAGAAGAATATCTTGCCCGAATAGTCTTCACCGGGATATTCTCCCAATTGAAAAAAGTCGAGATCTACAGGTTCAGGATGTTCAGACCAGTAATAGGCCACAAAACAGAACACGGCGAGTACCAAACGACGCATTAAAGAATGGCGATTGGTGCCGGCATACTGAGTTTCCTGGAATAATATCTCCTCGTTATTCATGCAGGTATGCTCTTATGACAACTGTAGTAACATCACGATCGATTTTAACACGTTCGGCAATACGGTAGCCGGGAATCCAAACAACACCTCGTTGGTCAAACAACAGAGGATAGTTTGCTCTGTTCTGCTGAGGTATTTTCATTTCATTTAAAATGTCAGAGACCAATTTGCTCCCTTTCAGTCCGTAGGGTTCCATGCGACACCCTTCACTTAAATTTTTAACGTGCAATTCGCCCGAAATTTTTGTTGCATCCATCCATCCACTTTGCACATTGGTTAAATCAACTTCATGAATCTGCACTTGCTCGGTTCTGATTTGAACCACCTGTTGTGATGTGGAAATTGGTTCTATGATTAACTCATTATTTCGTTTCACTACGCGATATATCGTACTCATCACAGACTTGTTGTTCTCAGCATCGATCAATTTCGGAATCAACTCACATTGTGCGAAACTGAATCCGAAAGGAGCAAGGAAGTGACTTAGAAAATACACGCCTTTTTCTCCGCCTGTCAAACACGCCTCTTTAATAATGTACACATCATGACGTTTTTCAATCCACTCTTGTTCTCTTTCTCGTAACCACTCTTCAATGATTTCAGATTCTGTACTAATTATCTGTACACCGCGTTTAAGGCCGTGGTGCTGATGAGGCACTACTTCATACAACAACGGTAGTAGTTGATTTCTGATTTTGTTTCTGTCATAATCATCCGCATGGTTGCTACTATCGGAACTCCAATTCAATTTATGTTGATTCGCATATTCAATCAGGTCTTTCTTTTCAAGATGTAGCAACGGTCGTAATATTTTTCCATGCACCGAACGAATGCCGTGTAACGTTTTTAAACCCCAACCGCGCAATAAGCGATAGATCACAGTTTCAACCTGATCATCAAAATGGTGCGCCGTCAATATGAATTCACAACCGTTTTCACGACGAACTTGTTCCAGAAAATCATAGCGAATTTTTCGTGCAGCATTCTGAATATTATCGGTTTTTAATTCCTCAATTTGTTCCGGTAATAATCTCATCGTGTACAAAGGAACTTGCAATCGCGCGCAAAGTTCTTCACAGAATTGTTGATTTTCATTCGATTCAGAATTTCTTAAGCCGTAGTTGACGTGTGCAGCGATAATTGGAACTCCCGCACTTTCAGCGGCAACCAGTAGCACTGTCGAATCAACGCCACCGCTAATACCCACTACACACGGCGATTTAATTCCGCTTGGCGAATATTTACCTAAAAGAGTAGTAATAGCGAGTTCGGGATTCACACCACTAAAATACTTCAATTCAAAGCACGAATCATGCTTTGCGCTTTCAGCAGGCACTCTTCGTATTCTTTTTCAGGATTACAATTAGCTGTAATTGCGGAGCCTGCATATAACTCCGCAATTTGTTTTTCGCGATCATACACGATGGCACGAATGACAACGTTGAAATCAAAATCACCGTTGGGAGCTATACAACCAATCGTTCCGGAATATATTCCTCTTTGAAAATTTTCGTATTGATCAGCCAACTGCATGGCCCGTATTTTAGGTGCGCCTGTCATGGAGCCCATTGGGAAAGTAGCGTGGATAATATCCTTAAACGTAATGTCCGGTTTTAATTCGCAAGCTACGGTAGAAATCATCTGATGCACTGTTTTATAGCTGTACACTTTACATAATTCGTTAACACGAACGGAACCGCGCTGTGCAATGCGCGAAAGATCATTGCGAACGATATCCACGATCATGACGTTTTCCGCGCGCTCTTTTGCATCGCATTGTAAATTACTTTTACGTTGAAGATCGGTTTCTTTTGCTGTTGAACGCGCTGCAGTGCCTTTAATAGGCTGAGAAATCAATGTAGAACCGGTTTTGCAGATGTAACGTTCCGGACTAGCGCATAAAACAAATTGATTGTCGCGTTTATAGAAACAAGAAAATGGCGCTTCGGTTAGCTCCCACAGTTTGCTGAACGTTGCGTACGGATCAATTGTTCCGTTATAACGAAACCCGATACAATAGTTGATTTCGTAGATGTCGCCTTGTTGAATATGGTTTAGCAACTTTAGGACGTTTTGCAAATATTCTTCTTTTGTTGTTAAGTCAATAATTTTTCTTCTTTTCGGGTTGTCAGATTTTAATGAAGCCCTTTTATTAAGCGCACTTATTAATTTTTTTTCACCGGCCGGATTAGAGCTGTGTAAAATTTCAATGTCATTCGATTTCAACAAGACGACCACTTCAGGTTGAAAGAAACTAAGATTCGGAAATCGAAAAGCGGATTGTTGCATAGATTTTAAAGCCTCGATTTCGTTTTTGTAATCATAGGTAATGTGGCCAACGCTCCAGGCTCCAATAAATTCATCGGTTATGCTTATTTCGTTATTGCCGATAGCAATTAACCAACCAGAAGAATTTCTTCCAACGTACACGTTTCTGAATTGATCAAGTTCCAACAAGCACGGTATCATTGGTCTTCGTGTAATTTTTTACAAATCGGCAGGGTCATATTGATAAAATTTACCGAATTGCATGATTATGAGCTTTTAGGTCGTTCCGATAATAAAATATGTGTAGCTACATCGCATTGCAGTGCAAATTTAAACTTGTCTCTTATATGTGGGGAATTTGTCCGTCTGATATAGTAACCATTGATTAGAAGACATATTTAAACGTTATAATTTATAACTAAAGTTTGATAGAATAAATCTACAGTCCAACTACCTAAGAGAATCATCTCTTACCAACTAGAATTCTTAGAATTCGGATAATATCATAATTTGATATGATTTTCTATTCATCTGTATCGAGCGGACCTGAAGTAGTTTTGATGGATTATTTAGTTATAAATACTCGTTTGGTTTTCTTCCAGTTATATCTTCAGGAGTTTACAATTGTTACAACTGCATCTACCCAAAAGTCTTCAGCATTAAGCGATGGAACAAGCGTAACTTTTTCACCTCCGTGTTCTTGGAAGAGTTCGTCATACTCCACACCAATTTCATGAATGGTCTCTAGACAATCCGCAACAAATGCAGGTGAGAAAACCAAAAGTTTCTTTTTGCCTGATTTTCCCAGTTCAATAATCGTTTGGTCGGAATAAGGTTGTACCCAAGGGTCTCGTCCTAAGCGCGATTGAAAGCTGATGGTGTATTTTTCTTTCGGAATGGCCAATGCAGCAGCAAGATCGTTAGCGGTTACAATACAATTCGCACGATAACAATATTTGTTGCCCTCGTTTATTGTTTCACAACATGAGCCAAATTTACATTGCCCACTGCCGAGTTTTTGGTCCGTTTTGGTAATGTGTCGTTGCGGTACACCATGAAAACTAAAGATGACATGATCGTAATTCTTGTGGTCGTAATTGGCAGCAGTTTTTATCAATGCCTGTTTATAAGAATCCAAATGATGAAAGCGTTCAATGATGTGAAGCTTCGACTTGTCCCAATGTAATTTAGTGCAAGTTTCATGTATAGCTGCAATTGTTGATCCTGTTGTTGATGATGCATACTGGGGATACAACGGCAATGCAACAATCCGATCAACCCCGGAAGCAATTAGTTTCTGAAAAGCAGATTCAAGTGAAGGTGATTGATAACGCATGCCAAGTTCAACTACAAATGATTCGCCTAAAGCCTGTTGTACCTTGTTTTTTAATTCAATGCCGTACAACAACAGTGGACTTCCTTCTTTGGTCCAAATTTCGCTGTACAGTTTGGCGGATTTTGGCGCACGGAATGGTGCGATAATCAAATTCACCAGCAACCATCTCCCTATAGGATTAATGTCAATAACTTCCGGATCACTCAGAAATTCACGTAAATATTTTCGGACATCACCTGTAGAAGGGCTGTCCGGAGTTCCTAAGTTGATGAGCAGTATTCCTGTTTTCATGGTATAAAAAAGATGTGCTGCACGTGCAACACATCTTTAACAAACTTGAATGATTTTAGTTTACATATTCAGTGCACGCTTGCCAGTTGCATCTAAACAAGCTTCTTTCAAAGCTTCGCTAAACGTCGGATGAGCGTGACTCATTCTGCTAATGTCTTCAGCGCTGGCTCTGTACTCCATTGCTACAACAGCTTCTCCGATAATATCCGCAACGCGTGGTCCAATCATGTGAACGCCGAGTATTTCATCATTCTCAGCATCCGCAAGTACTTTGATGAATCCGTCTGTATCCATACTCGCACGTGCACGTCCGCTGGCTTTGAATGGAAAAGCTCCCGACTTGTACTTACGACCTGCTTGCTTTAACTGTTCTTCTGTATAACCAACACCCGCAACTTCCGGCCAGGTATAAACTACACCCGGAATCAAATTATAGTTAATGTGTGGATGCTGACCTGCAATTGTTTCGGCAACAAATACACCTTCTTCTTCTGCTTTATGCGCTAACATTGCTCCTCGCACCACATCACCAATAGCGTAAATGTGAGGAACCGCTGTTTGTAAGTGATCATTTACTACAACACGGCCGCGCTCATCAGCAGTTAATCCTGCTTTGTCCAGATTTAAACCATCTGTATATGCACGACGACCAACGGATACTAAAACATAATCGCCTTTCAATTCAATAGTTTGACCTTTAGCTAAATCTTCTGCTTTAATGCTAACTTCTTTCGCGTTAGCAGCAACTTCATTAACCTTATGGCCTAAGTAAAACTCAAGACCTTGCTTCTTCAACACTTTGAGTAATTCCGTGCCTAAAGCTCCGTCCATAGCACCAATAATTGAATTGGTAAATTCTACAACACTAACTTTACTGCCTAAACGCGCATACACTGATCCCAATTCCAATCCGATAACTCCACCACCGATTACGATCATGTGTTTCGGAATTTCCTGAAGTGACAATGCTTCGGTAGAAGTAATCACACGCTTTTTGTCGATCGTGATGCCCGGCAATGTGGAAGGTTTTGAACCCGTTGCAATAATGATGTGCTTGCCTGAGATATCAGTTGTTTTTCCTGCACCGTCAGTTACACGAACGGTATTCTTGTCAACGAAAGAACCCATTCCTATGAATGTGGTGATTTTATTTTTCTTCATTAGGAAAGAAATTCCCTGTGAAGTTTGTTTCACCACTTCAGCCTTACGGTCAATCATTTTTTTCAAATCCACCTTAGGCTTGGATACTTCAATGCCGTGCTCGGAAAAATGATGCACTGCATTGTAGTAATGTTCAGAAGAATCTAATAGTGCTTTAGATGGAATACAACCCACGTTTAAACAAGTGCCGCCCAATGCATTGTATTTTTCAATGATTGCGGTTTTAAGTCCAAGTTGTGCACAGCGAATTGCGGAAATGTATCCTCCCGGACCTGAGCCAATAACAATAACATCAAACTGATCCATAACCTCTTGGTTTTTGAAGCACAAATGTAAAGGTTTTACTTATTCTTGAAGCGTTGCAAGTAGGAAAGCAAGTATAGAATTGAGCCGATTGAAATACTTGCTAATGCAATGTACAAGCAAACTATTCCGATGAAATCACCGTGCCGTGTGTAAAATGTTTCTGTGGTTTGTGAAGTCAGGGTTCCTTTAATTGCTGCGGGTTGCCACCAAGAGGTAGCTTGTTCAATATCACCGCGTCTATTAATAATACAGGAAATACCGGTGTTTGCAGAACGCGCAATACTTTTTCTGGTTTCTATGGCACGTAATCTTCCGTACAATAAATGCTGTTTGTATCCGGGAGTATCGTCCCACCACCCATCGTTGGTGATGATGAAAATAAAATTAGCTCCGTTGCGCACGTACTCCGAAACGTAATCACCATAAATACTTTCGTAACAAATTACCGGCGCAATAACTCCGTTACCATAAGAGGGAACAAACACGGAGCGATCTTCTTGTACTCCAAGTGAACCTTTTGTACCTCCCATATCAATGGCCAAATCTTCCAAAAAACGCAGGTATTTCGGGAAGGGCATCTTCTCCACGCCGGGAACTAATTTTGACTTATGATATACATCCAGTTTTCCGGTGCTATCCAAATAAACTGCGGTATTGTAATTGTCGTAATAGCCCGGTTGCATCTTTAGTTTTCTCGCGGTTGCACTAAGCGTTTCATTTTCTGCATAAAACCGTGCAGTTGATGCGCCTGTAATTATTTTCACACCGTTCATTTGTTTACTCAATTCAATTAAGCGACGAATACTGTACGAATACTGCATTTCGTTCTCCCAAATATCTTCTATCAATGCCGTTTCCGGCATAACGAGATAATCCGTTGATGTGTCAGTTTTTGCGACTGCGAGATCAGTCATTTGCTGAAGTTGCTCTCTGAAATCGGAACTAAATTTTCGGTAAGGATCAATATTGGGCTGAACTACCACAACATTAATTGACGTGGTTGGATCTTGTCGGCTGTAGAAATTGTAATACATCAACAACGAAAAAACGGTTGGAATAAATACAATTAAAATCAGATTAGAAGTAATTATGATTCTTCTTTTAAAATCGCGATAAAGCGTATTTCTGTAATAGTACAAATGGAATACAATAATATTGATGCAGAGAATCCAAAGACTACCGCCAAATACGCCTGTAAACTCATACCATTGCACCAGCTGTGGAAATGCTGCCAGATTGTTGCCCAGCGTTAACCACGGCCATGTTAAGTCCCAATCCAAATGAAGACATTCAAATGCAATCCAAATCGGGATGATGAAAATAATGTTCCACGTTTTATTTATTTTTTTTCGAAGCAAGTGGTATATCTGAAATGTAAAAGACATCAACAATGCATTGCATAATATAGCCATTGCCGCGCCTCCTGCAGAAGCATAGTAGATCCACCACGTTGTTCCAAGATTCCACAGGAAAAATGTTAGATAAGAATACAAAAACAGGTGTTTGCTCTTGAACCGCGTATCGGTGAGTATGTGTTGTTCTAAAAGCAATAAAGGAATCCAGGCTATAAACACTAGCGGAGAAAATCCGAAGTGCGGCCAGGATGCGATCATCAAGAATGCAGCACCGAGAGAAAGGAACAACAACTTTCTATTCATTGCTGTAAAGATAAAATTGAATACGAGTTAAAATTGGATTATCGCATGAGGTACATCTTGCCCCAACCTTGAATGATGTATGAATCTGCACCGCTTTCGCGCTGTTCTATAGCATTGCCATTTAATCGAGTAATGACACGATACAAATACACACCATTGGCCAAACGATCTCCGAACTGATCCGTGCCGTCCCAAGCATAGGTGGTAATGTTTCTTCCGATGCGGATATCACCTAATTCTTCACGACTGATTTCCCGAATTACCTTACCACTGATAGTCATGATTTGAATTGTAAATACTTGTGGAACTTCACTTCCGGTAAGTGTAAATACAAACTGTGTTGAGGTGGTAAACGGATTCGGATAATTAATGACGTTAGTGATAGTTGCTTTATTAATTACTTCAAACGTGATTCGATAATCAACCAATCCTGAGTTATTTGAAGACCGGTCTTTGGCTTGAACAAGTAGTTCGTAAATTCCGTCGGTCTGAAGTGTTGGCGTGTATAAGATTTTACAACTGTTATTAGGTAATACAGCCGGCGTGAATTGAAGTTCGCTGTTCCATGGTAACAACTCCAAATTGGACTGGTTGGGTCTACGAATAAACACACGGAAGTCAGCAGTGTCATTTAATGCTAAAAATTGATTTTCATCTTTTAGTGTAATCAGAATTTGAGGACGCGCGGACACGATGTCGCCATTCATGATGTGCATTCCATCGAATGTAACATCCAGAAGTGGATTAATACGATCGGTACCAACATAGAAAGGCATCATCGCAATGTTGTTAAAATGATGTTGTTCCGCTTGACTATTCACATTGCCGATAGGATTAACCTCCATCCACAATTCATTCAATCCTGGAAAACCTTCAGTCGAAAAATTTAATGTTGCAGTAAAATTACTGAAGCCTGCAAAAGGAGGAGCAGTAAGTTGTTGAGGCAGATAATGAATATTGCCATTACGATCTTTAACCCAATAAGTGATGAGTAAACTGTCTGAAAATACCCATTCAGTAACGTTTCTTACAGCCATTCGAAGTTTGATACTATCGCCCTCTTGAATAGTATCGTTGTATAAACTGAATTCCAAAGGAGGATCCAGAGCTGCATCAGGCAGTGGCGTATATAAAACATGCCAGCGCTGCAATTGAGCGGGTGTTCGATTAGTGTCATCAATCGTTCTCAAAATTAATTGTAACCGCGGATATGAATTTACATTTACCAAATTCCCTAAATTCAATATGTCTGTACTGTCTTCGGGTAAACGCTGAATCATCGTTTTGTTACCCTGATTGTCAATTCCCCAAATCTCCAATGCAACAGAATCATTACCTGGCGTTTCATCATCAACCTGTTTCCAGTGTAAAGAGCCCCAGGCACTTGCAGGCCCTACAATTTCTGAAGCAATATATCCTTCCCTCCAGTTGGTGACAATTGTATCCTGAAACGTAATTACGGATTGAATATTCTGACCGATAACTTCATCTGCAGTTCCAACGGCATCTCCTTTACGTCCCCAAATAATAAATGCCGTAGTATCGGAGATATTGCCCGTGCCCACCATACCGCTTCCAATAGATTGCAAAGCATTACGCAGTCCCGTGTTATACTGACTTGCCGAGTGCAACCACTGACTGTATACTAAAACGTAATGTCCTGTTGGAATTTGATTAATGAAGGATTCAATTGATGCGCGCCAACCGGAATCATTATCAAAATAATCAAATGCTTGTAATGACTGATTTGCCACACAGGCATAGTTTCCATAAACAGGATGCACGCCGGGCGTATTAACATTAAAACTCCAAGGATTCCCGCTAACAGGATCGATTACTGCAATAGAAACACCCGGAGGAGCGCAAGTAAAAATGTGTTGCGTTGCACCATTCATTTTGTACCAAACCTCATTCCAAGGCACGGTTGGCCCATAAATGCCATTCTTCACACTTATGGTTTTAACGTCGTTGACAAAATCAAAACGTCGTTGAGGTCGATTCAGTTTAACATATTGGTACGCATCATTTTTAAATTGAAAGATGTGATCTTGTCCCCAGCCGGTTTGTCCATTGATATATTGAAAGGATGATTCTCTCCACACAAATGCATCAGTTGGTGTAATTGAATCCGGACTAACACGCCAGAAATACACTGAGCTGTCTGTAGCTAATAAATTCGGTCTCCATGTTACAACTCCTCCAGGTGCGTTAATGACATAGGTTTGTTTGAATGGGCTGTTAAATAAATCTGTGGTGTCCAATTCGAAACGATACGTTCGTTGTGGCTCAAATACATTGATAGTAGAAGCTTTAAGTGTAACGGTGTCCGTAGGAATAACAGCGTACGGATAAGGATAGATTGGCGCGATTGCGCTTCCTTTAATTAATAAGTCTACATCCGGGATCGTGTAATTATTGGTTTCATTTAATTCAGCAACTTGTCCATAAAAGTCAACGTAAATATTAAAACGATTCAATCCGATTCCGTTCTGCACATCAACAGGAACTACAAAAGAAACAGTGTCGCGATAATACGGCGCACGGACTTGTTGGAAGTACGTTGCAGTATCACCGTTGGGTAAACGGCGTTGCAAACGCACTACAATAGTGTCGTTAACTGCTTTGCCCACATTGCTGACCACGTTATGCACAATAATCGAATCGGGATAAGTTTCTTGATCGAAAGAAACATCGGCATTTGTAATAACATAATCCGGTTGTTTGAACGAATTAATTTTCACGGCAGGATCACCGTGTAGCGTCATTTCCATAATGGTCGCTTTCATGAACAAGCTTGATGGATTGCTATTCTGAGCATCAAAAGCTGCACGTTGCATACAAGCACCAATGCTATTTCCATATTCGATTTGACCAATCGCCTTATATAACCTCGAGGTATACGCATCCAAGAAACCTGCAATTCCCAATCCTACCGAAGCTATGTAACCAATCGTTCCTTTATTTTCGATTAATGTGAAGGCTTCGCTGGAACTATTTCCTGTTGAGTGTAAATCACCCGCATAACAGGAGTTGGCGATCAGTAAAGGATAACGATCGAAGTTGTTATATGTTGACGGGTCGTCGATGCTTTGGTCAAATCCTGTTCCGGAAGCGTGTCCAAAAAAAGTCATAATGGATACGCCGTCTTCAATTCTTCTACGTAAAGTATCAGACGAATTAATTTGAATTGGGTTTGAACTCGTCTTTAAATACGTTTGTACAACGCCACCAAAAGCAGTGTCTTCAATTGTTGCTTCGTATGTCTGCAAATAATATTTGAATGTATTTTGTTCGGCAGTACTTGTTCCCCCTCCGAAGTGTAATACATGTTTCATCCATTCCGCAGGTGCGTTATTTTCATATTCAATCACTTTGTCCAAATACCAACGCGCCTCGGTGCTATCCTTTGCCGCTAATCGTCCTGTTGCAATTGCCGGTTCCCAATTAGTTCCATTTAAACCTGCTGTAAAACCGACGTCCGTGGAAGGATAACCGTAGGTCGGAACGAGACACATGGAGTAGTACGGTTGTGATCGCGATAAGTACGTGTAATAGGATTTTCCGAAGAGGAATAAATGTCGCGGTGCCGACGGACTATTTTGAATTAAATAATCCGAAAAATTACGAATGCTGTTAGCGTGATGATGAATTCCAAAGGCAAATTGATCGTATAATTCTTCAACATTGGCCAGAATGACATGATGCGATCCACCGGCGATTGAAGCACGATAGCTTTGATAATCCTGAGCAACATTCCACAACTTGCGATGCGTAACAATTACAAACGATGAATCACCGAGGTTTGCGCCATAATTCGTAAACGCGCCATTAGCACCTGCAGGAGTCAACGAAGTAATGTTTTGAATTCCGGATTCAATAAAAACAACAAACGGTTTATCGCTACCATTGCCGTTAGGTACTAATGCCTGAAAGCCTTGAGGTCCAAAGATTGTTGGAATACGTCGGTTCCCGAATCTATCATACACGTATACGGCTCCTGCTCCTCCCATGTTAACCATGTTGAGTAGAGAAGAGCCTTGCAATGTATTATCAGGAAGTAAACCGGCATAACGCGTCCTGCTGTCCATGTTCCAGGTATGCGGATAAGTAAGGTCTGCAAAAGCAACAGCCGTGCGCCCTGACGAACCTGCAGATGAATTATTCAGACTGGCAACTGATACTTGCAGTTGCGCCGCATTCAAATCTGCAGCAGGAAAAAATTGATCGTAGGTATACACTGCATAACCATCGTATGTGGTGTCGTAAACAGTATTGTTATATTGCACACGAATGGTATTTTCGTTGGCAACTGCAAAGTCATTGGAGTGTGAACCAACGCGAACTCTAAGACGTGCAGCAGGACCTGAGGCAAATGCACTCGATGAGGTTAATGGAATGGTTGTGCTCTGCCCGAAATAAAATTCGGGTCCATAAAATCCTTCTGTCGGAATATACTGAGGGTCAGTAACCCCGACACCATCTGTAGCACCTTGCATGTAAATGCTTCCCGCATATATTTCTTTACTTAAAAAATAGGGTGAAGGTGTGTAAAAACTAAATGCAGTATCCTGATAAAAGGAGTAACGTAAATTATTTATCGCATTGTTCCATGTCAGAAAATAAATAGCTGTATCAGAAAATAAACTGTAGTATGGATTGAGTTGCTGTGCAATGCCACCGTACAGTCCTGCATCTGCTTCACCACGATTGCGTTCACCGTAAAATTCAATAAAATCAGAGTTGTTAAATTGCCCGTCACTTTCGCCTTCAATCCACATGGGTTGCTCTGCTCCTAAGCGAAACAACTGGAAATTTCTTGGATCAATAGAACTTAGCGAACCGCCTGTTAATGCTACGCCATTAGCTAAAGTTGTGGAATCAATGCGATATACACCATCATTAACAACTTTTATTTTCAGATAGCGTTGGCTGTAATTGATCCATTCATTTCCAAAAGGCTGGGCAAACAGCCCTCCGCACAGCAATAAACTCAATACAATCAAATAATAAGCGCGGTTACTATTTCGTAACGCGTTAAATCGTCTCGTATTATACGGACTAATTCGTCTTTTTATTGATGTCGAGTCGTAATGAGAATACATTGGAGTATAGGGCTACCGATTGATCGCCAATATCGGTAAGTGCATAATCGATAGAAAGCGATTTAAATTTTACGCCGATTCCGAAATTCGGTTGGAATGTTGTAACTGATTTTCCGAAAATATCTTGCGCTTTTTGAATATTAGTAACACCACCACGCAAATACACCATTTCTTTAAAGCCGGCTTCAAATCCCAACATTGGCTCCATGCTCCAAACCCCGGTTCGCAGCATCACATTTCTTTTTCCGTCGAAGGTGTTCACCATGTCCAATGAACCCTCCACTGAAAATAGCTGCTTGCTGCCCAAAACGTATTTCTTACTGGCTCCAAAAATCATTCTGGGTAATGTCAATTCCAGAGAGTTGGATGGAATTTCATTGCCTGTGGCTGCAAACACATCGATCATATCTTGCGATAAATTGAAACTCCATGCGTTAAACGTAGAAGTAACATCTCTTACAACCGCTCCGAATCTCCAGCCACGCAAATCGTACTGTGCACCTGCATCTATACCAAATCCCCATGCACCTGCAAAGTCGCCTACTTTACGACGAATAATTTTTGCATTTACACCGTAGTTTAATCCTTGAATGGGTGCTTTACGCGCATAGCTCAATACGAAAGCGTAATCTTGAGAAGAGAATGTGGTAATACGGTCGTAATCGATATTTCCTCCGGCATCAATAAGTTGCGTAGTGTTTGGAATGTCATCAACCGCAAAACGAATGACGCTGAAACCCAGAGAACTGCTGCTATCGATAACACCGCCAATGCCCAGATAATCATACTTAGCAATAGAAGCGAAATATTCAGAATGCATTAAGCCAACTTGCATGTTATTGCGAATGCCCATTAAACCCGCGGGATTCCAATATCCGGAAGTCACATCACGAACGGAACCTACCTGTGCATTACCCATGCCTAATGCACGCGCTCCAACTCCAATCGCAAGAAATTCATTGCTGTATTTTGGAGCCTGAGCATGCAGCGTCTGAAAGGTTAGCGTTGCAACAAGCGAATAAAATAGAAGACGGAGTTTCATGGTAATGAGTTAAAGATATAGCATTCAATCAACGTTTGCAACAACGAATCACTGCGGATTTTATTGCGTTACTGCGCCTAAAAATTTAGCTGTATACAGGGAATAGAGCAGCGCTCCTTTCATAGTATAGTGCGCCGGATCAGCGTATAGCCTGCGGTCCTGCATGTTGCCCGAAAATACAGGGTTGCCACAGCTAATTTGTAATTGATCGCACAATACCTGAAGTTCGGCAATTCGGGCTTCATATCCCGGAAGTTGTTTCGTGTACGTATGATGCACGGGCGCCAGCAGCACAATTAGTTGCGCTCCGTCTCTACGACACAATTCTGCCAAATCTTGCAAAGCTTGCGTAAAATGTTCGGGTAAACGGTTCGGGTAGGCATGAGGTCGCAGCGAGAAGAAGGTACTATCATTCATTACTGCTTCGCATGGACTGTATCCATTTGCATATAGATAGTCGTACTTGCTTTTTCTACCGGTAAATCCGCGTATGGCAGCATTTCTGTACTTGTCGGAAAGATGAGCCAGACTATATGCCGCATTCCATTTAAATCCTGTAAACCTCGGGTCCAGTTCATTTAATCCCTTATATAACTTGGAATTTGACAAGTATGGAAAGTATCGCGGATAATGATAAATGCTGTCCGGTCGGTCACCCAATGAATGAATATCTGCGAGTAAAACAACTTTTTTTGGTGCCGGACTATTTTCGCGAAAGGCTTGATAGCAGCTCTTAACCAATGGCAAAGTGGCTCCTGTCATACCAATATTATACACTCGTAAGCGTGACGATTTTTCTATAATTGGAGGATAGAGTTGGCATTCTGCACGAGAACTGCCGACAATTAAAATATCTGTTTCATGTTTGGTGCTGAATGCAGTATTCAGTTTGTCGAATTCTCCTGAGGAATTGGATCGTATTCCGACATAAACGAACGCCCTTACACCATATAATAATGCAATGCAAACGCCGATATATGTGAGCAAACGTCGCATCAGAAATGGAAATAGATAAATTCTGTAGTATTAAAATTGCCTAACACGAAAATGAGCACGGTAATAAAAATTTGCAGCGTTAACGCCGCTGTTGGGTGCGTAATGATTCGCTGCAATACTTGTCGTTCTTCGCAATATTCATACACAACGAATAGCAATACACCCAAGAGCGTCAAAAGCAATGGGAATAAATCGTTTAACGTTCGAAGCTCTGAGTAAAGTTTAGACCAATTCCAACTTCCTGTAAAAAGCTGCGAATAGTATTCCGTTAAACCAGAAAAATCTGAACTGCGAAATGCAATTAAACTTAATGCGTGAAATGTCAACAGGTAGATTGATCCAAGAAATCGCACTTTGATTTTATCACGCATTACTATTTCGATTATAGAGACGAAGCCATGAAGTGCACCCCAAATGGCAAAATTCCATCCCGCACCGTGCCACAAACCGCTGATTAAAAATGTTAGAAAAATAGCTCTGAAATGTTTGAATCGTCCGCCTCTGTTGCCTCCTAAAGGAATATACACGTAGTCGCGGAACCAGGATGTCATGCTGATGTGATTTCGTTGCCAGAATTCATGCAAGGATTTGGAGAAAAATGGTCGTCTCCAATTGACTACTAAATCTTTCCCTAACCACTTGGCAACACCTGTTGCGATATCCGTGTATCCTGAAAAATCGCAATACACTTGAATCATAAACATAAATGCAACAATAAATAAAGTCCCTGCCGAGAAATTATAAGGATCTGCAAAAACAGGATTCACAAATTCTGCAAGGCGATCGGCAACAACCAACTTTTTGAAAAATCCCCAAAGAAAAGGCTGCATTCCCGCAACTATATTTTCGGTTGTTATACGCGGCCATTTATGCAATTGAGTTCCCAAAGTTTTGTAGCGTTCAATAGGTCCGGCAACCAACTGCGGAAAGAATGAAACAAATAAACCAAACTGTATTATGTTGCGCTCTGCACGCATTCCGCGATACACATCAATCGTATATCCTAGCGATTGAAACGTATAAAACGATAACCCCGCCGGAATGATAAGTCCTTCCCAAACATTCCATGTAGTGCCGGAAATTCCACTCGATACTATTCCGAAGGTGTTGTAAAGCAGAGCAGCGTATTTAAAAGCGCAGAGCGTACCAATATTGGTCGCAATGCTAACGAGTAACCAAACTCGTTTTGAATTTGCTTCACGACTTTGATCAATTCGTAGTGCGCTGTACCAATCAATTAGCGTTGTTGCAAGTAATAGCAATCCGTACCAAGGCGTGTGAAAGGAATAGAAAAAGTAACTCGCTAACAGCAACAATATGCGCCTCCACGCTGCCGGCAATATTTGGTACAGGACCAATACGGCGGGCAGGAAATACACAAACTCCATGGAATTGAAGCGCATAGGGTAAAAATAGCCTTTTCAGGTCACTCCGCGCGGCTCGATGATAATGCAGTATCTTTGACGCATGCGATTGTTTACTGTAGCTAACATCATAACGCTTGGAAATTTGTTGTGTGGCATCTTGGCCATCTTTTCCATTTTTGCCGGAAATATGATCACCGCTGCGTATCTGGTTTTACTTGCTGCAGTGCTCGATTTTTTTGATGGCTTCGCTGCACGAATTTTAAAACAACCTTCGGAAATCGGAAAGCAATTGGATTCGCTGGCAGATATTGTTTCATTTGGTTTGGTGCCGGGCGTAGCGATGTATCATTTAATTAACCGTTTCGAATTAAGTGCAGGCGCTCACGATTCCTTACTGCCATTTGTTGCTTTAGTAATTCCATTGTTTTCCGCACTGCGATTAGCCAAATTTAACGTGGATACACGCCAATCAGATTCCTTCATTGGTGTGCCGACTCCGGCTAATGCCATGTTACTATTGAGTATTCCTTTAGTGATGGAATTTACTTTGGGTATTGGTTCTATGTCGGATTTAAATCTGCAGGATTGCAAGATTGATCGCTTAGTAGAAGAAATAGGTATTCTGCCATATATCCTCGCTGGATTGTGTGTGGTGATGTCACTTTTGTTGATTGCGGAATTGCCGCTATTCGCACTAAAGTTTAAATCGTTCGGCTGGAAAGGGAATGAAATACGATTTACATTCTTAGGAATATCATTAGCAATGATTGCACTACTTCAGGTGGCCGCGATTCCTTTAATAATTATCGTTTATATCCTGCTGTCATTTGTCAATAATTTAGTCAGTAAAAAATAATTTTGCTGCCCTCAAATGCTGTAAATTTGCAGCGTTATAATCCTGATGTTATGAAGTTCAAAGCAGAAATTGATGTAATGCCGTTGAAGGCACTTTTGGATCCGCAAGGCAAAGCTGTTACCGGTTCAATGAAAAATTTAGGCCTCGCTGAAATCGAAAATGTTCGTATCGGCAAGCATATTTCGCTTGAAATTGAAGCGCCAAACGAAGAAATTGCGAAAACAAAAGTTGATGAAGCTTGTCGCAAATTATTGGCGAATCAGATTATGGAATTTTACGAATTTAAGATTACAGCACTATAACTCGTAAACCCCGATTCACGGGGTTTTTTATTTGATATCGCAGTATAATATGAAGTGGTACTCGGCTCCGGTTTCTTTGTTGGCATATTTACTCGTTGTGATTTTTTTATTCTCCATGGCCTGGCATTCTATTTCAGGAAATGAAATGGCTGCATATTGGTGGTATGTGCCCGCGGCTGCCGGTGGTTATCTGTTGTTTGCATTTATTCTGCAGTTGCTAAAATTCGATTGGGAGTTGGAAGTATTAATCCAAGTTGCTTTGGTTTTAGGTCCATTGTTGTGGTATTTGAATCAACGCGAACCCTATCAACCTCCTGTTTATGTCTTTATCGTTAAGTCAGATTATGAAGGCGAACTCCAAGTGAATTTTGCGGAGGAAAATGAATTAAAAACTCGTGTTCGTTCAGATGCAGATACGTTATATTTCGCATTCGACGATAACGGTAGAATTCTTGTTCGCGAAGATTATAATATGGTACTGGATGCGCTGCACAATAGACTTTACACGGTGAATCGAGGTGGTGTGAAAAAGAAAATTTTAACCGTGAAAGAGAATCAAGCAGTTCCGGCGGATACGGTGAATACGATGGCGCGCATGGTGAAAACCAATACCGACAAAGGACGTATTAAGTCCATCGAACTTAAAGTAGGCAAATCAACTACGTTAAAATGATTTCGTCTTCCATAAACGAAAGCCAACAATAGCAAGTAATACGCTATAAACTCCAATAAGATAAGGTTGTAGCGCTTCCAAATCAAGGGTGTAAACGATACCGCCCAACGCTACTGCGAACCCCAACACTAGTGAGCTTGCCGATCCGGG
Source organism: Bacteroidia bacterium (assembly GCA_044344795.1). Lineage (GTDB taxonomy): Bacteria > Bacteroidota > Bacteroidia > Palsa-965 > Palsa-965. Next base: position 24,597 of record JBIJCF010000001.1, on the reverse strand, counting down.
CAACTGAGGAATTCTTGCTCGAAATGCTAAAATCGCAGGAGGTATACTGGCCTGAAGTAAGGCAATGCCAACATAAAGAAATACTCTTGAACGGTCGGTGAACTGAAGTAGCAGGGCCGAACTCATCAAGGTTAATAACAGCACACGACTTGTTCTAAGATAATCGGAAAGTAAACCGCCACCCAATTTACCGACAGAGGCAGCTATTGCAATTCCCCATAACGTTATGTTGTTACCTTGACTCATCACGTGGAAAATATCCCAAATAGCTGATCGAAATGCCACCACGAGTAATAACGCAAACATGAGTACATCGTGCCACTCAAAAGTCTGATGCGAAGCTGATGTACGTTGCGGTAGTTCCGTTTTGATGTTCACCAGCCACGCAATAAGCAACGCTGCGGGGATGATCCAAATTGCCACTTCGGGCAATATGAAACTACCCGCAGTTAAACCAATGATTCCCGGTGCATTAAATATTCCGGATCGCAAGCCGGTATTGTGTTCTCCATCCACACTTAGTGCACCTCCACAAACATGATATACCGACGAAACTAGTCCGGCCAGAATTACGGCAGCTGTTAGATTATACGAACTCAAAGGAATCAGCAGCGGCATCAGTAATAAAGCAGCTCGTAGCAAAACTCCCGATATTCGAAATCTATCAATGAACAGTGCGAATGGTAATTGAGTTGCGAATGCTAATACAGCATATAACGTGAAATGTAATGAAGTGGTGCCGCTATCAGCTGTTCTGACTGAGTAGGCGAGCAACACCGCAGCTGCAAGGTCATTGAGAAAATGACCGGCACCGAGCAATATCGATTGCGCTATGCTATTGCGGCCCCCAAAAATCATCAAGACTGTTTTGAATTAAACTTCCCAGCAACCAACTGCTGCAGTTCATAACTATCGCATAAACAGCAGCGCGTTTGGGTTGAAACTTCCACCATAACATGATCATTATAGTTTCGGTGATCATAACACCTAATTCCAACCAGATAATGTGAATTGAAGTCGTGTTGTACAAATAAGTACACACCGGCCACGTGGTTAAGTTGATTAACAGCAGGCCGATAAAAGTATTTCGAAACGTTTCTTTACAAAGCCATGTAAACAGCAACCATTCTGTGATTAGCGTAAACAGGAAGGCCGAATAGAACATTATTTTTTATTTCTAAACTTCTTGTAAAGCAAAACGGCAATAAATACAACAGCTCCTATAGCTCCAACAACTAAGAGCAGGAATGCAGCCAAAAATCCGAGTCCGGGGGCGTCGAGTAGCATTAGTCTTGAGGTGGTTCTGGTGCTGAACTATAGCCTACTTTTTTCGGCTTTAATGTCTTTGGAAAAATTACATTCACCAATTCATCATCAATCGTAAGCATTGAAACTGAAATTCCGTTGACAATTGTCATTGGTTTCTCGAATGCATATTTGGGCTTAAACTTTTCGTACGATCCGTCTTCCAATTTACGATACATGGCAACGATTTTCCCTTCCTTTACTTCAACTTTCCCGGTGTAACAACGAGCATCAGGACCACTGCGTACCGAAATGATGATATCCTCGTAAGTGCCGTCCTTGACTTCTTCTGCGCCGCGTTCTTCAAATTTTTCTTCCCATTTGGTATAACAATTCGAAGGCTTGGCGTCCGGGGTTTTGTTTTGTGCGAATCCAATAGCAGTTAATGCTGTAAACGCTAATACTAGAGTAAGTTGTTTCATGCGGATGTGGTTAGTCGAGGTGTTCCCCGAAGATAGTAATATGAGTTTAACTTTTCAACATCACTTGCAGAAGCTGTGCCACTTTTCTTGCTTTGCAATCATCAGGATAATTATTAGCGCATTAGGTTTTAGATTTTGTAGTTAGGTATTATGGTATTTGTTAAAACATTCGGATGTGCCGTTCACGGCATTTCTGCAACACCGATTACGGTTGAGGTCAACATCGACGCCGGTATTAATTTTCACATTGTCGGCTTGCCCGATAACGCAGTCAAAGAAAGCCAGAAACGTATTGACGCTGCACTCAAAATTAACGGGCTGAAAATGCCCGGAAAAAAGATCACGGTCAACCTTGCTCCTGCAGACATACGGAAAGAAGGATCCGCATATGATCTTCCGATAGCAGTAGGAATTCTAGCTGCTTCCGAACAGATTCCCAATGAAAAGACTAGTAGTTATGTAATTATGGGAGAACTATCCCTCGACGGCGAAATTCGACCTATTCGCGGAGCTCTACCTATTGCCTTGGAAGCTTCCGGAGCAGGTTTTCAAGGACTGATTTTACCCACACAAAATGCACGGGAAGCCGCTGTAGTGAGTGGTTTGAAGGTTTATGCAATGGGGCACATCAACGAGGTAATTCAGGCTTTTCGATCCGGATTTCCGGACCCTTTTGAAATTAAACTTGAAGAAGAATTCGCCATCAAAGATGAATTTGAAGCCGATTTTTCTGAAGTAAAAGGCCAGGAAAATATTAAACGCGCACTAGAAATTGCTGCTGCTGGTGGGCATAATATTTTAATGATTGGTCCACCGGGTGCAGGGAAAACCATGCTGGCGCGGCGCCTGGGCAGCATCTTGCCTCCAATGTCGCTATCGGAATCATTGGAAACAACTAAAATTCATTCTGTGGCAGGCAAGTTACCTGGCAAAGGCGGATTAGTAGTTGAGCGTCCGTTTCGTGCTCCGCACCACACTATTTCTGATGTGGCATTAGTGGGAGGTGGAACTATTCCTCAACCGGGAGAGATTTCCCTTGCTCACAATGGCGTGTTATTCTTAGATGAACTTCCTGAATACAAACGAACGGTTCTGGAAGTCATGCGACAACCGCTTGAAGATCGCATCGTGACGATTTCGCGTGCAAAATTTTCAATTGCCTATCCTGCGAGTTTTATGCTCGTAGCTTCCATGAACCCTTGTCCGTGTGGTTTCTACAATCATCCTGAAAAAGAATGTACTTGTCAGGCCGGGGTTGTGCAGAAATATCTGAACAGACTTTCAGGTCCTTTATTGGATCGAATTGATATCCATATAGAGGTTACTCCGGTTTCTTTTCGGGAGTTGTCGGATTCCAGAAAAGCGGAGTCTTCTATGTCCATTCGTGAGCGTGTTGTCAAAGCTCGTTCGATTCAGTCGGAACGATTCAAAAACCACGAATCAATACATGCTAACGCCCAAATGCAAGCCGGAATGTTGCGCACAGTTTGTCGCATTGATGATGCATGCCATCAATTAATGAAAACGGCCATGGAGCGCTTGGGACTATCCGCACGTGCGTATGATAGAATTCTCAAAGTTGCCCGAACCATCGCTGATCTGGACAGTGCAATTGATATACAACCGCAACATCTGGCAGAAGCTATTCATTTCAGAAGTTTAGATCGTTCTGGTTGGGGAGCATAAAAAAATCCCCGCGTTATGCGAGGATTTTTTTGTCGTTATACGATATAATTATTATTCAGCCAGAACGATGATCTTGTTCTTGAATACTTCGGCAACGCCACCACTAATCGTGAATTGCTGAATCTGCTGATTAACATCCGTTACCTTGATAACACCTTTGCCCAAAGAAGAAATCATTGGAGCGTGGTTATTCATAATACCGAATTTCCCCTCGCTGCCCGGAAGCACAACAGATTTCACGTCTCCGCTGTAAACTTTCTTATCGGGTGTGATTATTTCTAAAAACATAATGTGCGGTTCAGGTAATGTTTATAATCTTAGTTCGCTTCAGCAAGTAACTTCTTGCCTTTTTCTACGGCGTCTTCGATTGTTCCAACCAAGTTAAACGCTGCTTCAGGATATTCATCTACTTCTCCGTCCATGATCATGTTAAATCCTTTGATCGTGTCATCGATAGAAACGAAAACACCCTTAAGACCGGTAAACTGTTCTGCAACGTGGAATGGCTGCGATAAGAAACGCTGAACACGACGAGCACGGTGTACTACCAATTTATCTTCTTCAGATAATTCATCCATACCAAGGATGGCGATGATATCTTGCAATTCTTTGTAACGCTGCAACAACTGCTTCACACGCTGTGCGCAAGAATAATGGGCATCACCAACAACAGCCGGGCTAAGAATACGTGAAGTAGAATCCAATGGATCTACCGCAGGGTAAATACCTAACTCGGCAATTTTACGTGATAATACTGTTGTTGCATCCAAGTGAGCGAACGTAGTAGCAGGAGCAGGGTCAGTCAAGTCATCTGCAGGTACGTAAACTGCCTGTACAGATGTAATTGAACCACTCTTGGTTGAGGTAATACGTTCCTGCATCGCACCCATCTCTGTAGCCAAAGTAGGCTGATAACCTACCGCTGATGGCATACGACCCAACAATGCCGATACCTCAGAACCTGCCTGGGTAAAACGGAAGATATTATCGATGAAGAAAAGGATGTCTTTACCGCCTCCTGAAGTGTCTCCACCACCGTCACGGAAATATTCTGCCAATGTTAATCCGGACAACGCTACACGTGCACGTGCTCCCGGAGGTTCGTTCATTTGACCGAAGATAAAGGTCGCTTGTGAATCTTTCAATTTGTTCAAGTCAACCTTACTCAAGTCCCAACCGCCTTTGTGCAACGACTCTGCAAATGCATCGCCGTATTTCACAATTCCGGATTCAATCATTTCACGCAATAAGTCATTTCCTTCACGAGTACGTTCACCAACACCTGCAAAGACAGAGTAACCATCGTAACCTTTTGCGATGTTGTTGATCAACTCCTGAATCAATACGGTTTTACCGACACCGGCACCACCGAACAAACCAATCTTACCACCTTTTGAATATGGTTCGATAAGGTCAATTACTTTAATTCCTGTAAATAACACCTCTGCTGTAGTTGAAAGATCTTCAAACTTAGGAGGGTTACGGTGAATCGCATAACCGCCGTCATTACTAACTTCCTGCAAACCGTCAATTGCTTCTCCAACTACGTTAAATAGGCGACCACGTACTTTCTCTCCAATAGGCATACGAATCGGACTTCCGGTAGAAACTACTTCCATACCGCGAGCCATTCCATCAGTTGAATCCATTGCGATTGTACGAACCGTGTCTTCTCCGATGTGCTGTTGGCACTCTAGAATTACCTTTTGTCCATTCGTTTTAGTAACCACCAGGGCGTCCAGAATATTTGGCAGTTTACCATCGTTGTTGTGGAAACTAACGTCGATTACAGGACCGATTACTTGTGCGATTTTACCTTTTTGCATGTTCTTGAGTTATAAATGGGTTGTCAAAAAACCGGTGCAAAAGTAGCAAGTTTTATTCTGACAACAGGTACTCGTGTTAATAATTTCAGTACAACTTCTTCCTGATATGGCTTTTGCCTGACGAACGTCACTTTTTTCAGCATGATCGGCTTATTTTAGCCCGTAACAAGCTTACTTGTCTATTTTTGCGCCCTGTGAAAGTTTATTACAATTTGTCTGAGTTTACTCAGCCCACTAATTCAGTGGTTACTATTGGTACGTTCGATGGTGTTCATCTGGGTCACCAGAAAATTCTGAAACGGTTGGTTTCAGAGGCAAAAGCCTTGCAAGGAGAATCAGTATTGTTGACTTTTTATCCGCACCCGCGTATGGTTCTATTTCCGGAACGAAAGCAATTGTTATTGTCAACTTTAGATGAGAAAATTTATCTGCTGCGTCAACAAGGTATTGATCATCTCATCATTCAGCCATTTACCCGCGAGTTTTCCATGATGACTTATGAAGAGTTTGTTCGTGAGATTCTGGTCCGTCAATTAGCCGTGAAAAAGCTCGTTATCGGCTACGATCATCAATTTGGGAGAAACAGGGAAGGTAGTTTCGAGAATTTACGGAAAATGGCACCCGAGATTGGTTTCGAAGTAGATGAAATTTCTGCAAAACTGATTGACGATAATGTGATCAGTTCTACCAAGGTACGTGAGGCGCTCGAAGCAGGTAGAGTAGAGGAGGCTAATGCGTTGTTAGGATATCAGTATGCCATTTCCGGAACTGTTGTTAAAGGAAGACAACTGGGCCGCACCATTGGGTTTCCTACTGCGAACGTGGTGGTAAGTGATACTTTCAAGTTAATTCCATCAAATGGTGTTTATGCTGTTCAAGTGTTGCATAACGATAAGGTGTATCAAGGTGTAATGAATATTGGCGTTCGACCAACAGTTGATGGCGTTTCTCGCACCAATGAAGTGCACATAATGGATTTTAATTCGGATATTTATGGTGAATCATTGAAAGTGAATTTTGTACAAAGGATACGAGATGAAGTAAAATTCGATTCATTGCACGCATTAAAATCACAAATCAAAAAGGACGAACAAATGGCTCGATCCTTGTTATCTAACTAGTATGAGCATACGATTTTGGGCAATTCTGATTTTATTCTGGTGTGCAAATGTACTTCACGCTCAGAACTTATTGCCTTTAATCGATTCGCTGACATTAGACACCATGGACGGTCACACCAATTTGGCTGCAGCATTGAAAGAACCGGACAAAGTGGTGAAACTCACGTTACGAAAAGAGAAGTTAACCACTTTCCCTCCCGAATTATGGAAGTTTCCGAACCTACAGTATCTAGATCTTTCCCGAAACAGCATTTCTGAAATCCCGGATTCTATCAGCTATTTCAAAAATCTTCAGGTACTGAAAGTATCTCGTAATAAACTGGATTTCGTACCGCGTGAAATTGGTGATTTGCCCCAACTTAAAATTCTTGATCTTAGTCAAAACGAATTAGTGGCTATTCCACCTCAAATCGGTAAACTAAAAAATCTCACACATCTGGATTTATGGGACAATAACTTATCCATATTTCCTGAGGAATTAAAAGAGATTGCGGGCAATCTTAAAGTGTTGGATTTACGCGCTATCCTGATCAATAAATCAACGCAAGATCGTATTCGTGCATTGCTGCCGAATACTACCATACACATGTCTCCTCCGTGTAAGTGCGATCAGTAATCAGAATTTCGCGTTCAGCATGATCATAAAGTTTCTTCCGGCTTGTGGATAGAAGAAGTTGTAACGCTCTTCTGCACCACCGGCAATCCATCCGTAGGTATATCCGTTAGCGTTGTACCGAAGATCTAATACGTTATACACAAATGCACTTACCGATAAATTTTGCATTGATTTCGCAGGAATGTGCCATGTGAATCTATAATCAAGCAGGGTGTATGGATCAATACTTCTCGATTCTTGTCCGGTGTTGTCTAGGTACTGTCGTCCGACGTGTTTTATAATAAATCCGGTTTCTATAAGTTTTTTATACGTGTATGTAATCGTAACCGCGCTTATGATATTCGGTGAAAAAGCAATAGGTGCATTGGTATATACGATGGAATCCTGCGTAAATGTATCGTAGTTGTCAATATACTCTACAAATCGTGGAATAACGTTATTGCTGTACGTCATGTTGCCAACAATAGAAAGGTTGTTAAACGGTAGATATCCGCCTTCAACTTCAATTCCTCTGCGGTAACTAACCGAAACATTCTGCCGCGTGTAAGCACCAACATCATTAATTTTTCCGGTCAATATCAATTGATTCTTGTACTGCATATTGTACACGTTAACTCCGGCGAATAACTTGTTCTTTCTATAACGCCATCCAAGTTCCGTGTCGTAAACCGTTTCATGCACAGGACGATTTTCAGGAGGATTGTCCGTAAAATCATTCCTATTCGGTTCCTTGTTCCCTACACTGAAGGAAAAGTAGGTTTGCTGTGCATCGTTAATTCCATAAGTCAATCCTGCTTTAGGATTAAAGAAATGCATCGTCACTTCTTGTGGTAATGATTCACCTAGAATGTTAATGCCTTCAAACGCATAGTTCACATAACGATATTGGCCATCAATGAATAGATTGAGTTTACTATTGAGCTGATAGTTCATTTTGCCATAAACATTCGCTTCTGATTTCGTGGCTATATTAAAGTAAAATTCCGGATTAATTAATGCAGCAGGTGGCAGGTAACGTGACCATACAATAGTGCCATAGTGATCGCCGCTGTATGAACTTGCCGCCCCGCCCATTGTTACTTTTATTTTTTTACCGCTGTTATAAGTGACGTTCCACGTCCCTCCATAATACCAATTATCCAGCCATAACTGTCTGATCAAATCTGTTGGAGTTGCAAGTGAAAGCGAATCGGTAAATCCATATGATCCGAGATTGGCATCTTCTTTAAATTGTTCGTAGTAGCCGCGACCTTTTGTGGCGTGTAATGCAGCGTTAAAATTCCATCTATTATTAATGCGATGAATGAACTGCAGCTGATAATGGTCTTGCTGGTAGTTATCTGTTTCACCTTCGTAATAGCGCAGTTGTCCGTCTTCGTCAAAATATATTCCTGCAGGATTGAAGGTGACGTTTCCGGTTTTTATAGAATCTTCAGGAACACCATACCACGCCTGATATGTGCGCTCTCGACCTGAAAATGCCGTAAAACGAAGCAATGAATTTTCCGTAACATAAACACCGGACGCATACCAACTTCTCAAATCCGAAGAAGCACGATCAATGAAGCCATCCGAGTTTAATCTTGATAAACGGAGATCAAATGCAAATCGATTATTTATTAATCCCGTTCCTGCTTTTGCTGTTGTTCTCCATGTATTAAATGAACCCGCAGATCCGATAAACTCACCGTAAGCGCGGTTATTAATTTGGTCTGTTTGCAGGTTTATCGTGCCTCCGAAAGAACCTGCCCCGTTTACTGAAGTCCCTACGCCGCGCTGCACCTGAATATTATCTGTAGATGAAACGAAGTCGGGCATGTTCACCCAAAATACGCCTTGCGATTCCGCATCGTTAAGCGGGATTCCATTAATGCTGACATTTATTCGGGTAGCATCGGTCCCTCGAATAGTAATGCCGGTGTAGCCAACCCCGTTTCCGGCGTCAGATGTGGTAACTATGGATGGCATTGTATTCAGCAGAAAGGGAATGTCACGACCCGTGTTTTGTTTTGCAATTTCTGCTTTACCAATCTCCGAATAGGCCATGGCAGATTTTTCATTCGCACGTGTTGCAGTAATCAACACTTCTTCTTTCATGTACGAATCCCGTTCCAACGAAATGTCAAGTGTATTTACTTTATCAAAGCATATAGTGTCCCGGCGATAACCCATTACTAATGGTATCAGGCAAAGCGGTTTTTCAGTGGAATCGGATTTAATTTCCCAAACAAAATTGCCGGCGAAGTCGGTTTGTGTTTGTGTAAAGCTTCCCGATTGCTTGATAATCGCGAATGCCAGTGGTTCTTTCGTTGTGGCATCTTTAAGTGTGCCGCGAAGTTGAATTTGTTGTGCCGCAATTGTTGTGCATGCAAACAGAGTTAAGAAACTCGTTAAGACTGTTTTTTTCATTTTGTCCTTTTTGTAGATCGGACATTCCGCGACAAGGGATGCATCGTTTCATGTTCCGATCCTTGTCCCTACGCAAGCATTATCTTGTTCAGGTGTGTTCATTATTGTGTTTGGAACAATAATAAACCGGGTATGATCTCAGTCTTATGTAAACACAAGACACCCCTTTGGATCGCGACAAAGGTATAGGAATTAACTTAATTCAGGAAAATGTTTTTGTAACGCTTGAGTAGCATTATAAAGCCTCATTTCGTAACGCCCACTGATAACTTCGTAAGGCAATTGACGATCCGTAAGTTCTTTGAGATAGAGTTGGTAAAAATAATCGCGGCGTTGAGGATTAACACGTACCGGATCCGGAACCCATGGTAAATCGTTGTTGGTTAATAGGTACAAATCGTAACGGTGAGCAGAAATCTGTTCTTCAATCCAAGATGGAACAGTTCTGTAAATATCTTCACACCATACTTTGGCAAGAATAAACTCGGTGTCCACAAACAAAAGTTTGTTCGCAAGCGCAGCTAGTTCATTTTCGTGTTCAAGTTGCTTGTGCGCTATGGCAACAATATCCTCCAGCGAAGTTTCTCTATTGTTTCCTGTAACGAAATCCCGGGCATACTCAGGAACCCACAGAGTCTTGCAGCGCATGGCAAGTGAACGACACAACGTAGTTTTGCCGGTGCTTTCTGCTCCGATTAATGCTATGCGTTTGATAGTTGACGTTTCCATGAAATAAGTCCCCGAATACTGAGAACGGTAAATATGAAAAATAAAATGGCGAACAAATACATTTCAGGTCCTTTGTGTATATAGAGCACAACTGATGCACCGTCAATGATGATCCAGAAAATCCAATTCTCGATATATCGTTTTGTTGTCAACCAAGTAGCAGCTGCGGAACTCCCAGCAAGAACACTATCGATGTAAGGATAATTACTCCAGTTGTAGGTTGTACTGATGAAGCCTAATGTAAATCCGCCAACTAATGATATGAAAAGTACTAGCTGAAGCTGTGATGCAGTACATGTTTTTACTGTAAAAATGTTCTTACTTGTTTGCTTCTGCTTCAACCACATGTACCAACCGGAAAAGCCTAGAATTACATAAATTCCGTTGAGCACACTTTCTGCCGGTAACTGCTGATAGTAGTATTCCACTATGGCTGCTGCACTACCGACAATACCCACCGGCCAGCACCATACTTTGCCACGCGAAGCTCCAACGATATACAAAATGGAACTGAGTGTTGAAATCCACGACCACACGCTGGTGTGATTCATCGCTTCCAATACTACTTCTGTAATCATAAATTTGTGGCAGGATTTTCGGCAAGCTTTTCTTTTATCGCAATGAACGTAAGTAATGGATTACTTGATTTCCATATTGTTCCGTACAGTGCAATGCCTGTAAATCCTAATGCTTGCGAGGTTGTTGCATTTTCCAAATTTGTTCCGCCACGCGCAATAATGGGAATGCCGGAGCGTTGTAACGCCGATTGAAGACTATGATGATTAAATCCGGCCCCGTAATTACCGCTAATTCCGTCGTAAATATTACCTAAAAACGCATAACTGTAAGCTTCTTTATTTTCATATAAAGAAGCTAGTTTGTGAAAAGAAGTTGTAACTAATGCTGAAGGATTCTTAAGCTTCAGCGATCGCTTGTTCCACCAAGTGCTCCACTTTCGCTTTCTATGGGTTCGCGTGATGTGAATCCCTCCCAAATTATATTTCCGTGCAAGTTTGTGATGACTGTGAACAACTATTCTATTTCTAAAATGTGCGGGAATGGCTGTAATGTAATCTTCCATCTCCCGCGTGCGCATCTTGGGCTTTCTCAAATGAAAAATTTCCAGACCATGTTCAAAAAGAGTCGTAACAATCGTCGTCTCCTCAGGAATAGGTTTGGAAGAAGAAATCACAATGAGTTTCATACAGGTCGAATCGCGCGAATAAAATCCGAAATTAAATTTGGTTCGTGTTCAAATATAGTTCCCCCAACTAATATGTCAGCACCGGCCGCGCAAATAATTCGGGCTTGTTCCGGTGTAGTAATTCCACCGCCCACTAACAACGGTGTGTCAATCACGGCGCGTACAGCTTTAATTACATCAGCACTTGGATGTTGTTGACCGCCACTTCCGCCTTCCAGATAAATACATTTAAGTCCAAGTTGAGTCCCTGCTAATGCTGTTGCTGCTGCAATCTGAGGTTTATCCGCGGGAATCGGAAGCGTGTTACTCATATAACTAACAGCAGTTGGTTTTCCACTATCCATCAAAATATAACCGACACTAATAACCTCTAATTTTGATTTGTGAATATGCGGAGCGGCTAAAACATGTTGACCTATCAATAATTCAGAATTTCGCCCTGATATTAAACTCAATAACAACAACCCGTCCGCATTGCTGCACACCTGTGAAGGATTGCCCGGAAACAAAATTACAGGCTTGCTGCACGATTTCTTTATACGCTCAACAACTGAACGAGTGTTGTTTTCTTCCAGCAATGTACCGCCAACTAGAAATGCATCCGGTAGTTCGTCATCAGACTTCTGTAAGATGATATCAAGATGTGCTGTTTTGTCAGGATCTATGAGTATAAATAGTTGCTTTCGCTGTTGCTTCTTAGCATCTAAAATGTCGTCGTAAATCATACAGGCAGAGTATAAGCTAAGCAATAATCATTGTTAAGTGTAAAGCAAACATCTCGTTTTATGAAATCATCATTATTATTAATTACCACAGGAACTAAACCTTCATGGTGTAATGGAAGTTCTTGCACGAAAATATGACTCTTTAGAAACATGTCTTCTCGCCCTACAACTTTAAATGAAGATTCTTTTATACACCACATTTTTAACGCCAGTTCTTCTGTCCAGTTATTACAAAACAACATTTCATCGTCGGTTAAAAATTTTCTCAGCACCTTAAGTGCTTTCGAGTGACTGACTTCAATATCAATTCCACATAAGGAATTACTGAAGTATGCTCCGAAATAGTTGCCCGAATGCGTAAAACTAACGTGCTGATTATTATTTAAAATTGGTTTACCACTTGGGTGATAATTTAATGTGACACCGGGAAAGTGCTGTTCAACCAAAATTCGTTGCAGATAAAAATGTTGAAGCCGATGTTCCGTGCGATAGTTGTCACCCGGGAAAATTGTTTTACCTGCCAATGCAGCATGTGCGGCAAGCGCTTCCGATGGTTCGGATACATTCCAGATATAGATGCAGGACGACTCGTCCGGATGTAGTTTCTGAGCCAACGGCATGGCGCAAAATACAGCATTTTAACCGTTCATTATGATAATTTGGCTAATACTCTGAATTAAAGTACCTTTGCACTCCTAAAATAAATCGTTATCACATGAGCAATACTGCTGTTCAAAAGTACATTCCTTTCAAAGTGAAGGATATTTCCCTAGCAGAGTGGGGAAGAAAAGAGATTAAGTTGGCGGAAGCTGAAATGCCCGGTTTGATGTCTATTCGTAAAGAGTATGGCGCACAAAAGCCGTTAAAAGGCGCACGTATTGCAGGTTGTCTGCACATGACTATTCAAACTGCCGTTTTAATCGAAACATTAGTTGAATTAGGTGCTGAAGTTACCTGGTCGTCTTGCAACATTTTCTCTACACAAGATCATGCTGCGGCTGCTATTGCTGCTGCAGGTATTTCAGTGTATGCATGGAAAGGTATGACCAACGAAGAATTCGATTGGTGTATCGAACAAACATTGTGGTTTGGTGAAGATCGCAAGCCGTTGAATATGATCCTGGACGACGGTGGTGATTTGACCAATATGGTCTTCGATCAATATCCGGAATTGGCAGGAGGAATCCGCGGTTTATCTGAAGAAACTACAACCGGTGTGCACCGCTTGTACGAGCGCATGCGCAAAGGAACATTGTTAGTGCCTGCTATCAATATCAATGACTCCGTTACTAAGTCTAAATTTGATAACAAGTACGGTTGTCGTGAATCTTTGGTTGACGCTATCCGTCGTGCAACAGATGTTATGTTGGCAGGTAAAGTTGCCGTTGTTGCCGGTTACGGTGATGTAGGTAAAGGTTCTGCACAATCATTAAGCAGTCAGGGTGTGCGTGTTATCGTTACTGAAATCGATCCGATCTGCGCATTGCAGGCTGCGATGGATGGTTACGAAGTGAAAAAGATGGACGATGCCGTAAAGCGTGCTGATATTATAGTTACAGCAACAGGAAATAAAGATATCGTTGTCGAGCGCCACTTCCGTGCAATGAAGCATAATGCAATCGTGTGTAATATCGGTCACTTCGATACTGAAATCGATATGGCTTGGTTGAATAAGAATTACGGTTCATCTAAGGATGAAATCAAACCTCAAGTTGACAAGTACACGGTTGACGGTAAAGACATCATCGTGCTTGCTGAAGGTCGCTTGGTAAACTTAGGCTGTGCTACAGGACATCCTTCTTTTGTAATGTCTAATTCATTTACCAACCAAACATTAGCACAGTTGGAATTGTGGATGAATTCGGATAAGTACGAGAAGAAGGTGTACACACTTCCAAAACATTTGGATGAAAAAGTTGCGATGTTACACCTAGAAAAAATTGGTGTTGAATTGGACGTGTTGTCATCTGATCAGGCTGAATATATTGGTGTAGCGGTTAATGGTCCGTTCAAGCCGGAGCATTATCGTTACTAGAAACAACAGAAAACTCGAATAAAAAAATCCTCCGCTTCAGGAGGATTTTTTTTAGTTAGTAACTCGCACCATGGTTCCATCAAACACGGTGCGATATTGTTTCAAAGGAACCAATGCCGGAGTTTGTAAGGTAGATCCGTCGAGCAACTGAAATTTACTTCCGCAACTCTCATCAACTGCAATGATATTATTAGTGGTGTCCACTACAATTAGACTGGTAGGTTCCTCTACTTTATATGGGCACGCGCGATCATAAGCCATAAATTCATTTTGCGATTTACGATACACCAGCACGCCCCGATAACCACCGGAAAAATATTTCCATCCACCGATATTGGTTAATTCTATGTTTTGCGGATCGGAGAGGTATATTCTTAAGTCAACAAATGCAGGTGGAACACCCTGCTGTTCTTCTTTACAAGATACAATTATCCACATCAACAATAGTATCGCAATAGGCTTCGTTATTGTCATGTAGTAAAGATAAATGAACCTTCCGGTAAATAACGATACCATGGTGCGATTATTGTAAGGTCAATATGTAAGTTTGTGGTATGAATTTCAGAAACGCATTTCGCATTTTCTTTTTATCGCTGGGCATGTTGCTTGCTGCGTCTTCATTCGCACAGGATAATGGTGGCGGTGGTAAAGACAATGGTGAACAAAAAGCACCAACATCACGAGCTGAGCGAAATAAAGCTAAAGCGGAGTGGAAGAAGCAGCGCAAAAAGGAAATGTCTGATGCGAAAGCAAAGAAAGAATATCATAAAAAGTACAATACCAAGAAGACGCGCAAACGCATGAAGAAGACCGCGAAGAAGGCGAAAATGGTGAATGAAAATAAGCGCGAATTTTTCGTGAAACGATGGTTGAAGAAGCTAAAGAAGTAGTTTTCCAGTTATCGTCGTTTTGCTGCCACATGGCTCCCTGTATCAACCATTGATTAGAAACAAATAACTTTTTGAGATTTCTTAACGTTTTCACCATACATTAGCGAAACGTTCTTTGATGTCATTCTGAAGTCAATGACATAACCCGGAAGAAATTCCGTCACCCGGTAACCGCAAGGTTGCGTTCGATACCTGACCCGTTTCGAATACCACTGCTCACATCCCCCCGGCAGCAGGTTATTAAGTAAGTTAGTTTGTTTAGTTTTTTCAATACTTTGATTGCTGATAATCAATGTGTTGAATCTTTATTTTGGACGTGTTAAATTTTATTAAAAGTAAATTTGCAGGTCAAAAATAAAACTCTCTATATTTACCAACTTCAATTGCACGACCAATTAAAATTTAACACACGAAACAGAACCATTATGCTGCGAAAAATTTACGTTGCAATTGCCTTCGTGTTGGCAAGTGTATCGTTCGCCGTCGCTCAGAGCGGCGGTGCGATTAAAGGAAAGCTCGTCGATAAAGCGACGAAAGAGGGGATACCGTTTGCGGTTATTACCTGTTCTCTAAATGGTGTAAATGCCGGTGGGGCCACTACGGATCTCAACGGTGAGTTTACGTTGAAGCCACTCTCTGCGGGTAGCTACAACGTAAAAGCTCAATACACCGGTTACCAACCTACCGAAATGAAAGGTATTATGGTTGGCGAATTGAAAACTACGTATATCACCATTGATATGAATGCTACAAGCGTTCAGTTGAATGACGTGGTTATCGTAGAATACAAGGAGCCTCTTATCGACCCGGATACGAAGTCAGGTGGAACCGTAACACGTGAAGAATTCTTGGCGATGCCTTCGAAAAACATCAACTCTGTAGCTTCCACTACGGCGGGTGTTTATCAAAGCGATGAAGGCCGAGGATTGAACATGCGTGGTCAACGTTCCGATGGTACTGCTTACTTCATCGACGGTCAGCGTGTAATCGGTTCACCGAACATGCCTCAGCAGTCTATCGAACAAGTGAGCGTTATCACCGGTGGTGTTCCTGCTCAGTTTGGTGATGCTACTGGTGGTGTAATCAACATTACTACTCGTGGTCCTCAGAGCCAGTACTTCGGTGGAGTGGAGTTAATTACTTCAGAAGTTCTTGACGATTATGGCTACAACTTCGTAGGTTTCAGTGTAGGTGGACCAATTTGGATGAAGAAGGATTCCGTGAACGGCAACAAGCCGGTTCTTGGTTTCATCTTATCCGGTGAAGGTGTTTTGGAAAAAGATCCCAATCCGTCAGCTATTGGTACTTACAAGGTGAACGACGATAAACTTCGTGATTTGGAAGCGAATCCATTGCGTCCTGCTCCAAATGGTGCCGGCTTCGTGCGTAATGCAGAATTCGTTACAATGGGTGATTTGGAGAAAATCCCTGCTCGTCAGAACGTATCTACACGTGCTTTACGTCTGAACGCAAAAATCGATTTCAAACCAACAGATAACCTGAATATCACATTCGGTGGTTCTATCGATTACGGTTCCAATTACGGATACGTATATGAGTACGCGTTATTCAACCCTAGCAACAACCCTATTACAACGGATAACACATGGCGTGTCTATGCTCGTTTGACGCAGCGTTTTGGTTCAAACGATCCTAAGTCTTCTTCTAACATTAAGAACGCTTACTATACTTTACAGGTTGGTTATACGCAGTTTAAGTCTGTAACAGAAGACGATTCACATCGTGACCGTGTGTTTGATTACGGTTACGTTGGAACCTTCAATCAGTACAAGCGTCGTGCTTTCGCTCCGGGAACTGTTGTTATCAATGGTGACACGTTGAGCGGATATGTTCAGACTGCATTCGCGGATTCAGCTTTAACATTCCAACCGTATTACCTGAATGAAAATGGTGAGCAAGTGAATCCTAATCCATTGATGGCTAACTATACTGACTACGTATTCGACAACTTTGGTTCTCAAGTGGTAAATGGTGACCAGGTGTTAGCAAACTTAGGTTTGTTAAACGGTTATCGTCCATCTAACGTGTACTCATTGTGGTATAACACCGGTCGTCAGTACAACGGTTACCAGATTCAGGATAACACGCAGTTCCGTGTATTCACAATGTTCTCTGCGGACGTTAAGAACCACGCTATTCAGGTTGGTTTCGAATTTGAACAGCGTGCTGAACGTGCGTACTCATTAAGCCCATTGGATCTTTGGATTCGTATGCGTCAGTTGGCTAACTTCCACTTAACACAGTTGGATGTTGCTAACCCTACGCAGGTTGATTTCGGTACCTACGATGCGTTTTTGTATGACCGTTTTTATGACGGCAGCCAACAGCGTTATTTCGATAAGCAGTTGCGTGCTAAGTTAGGTTTGGCTGAAAACAGCACCGATTGGATTGACATCGACTCATACTCTCCGGATTTCTTCTCGGTGGATATGTTTAGTGCTGATGACTTATTGCTGGACGGTTCAAACATCGTTTCTTATTATGGTTATGATCACACCGGAAAGCGTATGAAGGCAAGTGATAACCCATCTTTCGACGACTTCTTTACTCGTCAGGAAAATGGTGTGTTCACTCGCTCAATCGGTGCTTTCCGCCCGATCTACATGGCCGGATTTATCCAGGATAAGTTTGACTTCAAAGATTTGAAGTTCAACGTTGGTTTACGTGTTGACCGTTTCGATGCTAACCAGCAGGTGTTGAAGGACAAGTATTTGTTCTATGAAGCAAAAACAGTAGGTGAAGTAGGAAACTTTTCACACCCGGATAACATGGGCGATGACTATGTAGTATATGTTAATGATGCTAACAACCCAACAGGTGTTGTAGGTTATCGTAACGGAGACAAGTGGTACAACGCTCAGGGTAACGAAATTCAGGATCCTGCAGTATTGGCACAAGCTACTACTACCGGTCGTATCACTCCTTACTTGGTAGATCCCACACAAACTGCAGTAACTTCTAAAGCATTTAAAGATTACGATCCTCAGTTGATCTTTATGCCGCGTATCGCGTTTGCATTCCCGATTTCTGATGAGGCTAATTTCTTCGCTCACTACGACGTATTGACTCAGCGTCCAACAACAGGTTACCGTTTGGATCCTATTCAGTATTACTACATTCAGAACCGTGTTGGTTTGTTCAACAACAACCCGGATTTGAAACCACAACGTACTACTGACTATGAATTAGGTTTCACACAGACTTTGTCAGCTCGTAAGAATGCTGCAATCACATTGACTGCTTTCTACCGTGAAATGCGTAACATGATTCAGGCGGTAGCAGTTAACTACGCATACCCGGTTAACTACTTCACATTTGGTAACATCGACTTTGGTACTGTTAAAGGTTTCACTGTTGCTTACGATTTGCGTCGTACAGGTGGTGTGCAGTTAACTGCAAGCTATACCTTACAGTTCGCTGACGGTACCGGTTCCGGTGCTACTGAAGCCGCTAACTTGATCAACTCCGGACAGCCTAACTTGAGAACTACTATTCCGTTGGATTTCGATCAGCGTCATGCAATCGTTGCTAACGTGGATTACCGTTTCGGTTCAGGTCAAAACTATACAGGTCCTGTTTGGACACGCAAAAACGGTAATTCTGTTCGTGTGTTTGACAACGTTGGAGCTAACGTGGTATTCCGTGCAGGTTCAGGTACACCTTATACCAAGCAGTCTAACCCAACACCTGAAGCGCAGTTTGGTATCGCTACTCGTCAAAACTTGGACGGTTCTGTTAACGGTTCTCGTTTACCTTGGCAGTATCGTATGGACGTACGTATCGATAAGAACGTGGAGTTGTCTTGGGGTGGAACACCTGAAGGTGATGGCCGTAAGATGGCTAACCTGAATATTTATTTGCAGGTGTTGAACGTATTGAACACTCGTAACGTGTTGAACGTTTATCGATACACCGGTAACGCAAATGATGATGGTTATTTGTCTGCAGCACAGACTCAACAGATTATCAATGCTCAGAACGATCCAACTTCATTCATGGATTTGTATACAGTAAAAGTGAATAATCCTTCGAATTACAGCATCCCTCGCCGTATTCGTTTGGGTGTAATGCTAGATTTCTAAACAGGAACGCGTGATTGATCCCAATACAGAAATTCAGTTAGTAAGAAACAAAAAAGGAAGTAAAATGAAAATCAAGCGTAATCTTCATGTTTGGTCTCTCACAGCGGTGATGGCTTTGACTATCGCTGCATCTGCAAGAGAGAATGGAGCGTCCGGGGGACGTAGACCAAATGGTGGTATGCGTGTCACTACGCAAGATCAGTTAGCTGCATCTTGTACGCCTGCAACGGCGAAAACCGACTTGGAAATCAATAACGTTCGTACAACGATTATGACCGGCGGTGATATGTGGTGGGACTTGAATAATGCCAAGTACGAAGTTCCAAAAGGCAGCAAGGCACACTCCGTGTTTGCCGGCGCACTTTGGATTGGTGGTTTGGATGCGGGTGGACAGTTAAAAGTTGCTGCGATGACTTATCGTCAGACCGGTAACGATTTCTGGCCGGGTCCATTAGATACTACTACTGTATCTATTGAAGGTGCAGTATGTAATAGCTACGATCGCCACTGGAAAATTACACGTAAAGAAGTTGAGGACTTCTATGCGTTTACCCAAGGAGAGCAGATTCCGGGATACACGGTTCCTTTAGTAATCCAGAACTGGCCAGGTAACGGTGATGCGGCTTTTGGTCAAGGTAAGTACCTTGCACCATTCGTTGATGTTAACGGTGACGGATTCTACGATTACACGGCTGGTGATTATCCTGCATTTGATGTGGCCGGTAACTTAGGCTGCTCTAAGAACCAGATCTACGGTGATCAGTGCTTGTGGTGGGTGTTTAACGACAAAGGAAACGTACACTCTGAATCAGGTGCTCAGGCAATTGGTTTGGAAATTCATGCTCAAGCTTTCGCCTTCTCTACGAATGACGAAATCAACAACATGACTTTCTACTCTTACAAAATTATCAATCGCTCTACGGTGGCCATGAATAACACCTACTTTGGTCAGTGGACAGACGCTGATTTGGGTGACTATTTGGATGACTATGTAGGATGTGACGTTGCTCGCGGTTTGGGTTATACCTATAACGGTGACGCCAACGACGGTGCTTCTGCACAGCCAACTTTAGGTACTTATGGAGCTAATCCTCCCGCTATTGGGATGGACTTCTTCGAAGGACCAATTGCTGATCCGGGTGATGGAAAAGATAATGACCGTGACGGAATTCTGGATGAAGTAGGTGAGCAAATCATCATGTCTAAGTTTGTTTACTATAACAATGACTTTACAATTATCGGTAACCCTGAAAACGCAACACATTTCTACAATTACCTTTCAGGTTTCTGGAAGGATGGTTCTCCGTTGACCTATGGAGGTAACGCTTACGGAGGTTCTTTAGTTTGTGATTTCATGTTCCCTGGAGACACCGATCCACAAGGTTGGGGTACGAATTTCCAGCCACAGCCGGCGTGGGACGAGGCTTCTGTAGGTAACACTCCTGCTGACCGTCGTATGTTGCAATCTGCAGGTCCATTTACATTGCAACCTGGCGCAATTAACTACATTACTGTAGGAGCTGTTTGGGCGCGTGCAGCGAGTGGTGGTCCTGCTGCTTCTGTTGCATTGATGCGCGTAACAGATGATAAAGCACAACGTTTATTCGACAACTGTTTCCGTACATTGGACGGTCCGGACGCTCCGGATATGACTTTCCAAGAGTTGGACAAGGAATTGTTGATCTACTTATCGAATAAAGAAACAGGTAACAACTACTTGAACAGCTACGAAGCGTTCGATCCGGGTATTGTATATAGTAACGTTGCTCCCGGTATTGATACTACATACAACTTCGAGGGATATCAGGTATTCCAGTTGAAAGATGCGACTGTTACTACAGCAGACTTATACAATCCTGACAAGGCGCGTTTAGTATATCAGTGTGACGTTAAGAACGGAGTTACTAATTTGGTGAACCGTGAATTCGATCAGACATTGAATGCAGACGTTCCAAAGGATATGACCTTGCAGGCGAATGATGAGGGTATCTACAACTCTTTACAGATCACTGAAGATGCATTTGCTACAGGTGATCGTCGTCTGATCAACCACAAAACGTATTATTATATGGCTGTGTCTTACGCCTATAATAATTACATCCAATACTCTGATGTAAGCTTCGACCCATTGAACGCGACTTCTCCTTCGAACATCGGACAAAAGAAGCCTTACTTGGCTGGTCGTCGTAACATTAAGGTTTATACTGCAATTCCACACATTCCATCTCCGGAAGCGGGTGGAACCAACCAACAGGCCGTTTATGGTTCAGGTCCTAAACTGACTCGTTTGGAAGGAACCGGTAACGGACAGAATACATTGGAATTGACTCAATCTTCTATTGATGCAATTCTGAATGCAACAACGGTAAACAACGGCGGAACAAGTCGTGTTGATCAGATTACTTACGAAAATGGTGCAGGTCCAATAAACATTAAGGTTATTGATCCATTGAATGTTCCGGAAGGTGAATTCACTATTCAGATTATTAATAATCCGAATAACCGTCCTGTTGTTGTTGATACGGCACGTTGGGTTCTGACACAGACCTCACCTGTAACTCGCTCATGGAGTTCTGATACCACTTTGAATATTTATAGCACTTATTTCAATGAGCAGATTATTCCGGAGTTGGGCATGTCAGTTACCTTAGCACAAATAAATCCTCCGGGCTTTACGAGTGGTTTGCAGCAAAATCCAATTCAGAATGGCTTCTTGGGATCATCGATTACATTTACAGATCCTACTAAAGATTGGTTGAATGGTATTCAGGATGACGACAGTAACTCTGAGTATAACTGGATTCGTGCGGGTACAACAAGCGGTACCGGTGTTTGCGTAGCAGAATTTAACGACCGCTCAATTGGTGCAACATTTATTGATGAAGATGCTAATTACGAAAAAGTTGTGAACGGAACTTGGGGTCCTTACCGTTTGGTTGCTGATAATATTTCACCAACAGCAACTCAACCATGCTATGCATTTGGTCCTGGCTTCCCGAACGCAACAACAACTGCGGCTAACCGTTTCGAAAACGTTTCCAGCATTGACGTGGTGTTCACTAATGACCGTTCGAAATGGTCGCGTGTACCGGTGTTCGAAGTTGGTCCAAACCCTCAATTGAACCAAGGTCTGACACAAGCGTTCTTCGTGCGCAATTCACCTTCTGTAGATAAATACGGTCGTACCGGTGACGGTGTAGTATCTAATGATCCAAATGATGCGGACTTCATTTCTGCAACAGGTATGAGCTGGTTCCCGGGTTATGTAATTAACGTTGAGACCGGCGAACGTTTGAACATGGCGTTTGCAGAGAACTCTGCGATGGTTGCTGAACGTGGTCGCGATATGTTATGGAATCCTACTTCAACAGAAACGGGTAACTTGTTTGAATCTCGTTGGGGTGGCTTGCATTACATCTACGTATTCGGACACAACGGTAATGGACGTTTCCCTTCAGGAACACTGGTAAATGAATTGCGTGACGTTCCTGCTTATGATTGCGGTCAGATGATCATGAAAATTATGACTTCCTCTGCGGCAGCAACTGAGCGTACGGAAGTGTTCCGTGATGCGATGTGGGTTAACGTTCCAATGTTGGATGAAGAATTCTCTACATGGAATTTCGGAAACGGTTATCAGTCAGATCCGGTATTACCAACTGATGTTAAGGTTAAGATTCGCGTAGCTCGTCCTTACAAGAAGTACTTGACAGGTATTCAGCCAAACGCAAATAACCCTGCATTGCCAACAGACTCTGTTGCTAATCCTCAGAACGGTAATAACCCGATGTACTCGTTCAATACGAACGATCTGAAGGTTCAAACTGCTAATTTGGACGCAGCAAAGAATGCATTGGATTTGATTAACGTTGTACCTAATCCGTACTATGCATATTCAGAGTACGAGCGTAACCAATTGGATAATCGTGTGAAGTTTACCAATCTTCCTGAGAAGTGTACTATTCGTATCTACACGGTGAATGGAACAATGGTTCGTCGCATCACGAAAGATTCACCTCAAACATATGTAGACTGGGATTTGAAGAACCAGGCAAACATTCCTGTGGCTAGTGGCTTGTACATTGTACACGTTGAGGTTCCAGGAGTTGGTGAGAAGATTCTGAAGTGGTTTGGCGTAATGCGTCCTGCTGATTTGGATGCGTATTAATAGAACATTGCAAGTATTGATTTAGAAAGTTCTGATCATGAAAAGACAACATCAAGTTTTAATTCCAATCGTAGCCTGCGGACTGATGCTTTCAACAGCATCAGTTCTGAAGGCGGGAAATAAGGATCGTGCCGGACAGGCAGGAGCAACAGAATTGTTGATCAATCCTTACGCACGAAATTCAGGATGGGCAGGTGCTAACCACGCTGGTGCTCGTGGTTTAGAAGCCATGTATATGAACGTTGCGGGTACCGCATTTACTACACGCACTGAAATGATGTTTTGCCGCACCAACTGGTTGGTGGGTACCGGTATAAATATCAATTCATTTGGCTTTACGCAACGTGTTGGTGAAACCGGTGTAATTGGTTTGGGTGTAATGTCCATGGATTTCGGTGAAATTCCAATTACGACTGTAGATCTTCCGGAAGGTGGAATTGGTACCTTCAATCCGACATTTACAAATATCGGTTTGTCATACGCGAAAGGATTTTCCGAGAACATTTACGGCGGTATCGTTGTAAAAGGTATTTCTCAGGCTATCGCGGACGTTGCAGCGCGCGGTTTGGCTTTGGATGCAGGTATTCAGTATGTTACAGGTAAATACGAGCACATTAAGTTCGGTATTTCCTTGCGTAATGTAGGCCCGCGTATGAAGTTTACCGGTGACGGTTTGAGTTTCCGTGGCGTTTCTCCCAGCGGTAACTACGCTATGAGTCTTGAGCAGCGTTCACAGGATTTCGATCTTCCAACACAAGTTAACATTGCAGGTTCTTATGATTTGTATTTTTCACAGGATAGCGCTTCCATGAAAAATCATCGTTTGACCATGGCAGGAACTTTCACATCGAACTCGTTCTCTAAAGATCAGTTCCGTGTGGGTGCTGAGTATGCATGGAAATCGATGCTGATGGTACGTGCGGGTTATGATTACGAAGAAGGTATTACTTCTGATGATAATCGTACTACTGCGTTTACAGGACCATCTTTCGGTGCTACCGTGGAATTACCTTTTGGTAAGAAAGGTTCAACATTCGGTGTTGATTATTCTTATCGCACAACAAATCCATTCTCAGGTGTACATAGCTTCGGCGTACGTTTGAGCCTGTAAGGAAAGTATAATAACTTTTATTAAATTTGTAGGAGAAGTCCCGGTTATGCCGGGACTTCTTTTCTGTTAATTAATTCGCACAACATATGGGACAGATCAATTACGTTACCGAGGAAGGTCTTAAGAAATTGCAGGAAGAATTACATTACCTGAAGACTAAAGAGCGCCCTAGCATTTCGGCTCAAATAGCGGAAGCGCGAGACAAAGGTGATTTGTCGGAGAACGCCGAGTACGATGCCGCTAAAGA
>JBIJCF010000020.1:0-52388 GCA_044344795.1 Bacteroidia bacterium | reverse complement strand
CAGGGATTGCTAGAAATGAAAATTGCGAAGATGGAAGAGTTGTTGAGCAATACGCGTATCGTGGATGAATCGCAATTGGATACATCGCGTGTGTATATTTTATGCAAAGTGACCATCAAAAATGTGAAAACCGGCGCGAAGATGTCGTACACCTTAGTTCCGGAAAATGAAGCGGATCTAAAAACCGGCAGAATTTCCGTGAATTCTCCTATTGCTAAAGGTTTGTTGGGTAAGGAAGTTGGCGATGTGACGGATGTAGTCGTTCCTTCCGGTACGATGAAGTTTGAAATTCTTGATATTTCCCGCTAATGGCCAGCATATTTACCAAAATCATTAACGGTGATTTACCATCGTATAAGATTGCGGAAAACGAACGTTGTCTGGCATTTTTAGATGTATTTCCATTAGTGGAAGGACATGTATTGGTCGTTCCTAAAAAGGAGGTTGATCGCATATATGATCTTCCTGCAGAGGATTACGCCGAGTTGTTTCGCTTCGGTAAAGTAATTGCAGGCGCGATGCAAGAAGTCTTGACCTCCAATCGTATCGGATTAGCGGTTGTTGGTTTGGAAGTACCGCACGCGCATCTGCATTTGGTTCCCATAAATTCTGCAGATGACATTAATTTTACTCGACCTAAAATAAAGGTTGATGAAGCGCGCATGAAAGAATTGCAAGCGATGATTAAAGAAGCGTTACCGGAATCAATTTAACCACCTTTAATTCTTCCAGGGTTATTTTTTATAAATGCACTCCAGTCTTTCGACTTGCCGGCTGCACTCGGCATTTTATTTTGAAAGAAATGGCACACCGCCACCGCCAATCCATCTGTGGCATCTAGAAATTCCGGTTTTTCCTGAAATTTCAAGAGACTGTGTAACATGGCAGCTACTTGCTCTTTAGAAGCATTTCCATTGCCTGTAATGGATTGCTTGATTTTACGTGGGGAATATTCGAAAACAGGAATATTTCTATTAATAGATGCCGCAATTGCAACACCTTGCGCGCGTCCTAGCTTCAACATAGACTGAACATTCTTGCCAAAGAAAGGCGCTTCGATGGCAAACTCGTCCGGCAAATGAAGTTCAGACAGTCGTTCTACTTCACGAAAAATTCGCTGCAATTTTTGAGGATGATCGGCTATTTTATCAAGCTTCAAAACACCCATATCCAGCAAACGAATAGCATTGCCGGTAACAGCAATTACACCGAATCCGAGAATGTTCGTTCCGGGATCTACTCCAAGTATAATGCGATCGTTGTTACGACGCGAATCGTTCGCAGGAATTGCCATGTACTTTGTTACATTTACTCATTGTGACTCACATCAAACAACGCGTAATTCAATGGTTAAAGTTAGCAATAGTACTTATTGCTTTGTACTATGTGAGTACGCGTATTGCACAACATGCTGCTTTATTTAAGGATGTTGTTTTGTCGCCCGACGTTTATACACTGCCATTGCTAGTAGTAGTTCTTTTGTTGCCGGTGAACATTGCAATGGAAACCTTTCGGTGGAAAACACTCGTCAGGCATGTTCAACACATCAATTTTTTAACTGCTCTTAAAGGAGTATTGTCAGGATTTACGACGGCACTCGCATCTCCCAATCGAATGGGAGAATTCGTTGGTCGTGTATTATTTATGCCGGAGCAATATCGTGTCGCCGCAGGTATTGTATCGGGAATTGGAGGCATATTGCAAGTTCTCGTTACAACGTTGGTAGCATTGCCAATATTGATTTTTCATGATGATATTTTTCAACTTGTTACATCAACTGACCACTTATTCCCACTGCTTGCCGTTGTCGTTATAATTCCATTTTCTATACTATTTATTTTTCCCAAGTCGTGGTTAAATGCGATTAAAAGTGCAACACAAATTCCCGGTAAGCGATTAAGCTGGGCAGCATCTTTTACTATCATTCGATTTACTATATATTCCATCCAGCTAGCTATATTACTTTCAGCTTTTTCTTCTTGCGGTTTGGCCGAAGCTTTGCAGTGTGCTGTATTGGTATATTTCTTCGTTACTGTAATTCCAACATTTGCATGGACAGAAATTGTAGTTCGCGGCACAGTTTCGGGTATAGTTGCAGGAGCTTTGGGTATATCTGAAGAAGCCGCAATAATTTCGGCGTCTTTATTGTGGATCGTTAATGTTGTCGTCCCTGCAGGTTTTGGCGCGATATTATTATTAGTTAACCGCGAGAACGGAGAGTGAGATGGTATTAGTTGCTGTAGTACTGATCATGTTGTATCTGCTAGTAAATGCGCCAGCATTACTGATGCGCCGAGCTATTACATCCCCTAAATTTGAAGATGAAAGCGTTGCCGTAACCGTGATTCTTGCGGTGCGTAATGAAGAACATTGCGTGAAACGGGTTGTTCTAAATCTGTTAGAACAGAATTATCGCAACAAAGAAATAATCATTGTTAATGATCACTCTACAGATGGCACGGCGCGGGAATTATCAACATTTGCAGGCATTGACGGAATTGCAATTCTTCACTTGGCTGATAATTTAACCGGGAAGAAGTCGGCCATACGATACGCAGAGCAATTTGCTAACGGGGCGCTAATCGTTGTAACGGATGCCGATGTTGTGCATCCTCAGGGCTGGCTGCAGCGAATCGTAAGTTGGAACTCAGGAAAAGATCAATTATACGGAGGCGCTGTTTTATGCCAAGCCGGAGAAGGGACGTTTGTGGAGCAATTGCAGCAAATCGAGTTTTCAGCAATTGCAAGACTTAATGCGGGTTACAGCAATTTATATGAACCGGTAAGTATGAATGCTGCGAACATGGCGTATTCCCGCGGTTTGGTGGCTCGTTTGCTTGATTCGGACAACGGTGCTTTTCCGGGAGGAGATGATATTTTTAAACTTGTTGCAGCACAGCGTCATGGAATTGCAACGGTATTTGATGCGGAGAACCCGGTTTATGCTATTCCTGAAAAGAGTTGGAATTCGTTCGTAAATCAGCGGAAACGTTGGATTTCGAAAGCGCGGGCTTATCCTGCAGGATTTATGAGCGGAATAATAGCGATCATTGGAGTTGGGCATATTTTTCAGGTGTTAGTCTTACCTGTATTGTTGGCGTTGAGCGGAAATTGGTATTATGTGGGGTTGTGGTTGGCGAAGTATGTAATCGATGTTTTGTTGTTATCTTTAGCTGCATTTGAAACACATCCTTCTCCGGGATTTATTTCTGTTCTTCGTGTCGCATTGGTTTATCCGTATTTAGCGGTTTATGTCGGCATCACTGCTTTAACAGGAAGTTATCATTGGAAAGGGCGTGAGTACAAGCGTTAAAATGGCAACCAAGAAGTCCAACTCCTTAACGGCCTTTGCGTGGCAGCGTTTAAAACGTAACAAGCCCGCGATGTTTGGTATTATTACCATCGCAGTGACGATGGTAATTGCGATGTTGGGTTACTTAATTACACCCGACTCATCACCCGATGCATCTACACACATTGAAGAAATCAGCATTCAAAAGCCCGGCTTCGAATGTCAACTCATAGCGTTGAAGAAGAATAATCCTGCTTCTGATGGGAATTTTTTCAGCACAATGTCATTCGGTAAGCCCGGAGAATATGAGTACCACGCGTATAAGTTTTATCGTTTCGAAAAGAACGATATACTGTGGGAGGAATATCACGAAAACCCAGGAGTAGGGAAAATCTGGCGATATAATTTGGCCGATGCCTTATATGCGATCAATCCTGCTTTTCCTGTTGTAAATGATACAGTGAATGGATATGTAGAATTCTATGCGTACGGAGAAACGCGCAAAATACACAAGACCGTGCAGGAATTGCGGGAGGAAATGAAATCCAATATCATTGATAAGTCATTTATTTTAGGTACGGATCATTTTGGTCGTGACTTGCTTAGTCGATTAATGATCGGATCGCGGATTTCATTATTTGTAGGGTTGATTTCTGTAGGAATTTCTATTGTTATCGGCGTTTTGATGGGAGCATTGGCAGGCTTTTTCAGAGGTTGGGTAGACGATCTGATCATGTGGTTTATCAACGTTGTTTGGTCCATTCCTACGTTGTTGCTTGTAGTTGCAATTACCTTGGTCTTGGGTAAAGGCATTTTCCCGATTTTCGTTGCAGTAGGCTTGACCATGTGGGTGGAAACCGCTCGTGTGGTGCGTGGACAAATTTTAAGTGTGCGTGAAAAAGAATTTATTGAAGCCGGACGTGCATTAGGTTATCGCAACAGTCGTATTATCTGGAAGCACGTGTTGCCTAATGTAATGGGTCCTGTGATTGTAATATCTGCGAACAACTTTGCCTCCGCGATTTTGATTGAAGCAGGATTAAGTTATTTAGGAATTGGAGTGCAACGTCCAACACCATCTTGGGGTATGATGATCAGCGAGTATAAAGGATATATTCTCACCGGTGATGCGTACCTGGCAGTGCTTCCGGGTATTGCGATTATGATCGTGGTATTGGCTTTCATGTTATTGGGTAACGGTTTACGCGATGCGATTGATACCAAGATGTCGGATGAAGATCGTATCATGACGTGATTTGTGAATAAATCACGTTGTGTAGGACGCCGCTTTTTTGCTACATTAGCGCAACACACACCGAGTAATCGGAATAATTTATAACACACTATGCACATAGCAGTAGCCGGAAATATCGGTTCGGGAAAAACCACGCTTACCACGTTATTGTCAAAGCATTACGGGTGGCATGCACATTACGAAGATGCGGATGAAAATCCTTATTTGGCGGACTTCTACGAAGACATGCAGCGTTGGTCGTTTAATCTTCAGATTTACTTTTTGAATAGTCGTTTCGCTCAACAACTCGATATTCGCAAATCAGGGAAAGCGGTTATTCAAGATCGTACAATTTATGAGGATGCGCATATTTTTGCGCCGAACTTGCATTCAATGGGCTTGATGACCACGCGCGATTTTGAAAATTATTTTTCCTTGTTTCGTTTGATGGAGTCGTTAATACAAGCTCCTGATTTGTTGATCTATTTACGCGCATCAGTACCTACGTTGGTGGCTCAAATTCAGAAACGCGGTCGTGATTACGAAAATGCTATTCGTATTGATTATTTGAAGCGTCTGAATGAACGTTATGAAGCCTGGATTTCTACTTACGAATCCGGTAAGTTGTTAGTGATTGACGTAGATGAAAATAAGTTTTCCGAAAACCCTGAGCATTTGGGTGAG
The DNA here is from genome assembly GCA_044344795.1 of Bacteroidia bacterium. GTDB lineage: Bacteria > Bacteroidota > Bacteroidia > Palsa-965 > Palsa-965. The sequence continues at coordinate 47,178 of JBIJCF010000020.1, read as the reverse complement.
ATTATCCGAAAGATAGACGCCGAAATCAACGGTTTATTTTAAAGGAAAGAGCAACGAAAGTTGCTCTTTTTTATTGCTGCAAAAAGACCTTCTCAAACTGTTGTTACCGGGAATAAAGCAACAGTGTTAAGAATTTATAGTTAACTATCACTCAGCACTTTTATTGTTGTTAACAGCGCTTGATTTCGGGATTTGATGTACGTACTTCGCACAGTATCCCTGATGTAGAATTGTTTCGCTGCGAAAGTCACTTTCTGAATCTTTTGCCGTTATGTCGGGGAACGCAATCATCTAAATCAATTTGTATGAAGAATTTCTCATTTCATCCCCGGCAAGATAATGTGCAGTTGTTAAAGATGTTCAAGAGGGCTCGTTATCTGCAGCCATTCTATTTATTCAGTTCGCGTTGGGGCGTAACGGCGTCCAAATATTATATCTCCGGAATCAGGGCGCGCAAATCGATTAGAGAATTCTTGAAGCAATATCCGGAAGATCAGTACTATTCTATTGTTTCGTCCGCTATTGATGTTCGTGATGACAAGCGAGCGGTAAGTACAGCTTATGTGGAAATTGCTCCGTTTATCGCGGTGTATTATAATTCAGGCTATGATGATGTTGAAGGTATTCATGTTCTTCACCATGCGAAGGCCAATGTAGCAGAACTTAACAGTTTACTTGCATGGTTTAACCAATTTAAGCTGGAAGAAGAGAAAGGAGCAAAAATTCATTTATTAATGGAGAATAGTTTCGGCAATTTGGACTTAACGCCTTTCCGAATTAAAGAACCTAATGTTGATTTGCAGAGACAATATAACGACGATTTTTTACCGATTCATGCCGGTATTTTAGAGCGACTCAATACGCAGGACGATAAAGGTTTGGTGCTGTTGCATGGAAAACCCGGCACCGGTAAAACCACGTATTTACGCTATTTAGCGGGATTGGTGAAAAAGCGAGTGATCTTTCTTTCACCTGAAATTGTGCAGCGATTGGGTGCCCCGAATTTTACTTCTATAGTTCGGGATTATGAAAATTCAATCATCATCGTAGAAGATGCAGAAAGTGTGGTGATGGACAGAAAGGCAGGCGGTAATGAAGCTATTTCCAATTTGCTTAACATGACGGATGGCTTGCTTGCGGATTGTTTCAAGTTGCAATTTATTTGCACATTTAATACTCCGTTGGCCTCTTTGGATAAGGCGTTGTTGAGAAAGGGAAGACTTATCGCGCGTTATGAATTTAATGAGCTGGAAGAGCATAAAGTAGCTGCTCTAGCACATGAATTGAATATCCCAATGGAGTATGCGAAACCTATGGTATTAACCGATGTTTTTAATTACGGAAACGATATAGACCGTAATGTTCAGGAAAAAACATTAGGATTTATGCGCAACGTAAGCTAAAATCAGATCAACGTTATAAGGAAATAACGCAGTAATAGGTTGTCGTTATGAAGTCGCGTAAAATCGGGATGTTCAGGATTTTGGGTAAGGCGCGAGTTTTCAAATTGAACTTCACTTCGTAGTTCGGATTGATCATGTAAAACGTTTCCTTTTCGATGGTGAAGTTGCGTTTTTTGATGATGCGTTTGAAGCGATTTATTGAAATACGTGTATCACAAACTTCCATAAGATTGGTGATTTTTGCTTCACTTTCACCAAACATTTTAAGTATCCCTTTGTACATGAAACGCGGCAACAATTGGAAGTAAGGCAATTTGCGCAGGAACTTGCTTTCGCAGATTTGCTGGTGACCACCGAATGGCATGTACCACGGCGGAAATCCCAAGAAAACCTTACCGCCCGGAGCCATGAAATTTTTCAGGTGTTCCAGGAATTTATCCTGATCGTAAATGTGCTCCAACGTATCACGAAGCATAATGATGTCAAACTTCGGCAAGCTTGATAAATCGCTTTTATAAATGTCTTCGGCAATGAGTTTGATATTCTTGTTGTTCGGATGATTCTCGAAAAACTTAATTCCATTCGCGATTTTGCTCGTCGATAAATCGATGCCGTACACCAAACATCCCATGTCTACAAAGGGTTTCAAGTTGCCGCCTTCGCCACTTCCGATTTCTAAAACTTTTGATTCCGGAGTAACAGGGGCTACTTCGCGAATGAAGGGAATTACAAAACGCTCAGTTGTGAAACTCTGTTCCTGAAAATAACGTTCGCGGTTGGTATATCTTTCGTGCATAGTGTAAACTTGAAATCCGTATTCAACAACCTGATGTCATTCGAATCCGGCCATGTCAAAAGTACGAATTACTTGTTCATCTTTTTGAGAGTGCGAATACGGTGATGCTCCCGAATTTGCCTACTTCTTCACTTAGAAACGGTTGAAATTCTTGTTGCGTTTTAATTTTTTCGGAATCGGTATACAAGAATTGAGCACCCTTATTAATCATTTCGTGCAGTTGCGCTGTATCAGGTTCAGGATAGAACGCCCAGCCTTTTTTGTGTAGATAATAAAACCAGATAAAATGCGATTCATCATTTCCTGCGATAACTACTGCGTCGTCAGGAACAATATGTTGTAATTCATTTTTATATACTAATAAATCTTTGTTGAATCCCGGACTGTCGACGTTCCAGCGACTTTGCATGCGCAAATAGCAAGTAATAGGAATGATTAAAAGTAGCAATGGAATTAAAATGTGCGAGACTGAATTGTGAAATTTGAGCAACTGCATCATGCCGTAGGAAACAACTATAAACAATAACGGGATAATTGGGAACAAGTAATAATCATGAACGGTGCCGATGGCGTTAGCTTCGAATATATAATAGGCGAGAAACAGGATTAACCAACTCGCAATTGGCCAAAACAATCGATTCCTGTGTACATTATTTCGAAACGTAAAAATAATTCCTGTAATAAAGAACAGCATTGCGCCGTAACCAACCAGCAATTCAGGAAGGGTGGAAATAAGATTATGATTGAGGTAATGCAGTAACCGTTGAACTGAATCCTGATTATCGAGTATTCCCTTAACAATAACATTGCCATGCCAAGTAGGAATTACAGTTACATACCAGGCCGCAGGTAGAGCCACCCAAGCGAATGTTGCGATCCAAACCGGAAATTCTTGTGTGCTGAATTTTGTTCGAATAAATTGTTGAATGAAATAAGTTACGGGAACTGCGTACAGCAGGATAAAAGGAAGTTTGCACAATCCGCTGATTGCGATAAAAAAACCGGAGAGCAGGAGCAAAGTAGTTTTATTGTTTTGAACGTAACGGAAGAATAGTGCGAGCCCCCAGATGCCGAAACACAATGCAAATAGATCCGGCAACGGATTGATCGTGTAATAAAAAAAAGCCGGTGAAAAACAGAATGTCCAAGCTCCGGCAGCTGCGGCCAAAGAATGGCTGAAGAGCGCCAAAAGCAGCTGATACAAGCCAATAATTGCAATAATTCCCGTGAGGAAAAGGAAGAGTCGCGTAATTATTAAGTGCGATCCGAAAATTTTATACAACATGGCAATCATCCATTGCATCAGCGGAAATTCCATTCGAAAAATTCCGTCTCCGTTGCCCCGATCGTTTTTACGAGGATTGACGATATTCATGTCTTCTTCGTAAAAATTGTCGATGGTGCTTTGCGTTTGGGTTTGCCGCCACACATGAATACTTACAAGATCTTTAGGTAAATGCGGAGCATGCATGAAGGTGCTCACCACAACAGACAGAATTATAAGTAAATGGGGTAAACGATGTGGCATTCTCAAAGCACTGTACGTTTATAAAAAATGTAATCAAGACTTGCCGGCGAAATATCGACATTTTTCAATTCGCTTTGAATTTGTCCGCGGTGGTAAGTGCTATGGTTAATGATGTGAAATAAAATGTCGACGATTGCATTGGTGAATGTTTCACCCTTCATGTTTTGATAGGAGACAGAAGAAACGAATTGTGAATGGAGTATAATGGTCTCTGTGACCGATTTATTATCCTTGTCTATTAGGTGAAGTTGCTCTGACGCATGAATTTCCCATACGCCAAATTGGCTTGCAATGCCTTTGATTCGGGCATTCCAGATATGGTGAGCGTTAAGAGTATGATGTAATAATGAAACAGCCTTTTGCGGACACGTGTCAGGATTGGAATTTATTAATTCAATTACTTGTTGGTTACAATTCGAATTGTACTCAAATAATTCGCGAAGATGTTGTGTTAATGCATCGTTGCTATTGGTGTGCATTTGGCAAATAAAAAAACGGCTTCAGTAAGAGATGATGTCTGTAATTATTCCTTGTAAAAATAAGTAATTACAAACGTGCTCAATACTGAAGCCGTTGAATTGCCGCAGCTAAATTATTTCAAATCGAAACGATCCGCGTTCATAACCTTAACCCACGCTTTCACGAAATCCTGAACAAACTTTTCTTTGTTGTCATCCTGTGCATAATATTCAGCATATGCACGTAATATGGAGTTGGAGCCGAATACCAAATCAACACGCGTTGCTGTCCATTTGGTTGCACCTGTTTTGCGATCAACAATGTTATACAGGTTTTCACCTACCGGTTTCCACGTGTAGTTCATGTCAGTGAGATTTACGAAGAAATCATTACTCAGTACACCAACTCGGTCTGTCAATACACCGTGTTTAGAACCGCCGTGGTTAGTGCCAAGTACACGCATGCCGCCAATGAGGCAAGTCATTTCAGGAGCTGTAAGACCCATGAGTTGTGTGCGGTCGAGTAGTAACTCTTCCGGTTGCACAGTATAATTTTTCTTCAGCCAGTTGCGGTAACCATCGTGAATCGGTTCCAATACAGCAAAAGATTCTACATCCGTCATTTCCTGTGTGGCATCACCGCGACCCGCTGTAAACGGAACGGTAATTTTTACACCGGCTTGATGCGCAGCTTGCTCAACAGCAGCTGTTCCGCCTAGCACAATCAAATCTGCAATGCACACTTTTTTCGCTAACGTAGCTTGTAGCTCCTGCAACTTATTCAATACTTTTTGTAATTGCTGAGGCTCGTTACCGGCCCAATCTTTTTGTGGTGCAAGGCGAATGCGTGCGCCATTTGCTCCTCCACGGAAGTCGGAACCACGGAACGTGCGCGCACTATCCCAAGCAGTAACTATGAGTTCGGTTGGTGTTAAGCCGCAATTCAACAGTTGTTTTTTTAAGTCTTCAATTTCCTTTTCAGAAAGTGCGTAGTCAACTGTTGGCACAGGGTCTTGCCATATCAAATCAACCTTTGGTGCATCAGGGCCCAGGTATCTTGATTTTGGTCCGAGATCGCGGTGTGTTAATTTGAACCACGCACGCGCGAATACTTCTTCGAAGTAGGACGGATCTTTATGGAAACGTTCTGAAATCTTTCGGTATTCGGAATCCATTTTCATCGCCATATCAGCGTCTGTCATAATAGGATTACGACGCACGTTTGGAAGGTGAGCATCCAACGGTTTGTCTTCCTCTTTCATGTTTATCGGCTCCCACTGCCATGCTCCTGCAGGACTTTTCTTCAGTTCCCAATCGTGATTGAGTAGCAAGCGAAAATACGTGTGATTCCATTTGTTAGGTGTTGAGGTCCAAGCGCCTTCTAAACCGCTAGTTACGGTATGCTCAGCGTTTCCTTTACCTTCAGGATTCATCCAACCGAAGCCTTGTGTATGGACATCTGCACCTTCAGGATTTGGTCCGAGTTTCGATGCATCACCATTGCCATGTGCTTTACCAACTGTATGACCGCCGGCTGTTAATGCTACCGTTTCTTCATCGTTCATCGCCATACGCTTAAACGTTGTTCGAACATCTTGGGCAGTGCGCAATGGATCAGGTTTGCCGTCAACACCTTCCGGATTAACGTAAATGAGTCCCATTTGCACGGCAGCCAAAGGATTCTCCAATGACTCAGAATCTCCCGGTTTAGCATAGCGCGCTTTGCCCAGCATTTCATTTTCTGATCCCCAATAGATGTCTTTTTCTGGTTGCCAGATGTCGACGCGCCCTGCAGCAAAACCAAATGTTTTGAAGCCCATGGATTCATAAGCCATGTTACCTGCAAGAATAAATAAATCGGCCCATGAAATCTTGTTACCGTATTTCTTTTTGATAGGCCATAACAAGCGACGCGCCTTGTCGAGGTTACCATTGTCCGGCCAGCTGTTTAAAGGTGCGAAACGTTGGTTGCCGGTATTACTTCCACCGCGACCATCCGCTACACGGTACGTTCCTGCTGCGTGCCAAGCCATACGAATCATTAAGCCACCATAGTGCCCCCAATCCGCCGGCCACCAATCTTGGCTTTCAGTCATTAAATTTTTTAAGTCTTCTTTCAGTGAATTGAAATCCAATTTCTTGAATTCTTCTGCGTAATCGAAATTGGATTCCGTTGGCGTGGATTTCGAATCGTGTTGGTGAAGAATGTCCAGATTAAGGGTTGTCGGCCACCAATCCGTTACGGTAACTTCTGTTGTTACATTTGCACCATGATGAAATGGACATTTGCCTGTTTTTTCCTGACTCATAGTATTCGAATTTAGGTTGTGTGTATTAACTGTGTTGCTCTCAAGGTACGTTTAATTGAAGAGCAATGCAATTTTACAACTATAAGAGTAGTAAATCTAATTGATATTATAGGGAACGATATAGATAAAAACTATACTAAGGTTCGTCATTTTGTAGTAGATGATTTAAATATTGTAGTTAGTGTGTTTCTGTATAAGACTTGAAATTGTTAAGAATGGCCTGCCATCCTTGGTGCTGCAGGTCCTCTGAATTTATGGTTTCAGCTTCGAAGTTGATGGTTACGGTAGTTGTATAATTGTTTTCAGAAAACAGTATTGATGCTTTTCTCCCATCTGCCATGGTGTAACGAATCAGTTGATACGGAATAATTTCATCATAGGTTGTTTCGAAATCAAATCCGAAACTACCATCTTTTGCTTCCATGCGTGCGCTGTATTTTCCGCCTACACGCAGATCATTTTCTGCACTTGGGCAACACCAATCGTCGTTGGCGAAATTCCATCCCGTAATATGTTCCGGTTTTGTGTAGTTGTTCCAAACTGTCTTAATGTCCTTATTGATGGTGGCGCTAATACTAATGATGGTCATGTTAAGCAGGTTAGTGATCGGAATACTATTATTTGATTAAAATCAAGTGCGACTCTGTAATTGTATTCACTCAATGTTTTATGTTGGGCTCTATGGCATGAAAGTCGCCGGGTAACAATTCTTGGCGCACACCATTTTCGTCTTCGTATTTGACATGTCCTTCTATATTTAACAGTAGTACAGGAGTTTTTGTGATATGTTCCTTTAACTGTTGATGTGCAGCAATCCGGATAGCAATTGCACTGCCGGTTGCATTTTGGAAAACAGGAATTGCCGAAACATCTTTGGGTGTGGTATGCAGTTGTTTTAAGTTCATGGGGGAATAGTTTATGTGCTTTATTTATTCAAGAAATTAAGGTCACGAACGGAGAATTTTTTCCATGGTTTTACCTTTTGCCAACTCGTCTACTAATTTGTCCAAATAATGCACATGACGTGTTAAGTCATTCATAATCTCTTCAACACGATAACCACAAATGACTCTTGTAATTTTATTCGCTTTGGGGTGAATTTCTGCATTGCGAAAGAATGATTCGAAGGAGTTGTTACTTGTAGCAAACTCGAGAATTTGCTTTGTGCTGTATCCCGTGAGCCAAATTATTACTTGTAATAATTCCTCTTCTGTTCGCCCTTTTTTAGTCACTTTAGAAACGTACAAAGGATAGACCGAAGCGAATTTCATCTTCGCTGTTTTTTCGTCGTGGTGTGCAGTATTGGACCTGCTTGTAAAGTTAAGCATTCGTTTTTCAACTATCGAATTTATGAGGTTGTTATAAGTTGGTTCATTTCCTAATCGCGGTTACGATCAATTTCGTAATACCAGCCTATGGTCAAAAAGTCACGACCGGTTTCATCGTTGATGCGATAATCGAATTGGTGCAAGTAGCCGATTTGCAATGCAACGTGCTTAGTGGCCTTGTATATAATTGTAACTTGACTTCTGTTTCGTTCGAAGTACGGTTCATGATTGGTGAAAAAGAGCTCGTTGTTCGCGCTAATTTGATATTTGGAAGGTCTGTTATTGCGTTTTCAAAAATTATAGGAAACTCCAACGCGATACCGAAAGCGATTGCGATACCCTGCGGATGTGAATCGTAGTTCAGCGCGATAACGCTGTTCGATGCGAATTTTTCCGATTGTCTGATTGAGCAATACTTGCGGCCACAGGCGAAATTCGTCGTTATTTTTGGGTGTAACAAAATTCCCGCCTTCGCGATAGGTTTGATATGAACCCGCAGCTAGTGTGAGTTGCAGCTGTTTGTTATAGCGATAATTAATACCGCCTTTGTATTCGTAATAGTGAAAGTGGTCGTAAAATTTTAAGGAACGCAATTGTGCTTCACCGAACGCACTCCAAGCTGTATCATGGTTGTATTTGATATTAACGATATTCCAAGATCCAAGATCCGGCAGTTGTGCATATGCCACTGTTGGACCAATGAATATGGCTGCTATCGCAATAAGTAAACGTTGCATCTTATTGCGGTTTAGCATCGTCTTTGCTGATGACGTAGAACGATGTTTTAAGCAGAACGGAATTTGGTATTGTGAGGATGCCGCGATGCGACGTTTTGATGAAAAGAAAAAAGTAAGTAATGTCAATGAGTTCGCCTTCTACTTCGGAGCCTTCGTGCAAGACGCAAATTGTATCGCCCACCTTTATCGGATGCTGAAAGAACAAGATCAAACACGCCGTGATGTTCGATAAGATTGACATTTCTGCAAATAAAGCGACACCGAAAACCGTAAGTAAAGAAGTGGCAACTACCAGGATGTGGTCTTGTTTCACACTCCAGATAGCAACAATAATAATGGTGAAGACGACGAAAAGAATAAGATTGATCAGTCGTGTAACGTCTTTACGTTCGTTGTTTTTTAATAAGGATTTTACCACCGTAATCCGCACAAAGTATTGTGTAGTAAAGCGAAGTGTCAAGAATACGAGGAACGCAACCCCTGTCTCGATTAACTGAATTTTATATGAGCTCATACCAGTGTAGGATATTTTGCAAATGTCATGTTGTGCCGGATCAATAGTTCCTAACAAATGTATTCACGAAATGAATCTAACCTGCGCGATTAACAATTTTTATTGAGTTGTAGTCCTGTAAGTCAATACTCAGTTGATCCGCACCAGCTTCCCTTTTCGTTTTACAATGTTCTTTTAGTCCCATTGTATAGTTGCTGCTTTTTTCAGACAGCGTTTCAGCATTGTTTTGCTGATCTCGACGGTTTTTGTGTAAAATATGGACGCATCTTTAAATTTAGCACCAACTACATTTAAGTCTGCTTCTTTGAAATCGGCGCCGCTCCAGAACATCAATCGCATACCGCGTTTTTGTAGATTATATCCAACAATGGGATTATCATCTATAAACCAAACAGGGTGACCATGCCACACTTTACACTTTGCTGTTTTGAGATCTGCGTTAATCAGTGCGAGCAAGTTGTCTGCAATTTCCCTATATTCTGCTTGTAGTAACTTATGATAATGAATGACGTCTTCGGGTATATTGGTGGTGTCATATTTTTTCGGAACGGTCAATAGCGCATCTTCATGAAGTCTGAATTTTACGATTTTTCGAATGAGCGTTAGCGGTAGTGGTTTGTTGAACGGAAATTGAATAGCCCCTTTTGATGTTTTGTAAGGACGAAGTTCTTTTTCGAAAAATTGAATAGGCGAGGAGTGCGGATAAAATCCGATGTGATGTTTGTATAGAGCATAATACACCAACACTTTGTTTTGTTTGAAAGCCGGCATACCGTAACTGATCACTTCAGTTGCATGTGGAGCTGCTTTACGAACACACTCGCGCAGTTGTTGCAGCAGCTCTTGTGCGTTGTTTGGCTGAGCTGCATGGTATTCATCAATGGATTGAATTTTTTTCATCAAAGCCAATATTGATGAAAGTTAAGATAAATCACGACTTATTGTGCACGCAGTTCATTCGGCATCCGGAATTGGATAACAAGAGAAGATATGATAGTGATCATACCAATAGCGACGATGGCATATCTTATTCCAAACTGATCTGCGATGATTCCGGAAAGAACCGCTCCAAAGGCATATCCGAGATCACGCCACAGTCTAAATGTTCCAATGCTTTCAGCACGTTGTACAGGATTAGTAGCCTGCGCGATGGTGGTAAGAAATGTAGGATAAACCATAGCAGTACCCCAACCAAGTGCTACTGAAATTAAAATAAAGGCTATGAAAGTTTCTGCAACGGGCAGAAGAATAATGGCAATTCCTTGTAAAAGCATACCCCAAAATAGGAGCTTTTTTTTAGAATACACATCCGCCATCTTTCCGGTAAACAGCTGACTGATCCCCCAAACCGTGGGATATATGGCAATAATTATACCGATTTGCTTATTGTCGTATTGCATGGCAAAGAGTAGTGCAGGAAGCAACCCCCATATCATTCCATCGTTCAGGTTATTCACCAAGCCGGCTTGAGTAACTGAACTTAGGGTTTTATTGCGAAAGGTTGTTTCAACGAATACATTTTTTAATTCAACGCCTCGACTCATTGCATTCTCCTGCGTTGCATGTGTTCTTGTGTCCTTTATCCAAATGAATGTTATTATGAATCCAATTATGGAAAGGGCTATTCCGATATAAAACGGATAAGGAGTAATGCCAAAGCTGTGCGCGATATATCCGGTAAGAAAAGCAACGACGCCTACAGCCACATAGCCTGCAAATTCATTCAGTCCCATGGCCAGTCCGCGATCTTTTTCTCCTACCAAATCGATCTTCATAACAACCGTGCTGCTCCACGTCGCACCTTGACTGATACCTAGCAAAACATTGGCTGCAATTACCCAATTCCACTGTGGCGCATAGATTAAAATGAACGGAACGGGAATAGCAATCAACCAACCCACCAGTAATAAGTTTTTCCGTCCAATACGGTTGGCCAGCCGCCCGGTATAATAATTGGCAATGGCTTTTGTGATTCCGAATGCGATGATAAAAGAAAGCATCGCTGTTTTAGAAGATACTCCAAATTCACTTTCTGCAAATTCTGGAATAATAGTTCTTTCCATTCCCACCATACCACCAACAAAGGCGTTGATGAGCATCAACATGGAAAATTGCTTCCAATTTTCTTTCAGTCCGAGTTTTATGTTGGATGTAGCGGGTGTCATGTTGTAAAATGTTATTACAAAATTCGTAGGAGCGAACTGCAAAACATTTTACATATGATAAATAATCAGCTGATTTCGGCCCGTATCCGACTGAGTGAAACTTGTGTGATACCCAAATAAGAGGCAATGTATTTTAACGGAATCTGCTGAACGTATTGAGTGTTCTTTAGAAGATCGAGATAACGTTCTTTAGCAGCGCGGAATTGCAAGCTTTCCAAACGATTTATTGTATTCACGTATTCTTGTTCGAAGATAATGCGGAACAGCCGCTCAATATCATGATGTTGATCGTATAGTTGGAACAAGGAAACTGAATCAATTGCATAAAGCACAGTTGCGATAACAGCCTGAATGCCTTTGGATGTTGGTTTTCCGGTAAACAAACTTTCCGCGCGAACGATAATTTCGTTGGGAATGGCAAAATGTTCCGTGATATCGTTACCGTCTTTCAAATAGAATATTCGTGCGCAACCTGATTTAACGATGTATAATGTGCGGCAAGTACTTCCGATTTCTTGGATGATTTCATTTTTTTGATACTTGCGTATAGTGATGAGCGGCGCCAGTGCAAGCTGTGCATTTGGGCTTAGTGGAGCAAGTGTTTGGAAATAGGAAACTAAATTCATCGTGTGATGTTTTGTATCGAGCTGCAAAGCATTTGGAATGCCATCAGTTACTTCACAGACTTTTTCGAGGCTTTAGTTTTTGGATTGTACTGCGCTTCATAAGTATCAATCCATTGCTTCACGCTCATTTTTTTCATCAACTGACCAATGAGTTTATACGGAATGTCTTCCGGTTTTTTGAAACGGATACAACTTTTTCCCATGTCCAGTTTTTGTTTGGAGTGTTTGGGGTACTCGTTAACGAACCAATCCAACAATTCCGGATTCGCATAAATACCCATGTGATAAAAGTTGATGGAATTTTTTTGTGAAGCAATTCCCGCAAATGGTAATGGTTCCGAAGGTTTGCAATGATAGCCAGCAGGGTAGATGGAATGCGGTACAACATATCCGAGTCCGCCATAACTCATGCCGGATTCAAAACCCTTCGGCAAATTTTTTAGAATAGTTTGATGCAATTCTTTAAACGCTTCAGCGCGATCTGCAGGGACATTTTTCAAGATGGCCTCCACGCTTGCTCCGGGTGCTTTCATGACGTTGATGATCCTATATTTAAATGTACAACTTATATCTAAAGACAAGCAAACCGTTACTCAGGTTACAACAACGCCCCGGAATTTCCGAGGCGTTTTTTGTTTGTGTGTGGAACGGGATTATTTTTTCTCTCCTTTAATGTTCATGGCAATTGCGATGTTATCATAAATAAACTTATCGGCCATAGCACCAACAGCATTTTTCGATTTGTAAGTAATGTTCCAAAGCGTACGATCGAATATTAATTCCGAAGTTACGGCAATGACATTACCTTCAGTATTCAGTTTGGCAGGAAAGGAAATGGGATTAGTAATTCCCTTGATGGTTAAATCTCCTTCAACCAAGTAGTTGTTCTTAAGCTTCGTCAACTTCTTCACGGTGACAGTAGCTGTTGGAAATGAATCTACCGCGAAGAAGTCACTATTCTTCAAGTGTCCAACCAAATCAGCATTAGACGCGGAGTCTTCGATATCAGATACTGCGATTGATTTCATGTCAATTTCAAATGTCCCGCTAACTGCTCCGGTGCTATCAATTACAAGTGTGCCACTTAATGTACGAACAGTGCCAAAGTGATCCCCGCTTACTTTTTTACCGGTCCAAGTCAAGGTATCCGCTGCACCGAAATCCCATGTTCCTGTTAATGCTGCATCAATTGCAACAGTAGCAGTAACAGGCGTTGCGTGCTGATGATTGTTTTCACCGTGAGAACCCAAAAGTGGAGCTAATGTTAAACCAACCAAGCAAGACAACTTGATCAAGATGTTCATGGATGGACCTGAAGTATCTTTGAACGGATCACCCACAGTGTCACCAACAACCGCTGCTTTATGCGGATCTGATTTCTTGTAGAAGATTTCTTTTTTACCATTTACTTCAATTTCTACACCTTTCTCAAAAGACTTCTTAGCGTTGTCCCATGCACCACCTGCGTTGTTCTGGAAAATAGCCCACAACACACCGCTTACGGTTACACCGGCCATATATGCACCTAATGCTTCAGCACCCATAGTGAAACCAACTACGATTGGAGTAACTATAGTGATGATGCCCGGCAACAACATTTCGCGCAATGCAGCTTTGGTAGAAATTTCTACGCACTTGCTATACTCGGGCTTGCCGGTACCTTCCATAATGCCCGGTATAGTGCGGAACTGGCGACGAACTTCGTTCACCATATCCATCGCAGCTTTACCTACAGAGTTCATTGCTAATGCAGAGAATACAACAGGAATCATTCCACCAATAAACAACGCAGCTAATACTTTCGCTTCGAAAATATTGATACCGTTGATACCGGTAAACGTTACATAAGCTGCAAACAACGCCAACGCTGTCAACGCTGCAGAAGCAATCGCAAAACCTTTACCAACTGCTGCTGTCGTATTACCTACTGAATCCAAGATGTCTGTCTTTTCACGAACGTCAGCAGGTAATTCAGACATTTCAGCTACACCACCCGCGTTATCAGCAATAGGACCGAAAGCGTCAATAGCTAATTGCATCGCAGTATTTGCCATCATTGCAGAAGCTGCAATTCCAACACCGTAGAAACCTGCTAATGCATAAGCGCCCCAAATTGCTCCTGCAAATAAAATAACCGGTAATGCGGTAGATAACATACCTGTTCCCAAACCTGCAATGATGTTGGTCGCAGCACCTGTAGCTGATTTTTGTACAATACCTAAAACCGGCTTCTTGCCTAAACCTGTGTAGAACTCGGTGATGTAAGAAATAGCTGCACCAACGAACATGCCGATCACAACTGCCCAGAATACATTCATGCTTGTTGTTGTAGCATCGGTTTCTCCACCGTTTGCAAACACTTTAATGGCCATAGTTTCAGGCAAACACATTTTGATCAGGAAGAACGCTGCAATACCCGACAGAATAATTGATGCCCAATTACCTAAGTTTAACGCGTTCTGTACGGTATTGGTATCTGCTTTTGCAGAATCGCTCACACGCACAAAATAGCTGGAAACGATGGATGCGAATAAACCAACTGCTGCAATTAATAACGGTAAGAAAATCGGACCCATTCCGTGGAAAGGAATGGAATCATACGAACCTGTTGCTTCTATGACGTCGCGGATAACATAGTTACCCAATACCATAGACGCCAATACAGTTGCAACATAAGAACCGAACAAGTCAGCGCCCATGCCTGCAACGTCACCTACGTTATCACCTACGTTATCAGCAATTGTAGCAGGGTTACGAGGATCGTCTTCAGGAATTCCTGCTTCCACTTTTCCTACTAAGTCAGCTCCTACGTCAGCAGCTTTGGTATAGATACCACCTCCAACGCGAGCAAACAATGCAATACTTTCAGCACCTACAGAGAAACCTGCAAGTACTTCCAGGACCTGAGTCATTTTAGCAACAGCAGTGTCTGCACTGCCTAAAGTGCCGTCCATGAACAATTGGAAGAAAATGATGAACAACATACTTAAGCCCAATACTGCTAAGCCCGCAACACCAAGACCCATAACGGTTCCGCCCGTGAAGGATACTTTTAATGCTTTAGACAATGAGGTACGAGCAGCTTGTGTTGTACGCACGTTGGCTTTAGTAGCGATACGCATACCGAAGAATCCGGCTAGTGCACTGAATACACAACCAATAACAAATGATGCTACAATAAGGATGTGTGAGGTTTCAACCACCTGACTCAACCAGCCTAAACCGGCACCTGCAATTACTACATAAATTGCGAGGATTTTATATTCTGCTTTTAAGAAAGCCATTGCACCTTCGGCCACGTAGCCAGCAATTTCTTTCATTCGGTCGGTACCCGCATCTTGTTTGCTTACCCAGGCCGATTTTAACGCCATCACAATAAGTCCTAGGACTCCGAGAGCCGGGACGAGATAGATAATTGAGTCGCTCATAAATTTTCCTTAACGGTTAATTTTCAATGGGTTAGTTAAAGTGTCACCCCATTTTAGGGGCGCAAACATACAATAAAAAATGTTTTCCTCCAAAGGCTGATTGCGTGAATGCAGTGAATGCCTGAAAACCGCTGAAATACTCGTAAAAAACCTTGCACCCAAACACATAAAAAAAGGCACACATGCTGTGCCTTTTAGATGAAGGTATCTGCAACGCACTATTTCACGTACATCACATTTTTAACGGCTTGTACGGTTTTCGCTACGTTTGGCAACGCAACATCAATTAATGTCGGAGCGTAAGGCAAAGGTACATCGGCAGAAACTACTCGTTGTACGGGAGCATCGAGGTGATCGAATGCAAAGCGCTGCACGTGATAAGCCAGATCTGTAGAAATGTTTGCCAATGGCCAAGCTTCTTCGACAACTACCAAGCGATTGGTCTTCTTTACTGAATTGATTACAGTTGCATAATCGATAGGTCGAATGGTGCGCAAATCGATCACTTCTGCCTGTATACCGTCTTTCGCCAATTCCTCGGCAGCAGCCATCGCTACTTTGAAAATTTTCCCGAACGATACGATTGTCACATCGCTTCCTTCACGGCGCACATCAGCAACACCAATCGGCAAAAGGTATTCACCTTCAGGAACTTCTCCTTTATCACCATACATCAATTCCGATTCCATGAAAATTACAGGATCATTATCGCGAATAGCAGATTTCAACAAACCTTTCGCATCATATGGATTAGAAGGCACGATGACCTTCAACCCCGGACAATTGGCGTACCACGAGTCGAATGCTTGTGAGTGCTGTGCTGCCAACTGTCCCGCGTTACCTGTTGGGCCACGGAATACCATAGGCATCTGAAACTGACCTCCGGACATGCTCAACATCTTCGCTGCAGAATTGATTACCTGATCGATCGCCACTAAAGAAAAGTTGAACGTCATGAATTCCACGATAGGACGCAAACCATTCATAGCCGCGCCGGTAGCAATACCTGCAAAGCCCAATTCAGCGATAGGCGTATCAATAATACGTTTTGGTCCAAATTCAGCCAGCATTCCCTGACTCACTTTATATGCGCCGTTGTATTCAGCAACTTCTTCACCCATCAGTAATACGGATGGATCGCGACGCATCTCTTCGTTCATCGCTTCGCGTAGAGCTTCACGGAAGGCAATTGTTCTCATGTTTCTTGTTCTAAATTGAGCCTCAAAAGTACATAATAGTTCTTACTTAAATCGATTCGGCTGATTTTGAGTAAATATTATCCCGGGATAAGTTTAAATGCAGGAATTGCGCGACTTTTGAGCGCCGGGAAGTGTTCCATTTTTTTCGTTGGCATTCCTGAATGAAAACCTTATTTTTGCCCACCTTCAAATAGGAAAAAACTTTGTCATGAAAATATTAGTTTGTATCAGCAGCGTTCCCGATACCACAACCAAGATTGCGTTTGTGAACGAGAACAGAGAGTTTAGCAAGCAAGGTGTGCAATTTATCATCAATCCGTATGATGAATGGTACGCGTTGGTACGTGCATTGGAATTGAAAGAAGCGAAGGGCAGCGGACAAGTGACATTATTCCATGTGGGGCTTGCCGAGAATGAAGCCATTATTCGTAAAGGCTTGGCAATTGGTGCGGACGATGCAGTGCGCGTGGATGCAGATCCGGGTGATGCTTATTTCGTGGCACAACAAATTGCAGCTTATGCAGCAGGTAAAGGCTACGATCTTATTTTAGTCGGTAAGGAAACTATCGATTACAACAGTTCGATGGTTGGCGGAATGGTTGCCGAACTGATGAATTTACCATACGTTTCTATGGCTTCGAAGTTGGATGTTGCAGGGTCGGAAATAACTGCCGAGTGTGACATTGACGGTGGAACAGCCGTTGTTACTTGTGCTGCACCTGCAGTGATTAGCTGTCAGAAAGGAATGGCGGAAGCGCGTATTCCGAATATGCGTGGTATTATGGCTGCTCGTACAAAACCTTTAGAAACGGTCCAGGTATTGGATAATTCAACACTGACGAAAGTAGAAAACTACCGCCTCAACGAAGGGCGTCAGGCTGTTAAAATGATTGATGCCGGCAGTATGGACGAACTCGTTCGCTTGTTGCACGAAGAAGCTAAAGTGATTTAATTTTTTAAAAATATTAATATGTCAGTAATCGTATATACAGAAGCTGCTAAAGGGAAAATTCGTAAGAATTCGTTAGAAGCGGTTACTTATGCAGCGGCCATTGCTGCAAAAGTAGGAGGAGAAGTAGTAGCAGTAATTGATGCTGCGGTAGAAGCTGCATTGCACGCTGATTTGGGTAAGGCCGGTGCGCAGAAAGTGTTGACCGTAAATCACACAGCATTAAGCGCGGGTGATGCACGAGCATGGGCAGCGGTAATGGAACAGGTGGCGCAGGCGCATGGTGTAAAAGTAGTAGTGTTTTCGCACGACTTAGCCGGTAAAGACATTGCACCGCGTGTGGCAGTGCGTTTGAAAGCCGGTATCGTTGCAGGTGCTGTAGATTTTCCAACTATTGATGGCGGAAAATTCGAAGTGCGTAAAACAGCGTTCTCCGGAAAAGCAACAGCGGTGTATTCCATCAACTCTGATGTGAAAGTAATTACGCTGTTACCGAATTCTATTCCAGTAGGAGCGAGCGGAGCAGCAGTTTCAGGAAGTGCATTCGATGCAAAGTTGGATGGCATTACTTCCGGTGTCACCATTAAAGAACGTAAAACACGTCAGAGTACAACCGTTCCACTTCCTGAAGCGGAATTAGTGGTATCTGCGGGACGCGGATTAAAAGCTCCGGAGAATTGGGGGATTGTTGAGGACCTTGCAACTGCTTTAGGCGCAACTACAGCATGTTCACGCCCTGTTGCTGATATGCACTGGCGTCCGCACCACGAACACGTGGGACAAACCGGTGTAGCTATTCGTCCGAATTTGTATATCGCTATTGGAATTTCTGGTGCCATTCAGCATTTGGCCGGAGTTAACGGAAGTAAAACAATCGTAGTAATTAATAACGATAAAGAAGCTCCGTTCTTCAAAGCTGCTGATTATGGCGTTGTAGGCGATGCGTTCGAAATATTACCGAAGTTGACGGAAGCCGTGAAGAAATTTAAAGCTTCACAAAACTAATTGCCGTCGCCCCGTGAGCAAAGAGACTAAAAAGGTAAAACTTGAAATTGTAGGTTTGTCGTACAGCCAAACTCAATCCGGTGCATACGCGCTGGTATTGGGCGAGGCGAAAGGCAAACGCCGACTTCCCATTATTATCGGAGGATTCGAAGCACAAGCTATTGCAATTGAGCTGGAGAAGATGACTCCGAGTCGCCCGTTAACTCACGATTTGTTTAAACAGTTTGCACAGCTCTTTAATATCACGGTTACCGAAGTATTGATTTATAATTTGGTGGAAGGAATTTTCTTCGCGAAATTAATTTGTCATAACGGTGGAGAAGAAGTAGAAATTGATGCACGTACTTCAGATGCTATTGCGTTGGCGGTGCGTTTCAATTGCCCTATCTACACGTATGAATTTATCTTGTCGCAAGCGGGAATTATTCTGGAAGATGAAAATCCTTCGGGCGAATCGCTTACCGATGATGAAGACCAGGAAGATGAGGTAGATACTGAAGAGTTTTTGGCGGAAGTAACGGGAACAGCCGATTATTCCAAGAAATCAATTCAGGAGTTGGAAGAAATGTTGCATCAGGCACTGGGCGCTGAAAATTACGAGCGTGCTTCTCAGATTCGGGACGAATTGAACAAACGACGTTTGGCATAAGTGCGGCGAATTCCACCGTTTTTTTATAGCTTTAGCGTTAAGCAATCGTAAACATGAGTATCAAACTTCGCTTAACTGCAATGAGTTTCCTGCAATTTTTTGTGTGGGGAGCATGGCTAATCACCATTGGCACGTATTGTATAAACGGCAAGGGATGGTCGTTTCCCGAGTTCGGCGCGATATTTTCTACACTTGCCTTGTCATCCATTATAATGCCTGCTATTACCGGTATCATAGCGGATCGTTATCTCAATGCAGAACGATTATATGGTGCGTTACAAATTATGTACGGCATCATTCTGTTTTTTGTTCCGGGCGTTGACGATCCTGCAATGCTGTATTATTACATTCTTGCAGCTATGTTGTGCTACATGCCGACGATTAGTTTATCCAATTCCATCGCGTATACAATTTTAAATAAGCACAATTATGATGTGGTGACGGTGTTTCCTCCCATTCGCGTTTGGGGAACAATCGGATTTATTGTGGCCATGTGGGTTACTAACTTAACGGGTAGCAAAGACAACGGGAATCAATTTTATATCGCGGGCATTGGAGCCGTTTTGTTAGGCGTGTACTCCTTTTTTCTTCCCGCATGTCCTCCGCAAAACACAATTTCTAAAACAGGGGGCATATTTGAACAGTTGGGAGTGCATGCATTTAAGTTGTTTTTGAAATATCAAACTGCATTGTTTTTTATGTTTTCGATGCTGTTAGGTGCTGCGTTGCAATTGACGAACATGTACGGCGATGCCTTTCTGGACAGCTACAAAGAAATCCCGCAGTATGAAGATTCATTTGTTGTAAAATATTCGACCATCATAATGTCGATTTCGCAGATTTCGGAGACCGTATTTATTCTGACCATTCCGGTATTCTTAAAGCGTTTTGGAATAAAGAAAGTAATGTTGTTGTCGATGTTGGCGTGGGTGCTGCGTTTCGGCTTGTTTTCGTTCGGTGATCCGGAAGGCGGTTTGTGGATGATCATTCTATCCTGTGTGGTATATGGAATGGCTTTTGATTTTTTCAATATTTCCGGTTCACTATTTATAGAAACCAGTACCGATTCGAAAATACGATCCAGCGCTCAAGGATTGTTCATGATGATGACGAACGGTTTCGGTGCATATCTTGGAACAGTAGTTAGCAGCTGGGCAATAGAAAAGTATTACGTGAATGAAGCAGGAGCTACTGATTGGCAAGGTGCGTGGTTAGCCTTCGCCATTTACGCTTTGATAGTTGCTGTGCTATTTGCTGTATTATTTCGCGATGAGAAGAAACCTGTGGATGTTTCGAATATAAAGCACTAACAAGCTAAAGCCCTAATTTAATACCCGCAGGTTCGTGTCTATTTCAGCATAAACTAAAAATCCGACGATAATCGTCGGATTTTTAGTTTAAGTAATATTTAATTACTGAATAATTATTCTCTTCGTTGAAGTTCCTGTTGCGGTAGTAACCTTCACTAAATACATTCCCGGTTTTAATGCTGATGTGTTAACAGACACACGTTGCATGCCTTCAGCTAAATTTTGTTGTGGCACCGCCTTCACTTCCTTTCCGGTAAGATCAAGAATGGAAACGTTAACATTACTTGCTTCCGTCATGTTAATGTTAAGGTTAACTTCATCCTTCGCCGGATTCGGATAAACACCAAACGAAACCTGATTGTAGTATTCTTCCATACCTGTCGGATCAGTTCCGGTTACCAAAATGTCATCAATAAATAGCAGGTTATCGTCAATACAATAGTGCACGAACATGATGTAGATGGTCATGCCGGAATACTGTGACAGAGAAACCTGGAATGCGCGTGAAGTTCCTATTAAGCGAGATGAATCGCTCGCTGAATCGAAAACAGTATTCATACCATCCGCGCCGTGTACGAACGGGTCTAATAAATTAGCGGTTGCAGCAGGGAAGAACGTGTAACTGTTAAATACGAAAGGTGCATTTTGGTTGTCTAGTGAAACGAATTCTGCAGCTGTAAAAATGGTATCCGTGAAAGCGCTGGGATCATTTGTAGTAGTAGAAACAACTACACGGTAACCATCCAGATAACGAGGGGTTTGACGTGGCGCCGATTCCCAACTAAGATTAGCGTTAGCATCTACAATTTGCAGAGAAGGTGTTACCAAAATATTCTGAACAGGAGTGCTTCCGTTGTTTGTCCAGGAGTTTGACATTAAAACGTTGTCTGTAGAATCGGCACCGGTAAATCCTGTGCTCCAAAACCATTCTCCGGGGCGATTTCCGCCGCTTCCGTCACCTAAATTATCAATGTCGAAATTATACCAAAATACGTCTGTCGAATTTCCCGGGGGCAACGCTATTTGCTGATATGCAGCCGGGTCGCTTTCGAAATTATCGAACAACAAGGTGTCATTTTGTGCGGCAAGTGAAGCGGTTATTGCCATTCCGCTGCAGAGTATGAGATGTTTCATGAGTACGAGTTTTGTTGCAATTTATAGTAATTACGGCAGCGAATTGTTATTCACGGTTGATATTTCATGAATAACATTATGTTAAAAACCTACGAAAGCCTCTGATAGCCGCGTATTTTTACTAACGATTATGAAACAATACCACGACTTAATGCAACACGTGCTGGATCACGGCGCGGTGAAAACAGATCGTACAGGAACAGGTACCGTTTCTGTTTTTGGATATCAAATGCGTTTTAATTTACAGGAAGGCTTTCCGGTTGTAACCACTAAGAAATTGCATTTGCGCTCTATCATTCACGAGTTGTTGTGGTTTTTAAAAGGCGATACAAATATTCAATATTTAAAAGATAACGGTGTAACGATTTGGGATGAATGGGCCGATGAAAACGGAAACCTCGGGCCTGTTTACGGTTATCAGTGGAGAAGTTGGCCTACTGCGGATGGCAGACACATTGATCAGATTACACAAGTGATTGAACAGATAAAAAAGAATCCGGATTCGCGCCGCATGATCGTGAGTGCATGGAATGTTGGTGAAATTGAACACATGAAATTACCTCCCTGCCACGCGTTCTTTCAATTTTATGTTGCTGACGGGAAATTGAGTTGTCAGTTGTATCAACGCAGTGCGGATATTTTCCTCGGTGTACCATTTAATATCGCATCGTATGCGTTGTTAGCGATGATGGTGGCACAAGTCTGCAATTTACATCCCGGGGAATTTGTACACACATTGGGCGATGCTCATTTGTACAGCAATCATATCGAGCAGGCGAAATTGCAACTTTCGCGCGATTTCCGTCCGTTGCCAACGATGAAAATAAATCCGGCAGTGAAAAATATTTTCGATTTCAAATTCGAAGATTTTGTTTTGGAAGGTTACGATCCGCATCCTCACATTAAAGCCGTTGTGGCTGTATAATTCTTCGCATCGTGGAAATCGTTATCATCGTTGCTGCAACAGAAAACAACGCGATTGGAAAAGACAATCGACTGTTGTGGCGTTTACCCGATGACATGAAGTTTTTTAAGGAAAAAACGGAAGGTCATTGTGTGATTACCGGAAGAAGAAATTACGAGAGCATCCCGGAGAAATTTCGTCCCTTGCCCGGTCGCACGAATATAGTTGTTACCCGTCAAACAGAATATGCCGCGCCCGGAGCAATTGTAGTTGGTTCTCTGGAAGCAGGTATAAACGTTGCACGTGAGCGTGGCGAGTCGATATGTTATATTATTGGAGGTGGCGAAATTTATTTGCAGGCCATGGATGTAGCTGATAGTATTTGGCTGACCCGTGTATATACTGTTTTGGATGCCGACACGTTCTTCCCGGATTTAAGCGGTGAGTGGCAGGAGGTGGAACGCATTCCGCATGAGAAAGACGAAAAGCATGCATATGCATTCGACTTTATCCGTTATCAAAAACAAAAAGCGAATTAAGTTGTATTTTTATAAAAATAATTGACGACATGAAACAACTCATTGGAACAACAGTAGCCGTAGCGCTTGTATTCGTAGTAATTTTGGGCGGCTTGGCATTTATGCAAAAGCGCCAGATGTGCGAAAGCAGGAGAGGCTGCGAAGCAAAGACTGAATGCCATGAACATAAAGCCAAGTGTGGCGAAGAAGGTGCAGGACAGTGCCAATCGATGTCATGTGATAAGAAGAAAGCGTGTGGCGACAAGCCTGGTTGTGAAATGAAAGCAGGAGCAGGGTGCGGTAAAGGTGACATGAAAGGATGCAATCCTCACGGTGGTGGTGAAATGGGAATGTGTAAGATGGAAGGCGGATGCTGCTGCATGAAAATGATCATGATGATGCATCACGGTATGCATGGCATGCACGGTGACAGCGTGATGATTAAAATTGAGAAGGATACTGTTATGACTAAGTTACAATAGTTCTATTGTTATATCAACAAAAAGCCCGTTCGAAGGAACGGGCTTTTTTATTGGTAAGTGAACTATCTACGCCGCGCGTAGCTTATCCATTTTAGCTTTACTCAATTTTTCTTTTGCGTATTCCAAGGTGATGTGGACGTTTTTGGTTTTTCCTTCGGAAGGAATATCAAACATTGCATCAATCATGATGGCTTCGCAAATACTGCGTAAACCGCGTGCACCCAGCTTGTATTCCATCGCTTTAGAAACGATGTGATCAAATACTTCCAGATCGAAGGAAAGTTTGACGTTGTCCATTTCGAACAAACGCACATATTGTTTCACCAATGCATTCTTCGGATCAGTAAGAATAGAACGCAATGTGGCTTGATCCAATGGATTTAGATGAGCGAGCACCGGCAAACGACCGATCAATTCGGGAATTAATCCGAACGATTTCAAATCCTGCGGCACCACGTATTGCAACAGGTTATCTTTATCGATCGCAGCTTCTTCCTTGTCCGTTGAATATCCGATAGTTTGTGATTTTAAACGACGCGCAATCTTTTTGTCGATGCCATCGAATGCACCACCACAGATGAATAGAATGTTTTTCGTATTCACCTGAATCATTTTTTGTTCCGGATGTTTACGACCGCCTTGTGGTGGTACATTCACGACATTACCTTCCAGCATTTTTAACAATGCCTGTTGCACACCTTCACCGGAAACGTCACGAGTAATGGAAGGATTGTCACTCTTGCGCGCAATCTTGTCGATCTCGTCAATAAATACAATACCACGTTCTGCTGCCGCTACGTCATAATCCGCTGCTTGCAATAAACGAACAAGAATGCTTTCCACATCTTCACCCACATATCCGGCTTCGGTTAAGACAGTTGCATCAGCGATACAAAACGGCACGTTCAAGAGTTTTGCAATAGTACGTGCCAACAGTGTTTTACCTGTTCCGGTTTCGCCCACCATCACGATGTTCGATTTTTCAATCTCTACTTCCTCGTTCGCTTTGCGTCCCGGTTTTGCAGAGATGCGCTTGTAGTGATTATAAACCGCAACGGACAATACTTTTTTAGCATGGTCTTGCCCGATCACGTACTCGTCGAGGTGGCGTTTAATTTCCACCGGTTTCAGCAGCGTTAATGCCGATGAAATCGCTGTAGACTTTTGTACGTCTTGCTCTTCTTTTACAATACGATATGCTTGCTGAATGCACTGATCACAAATGTGACCCTGGATTCCGGCAATCAATACCAGCGTATCTTGCTTATCTCTTCCGCAAAACGAGCAATGAATATTTGATTCTTTAGCCATCTTTCAGTTAAAAAAAGCATCCGGTGAAGGATGCTTTTATGATTTACGTGCCTGTTAAATTATTTGTTCGGACGCTTTTCGAGAATTTCATCGATCATCCCGTAAGCCTTAGCTTCTGAAGCAATCATCCAGTAGTCACGATCGCTGTCCGCCCATACTTTGTCGTAAGTTTGACCGCTATGACGCGCAATGATTTCGTACAATTCTTTCTTTAATTTCTGAATTTCACGTGCTGTGATTTCGATATCTGAAGCCTGACCTTCTGCACCGCCTAATGGCTGGTGAATCATGATGCGAGAATGTGTTAATGCAGTACGTTTACCTTTATGACCCGCACACATCAATACAGCACCCATTGAAGCCGCAATACCTGTGCAGATGGTGGCCACATCAGGAGCGACGATTTGCATCGTGTCATAAATTCCTAAACCTGCATACACAGAACCACCCGGAGAGTTGATGTAAATCTGGATGTCCTTTTTAGCATCCACAGATTCCAAAAACAACAACTGCGCCTGAATGATATTTGCCACTTGATCGTTTATGCCAGTTCCCAAGAAAATTATACGATCCATCATCAATCGCGAGAACACGTCCATCTGAGCCACGTTCAACTGACGTTCTTCGATGATATACGGTGTCATTGACATGCGAGGACCAACGGCAGATACGTATTGATCGTAAGTTAAACTATTAATACCGCGATGTTTAACGGCATATTTGCGAAATTCATTTTGATCGAACATATGAATATTGTTTAGTTCAGTTTTCTTTCAATTTTCCTGCCGAATAATTTTCCTGTCAAACTGACAAATTACGCCGCCAGAAATTCTTCGTAAGATACCTCTTTCTGCTGAATGGTGCACTTCATTTTGTACAAGGTCATAAGACGTTGCGCGTACATATCTTCAAAAATGCGCTTTGCCTCGTCCTCCTTAGACAATACACGACGTGCGGTATCATTCAATTCATCTTCACTCACTTCATCCGGATTACGACCGTAACGTGCAAAGTTTTCTTTCAAAATTCCTTTCACGTGTTCGGTAGCTTCTTCCGCTGTAACCTTGATGTCGTTTTCACGGATCAATTTATTTTCGATTAACTGCCATTTTAATTGCTCGGCATACGTCGGATATTCTGCTTCCAGTTGTTCCGGTGTAATTGGTTTTTCATTGGCAGCCATCAACCAACGTTTCAGGAACTCGTCAGGCAGTGTTAATGGTGTTGCTTTTAATAAAGCTGCACGAATGTCATTGCGCAATTTCTGTTCTGTTTCGCGAACAAACATGCTGCTCAACTCGCCTGCTATTTTTTGACGAAAATCGTCTTCTGAAGTTACAGCTCCCGGCCCGTAAATTTTATCGAACAGTTCCTGATTCATTTCTGCAGGAACCAAACGGCTGATTGTTTTTACGGTAAAACGGAATTTGTTTTTCAAACCTTCTGCAGCATGAGGTTCAACGCCCAGCTTTGATGCCAGATCATTAATGTTATCTGCAATCTGTTCGGTGGTCAAATCAAATTTGTCGTCCACTTTAGCGCCTACTAAAACCTTATGATGGTCTTTTGCAGGATTATCTAGGAAAATAGTTGAAGACTTGAAAATACCTCCGGGAACAATTTCTCCGTTAGCATCCAGTTCAACAAAATCACCCATTAGCAAATCTCCGTCACCTGCTGTATCTGCAGGAGCTACTTGCCCATAACGTCGTGTAATATCTTGAACGTAATTGTTGATGAGTTTGTCGTCCACGCGAACCGTGTATTCCGTTAATGTTCCTGATTTTCCTAAATCAACGTTGAAAGCAGGAGCCAATGCCATATCGAAATGGAACTCGAATTCTTTACCAAGATCAAGTTCTACGGCGTTGTTTACTTCTTCTTTAGGTAACGGATTACCTAAGATGTCAAGTTTATTATCTGTGATGTATTTGTACAGATTATCAGATAACAGACGATTTACTTCTTCTGCCAGAATTGTTTTGCCATACATTTTCTTCACCAAAGAAGAAGGCACTTTGCCCGGACGGAAGCCCGGCATAGCTGCTTTTTTCTGGTAATTTTTTAATGCCTGATCAACTTTCTCGGTATAATCGTTAGGCTCTAATTTAACTTTAACAACGGCGTTTAACGCGTCAATGTTTTCTTGTGTAATGTTCATGTCGGTATGATTGTCCTGTAACTAAAATCCGGTTGTTTTTACCGGACGGCAAAGATACTAAAACCTACGGGAACTGAATATTTTAGGACAAAGACCACTTACAAGGCGAAAAGCTCCATTTGTGGCGAGTATGGAGCTACTTAAACATGAACCCGCGAATTCGCGACGAATGGAGGTAAATTTGAATCCCCATAGACTGAGATGGCAAAAGAAGTGTATTTATCCTGGTGTAAGATTGTTTTGCGGGATGATCGGATTGTGCAAATTACCGTTCAGTCGGGAATTGTGCTGAATGAGGAAGCTGCGCTCCAGTTGTATCGTATAATTGGCGAATTAACTAACGGTGAAAAATCGGCGGTATTGGTAGATGCACGTATGGATTACGAAATTACCCGTGAAGCGAAGCGAATTGCGTCCGAAAATTCAGGCAATCGTTATGGAACTGCTGTTCTTTCCGATCGAGAAATTGCAGCGACACTAATTAATTCTTACCTCGCCATTTTTAAGCCGAAAAGTCCGGTGCGCCATTTTACGTCTGAGGCGGAAGCGGTAAGCTGGTTGCTCGAACTCAGCACTCATAAATCTTAGAAGCCCATCGGAGCATCATCTCCGGTTGGAATTACAGCTGATTTTTTCTTCTGGAAATCATCACCGGAACCGAATCTCCAGGTCAAGTTCACCATTAAGATGCGCGATTCACGTTGACGCCAGATTTCCATTTCGTAGCCGGTGTTGAAATTCGTGATGTACATTTTTCTGGTGTTGAAAATATCAGACAAATTTACTGATGCGGTTGCTTTGCCTTTCATGAAATCGTGACGCACGCCAATATCAACACCTCCGGGCATCCAAAACGATCCAATCGGACTATCGTATCTCGAAGAGTACATTCCGGTAAGTTGAATTGAAGTGGATGGAATTACTTTATATGTTGCAGAAATTCGCGTATTCCAGCCGAAGAAAGTTGCTGCGCGTCCCGGTGCGGCATCGCCACCAACAACAGTACTCTGAAAGACACTGCTGCTCCACATGATGTTGCCTTTTTTACCCAGTGACAAGCGTAGCACGAGATCCAATCCAACATTGTCGGAAGACTCAAAATTTACCGGACCCATAATTGCAACACCTGTCAATGTATCGTATGTGCGCATGAACGACATCGCGTTGTCTGTATGGCGGTAGTACAATGTGGTATTCAACGTTAACGCTTTCCAATACTTGTTGAAGTTGAATTCTAATGCGTCAATAAATTCCGGCTGCAGGTAAGGATTTCCGGTTCTGATATTCAGTGAATCGGAGTAATCTAAAAACGGATTGAGTTGCCCATTGGACGGTCGATTTAAACGTCGACTGTACCCGAGTTGCACTTCTATGCCATCTTTCGGCGTGTAACGTACAGTGGCGCTCGGGAATAAATTAAGATACGTATTCCGGAAATCATCGTTAACGGATTCTGAGAAACTGATCATGTCGGTATATTCTAATCGAAGACCGGCCTGCATGTCAAATTTGCCACGATGAGCCGCAGCTTGCGCATATCCTGCGTAGATGTATTCCGAAAACGTAAAGCGATCAGCAAACCGCGGATCATCGAAATAGATTTCATTTGCGTAGTCATACATCGCTGCTAATTGACGATTATCGTTATCACGCAATCCTGCTTTGATACCGGTTTCAATTTTAAAACTATCACTCAAAGGATGTGTGTAGTCAATTTGAAGTGCGGAAGTCAGAAATGCGTTATTTCCCGATGTGAGCTGATAGGCCGGCAGATTATATCCGATAAGATTCAGTTTGAACGCACTTCCCACTTGTCGTGTGTTGTAAGAAACTGCTCCGGCTGCAGTAAGTAATCGTTTGGACCCCGGAAACGTTTTTCTGTAGTCCAATGTTATGTCGCCTGTAGTATTGTATTCATCAGTTGCAGCACGACGACTGAAACCGTCAAACGCAACTTGTTCACTATTCAAGAATGTATACACAGTGCTGTCGTTGCGGTGTTCCTGACGCGCAGTTAATCCTGCTGCAATCGACAAGGTTTGATACGGAGTAGGCGACCAGTCGAAACCTGCTCGGCCACTATGAAACCCACTGCTCATCAACGATCCCGGTTTATTCTGAAAATAGAAATTAGTATCTGACGTGAATGTGTGTTGTTGACCGTCCCCACGCATCCACCGATCTTCGTAACGATAAGTATATTGTACGAATACATTTATTTTTTCGCCGCGGTTATTTAAATTCAATCCTCCGTTATACTTGTTGTTGGTACCAATGCCGGCGTTTATCGATGCGTTAAACCCTTTGTGACCATCTTTCTTGGTTACAATATTAATGATGCCCGCAGTGCCTTGTGCATCATATTTGGCGGAAGGATTGGTGACCACTTCAATGCGATCGATCATCGATGCCGGAATCTGTGCTAAAGCCGCTTGACGGTCATTCCCGGTTATACCAGAAGGTTTTCCATCAATCAAAATGGTAACATTTTCACTGCCGCGCAAACTCACTTTTCCGTCAACGTCAACAGTTACTGAAGGTACATTTTGCAAAACATCTGTTGCTGTGCCACCTGTTGCAGTGATATTCTGTCCAACGTCGTACACTTTTTTATCGATGCTGTTTGAATAATCGGCACGATCTTCTTCGATCACCACTGTATTTAATTCGGCACCCGCGCTTTTCAGTTTTATGATACCCGCATCGAATTGAGTTTGTTGCGGTGACAACATGAACGGAGCAGAATACTTGGTTGTGTAACCCATGAAGGTCACACGCAATATGTATTTTCCCGGAGGTAATTGACGAATCTGAAAAGCGCCGTTTTTATCGGTCACACTTCCACCTTTTACCAGCGAATCTTTTGCAGACATCACCGCTAAAGCGGCATATTCGATTGGTGCATTAGCAACAGAATCTTGAATAATACCTATGACAACTCCGTTCGCCGGTGGACCGGATTGAGCAGATAATAAACAAACCGAGAAGAGAGCGATGATAAGTGTACTGAATGTTTTCACGTGGGGGAAATTGATGCTTAAAAATACCGGTTCATTTGTGAATAAACGCTAATGCAGTTGCGTTCAATTCATAAAAAATGTCAACTAACTAGTTAAGTCGATAACCGCTAATTAGTTGGAAACGTGGAATAGTTACCTGAAACTCCTTGTCATCAGCGGCGCGCAGAAACGTATAAATGCCGTGCATGCTGCCAATTTCAGTAGTCAGATTGCAAGCAGATTCATACGTATATGATTCACCGGGTTGCAATTCCGGTTGCTGACCTACAACACCTTCACCTTCTACTTCGTGTTTGTTACCCGACGAATCGAAGATGAACCAATGGCGCCGCATCAATTTAACGGTGTAATCGCTTTTGTTTTCGATTTGAATACGATAAGAAAAGAAGTAATGATGCTGTTCGGGACGCGAGTAAAGCGGTTGATAATTGCTCTCAACGCTAACCTGAATGCCGTTTGTTACTTCTGTGATCATGCTTTCCGGACAATTTTAAGACGAACCTGTTGAAGAAACAAACATTCAACAAGAAAGGTTTTAACAAAGTTATTGTTGACGTGAATTCAGCATTTTGTAACCGATGAGTTCGTCGATAAATCCGCCTTGTCGTCGGTAATAGACTAGAATCATGTATTCATTCTCTGTTTCCTGGTGCATGCCTTCGGTATAGAATGTATCTCCGGCCTTTTCGTTGTCTTTTAGAAAGATGTATTCGTAGTTGTAAAACCCTTGTTTTAAAAAGACTGAGACTTCATATCCACGCTTTTCGGTGTTGTATTTCATTTTGCAACGTGGTTGATAGTTCCAGTTCGAGAAACTTCCAAACAAATACATATTGCCGCCTTCTACGGGCATATCATAACTCAGAAAAAAGTGGACCCAAACATAATCCGCATCAATTTCGCTGTCGGTTCCCTGATATGTTTTCACCACGTAACGTCCATTGATATCCGGATTGTTCATGTAACGTTTGAATCCGCGCTTTTCATCGGACATGAGATAGACATGAAAAAGACCATTTTCTTTTGCCACTGAAGCCACACGTTCGCCCTGATAAATCATACTGCGCGTGTCCAGCCAACGATATTCTTTCCCGCCCGGAAAAACGTTGATATCATCATAATCGTATACCAGCTCATTGTCTTTTAAAAACTGCGGTTGCAAACCGATTTTGGCATTGTCCCATCTTCCGTTTTGCATTACCACCGGACGAATTTCCTGAAATGGATTAACGATAACACCCGGAGGATAGGAGATATTAAAATCTACTTCTTGTTTGAAGTTTCTATCCTGAACAATAGTCGCGGCATGAACAGATCCTGTAATATTAACGCGTTCGTCATATACCATGAATCGTTTGGTCAATACTGGATGTTCTTCATCACCGTCTATAAAAACTTTAAGCAGGTAATTTCCGGAGAACAGAAACTTGGCGTTATCATCAGGGATCCGGATTTTGTAATGTGTAAACTTTTGTAATGTGGTTCGCGAAAAGCTGTAAGAAGTAATCGGGTAAGTGGCAAAACCGTCTAAATATTCCGATAACAGCACGTTGCTGGGTTTCCAATCCCACGTACAATGAACAATGGAATAATTATAGTTTTTAAAATCTCCATCCAGATCATCAAACTGTAGCCATAATTTGTCAGTAGTGTTTAGACGCAAAAAAGCATACGTTGGTACTTCGGGATCAGGACTCAACAGTACGGTGTGAATGTTTTTACGATACGAGTAATCTTCATAGCGAATGCCGCTGGTGGAATAATAATCGTCTTCATCGTTCTGCGCTTGCATAGCAGCGGAGAGGACGAATAAAAACAGTGTAAGAAGTCTTTTCAGATTCATAAGGTTGAAGATACAATTATTGTGCCTTATGAATTGTTCCGTTTCTGTTGAAACAACGATCTTTAACAAATAATCTGAACACATGAATAATCCGGAACAGAAGAAAGAGGCCTTTGCACGATTATTAACCATTATGGATGAGTTGCGTGAGCAATGTCCCTGGGATAAGAAGCAAACGTTGGAAAGTTTACGTCATCTCACGATAGAGGAAACGTACGAACTGGCAGATGCGATTTTGGTAAATGATCATGATGGCATTAAGAAGGAGTTGGGTGATGTGATGTTACACTTGGTGTTTTATGCACGCATAGCATCTGAAACCGGACATTTTGATATTGCCGACGTGTTACATGCGCAATGTGAAAAGTTAATTCGTCGTCATCCGCATATTTATGGCGATGTAAAAGTGGAGAATGAACAGCAGGTGAAAGAGAACTGGGAAAAGATCAAACTCAAAGAAAAGGATAGCATTACCGCGGGTGGATTTAATTCGGTGTTAAACGGAGTTCCTGTTTCGTTGCCGGCGATGGTGAAAGCTTGGCGTATTCAGGAGAAAGCACGTGCAGTAGGATTTGATTGGGAAGAGCCGCAGCAGGTATGGGATAAAGTGAAGGAGGAGCTTGACGAATTGCAGGAAGAGGTGCAGGAGAATGCAACTCAAGAACGCCGGGAAGAAGAGTTTGGTGATGTATTGTTTGCTTTAGTAAACTATGCGCGTTTTATCGGTGTTAATCCGGAGGATGCCTTAGAACGCACCAACAAAAAATTCATCAAACGATTTCAATATCTGGAGCAAGCTTCACAAGCTGATGGTAAAAAACTTGGCGAAATGTCTTTATCAGAAATGGACGAATACTGGGAGCGCGCTAAAAAGTTGATATGAAAAAAGCAACCCTCACGGGTTGCTTTAGTACGGGCGGAGGGACTCGAACCCACATGCCTCGCGGCGCCAGATCCTAAGTCTGGTATGTCTACCAATTCCACCACGCCCGCATAACGAACAGACTGTTCGATTCGATGGCAAATATCGAAACAAAACCGAATTAATAATAGAATTTATTGTGATATTCTTTCAATAAACAGAAAACGATGACCTAATTAGTTACAGCAAAGTGACGTCATCGCTTGTATTACGTTTGATAAAATCTTCAAGACGAGCTCTTGATGTGATATTTTTTAGCTTTTGCTCCAATCGCAAAGCATCTTCTCGCGTTGGAACTTCTGTGAACCATACCAATTCCCAAGGCATATACCGCTTTGTAGAAGAAGTTTTTCCCGTGTTGTGTTCTATTGCCAATTGGATAAACAACAGACTATAAAAGCACAAAGTCCCACAGCGTGGGACTTTGTATTCAAACAAACAAGCAAACTTTGCAGTGTTTCGGGCTGCCAAGCATCTTCAATTATTTATCGCGATTCATCAGCCATTTTGCAACGGCCGGCGCTAATTCTTTTTGTGAACGGTTACCCACGAACACTCCGATGTGTCCGCCGGGAAACTTATACAATTCATGATCTTTTGAACCGATATGATCGTTTAACGGAATTGTCGCTGCAGGTGGCACCAAATGATCTTCTGTAGCATAGATGTTGAGCACCGGCATGGTTACATTTTTCAACTTCACCTTCACGCCATCAACTTCTAATTCGCCTTTCACCAATTTATTTTCCTGGTAAAGATCCTTGATAAACTGACGGAAACATTCACCGGCCTGATCTGGGCTATCGTTGATCCATTTCTCCATGCGGAGGAAGTTCAACATCTTATCCTTGTCTTCCAATAAATCCGGTAAACTGTTGAATTTATTCACCTTCATCATCGGCTTCAACATGCCGAATCCGTTATTCAAAAACTCGCCCGGTACGTTACGGTGCACATCAACAATGCGGTCGATATTCAGTTTACGTGACCAACGAAACAGCAATCCGTCATTGGTAGAGAAATCAACCGGTGTAACAGTGGTAATTAAGTTTTTAATTTTCTCCGGATGTAAAGCCGAATAAATAATACTTAACGTTCCGCCTTGGCACACACCCAGCAAATTCACGTTGTCAATTCCATGCGACTTACGAACGAAATCAACAACATCATTGATGTACCAATTGACATAATCGCTTAACGTTAAGTAGCGATCAGCTTTTGTTGGATAACCCCAATCGATTACATAAACGTCAAGCCCCAATTGCAACAGGTTGGCGATAAAACTGCGGTCCGGTTGCAAGTCCATCATTTCGTAACGGTTTACCAATGCATACGAAATAATTAACGGAGTTTTGATTGTTGCAGGAGTTGAGCGCAGATAGCGATACAGTTTTACTTTATCTACTGTATGCACCAACTCTTTCGGTGTAGTGCCGATTTCAACACTATCCACGTTTACCAGATTGTCGTAGCCTTTCGCCATTTTGGCGCCGGCTTCCGCTAAGTCTTTGATTACTTTCTCGTTCATAACAATCCGAATAACAGGAATTAATTATGCTGTAGCTGCTTTCTTTTTAGAAGTCTTAACTTCTTTCGCTTCTGCAGCCTCACCATTCAATTGCTTTTCCAAAGCGTATACACGCTTACGCAATTCGTAAATGGTTGCATACAAATCGTCAGCTTCAGAACGCAATACCACAGGAAGATTTTGCATCATTGCTTCAGCAACTTTATCGTTATGCTGCTTAATTTCCAATTGCAAATCCAATAATTCGCCCTGCAATGCAGAATAAGCATCGCTCTGGAATAAACGAGTATACGCTTCTTCAGCAGTCGCAATCCACTTCTTGTAAACTTCCTGAGTGTTGCTCATGTCGGTTCCATTCTTGAACAACTCATAGTTTTCAGTGATGAAACTTTCCCAAGCCTTTGTGCCGGTGGTGTACAAGTGTTGTTGGAACTGATAAATTTTATTTACTGCGATACCGGCTTTCTCAGCAACTGCAGCCATGTTTTCCTGAACTTCAGTTTCCTTACCCGGATTTACCAAACGAATTACAGGAAGAATCATTTTCTGGAAATAGTTAGCAGTATTGGGCGCTGCAAAAGAATTGTATTGTGGCAAATAACCGCGCATGTTTTCAGGCATTGCGTTTACCCACTGTTCATATGCATGACGATTGTAGTTGTTCGCCATGTCATTCCAATGGTTGATTTGCTGCATCTGTTCGTTGAAGAAATTCGGTGACAAGAAAGCCATGTTCTTATCCAACATATCCTTAAACATTTCAGGACGGAAATACTGATTCAATTGATCCCACTGAATATTATTCTTGGTCATTGCTTGTGCAAAAGGCTGCCACATTTCAACGAAACGCGCATATCCTTGATTCATGTTATTCATATCGAACCAAGCATTTTTTGTAGTAGCGTCGTTCCAGAAATTCATGAACGGAGCAAAAGAATTATTTGGCTGGTTGAACGCGTTCATCCACTGATTGCGCATCTGTTCCATCTGCTTCATGCTGTCGTTCATCCAGCTATTGCCGGTGAAAGAGTTGCTCCAATTGCGGAACATATCATTCATCTTGTTATGGGAATCCTGCTGTTGCTTCATCCACTCGTTCATTTTAGCAGACCATTCTTCAACACCGGATTTCTGTTTATCGTTAACCGATTTAAATGCTTCAGTAACCTGACCTGTTGTTGCTTCAGCAGCTTTGCGTGTAAGCTCGTTCTGCTTATTCAACCACTCGTTGTATATTTTAGTTCCTTCTTCAGGAGTTTTGCCGGCTGCAATTGCATCCTGCATTTTTTTAGATGTCTCCATCCAATTATTCATGAATTCCTGTTGGGTTTCCATCCAGTTTTCGAAGAAGTTTTTGTTGCTCATGGCTAGGTGTTGTAATTAATTGTTTTTCAGCGTTTTGAATTCGATTTCGGAATTTAGGGCGCAAAGGTATGTATTATTCATCGATTTGTCAAGTAAATTCGAGCACTTGTCGTTAGATAATGACCTTTAATCCACAATTATCCCTATTTTATCGGTTTAGAATGTATAATCTTCGAATTGTGAAGTTGTTATGCGAAGCAAAAATCGGATGAACATGTTGCGTGGTGATCATGTCAACATGGTGAAATCATTAACAATGTTATTGTTGTGGTGAAGCTTTCTATATTTACAATAAAACAGAACACCTATGATTGATGTTGGAACAACTTACACGCACCGTTTTTCATTTACACAGGAGGAAGTAGTGCGTTTCGCTGAAGTAACAGGTGATAAAAACCCTGTCCATTTGGATGAGGCTTATGCAGCAGGCACAATGTTTAAGCGACCAATAATGCATGGTTTTCTGGGTGGTGCTGTATTTTCAAAAGTATTTGGAACATTGTTTCCCGGGGAAGGAACCATTTATTTGAAACAAAGTATGGCCTTCATGCGCCCGATGTACGTTGATACAACCTATGAAGTGCGAATGACTGTGAAGGAAGTCAATAAGGAAAAACATCGCGCAACAGTGGAGACGTTAATTGTGGATATTGCTTCAGGAGAAACTACGATCAGCGGAGAGGCTACCGTGATGAACGTAACACAAATTTAATCGCGGAACAGTTCGGCGCCGAACCATAAAGCGGCTAACCACAACAATCCTTTTATCAGGAAGAATAAGAATGCGCCCCACCCTGCGTATTTCAACCACTTCTTCTTCGGTTCCGGCGTTTCCATATGGGTGCAAAGTTACATAGAAAAGACAAATCCAAACTGCTTACCGGGTATGACTTCCACGTTGGCTTTCAAGCGCACCAGCAAGTCAGTTATTAAATTATCGGACGGACTTTTTAACGTTGTTCCCTGACCTGCCGCTTCGCTTTCGATGAAAATGGAAATTTGTTTACTAAGAACGTTCAGTTTGATGGTTACTTCCCTTTTATTCATGTTATTGTCGGCATGCGGCATCATCTGCATGAGATATTCATTGATGATCATCGCGGCATAGAGTACATTGTTTACCTATACTGAGCAATTATCCAATAAGGTTCTCAATTCCAGATGATGAGCAATTGCGATAGGCTTCATGCGCGTAATAAGATCGAGCAGGTAGTCGCGGAAATTGATGTAGTCCGGTTCGCTAGTGCGATAAAGTTGTTTGTGAATCATGGCCATGGAAGCCACACGCGATTTCAATTCACGAATAAGGGCTCGGTGTTCGTCATCTTTAGCCTTTTTGGCTTGCGCTTCAATTAGTGATAAGTTGGAGTGGATGCGATGATTCATTTCATTCAACACCACTTGTTTCTCTTCCAACGCAGCGCTCAATTTAGCCTGTACTTGAATACGTTGCCATGTTTCAAAAGTTTGCGAAACAATCTGAGCAACTGCTGTAACAAATTTCGATTCGGTAACCGCCCATTCGCGGCGTCGTTCCGTGTCTTCAAAACACATCACACCCACCATACGACCGGCAATACGCAAAGGCACATCAATCAATGAATAAATGCCGAGCGGCAGTATATATGACGTCAGCAACTCTTGCATGTTCGCATCGCTTGCTGCATCGTGCGTGATAATTACTTTTTCCGTTTCCATCAACCGGAAATATTTTGGTAACTCATGACGCTCCAGTGTGAGGTTATCCAAAAAGGGGCCACGGTTTTTATCGTAGTTAATTAAGCTTGTAATTGAAGCAAAATTATCGTTGATGGTCCAGATGTTAATGCGCGAAACCTGCAATGTCTGCGAAGCTTTCACGACAATTTCTTTAAGAGCCTCGGTAAGGTTGTGTTCTGTAATGAGCGAGGAACTGGAAAGTTCAATAAGTGTCTCCTGATAAGTTTGTAAACGAGAAACAGAAGTTTCAACTTGCTGACAACGAATTAGAAATAAGAAGTTGCCGTCCGGCAATGTATGCTCGCTGAAGGAATAATTTTCCAGATGGGCCAGCAGGTCATGTTTTAATAGATCACCCACATTTAATTGCAACAGTTTCTACTCTTCAGTGTTGATAAACACGATTCGGTAACTGTCATTGGTGATAACAGTTCCGCATAATTGGGGCGTTTCGGAGCTTGTAGGGGACATGATACCAATTTACAGTAAAGTTAGGCATCAACAACTCGGAAAGGTTAATTTTGAAATGGAGTAACTAAATTACACGACTATGTATTTCACATTACCGGACGGGAATAAGATGTATTATGAAATTAGGGGGAATTCAACGGCACCTGCAACGATAGTATTCTTAAACGGATTAACACAAAATACAGGATCGTGGTTGGGCGTTACTCAAGGACTGGAACGTGATTTTCGGATTGTGTTGATGGATTTATTGTTTCAGGGGAAATCCGATCAGCCGGATGAATGTTTAAGTTATGATGCGCATGCGGATACTGTAGCTGCATTAATTCGACAAGTAAGTTCCGAATCGGTATGGTTGGCAGGTTTATCTTACGGTAGTGGAGTTGCGCAGCACGTGGCGGTCCGTCATCCTGCAGTAGTGAAAGGTATTGTATTGATGAGCACTTTCGCGCGTGCGACTCCACTGTTTATCGCTATGGGCGAATCGTGGAAGTTAGCAGTGAAGATGGGCGGATATGCGCACTTAATTGATGTCATGTTGCCCACTGTGTTAGGGGCGAGTTATTACGAAAATCCGCTAATTCCTGTTGATACATTAAAAGCTTTGCGAGCAGGCAATGATCTCAACGCGCACCAAATTCTTAAGTTGATGCAAGGCACTGAGGCACGAGGAGATTATCGCCATCGCTTGCCGGAAATTCGTCTGCCGGCATTAGTGATGCACGGAAAAGAAGATTTATTGATTCCGGCGCCAATCGGACTTGAAGTGGCAGAATTAATTCCGGGTGCGCAATGGCAATTGCTGGAACGTGTTGGACATACGTTGAATTTGGAAGCAATACCGCAATCCGCAGCAGCAATAAGACAGTTTATTAGTAACCGCGCTTAGTATTTATTCAGGAAATGTTCTTCGATATCAAATGTCGAACGAATGCCAACTTTGTCGTATTCTTCATCCAACCATTTATCCGCAACACGACGACCTTGTTCTTTTAAATACAAAAGGAAATCGTATGATGTATTTAGTTTGCTCGAGTACGAGAGCGGATCAAGCACATCGTAACCGCTAATGCAATGCACAAATATTTCGCGGTTCTGTTCCGGTAATATCATGCCGCGGCGTAATAATTCGTTTCTGTAATGCACCAAATGCATTTCGTTAATCAGCGAAGAGTTAAAGCTGATTTCGTTTACACGTTCTGCAATATCACGTGCTGTAACCGGTAACTTGTGAATATTGATTGAATTGATTTTTACTAAAACGACATCGTGATTCGATGTTTCTGCAATCAGCGGCGTTAGCGGAGGATTTCCCATGTAGCCACCGTCCCAGTAGTATTCACCATCTATTTCAACTGCCTGAAACAAGAATGGTAAGCATGCTGATGCTAATACCGCTTCAACAGTTATTTCATGGTTGTGAAACACACGTGCCCTGTTCGATTTTACGTTGGTTGCGCACACGAACAATTTTTTCGTGTTGTAGTGACGTAATTCTTTAAAGTCGATTAACTCAAGCAATACATCACGAAGCGGATTGTAGTTAAACGGGTTAAGCTGATATGGCGAAAATGCCTGCTGCATGGAATTAAACCACATGTATGCCGGCGAATAATTCATATTGCCGAAATTCATCGTTTGGTCCCACGCTGCGGGCTTAAACAAATAGCTGCCATATTTCGCAATTTGTTTCCACAACTGTTCCAGTAATTCTTTTGCTTTATCCGGTCCTCCGATATGTAATCCATAAGCGAGAGTTACAGCATTTACAGCACCCGCGCTGGTTCCACAAATTCCTTCTGCTACAATTTCGTCAATTTCCAACAGACGATCCAATACGCCCCATGTAAAAGCCCCATGCGCTCCGCCGCCTTGCAGTGCCAGGGAAACATATTTTTTATCAAACAGGTGTCTGGGATTCATTCGTTACAAAGCTATCATTTACATCGGCTTATTGCGCATTCCAACCTCCATCGACAGGAATTGCGGTTCCCGTGATCAATTCTGCGTGTTCTGAAGCCAGAAAAACACACAATGCCCCCAGCGATTCTGTTTTTACAAATTTCTTCACTGCGTGTTTCACCAACATTACTTTCGCAATCAC
Organism: Bacteroidia bacterium; assembly: GCA_044344795.1. Classification (GTDB taxonomy): domain Bacteria; phylum Bacteroidota; class Bacteroidia; order Palsa-965; family Palsa-965. Next base: position 7,295 of record JBIJCF010000020.1, on the reverse strand, counting down.
TTCTTCTTCTGTCATGTTATGACTTTTCGCCTGATCACTGATTTGATTACGAACCAAAGGAGTATCAACGTATCCGGGGCAAACCGCATTAGCAGTTATGCCATGAGGCGCTCCTTCCAACGCGGTTACCTTTGTTAGCCCTACTAATCCATGTTTTGCTGCAACATACGCCGACTTAAATTCAGAAGCGACTAATCCATGAGCAGATGCAATGTTGATGATGCGTCCAAACCCACGATCTTTCATACTGCCCATCACTTGTTTCGTAGTATGAAATGCAGCACTAAGATTCAATCCGATAATCGCATTCCATTTGTCACCGGGAAAATTTTCGATAGGAGATACAAATTGCATCCCGGCATTATTCACGAGCACATCAATAGGTCCGAGTTGTTCTGTAGCTTCTTTTATCATCTTTTCAATGGCATTTTCCTGCAATAAATTAGCAGATGAAAAGAACACCTTGACACCAAGTTCATCACCGACTTCTTGCGCTATTGCTGCCCCATTATTTTCGAGGCCGTTGAATGCGATGTTGTACCCTGCTTTCGCAAATTCACGGGCAATTTCCAAACCTATTCCGCTGGTGCTGCCCGTAATAAGAACTGTTTTTGACATGCTCAAAGGTAACAAGATTCATACATTGAAAATGTTGTCCGTTATCCCGCGTTAACCGTACATTTGCGCCATGCTGACACTTGATCCTAAAGATTTAAAAACTGCACAGGTGCATCAATATTTGTTGCACGCTGTTGCACCACGACCTATTGCATTCGCTTCTACCATCGATACAGATGGAAATGTCAATGTAAGTCCGTTTAGTTTTTTCAATGTGTTCAGCGCGAATCCGCCCGTTGTTATTTTTTCGCCTGCACGAAGTGGAAGAACAGGTCAAACCAAGAACACATTAGATAATGTTCGTATGGTGCCTGAAGTGGTGATCAATATTGTGAACTACGATTTGGTGCAGCAAGTTTCTTTGGCTAGTACAGAATATCCGAAAGGCGTTAACGAATTTGTGAAGGCAGGACTTACCGAAGAGCCTTCGTTAAAAGTTAAGCCACCACGAGTGAAAGAATCACCGGTGCAGCTGGAATGTGTTGTGAAAGATATTGTAGAGTTGGGAACACAAGGTGGGGCGGGGAACCTAGTAATAGCGGAAGTTGTCATGATTCACGTTTCGGAAGATATTCTCGATCCCGAAACGAATATGATCGATCAACACAAAATTGATGTTGTTGGCCGTTTGGGTGGTGACTGGTATAGTCGCAACTCGGGCTCGTCCTTGTTTAAGGTAGCGAAACCATTAACTACTATCGGTATTGGCGTAGATCAGCTTCCTGAATTTATACGTAATAGCAAAGTGCTGACCGGAAATCACCTCGGGCAGTTGGGCAATGTGGAACGTTTACCTGAAGAAGAAGCGGTATTACATTATCGGAATTCAGGTGCAATTAATGAAGCATTTGAAATGTACGGGCAGCATCGGGAGAAGTTGGAAGAACATCTGCATCATATTGCGGCTCGTTTGTTGGATGAAGGAAACGTGCACGAAGCGTGGTTGGTATTGATGGCGACGCATTGATGTTAATAAAAAATGAAGTGTTTTTTGAGCCACTTTACCTGCTTCACCTATCTTTAATCCATCCTAATTTTTATAGACATGTTTAACATTACCGGGGTTATTAAAAAGAAGTTTCCTGAGCAACAGGTTTCAGAGAAATTCAGAAAGCGTGATTTTGTTTTAACCGACAATTCATCACAGTATCCTCAGCACATTACGTTTCAATTGGTTCAGGATCGTTGTTCCTTAATTGATGGATTTAATGAAGGACAAGAAGTAAAAGTATTCTTCAATTTGCGCGGACGCGAGTACACCGACAAGCGTACGAATGAAATTCGTTTTTTCAATACTGTTGAAGCTTGGAAAATTGAAGGCGGGGCAGGTCAACAGCAGCAAGCTCCTACGACAGCATCAGCTCCAATGCCTGATATTACTACTTTCAGTTCAGGAGATCAAAACGACGATTTACCGTTTTAAGAATGATATGATTGCGATGCAATGACCACCCGACCGGTGGTCATTGTTGTTTATAAATGGTGCAACTGTCAGGATAATGCACCACCATTTTTTGTTTCTCGAGTCGCACGTTAAGCGCACCGGGAAATTCGCTGTCTTTATATTCAACATCCATATAGGAAAGCAAATCAACGGCTTTCAATTTTTGCTCTTCAAAATAAATGATGCGGTCTTCCAGTACTTGAAAACTCGCCAAATTCTTGATTGGAATAGTTTTGGCATAAGTACCGTATATGTCAAAGATCATGATTCCGGTTGTTGGATTATTGACAAAGAGGCGGTTGTTTTTTTCCACCATAAAATTGGGTTGTATGGCGATGTTCAGTACTTGTCCCAAATTGCCGGTGCGCTGCTCGATTTGTAAATTTCGGTTGAGTCGAATTAATTCGAAGTTATCCTGATCGTACAACCAAAGCCCGTTTTCCATGGAAGTGCAAGTGAGTTGTGCATTTGGAAATCCCAGCGCTTCGAGTTGAACCGGTTCTGCGTTAATACTTAATGTGTTATCTAAAAAAATAATGCGACTTACTTCTTTGTAGAACAACAAAATTCGCAGCGCATTTGTGGCATCGGCGTGAGCAATGTTGCCGAAATTTTTGTTGCTGAATTCTTTAATAAAAACACCGTCAGCATCGTACTTCAAAATCTGATCATTGTAACAGAGATACACATTTCCAATATTGTCGGTGACCAATAATTGCGAACGCTGACGAATGGTCGCATTTTCCCTTTTGCTGTCTTGAACAAAGGCAACACTGATTATAGCCAGCAGCAGGATGAAAACTCTCATGCTTATTATTTTCAAAAATTAAGCCACATTGCCGGAAGAGTTCTTGTCGAAATGCAATACGCTTTCTACATGGGTTCGTTCGTTGCTAAGTCGCGGAACTTTATGTTGGCCTCCGAGTTTATTTCTGCTTTTCATCCATTTATAAAATGTGCCGTGAGGAACAACTCGAATTACCGGCGGATGTAATATGTAATTATTGAATCGTTTCGCTTCGTAATCGGAATTGACGGATTTAAGCGCATTGTCAAATAGTTCTGTAAACCAATCAATATCTACCGGTTCGCGATCGAATTCAATAACCCATTCATGCGCGCCTTTGTTTGTTTTAGCATCCATAAAAACGGGTGCAGCTGTATACTCACAAACACACGCTCCTGTTTTTTCACACGCCACCTGAAGTGCGCGCTCTGCATTTTCAATCATCAGTTCTTCACCGAAAACATTAATGAAATATTTTGTTCTGCCAACGATACAAAACTTGTACGGATTGGTAGACGTGAACTGAATAGTATCGCCAATTTGATAACGCCACAGTCCTCCTGTTGTACTAATAACGACCGAATACTTTTTTCCTAGTTCAACCTGATCCAAAGTAACGGTAGGAGGATTCGATGTGTTCCAATAAGGTTGTTCGATAAATTCATAGTAAATGCCGTAATCCAACATCAACAGCAAATCATTGGAGGCAGTTGCATCCTGTATTCCGAAAAAACCTTCAGAAGCATTATATAGTTCGAGATAACGAATTTCTTTACCAAACAACTCATTAAACTGTTCTTTATATGGTGTGAAGTTCACTCCGCCATGGAAATATACCTCCAATCCGTTCCATACGTCACCGATATTATTTTTGCCGGTAATGTCTAGAATTCTACGCATCAACACCATCATCCACGAAGGAACTCCGGCAAGACTCACCACATTTTCATTCATGGTGGAGCGAGCCATTTGTTCCAGTTTTTCTTCCCAGTCACTCATTAGTGCAATAGAAAGATTCGGTAAGCGGAAGAAGTCGGCCCACATGGGAAGATTCTGAATGATAATGGCAGAAACATCTCCGTGGTAAGATTCGTAATCACCAAAAAAATCTGTGGTATGACTTCCGCCCAATGCCAAATTCCTTCCAGTGAACAACTGATGATCCGGATAATTACTGCAATAAATGGACACCATATCCTTGCCGCCTTTGTAATGGCAATCTTCCAACGACTCGCGTGTTACGGGAATAAATTTGCTTTTGGCATCCGTTGTTCCTGAAGATTTTGCGAACCATTTCACTTCGGAAGGCCACAATAAGTTTTGTTCACCTCGACGCAAACGATCAATCCACGGTTGCATTTCTTCATACGACTGCACGGGAAGACGCTGTTGCAAATCGCCGATGTGTCGTACTTCGGAAAAGTTGTATTGTTTGCCAAATTCGGTAACAGCACCGGCTTCCATCAATTTCACGAACGTTTCTTCCTGCACCTGATGCGGATATTTCCGAAACAAGTCGATCTGGTGCATTCGTTTCACCATGATCCAAGAAGCTATGGAATTAAGCAGCGCCATTCAATTTGAACTAATTTCTCTAAGATAAGGTTTCTGTTATTTACTTTGAAGCCATTGTTCAAATTCCGCAAGTGATTTAGTATTCAGACAATGTTCTTTCGTGAGCCATCCTTTGCGTGCGCTGATGATGCCCCATTTCACATCAAGCAAACCTTCTTTTTCATGCGCATCAGGATTGATTGAAATCAAAACACCTTTTTCCATACAATACGGAATCCAACGCCAATCGATATCCAGTCGATAAGGATGTGCATTTAATTCAATGGCTACGTTATTCGCCGCACATGCATCAATAATTTTTTTGTAATCCAGCGGATATCCTTCACGAGATAATAGTAGCCGACCGGAAGGGTGACCCAATATACGCGTGAATGGATTTTCTACAGCCTTGATCAATCGTGCGGTTGCACGTGCTTCATCCATCTTCAAAACGGAATGAACAGAAGCTACAATCAAGTCGAACGTTTTCAAAATATCCGGATCATAATCGAGGTTACCATCGTTTAAGATATCCGATTCAATTCCTTTGAAAATTTTAAAATTATTTAAAGCTGCATTGAGTTGATTAACTTCCTGATGTTGCTGTAATACACGTTCTTCGGAAAGTCCGTTGGCATAAAAAGCAGATTTAGAGTGATCGCAAATAGCAAAATATTCGAAGCCTTGTTCTTGGCAGAACGTCGCCATTTCTTGCACGGTGTTCATCCCATCACTCCATTTGCTGTGGTTGTGCAAATTGCCGCGCAGGTCTGAAACTTCAATTAACTGAGGAAGGCAGTTTTCGCGTGCCAACAAAATTTCTCCGATACCTTCACGCATTTCAGGCTCGATATAACTCCAGTTTAGATTTCGAAATACATCTATTTCATTGGAACATTCGACAAGTGAGATTTTCTCTTGTTCCAGTTGTGCCATGAATGCAGGTGCTCCCGTAGTTTGAAACCAAATGGTTCCGAAATTATTGGTTGTAGCTGTTACCAATTCAATTTGAATAGGGAATTGATTTACAAAAGCATCATTAAGTTCAATTTTTGCATCACAAATTATTTGTACACTACTGATGATATTTTCCTTTCTGCGAAGATCTCCGGTAAATTCAAATCGTACTTCCGGATGAAGTTTCTTCAGCTCAGTTAAAATGGTCTCCCCAATTGGTAAAGCCGCGTAGTAATGGTATTTGCCGGCATTGGCAATTTTATATTCTATCGCCTTTTTTACAGACTCTTGGGTTTTGCCTCCGAATCCCTTTAAGTCTACGAGACGGTTTTCGTAACACGCGTACAGTAGTTCTCCTAAACTTTCAGCACCGAGTTCTTGCCAAAGTTGAGCTACTTTTTTGGCCCCCAGACCTTTTATGCTTAACATATCAATGACACCAACAGGAGTCTTATTCAGCAATTCTTGAAGTTCCTTGGTGGTGCCGGTTTTCAACAGTTCGTCAATTTTAGCGGCAATTCCTTTTCCTATGCCTTCAATTTGTTCTAATTCCTGCAACGATTTTCCTGCGAGTTCAATGCCTGTTTTATCTAATTTATACGCAGCGTTACTCAGTGCGTTAACTTTAAAAGGATTTTCACCGTGTAATTCCTGGAGTTTTGCGGTAAGTTGCAATGATTTAGCAATCTGTTCTGTGGTCATGCGTTGAAGTTCGTGAAAATTATTTCATCTCAAGACGTTTGTTATAGCGAAAACCGTGTAATTTAAAGAGTGTCAACGCTTACTTTTGTGATATGCGAAATTTGTTTGTATTGCTGATGCTCGTGGTGACGTCTGTGAACGCACAAGTGCCTTTTAGTGTAGTACTGGAACCGGTAGCAATGTCTTCTGTTCCTGCAACACATTCGTTTGCTTTAGCAAAGAGCGGAACAAAATGGCTGATCATTGGCGGAAGAACAAACGGGCTTCACGGGTTTTCAACCAACGATAATTTTCCGGTGGAATATGCCAACAATGATATTATTGTTATTGATACGGTAACATGGACATGGAGAAGTTCAACATTGAATGTGTTTCCCTATTCATTTGCAGATCCGTTGCGCAGTACAAATATGCAATACGTGCAATCGGGCGATTATTTATACATGACCGGAGGTTTTGGTTGGGATTCAACTGCTAACGGTTACCGCACGTTTCCAACGTTAAGTGCGATTCACGTTGATAGTATGGTTAGCGCAGTGTGGAATCAATTATCCATTGTGGCACATGTTCGGCAAATTGCTGATACAAATATGCGTGTGTGTGGTGGTGAAATGATTCAAATTAGCGGAGAATGTTATTTGGTAGGCGGACATGATTTCAACGGAAGATATTCTGATCCGCCGATTCCTACGTTCACTCAAAAGTATAACCATCACATTCGTAAATTTTCGATTACTGATGACGGTACGAACTTGGGAATTACAAATATTACCTACACTGCGGACACAACACATTTTCATCGCCGCGATTACAATTTAGGGCCGATGATTTATCCGGATGGCGCACATGGTTTTACTATGTACAGCGGTGTGTTTCGAAAAGATGCGGATCTCCCACTATACTATCCCATCACTTGGCATCCTCAATCAGGTGCGGACACAACGATCGCGTTTCAGCAATTACAAAACAACTATACTTGCGGACTACTCCCCATATTCGATTCAGTTCATCATAGCATGTACACAGTGTTTTTCGGTGGAATGAGTGCCTATTATTTCGAAGACACCACACAACAAATGCGTTATGATAGTCTCGTTCCATTCATTAATGATATCACAACTGTTGTGCGGGATGCATCAGGCAATTGGACTCAGGTAACTATGCCTGTAACCATGCCGGGTTTATTGGGGACCAATATGAAATTTGTTGCATCGGGAAATCATTATTATGGCA
>JBIJCF010000042.1:0-28624 GCA_044344795.1 Bacteroidia bacterium | reverse complement strand
GCCCTTCGGTTGTTGGTTATTTATATGGGGGTATTGAATCGTTGGGTTGGCATCGTCCTGCGTATAATGCATCACACGATACGATTTATCGGGTGAAATTAATTCCTGACCAACAAGCCTTGCAAGTAGGAACAGTCAATGCGAATCAAGCAGTGCAGGTTTATCCGAATCCAACAACGGACGTACTGTATGTTTCAGTAACTGCTGATGTTTCCGTCATTGAAGTTTTGGACAACAACGGTCGTATAGTGATGCAACGCCGTGCATCTGGTGTAAATGCTGTTGAGCGTATCGCTGTGCATCAACTTCCTATAGGAAGTTATCAATTGCGCTTAAGGAGTGATAAAAAGTCAACTACTATTTCATTTATTAAGTCAGTCAAGTAACATGAGTGTGCGCAGCGATTTATTCATAGATGTTCTGCTGCCTCTTGCGCTTCCGCAGTTGTATACTTATCGTGTGCCGCAGCGTTGGAATGATTATGTTACAGTAGGAGGAAGGGTCACAGTACAATTCGGAAAGTCGAAATTGTACAGCGCTTTGGTGATGCGTGTGCATGAAACCGCACCGAAATACACTGCTAAATACATTGAGGATATACTTGATGCAGAGCCTATTTTGTTCGAAGAGCAATTGAAGTTGTGGGAATGGATGTCGGAGTATTACATGTGCACTCGCGGCGAAGTGATGCTTGCTGCTTTGCCTTCTGGATTGAGATTAAGTTCAGAAACGAAAATTGTACTGCATCCTGAACTTAATGAAGATGCAGAGTTAAGTGATGACGAACACTTGATGGTAGATGCGCTGCGCGTATCTCATATTCTTACTACAGATCAATTGGCGGCGGTTATCAGTAAAAAAAGTTGTCATACACAGTTGCGCGATTTACTGAAGAAACGCGTTGTTGTCGTGTATGAAGAATTGCAGGAGCGTTACAAACCTAAAACGGAGACAACGTATTTATTGCATCCTGCTTTGGAAAATGAGTCGGCATTGCGTGCTGTTTTTACAAAATTAGAACAACGCGCATTTAAGCAGCTCGAGGCATTGATGTGTTACTTGCGCTTGTCAGGAAAAGATCGTGATGAACGAGTTCCGGTGCGACGTGAAGAGATGCTGAAACTGCTTCCTGAATCGGGTGCTGCCATTAACGAATTGGTGAAAAAACAAATCTTGGTTCGTGACGATATAGCTATTTCGCGCTTGGTGCAGATGGAATCGAAACAAACGACCGTGGTGCTCAGCGAAGAGCAACAACAAGCTTATCATCAAATCAAGACCTATTTTGAAAGCATTGACACCGTATTGCTGCATGGCGTAACGGCCAGCGGTAAAACGGAAGTATATATTAAGTTGATGAATGAGCAATTGCAAGCCGGCAAGCAGGTATTGTTTTTGTTGCCTGAAATAGCATTGACAACACAACTTATTAAACGTCTCCAAGCTCACTTCGGTGGTGATGTTTTGGTATATCATTCCAAATTCAATGAGCAGGAGCGCGTAGAAATTTGGAACGAAGTAAGTAAAGGACTTCCGAAGATTGTTGTTGGGGCGCGTTCCGGATTGTTTCTACCGTATAGACAACTCGGATTAATCATTATTGATGAAGAGCATGATCCTTCCTTCAAGCAGTCGGAGCCATCACCGCGTTATAATGCTCGTGAATCGGCATTGTGGTATGCACGCTTGTTCGGTGCGAAAGTAGTTTTAGGTTCTGCAACACCGGCTGTTGAATCGTATTATTTAGCGAAGCAAGGAAAATTTGGATTAGTGGAAATGCATCAGCGTTATGGCGGTGCGCCGTTGCCGGTAATATCTGTGATAGATATTCGTGAAGCAACACGAAAGAAATTAATGAAGTCGCATTTTTCTCCATACTTGTTTGATCGTATGGAACAAGTAATTGCGCAAGGAAAGCAAGTCATTTTATTCCAGAACAGAAGAGGATTTGCTCCAAGTATTGAATGTCAAGATTGCGCGCATATTCCGCAATGCGTTCGTTGTGATGTGAGTTTAACTTATCACAAGAATTCAGATCAGTTGCGTTGTCATTATTGCGGATACTCTATTCCTCCGCCTGTGCAATGTGAAGCCTGTGGCAGCACTGATCTTAAGATGAAAGGCTTCGGCACTGAAAAAATCGAGGAAGAATTACAATTGATGATGGGATCGGCGCGTGTGGCGCGCCTAGATTTGGATACCACACGTACAAAAAATAGTATGCAGCAAATTGTTACAGATTTCGAACAACAAAAAACTAATGTGTTGGTAGGAACTCAAATGGTGACTAAAGGATTGGATTTTAGTCATGTTTCGTTGGTAGGTGTGTTGAATGCAGATCAATTGATGAATTATCCTGATTTCAGATCGTTTGAACGCAGTTTTCAGTTGATGTCACAAGTGGCAGGGCGTGCGGGAAGACGCGATGTGCAGGGAGAGGTTGTTATACAAACCTTTCACCCGGATCATTTCGTGATACAGTGTGTGGTTGAGCATGATTACAAAAAATTATATACTGGTGAAATTGCAGATCGCATGCAGTTTCATTATCCGCCCTTTTATCGTTTGATTCGATTAATCATTAAAAGCAAGGATTACGTGTTGTTAGATAATGCGGCTATGTATTTATCATCGAAATTAAAAGAGCGATTGGCTGACCGTGTTTTAGGGCCTGAAGCACCGCCTGTGGGTAAGGTGCGCGATGAGTATTTGCGACAGTTCATGATAAAGTTGGAACGGGACATTCATCCCAAACCGGTGAAGCTGTTTATTCAAAACGAACTGTTGTTGATGAAATCGCATAAAGATTTTAAGAGCATCAAGACCGTTGTGGATGTAGATCCGATGTAATGTATAAGTCGCGGTTATTTATGTTGAACTTCATGTAGTTTGCTTCGTAACGTACTCACCACTAATTTGAATACCGTCGCATACACGATGATCCAAATCGGTAATGCTATTATGACCAAACGATCGCCTTGCCAAAAACTGATTCCCGAAGTGATGATAATGTACAATAGGGTAATCAGTGGTATTGCGTTTTCTGCCAACCGGTTTTTTAACGATTTTTTGAAGGCAATAATAATTATTCCTAACACGGCAAGCAGGTGAAAGCCAACCGAAAATTTGCGCACTGCTTTCGCCCAACCGTGCAACATCGGAAGTGTTTCTTTGTTACCCGGTAAAAGTTGAGATCCTGAATCGAGATTAGAGAAGATCGTTTCAATCCCGGTAAACACTGCATTAACGGGATGTTGCGCTGCATATGATAAAATGTCTCCCGTCGTCCATGCTGCAGTTGCAGTTGCAATTTGTTGTGCATCATTTTTCTTCGGTCCGCTTTGTAACGGAAAGGAAATGCCCTCTACGCGTGCATAAAGTAGTTGCAAATAATAGTCATGAATGGTGATGCTTCCAATCTTGGAAAAGAAAAAACATCCCTGCTGAATTTTCATTAGCACAGGTTGTGTCATTATGATGATGATGGATGCTATCACCGGAATTTTAAAAATAGAACGTCCTGAATTCGTTTTTAACGCACGATAAAATACCATAGCAAGAATTCCTAAGTATAGGTACAGAAATAAAGGCTTTATTACCGAAGCTATTCCGATTATTAAAATACTTTGCGAGATTTTTCCAGATGAATTGGAAAACTGAACATACACTAATAAGCACATTAAAAATGAAACGATGCTTTCGGTTAACGCGTGACCGGTTTGAACCAGTAATGTTGGATGCATGCCATACAACACGACGATCGCAAACCAAAGCATAGTCGATCGTAATGTATTTCGGTTAGTTGCGAATAATAGCATTCCGCCGGCTACATGAAGTACAAATTGAAAGCACCACAGTAGTTGAATGCCGCCTAGTTTGGATAATCCTGCAACAAGTAATGGATACAAGTACGGTCGAGTAGTAGAAGCGTAACCACCTATATCAAGTAAATAATCACCGTATGCTTTATACTGTTGTGCATCTACTGCACTAAGCATAGTATGTTCTACTTTAGTAAAAACATTCCATTGATGTAACAATATAATACCCAATGTAGCAAGCAAGCTGCCTTCAATATAGAGCCGCACTATCGCGACCCTTCCGCTGTTGTTGCTACACAGCAGTTGTTGTAATTTGGATTGTTTTCCTAAGTAGATCAACGGTTAAAAGCGGCCGCTTGTATTATAATTCTGAAAGTCGAAAGGTACGGTCTACGCTCACTCCACGATCTGTCTGAATTAAGGTGCAACATTCGTGTTGCGCGTCGTGCTCGAAGAACAATACATAGTTTTCGGAAGCTGCTTTTGGTAAAAACACTTCTTTTTCTTCCAGTGTTTTCAATGGTTGCGTATCGTATGCCATAATCCATGGCAACGGGACATGGGCCGCAGAAGGCAGCAGATCAGCCATAAAGACTACTGTTTTTCCCTTGTACGATATACGCGGCAGCATCATCGCTCCGGTATGACCATACGTAAACCAAATGTCAAAACCGTTCATAAGCTGTTCCCCTTCCTTCAAGAATTTAAGTTGCCCGCTTTCTTGTATCGGCAAAATATTTTCTTTTAAAAATGATGCTTTCTCTCGTGCATTCGGTTTTGTAGCCCAATCCCAATGAAATTCATTGCTCCAGTAAGTTGCATTCTTAAAAGCGGTTTTACCGTTTTTATCTATGCTGCCTCCGCAATGATCAAAATGCAGGTGCGTTAAAAATACATCTGTAATATCATCCCGGTGAAATCCCTTTTGCTTTAATGATTTATCCAGAGTGGCATCACCATTGAGAAAATAATAACTAAAAAATTTGGCATCTTGTTTATCGCCAATTCCATTATCGATAAGAATTAAACGATCGCCGCTCTCCACCAACAAACAACGCATAGCCCAATTGCACATGTTATTTTCATCGGCGGCGTTTTTTTTGCTCCACATACTTTTGGGGACAACTCCGTGCATGGCACCACCGTCTAATTTAAAAAAGCCGGTATCAATCGTGTGTAAATTCATTTACTTAAAAGGATTTTGGTAGTCGTTAGTAGTTGTGTTCTTATCTGTTGCCTGTTGTTCCAATGGCGGATACTCTTTCAATCCTGTTTCTGCAAGCATGGGAGGTTTTTCGCGGAATGTGGAAACTGCCGCAACAACGGAGAAGACCATAAAAAACAAGGAAATCAATAGCATAATAATTCCTCCAATAATAGCTTCGTCAGGAATTAAACTGCCTTCAAAAAAGTTAGAAGCAGCACAGCTACATTCCGATTTGCCCATTATCATGAGGGAAATGAATACTCCGATTGTACTGAGCATTATGGCAAGTATCGATAATATTTTCATAAGCCTTGTGTTGGTTAAAAATACACATTTCGCTTCGTGCATTCTATAGTGCTTCGTATTTTCACCTCATGATGAAACGAGTGGTCATTACAGGAATGGGAGCTATTACTCCTTTGGGAAATTCAGTTTCCGAGTTTACTACGAATCTTTTTAATGGAGTTTCCGGTGCTTCACGTATTCAGCGCTTCGACGCAACTAATTTCAAAACACAGTTTGCCTGCGAGTTGAAAAACTTTAATCCTGAAGTATATATTGAACGCAGTCAGTTACGAAAAATGGATCCTGTTACATGGTATGCTATGGCTGCTTGCGAGCAAGCCATTCAGGAATCGGGAATATTGGTAACGGGAAATAAAAACAGGATTGGTGTCATTTGGGCGAGTGGTAATGGCGGACTTTATACGTTGCAGGAACAGATATCCGAATTTGCAACAGGAAACGGAATTCCACGATTCAATCCTTTCTTTATTCCAAAGACATTGATTGATATTACTTCGGGTTATATTTCCATGAAGTTTGAATTGCGCGGTATAAACTACACCGCTGTTTCTGCATGTGCTTCCTCCAACACGGCCATTATGGATGCATTCAATTACATCCGTTGGGGAAAAGCAGACGCAATAATTACGGGTGGAAGTGAAGCACCGATCTGCGAATCGGGAATTGGCGGTTTTAATGCATTGAAAGCGTTATCCACAAGAAATGATTCACCGGAAACTGCCTCACGACCTTATGATGCACACCGTGATGGATTTGTAATGGGCGAGGGGGCAGGTGCATTGGTTTTGGAGGAATTGGAACATGCTAAAAAACGAGGCGCAACTATCTATGCCGAAGTGATTGGTTGCGGTATGTCTGCAGATGCGTATCATTTAACTTCTGTTCATCCTGAAGGTCTTGGTGCGCAACTGGCCATGCAGATGGCTCTGGATGATGCACAAATTCAATTTTCAGACATCAACTACATTAACACGCACGGAACATCAACGCCGAATGGTGATATTGCAGAATTGAAGGCCATTAAGTTGATGGCAGGATCTGCTGTTGAATCCATTCATATGAGTTCAACCAAATCGATGACAGGTCACTTGCTTGGTGCAGCAGGAGCTGTAGAAGCCATTGCTTGTGTTGCCGCGATACGTTCCAATAGTATTCCACCAACGATCAATTTCTCTGAACCCGATCCGGAATTGCCGCAGGGAATCAACATAACACCGAATACTGCCGTGCAGCGGGAAGTCAATATTGCAATGAGTAATACGTTCGGTTTTGGAGGTCACAACGCTATTTCTATTTTCAAAAAGTGGAGTGAATAACATTGTTGTGTGAATAAACGATACGATATCGCAAAATTAGATATACGCGTTATCGTTAAGTTTATTTCATGAAGACAGAACGTATTCACCTCATTGCTATTGGCGGGAGCGCCATGCATAATATGGCTTTGGCATTGCATGAAAAAGGTCATCATGTTACCGGATCTGATGATGAAATTCGTGAGCCTTCGAGAAGTCGTTTGCAGCGTGCGGGACTACTACCAAGTTATGACGGTTGGAATCCGGACGTTATAACTTCCGAATTGGATGCCGTTATTTTAGGAATGCATGCCCGGGCTGACAATCCGGAGTTAATACGCGCGCAGGAGCTGGGACTGAAAGTCTATTCATATCCCGAATATCTATACGAGCAAAGCAAGGATAAAACACGTATTGTTATTGGTGGAAGTCATGGTAAAACTTCTATCACGGCCATGATATTACACGTGCTACGCAAATGTGGAGTTGACGCCGACTTCATGGTTGGTGCGCAACTGGAAGGTTTTGATACCATGGTGCGTATGACCCGCGATGCCAAGTATATGGTGCTGGAAGGAGATGAGTATTTGGCTTCACCGATTGATCGACGACCGAAATTTCACTTGTATCATCCGCACATTGCAGTATTGAGCGGAATTGCGTGGGATCATATCAACGTATTTCCGACGTATGAAATGTATGTCGATCAGTTTCGGAAATTTATTCAGTTGATTGAACCGAATGGCAAGTTGTTTTATTGCAGACAGGATTCGGATTTGAATGCACTGGCTGCAGAGGAGTTTCCTCAAGTAACGGCGGTTGGTTATGGTGTTCCCGAACATCGTATAGATAATGGTGTTACATCTTTGATACGATCAGGAACAACAGTTCCATTGAAAGTATTCGGTGATCATAATCTGATGAATTTAGAAGCGGCGCGTCTGGTGTGTGAACAAATTGGAATTTCATTATCCGACTTTGATCTCGCCATTCAATCGTTTAAAGGCGCAGCTAAACGTTTGGAGCCGGTTCGTGTGGAGGAAAATTTCGCATGCTACAAAGACTTTGCGCATTCGCCTTCCAAGCTAAAAGCCACAATTGGCGCTGTGCGTAAGCAATTCCCGAATAGAAAATTAGTGGCGTGTATGGAACTACATACATTTAGTTCATTAACCGCGGAATTTTTGTTGCAATATGCGGGATCCATGAATGAAGCTGATGAGGCCTTGGTTTATTTTAATCCACACACGATAGCACATAAAAAATTACCGCCTATTACTGTTGAGCAGGTGCGTAATTCTTTTGCCCGCGAAGACATCATAGTTAGCAATGATTCTTCAGCGATGGTAAGTTTGTTGCGAGAAAAGAAGTGGAACAACAGCGTATTGCTATTGATGACATCAGGAAATTTTGACGGCGTAGATTTTAACGATCTCGCACAATCTTTACAGATCTAAATCTTTGGTATAAGAAGATTGTTGGATTTGCGCAACAGCAGTGTTACTACCACCGAAACGAAGAATCCGATAATCACGTTGGTGATGGCAAGGAATAATGCACCTGAAAGCATGTTACTTTCGGTAAGATTAGATAATGCAATTCGAATTTTTGAATTCGTTAATCCTGCATTGCGCATTTCGGTCATGTACATGTCCATATCCAAATGTGTCCACGCTACAAATGAATAGGCCGAGAACAATAACCCTGCAACGGCCGCTGTTAATACACCAAATTTCAATCCGTCTTTAAACGATAACGTATCGTTCAATTCTTTCTCTTTGGTGAGTTTGATGCCAAGATAAATGGCAGCAATAAATACAATGCGACTTCCATATTGAAGTATGGAAGTCGCTGTACCATTAGGAACTACAAGTACCAGTAGTTCCAATGTCATCATGACTACGCCTGCAATGAGGCCAGTTTTAACGGCTTGTTTCATTAGCTGTTCATTGAGATTAAGAACTCTTCATTGGATTGAGAATTCTTAATACGATCACGCAGGAATTCCATCGCCTCGTTCGAATTCATATCAGCCAAGTGATTACGCAATACCCAAATACGCTGTAGCACATCTTTCGGAATCAACAAGTCATCACGGCGAGTAGAAGACGCTACCAGATCAATAGCAGGGAAGATACGTTTGTTCGCAAGTTTGCGATCCAACTGCAATTCCATGTTACCTGTTCCTTTAAATTCTTCGAAGATCACTTCGTCCATTTTGGAACCGGTGTCAATCAATGCTGTTGCGATGATCGTTAACGAACCTCCACCTTCAATTTTACGTGCCGCACCAAAGAAACGTTTTGGTTTATGTAATGCGTTAGCATCAACACCGCCCGACAACACTTTTCCGGATGCAGGCTGAACCGTATTGTATGCGCGTGCCAGACGGGTAATAGAATCTAATAATATCACTACATCATGACCACACTCTACTAAACGTTTCGCTTTTTCCAAAACGATATTGGCAATTTTTACGTGACGTTCCGCCGGTTCGTCAAATGTTGACGCAATAACTTCTGCACGAACACTACGGGCCATGTCGGTTACTTCTTCAGGACGTTCATCCACCAACAAAATCATCAAATACACTTCAGGGTGGTTATCAGCAATTGCATTCGCCACTTCTTTCAGCAACATGGTTTTTCCCGTCTTGGGTTGCGCCACAATAAGTCCGCGCTGACCTTTACCGATAGGAGTAAACATATCCATGATACGCATGGACAGAGGAGCTTTTAACGTCGCATTGCTGCCTGATAAGTTGAATTTTTCTTTTGGGAAAAGCGGTGTCAAAAAGTCGAACGGAACACGATCACGAACATACGCCGGATCACGACCATTGATCTTATCTACTTTAACTAAAGGGAAGTATTTTTCTCCTTCTTTCGGAGGACGAATGCTGCCGCGCACGGTATCGCCTGTTTTCAATCCAAACAATTTAATTTGTGATTGAGATACATAAACGTCATCCGGTGAATTTAAATAGTTGTAATCGGCAGAACGCAGAAAACCATATCCATCAGGCATAATTTCAAGAACTCCTTCTGCAACCACCATGTTGTCGAAATTGTACATTTCTTCCTGCTGCTGTTGCTGGCGCTGCTGGTTGTGGCGGTTGAAGTCACGTTGTTGATGCCCTTGATGTCCCTGTTGCTGATGCCCGGGATTAGGGTTTGATGTATTTTGCTGAGGAGCAGGTGGATTGTTTGTGTTCTCCGTTTTGTTCGGAGTGTTTTGTGCTTTTATAAAGGCCGGAGCTTCCTGATATGCCGGTGGAGCAGGCGGGGTTTGTTGTTGATTTTGGTGTTGACGGTGATTCCCTTGTTTTTGTTCAAACGGCTTGCGCTGGCGCTGTTCAAAATTCTTTTTCTCGAAAGGTTTGTGCTGTGGCTCGCTTGTTTTAACCTCGTCTTTCGGAGTTTCATCGGACGACTTTACCTCCGGTGTTTCGGTCTTTTCAACGGAAATAAATCGTGTATCTTCTGTCTGTTTTACTGAAGGTTCAACTGATTCTTCAGTACGTTTTTTGGGAGCTCTTTTCTTTTGATCTCCATCTGTAGAAGCAGAGGTAATAGTCGTTCCTGCGGTATTTAACGCTTGCTGATCCAGGATTTTATAAACAAGTTCTTGCTTCTTTAGCGTCTCTGTTTTCTGGATGTTTAATTGTTTTGCGATTTCACGAAGTTCGCCCACCAGTTTACTGTTGAGCTCAATAATGTCGTACATGAGTAAATAATTAGTGTTTACGTCTTTGAATTGATATAGTTATGACTGAAGCATAACAGAGAAGAGAATGAAATAAAATGTTAATTGGAAATATCTGCCGGAACTTGCGATTATTCTTATCGCATGTGGAAGAATACAGTACAATAGTACGAACTTTTTTTGTTCCAACGTGTGTGAAAAAATATAATTTTCCACGGATTGCTCGTCAAATTTTAAATTTGTAAAAAGTAATAACTGCTATGTTCCAACGCATTCAATCCGTCTTTCTACTGCTTACTGATCTGTTATTAGTGTTGTTATTTTTCGTGCCGTATGGAAACTTAGGCGTTGCAGCAGCAGCAACACCTGTAGCTGCGCTTGATTTAATTTGGCCATTGGTAGCACAGTTTGTGGTTAGTTCGATTGCGGTAGTTGCAGCAATTAATTATAGAAACAGGAAACTGCAAATGCGCTTATGTTTAATTGGTGCTGCGGTGAGTGTTATGTATCTGGCGTTTGTTTATGCGCTGATAAATTTTGTAATAGGGGAAACGATGTCTTTTTCTCCAGGCCTTGGTGCTCATTTCAGCGCAATTAATCCTGCGCTTTTTATACTAGCGTATTATTTCATTAAACGTGATGACGATATGGTGCGTTCTGCAGACCGACTGCGCTAGATTTTTTCTGCGCGAGGGCCAAGTTCAATTACGGCCAAATTCTGAGGTTTTCCTGCATTAATTTCTAAGCTGATCATAGTTCTCGTTTTGTGAAAACCATGTTTCCCGCATGCACCGGGATTTATATGCAAATGTGATTCCTGCTTAACATGCTGAACCAGTAAGATGTGTGAATGCCCGCAGATCACAATTTGAGGACGAACTTCTCGGATTATATTTTGCATTCGCGCTACATAGGAGTTCGGCCTACCGATAATATGACTGATAAAAATTTTGCAGCCTTCTAATTCAAACAAATTAATTTCAGGGAAGCGGGCGCGAACTTGTTGCCCATCGATATTCCCAAATACACCGCGAACTAGCGACACTTGCTCCAATTGATTGATGACTGATTCATCGCCTACATCTCCGGCATGCCACACTTCATCAGCCTGTCCAGCATAGTGTAAAATACGATCATCTATGTAACCGTGTGTGTCAGAAAGGATCAGCACTTTTTTCATCCTGCACGCTAAAATAAAAAAGCCGCAGAACGCTGTCCACGGCTTTTCAAAATTATAACTGTTGTTATCTAATAATCGAAACGTGCCCGATTAAGTTATGTTTTTTACCCATAATGTCCGTTGCTTTTATTTTCCAGACATAAGTATCAATCTGGCAAATTTGTCCGCCGCCACCTTGCACTGTTCCATCCCAAGCTTTGGCCATATCATCCGTATAGAAGATCATATTACCCCAGCGATCGAAAATCCATAATTCATATTTCGTCGGATCAATGCCAATGCTCTTCGGAATGAAGTTGTCATTAGTTCCGTCTCCGTTTGGAGTAAATGCATTCGGAACATAGATGGAAACGTCCGGATCTATACAGATAATTTGTGATGCAGTATCCGTACAACCATTCGGAGTTGAAACTTCGAGAATTACATTGTAGCAAGTCGGAGTTTCATAGGTGTACACCGGATTTTGTTGCGTTGATGAAGCGTTACTCAAATCACCAAAACTCCAGTTCCAAATAGTAGCACCGACAGACAGATCAGTAAAGTAAATCGTTGGGTTCAACTCCGTAGTGGGCTGAGGCGTTGCACTAAACGCAGCCACAGGATTAGCAAACACGTTGATATAGTTTGACATGATAATCGTGTTTGTACATCCCTGCGCTGTGGTTACCGTTAAGGTCACATTAAACAAACCTGCAGCGAGGTAGCAATGATTCGGGTTTTGTGAAGTTGAAGTATTTCCATCTCCAAAGTCCCAACTCCACGAATTGATAACTCCCGGAGCTGCAATCGTTGATACGTCAGTGAAATTGACACATAGTGGCGCACAACCGGATTGAGTGTTTGAAGAAACACCCGCAACCGGATTTTCGATAATGCTTAATGTTGTAGTTGCAGAATCAACGCAACCATTCGCATCGGCAACAACCACGGTATATGTTGTTGTTGTTGGAGCAATAACAGTTTGTGTAGCGCCTATGAGATTACCCGGCATCCATACCGTATTGTATGTTGGTGTTCCTCCATTAACAGTTGCCGTTAATGTCGCTGATGTTCCAACACAAACACTTGTAGGAGCAACAGCAGCACTAACTGTTAACTGTGTCGGTTGGTTAACGGTTATGGTCACTGAGGAAACACATCCTGCAGAATCCGTAACTGTAACCTGATAAACGCCTGCAGTTAAACCTGATGCTGTATTGGATGTACTTACGTTTGGTACCCAAACAAAAGTGTACGGTAGTGTTCCGCCTTGAGCGTTTACAGTTGCTGTTCCATCACTACCGCCAAAACATGAAACATCTGCAATGGTGCCCGCAGTGGCAGTTACTCCCGGCACGTTTCCGACAACGGCTGCTACTGTGTCGCTACATCCTGTAGAATCTGTAACGATCACACTATACGTTCCCGGCACTACGTTGTTCAAATTCTGTCCCGCGACATTGCCCGGAATCCAATTGTATGTCAATGTTCCTGTACCTCCGGAAGCCGTTGCAGCAGCAGAACCATTAGGTTGGTTACAGAAGGCATCTACGGTGGTTGTCTGAATTACAATTTGAGCAGGTTCGGTAATCGTTACTGTGATAGATGTAGTACATCCATTTGCATCGGTAATATTACAAGTGTGTTGTCCCGGACCCATTCCGGTTTCTGTTGCGGCTGTTCCGCCTGTCGACCAAGCGTAGGTGTATGGCTGCGTTCCTCCGGCTACAGCCGCAGTTCCTGTTCCGTCAGATGCACCAAAACAAGTAACATTAGTTGATGTCGCAGTTGCAGTTAATTGTGGTGGTTCAGTTATTGTAACTGTAACACTTGCGATACATCCGTTGGCATCAGTGATGTCGCATGTATATGTACCTGCAATTAAGGAACCTTCTGTAGCACCGGTACCGCCACTTGACCATACATAAGAGTATGGAGCGGTGCCGCCGTTAGGTGTAACTGTTGCGCTGCCTGTGTTACCTGCGAAACATAAAACATCAATTTGAGTTGTAGTTGCTGTAAGTTGTGGTGGTTCGTTGATAGTAACTACTGCAGTATCAGTACAGCCGGATGCATCAGTTGCAATGACTGTATAAGTACCGGCAGTTAAGTTACCTGCAAGTGTATCTGTATCACCGTTCGACCAACTATACGTAATAGGATTTGTTCCGCCTGAAGAACTTACCGCTGCAGAACCTGTATTTAAGCCGAAGCACAATACATTGACAGTACTAACTACTGTAACTGTAGGAGACACTAAAGAATTGACAGTGCCTAATCCTATGCCGGGACATCCGTTAGCATCCGTTACATTAACAGAATACGCACCACCCACAAGGTTATTACAGCTGGCAGTCGTACAACCACTCGGTGTCCATAAAAAGGTGTAAGGTCCTGTGCCACCTGTTACTATTGCGCTCGCTGAGCCATTAGGTAATCCGCAAGTTGACGGCGAGGTAGTTAATGTTACATTTACTGCGGTTGGTTGCGCAATGGTTACGGTTCGCGTTGTTGAACAGTTATTCGCATCTGTAACGGTAAGTGTATAGGTTCCAGCGCACAATCCTGAAGCAGTGTTGGTTGCGGCCACGGTGTTATTCGCAACGGCAGAGGACCAAGTAAAGGTATACGGAGGTGTGCCTCCAGTTACGGTATTAATTGAAGATCCATCGCAAACTCCGTTGCACGATGCATTTGTTTCAGTTCCAGATAAAGTAACACCTCCACCAGTAGTTGTAATTGTTATTACTGCGGTTGAAGTGTTGCACAACGACGCATCGGTAACGGTTACTGTATACGTGCCCGGACACAAACCTGTTGCCGTAGCTGCATTACCACCACTTGGAGCCCAAGAATAACTATAAGGAGCACTGCCGCCAACGACGTTAGAAACCGTCGCAGTTCCGTTACAATTTGAACATGTCGCATTAGTAAATGTAGTAGTTAGTGTAAGTCCCGTCGATAATGGACAAGTCATACAATTAGTTGAGCGCCAATATGCTGCTGCTACACAAAGATTGAAGCAATCCCCCCCGGTATTCACATTAAAGTTACAAGTGGTCTGGTTATTATTAAAAGTAGTATTGACCTGAACATAGTTCCACCAATTCCAACTTAGTGGCGCAGGTGTTCCGTTGGCAGACCAAGAGCCCGGATTGAACTGAATATCACCTACACAAAAAAACGCAGAACCATTGGTAGTTGGTCCACATATCGCAGGGCTGATCGGCATGTTGTAATTCGCAACTCCGCCATTAATGACAATCGCACCATCAGCAATAACAATTCGTCCTTGCCATGTTTGAGAAGGCACGCTATAAATTACTAGTAGCGTAGCGCCATCCATATCATTACCGGCTATCGGAGGATTGGTTAAAATACCACTGATATTGTACACGCCATTTCCATTAACGGCCGTAGTTACGTCGGCACGATAGGTATACGAGCCAGCATACCCCCAACATTTATCTGGCCCTTGTCCTACAATCGCCATCGGAAAACTAAATGTGCCGGCAGGGCCGTTGATGGTTGCCGTTTGTGCCGCACCGTTGCCTGAGCCCTCCGCCCATAAATAGGCACGTTCGATAACTGCACATGTAGGAATACCGGAGATTGCAAAAGGCGCAGGTTGTAGTACACCATTTAAAGACCCACGACGACCTAAACGTTGCGATGCGGACGCGTAATTTAATCCGCAACGCATTTGATCATAAATAACCCCTAATGTTCCATTACCATTTTGTGGACTTTGATTGCCGGGTCCAATAGCTTGCGCACTTGCTGCAGGATAGCCGCACGCTCCCGGAACTCCCGGACAGTTTCTGTCTCCGGGTAATGTTGCAACTTGCGCAAACGCTAGAGTACTCCAAAGGGATACGAACAGCAGTGAAAGTGCGCGTAAACGTGGTGCCATGGAAATGAGATTAAAGTGGTATTTAGTATTTTGCCTCATCTAAGATAGCATAATTTACCGGAAATAAAAATCCCCACCGAAGTGGGGATTTTATTAGCGAATAAGGTTGACATGGCCGATGAGTTTGTGTCGTCGACCGGTGTACGTTTCCTGGTAGGTAATTACATATACATAGGTGTCAATTTGTGCTATGTCTTTACCTCCATTAGCTCTTCCGTCCCAACCTTTGTTGATATCATTGGATTCGAAAATTTTGTTGCCCCAACGGTCAAAAATTAACATCTGAAATTCGGAAACAAATTCTCCGTATGCGAAGAAAATTTCATTATTCCCGTTGCCATTCGGCGTGAACGTATTCGGAACATATAACGTTGTATTCGGACTAATAATTACATCATACTGAATAGTGTCCACGCAACCATTTGCAGAGATCACAATTTGCGTTACAGTGTATGTTCCTGTTTCATCATACGGATGCGTTACATCGCCACATCCGGGCACTGTTACAATATTTCCATCTCCGAAATCCCAAACGCATGTCGATCCCCCCTGACTCAAATCATCGAAAGCTATATTCGATTCAATAAGCGTTGCGGGTTGAGGGGAGATGATCGCAAAGTTTGCAATTGGATCCGGGAATACAGTGATATAATTAGCCACTGACAAGCTGTTGGTACAACCATTGATGTCCGTTACAGTCAACGCAACGTCATAAGGCCCGGCTAATTCGTAACAGTTACTTGGATTTTGGATATTGGATGTAGTATTATCTCCAAGATTCCAGCTGTACGTTACTGCTTGCGGAACAGACGAACCGGTGAAATTCGGACAAACCGGAGAACATCCTTCCAAAATATCAGCACTGAATGAAACTACAGGAAGTTGATTCACGGTAACCGTAACTGTTGCTGTATCTGCAGGTGTTCCACACGCATCTGTGATTACACAGGAGTATGTTGTTGTTGTAGTTGGTGAAACGGAAATAGTTGTTGTATTTCCCAAATTCGGTAACCAATTCAGTGTATAAGGTGGCGCTCCACCGGATGCACCGGCTTCAATCGTTGCGGTGCCTCCAATACAAATTGAAGTGTCGCCAATACCAACTGCAACTATAGGAACCAAGGCCGGTTCGGTGATAGTAAACGTAAATGTATTTTGACATCCGAAGTTGTCTGAAACGTCCACAACATATTGTCCTGCAGTTAAATTAGCAGCAGTATTACCGGTACTTACATTCGGATTCCATGTGTACGTATACGGAGCTGTGCCTCCCGTAACCGCAAGTGTTGCGCTTCCTGTCGCTTGTCCATTACACAATACATCGGTTTGTGCGCCTGTTAATGTTAATTGTCCTTGCCCTTGAACTACTATGGTATCAATGGTTTGACACCCGAGTGAATCGGTTACCGTTACGATGTATTGTCCCGGTGACAAGTTAGTTGCAGTTTGAGCACCTTGGGACGGGTTAGTATTCCAGGAATAAGAGAATGGTCCCGTGCCTCCAATAGGTGTTGCGGTAGCAGTTCCGTTGTTAGAGGAACACTGACTGGGTGTTTGTGTCATATTCAACGTGAACGGAGCAACACAACACGTTTGACAGTTCGATTGAAAATACACACCCATCATGAGGAAATTGTAACAATCACCTCCGGACTGAATATTAAACGGTGATGAGTTTTGCGATGGTGTTATCGTCGAAGCGACATCAACGTAGTTCCACCAATCTTCCACGATTGGAATTCCCGGCGCACCATTTAAAGAAAGTGTTGCTCCAAGTCCTTGCAAATCTGCTATGCACAGGAATGCGCGTGCATTAGAAACAGTTCCGCTACATGCCGTATAGTTATTGATCGTCTGTGTTGTTGTACCTCCATTAATCACCACACATCCGTCCCAAATGACAATATCACCTTGCCAGTTTTGAGTAGGATCATCCCAAATTACCATCATTGTAGCTCCGTCTGTGTCTTGTCCTGAAGTTGGAGGATTAGTTGGAAAGCCTGAAATAGTGTAGTTCCCATTACCTGAAATCATTGCAGTTACATCTGCGCGGTAACTGTGAGTGCCGCCATATCCCCAACATTTATCCTGATCACTTCCAATTATTGTCATGGGTACATTCGCGCTTTGAGCTAGCGGGTTGGTAACGCTTAAAGTCACCGGAACACCTGTACCCGACATATCACTCCAGATATATGCACGCTGAATAACTGCTGTTGCCGGAATCCCTGTAATGGCAAATGTTGCAGGTTGAGGAACACCGGCCGGTGAAAATCGCTGTCCTAATTTTTGAGATGCTGTGGTATAATTCAACCCACAGGAGCTCAATTGATATGTAGGCCCTAGCACCGTACTACCGTCCAAAGGCACGCCAGGATCAGTAATTCGCTGTGCGCTTTGATACGGATTTTGTCCGCTTATCGGCGTTGCTCCTTGTTGCGCATCAGCTACGCCGTATAACAATACGGTTAGTAGTACTGCAATAATGTTTAATGTTCTCATGTACATTGGTTTGCCTTAACAAATGTATAAAAATCAGCTGGTTATCGACGAATAATATGTTATTAACTACCAATTAATTTTCCATTGCCGAGTGTTGAACGAATCAGAAGCCGAAAAGTTACTGTAAACAGTTCCAAAATCATAGGCGTTCAATAACACCTAGAATGTTTTTAACCTGCTGTTGTTCAGGATACAACCCTGTGAAACGCATTTCTCCGATCGCATTCTGCAATTCGATTAATGCTTTAGCATCAGCTTCGTTAAGTCCCGCAGCGCTCATTTTTGTCAGCATTACCAAACGGGAGTTTTCATTACGGCCAATTCCGAATCGTGTTGTCATTTTTTCGCGTAATGCTTCTTGGGCACAACGTAATGTTTCGGACATGTTTCCATTTTGAAAATGGTGGTAGGCATCTGTTAATGAATCGACTTTAATATTTGGCTTTATTTTGAGTGTAGTTTCAGCAATTGGAGATAATTCGTGCTCATCACTCTTCGCACCAACTTTATTTTTTCGATAATAAATGAATCCTGCAATGATTATTCCGAGAATGGTTATGCCGAAAATTATAACCACAAAACCTTTGCCGGATGTAGATTGATTTAGAAAACCAGAAAGATTGTTCTGTTCAATTTGGTCCTCTATTTTACCGGGTTTTACCAGTAATGGGATTGATGGTGTTGACAGCGTGATGTACTTAGATTGCTGAACATCGTAATAACTAAACTGCACTGTCGGAATGGAGTCTTGTCCTTCTTTGCGCGGTGTAATGATGTACTTAAATTCCTTCATCCCCGAAATTTTTCCGAAATGATTGTCAGTGCTATCCGTGCCTGAAATGATCTGTACATCCATGTGTGCGGGTATGTTCATCTTAGGGGCCTGCATAAATTTGATATTTCCGGACCCCATTATTTTTACCGTAAGTGTTACTGATTCATTCGCACGAACAGAAGCAGAGTCGACAGTTGCAGACAATGTAAAATTTCCTACATCACCCAGAAACGAAGCAGGCTTATCCACTTGCGGTAAGGGAATAACTTCAACGGGTATAGGATCGGAATACAACTGTACCGGCATATCAACCGCCATCATTTCATCAATAAACGGATCGCCCGTAGGATGCGGATTGTGCTTGATGTAACACATGTATTCGTAGGAAGGAATGACCAACTTTCCTGTGGAATTAGGAAATACGTATTCCTTGTAAATGGTTTCTCCAACGTATTTCAATCCTTTCACGGTGATTACCGTGTCACCGTAGGTTTCATCAAGAGGTCCCGCTTGATACCAAAATCCGTTAAATGTTCGAGCGAATGGTCGATCACTTCCCAAGCGAATATCAATTCTATGGTAAACACGAATAGCCAGTTCAATTTGTTGCCCCACAAATACTTTTTTGTACTTGGGTTCGCAACGCATAAATACAGTTCCCTGCGATGCATCTTTATTCGGATTAACAACTACTGTTGCCTTATTCGAAAAAACTCTTTTGTTCCCCGACATCACCCATGCAGGACCGACACTATATTTCCCCGGCTTAATAGGTTGTAACGTGAATGATTGGCGTAAAACAACTTTGCCTGAAGCCTGATTGTAATTATAATCATTGGTAGTTTCAGTTACTACTAAACCGTCGATATCCGATAGTGTGGCGAAATTGTTGATGTCTTTTAATTCACCGTTGAGTGTAACACGAACTGTTTCATTAAAGTTGATGGTATCGTTACTGAGAGTCAACACCAACTGCTGCGCTCCGGAGGTTGTCTGAAGCAGAAGAAAGAATATGACGATATGCCGTAACACGATTACCAATCTTTGTCTTTACCTTTCTTTTGCTGCTTGCCCTGGCGATCGTTCATACGCTGACGCGTTTTCTTTTCTTCGTTTTTCAACGCATCCAACATACGATCAACTTCTTCCTTGCTCATGCCATCTTTCTGCTGCTGTTGCTGTTGTTTCTGCTGCTGTTTTTGATCTTGTTGTTGTTGCTGTTGTTGTTGCTGCTGCTGCTGTTGCTCTTGTTGCTGCTGATTTTGATTCTGATTTTGCGGTTGGTCTTTTTTCAGTTTAGACTGCGCATAGGCAAGATTGTAGCGCGCATCTTCATCATTAGGATTACGCTTGAGCGCTTGCTTATAAGCTTCAATGCTCTCTTCATATTTTTTTTGCTCCAGCAAGCTATTGCCTTGGTTGTACCATGATTTTTCCAGTGAATCTTTATCACTTCCAACTGTTGCTTGTTGATATGCTTTGGAAGCTTCTTCAAACTTTCCTTGCTTGTATAAAGCATTACCTAAATTGTGTGCAGCAACACGTTTATTCGAATCGGTTGAGGTGGCTTTACGATAATGTTGTTCGGCACCTACATAATCGTTGCTTTTATATTTCGCATTACCGTCTCGGGTTTCTTTCCATACATCGCGCTGCGGAGCATTTTGAGCACCTGCAGCCCAACCCAGTAACAGTACCAACAGCATTACAATTGTTCTCATGTTATGATGTTCTTTTTTTAGCACCGACAGGAATCAACCAGTCTGCAATTAACAACAAAAATGCAACTCCTAAAAACCAAACGGCGAGAGGAGTCAATTTGGTATAACGAACGATTTCTTTTGTGGATTTACCGATGTTTTGCAATGCACTGAAAATCTTGCCGACTCCAACATCACCGGTAGTGGCACGCACATACATTCCTTTTCCTTCAGCAGCAATTTTCTGCAATTCAGCTTCATTGAGACGTGTGGTAACAACACTTCCCGCAGCATCACGTTTAAATCCTTTCTTATTGCCGTTTTCGTCGAACTCAGGAATTGAAGCACCTCCTGATGAACCAATTCCAATCGTATTCACCACAATTCCTTTCTCTACAGCACGTGCCGCTGCTTCTGCACCGTTGTCTTCATGATTTTCACCATCAGAAATTACAATAATCGCTTTCCCGCGCCCGTCCTGATTATCATAAAACAATTGCGCCGCCTGATCGATTGCCGCTCCTACAGCAGTGCCCTGATATTCTACTGTTCCGGCAGAAACAGATTCGATAACCATTTGCGCTGCCGATTTATCATCAGTTAATGGAAGACCTGTGTATGCTTTTCCTGCAAATAATACGATGCCTAATCGATCACCTTCCAATTGAAGTAATAGATTGTTCAATGCAAGCTTTGCTCGTTCTAAACGTGATGGCGAAATGTCTTCTGCCAACATACTGTTGGAAACATCTAGCGCAACAACAACATCAATACCGGTAACTTTAATTTTTTCTTCTCCGCCCGGTAACATCGGCCCTGAAGCTGCTACACACCCCAAGAGGAATGCGATCAGCATGAAAATAAACTGTAAGCGACGACGACCGATTCCTGTGCTCTGAATGACGGTGTTTTGCAACGACGAATCAGCTAATAAGGCCAGTCGTTTTTTATTTCTGTTTTCTGCACGAATAAACAGCCATACCGCCGGCAGCGCCAGCAAGCATCCTAACAAAAATATGTGCTGTTCCAGAATCATGTCAGTATGTTGAATAAGGTTTTACGTAACACCAGTTCAAGCGCCATACATAAAGCCGCGATGATCGAGAATGCTAAATATTCTTCTTTACGTTGTTCCGTTTCATTTCTATCAAAAGCAGTTTTTTCTAAACGATTAATTTCAGAATAGATCTGTTCCAATTTGCTAGCATCAGCCGCTCTGAAATACAGTCCTCCTGTGCCTTGCGCAATATTCTGCAAAGACTCTTCATCGATATCGGGTTGCTGATATTGCTGTACGTAACTACCGTCAGGATTTACTTGTGTTGGAACAAGAGTTTTCTTTCGGCCACTCATTCCGATAGCGTAAACACGGATATCCAAAGCTTGTGCCAGACGTCCGGCATCCTCAGGAGCGATTACGCCTTGGTTATTTTCACCATCGGTAAGTAGAATCACCACTTTACTTTTTGCTTTGCTCGTTTTTAATCGTTCACATGCTTTCGCAAGCCCCATACCAATAGCGGTGCCCATTTCAAGGGAACCCAAGTTGATCCCTTGAATCATATTTACCAGTGCATCGTGATCTGTTGTTAGCGGGCAAACTGTGAATGCTTCTCCGCTAAATACGACAATGCCAATGCGATCATTGTAACGTTGTTTTACAAATTTGATCGCTTCCTGTTTCGCTGCTTCCAAACGATTCGGAGGAAAATCCACCGCCTGCATGGAAGGAGAAACGTCAATAGACAACATGATATCAATTCCTTCTCCTTTAATTTTTTTCCATCCTGATTTTGCCTGAGGACGTGCAGCAACAAAAATGATCATTAGAATAGCCAACGCGCGCAACACGTGCAGGACGGGTCTCCAACGCACTACTGCAGGAGTGCCGGTTTTGTTGAGGAAAGGAAGAGTTGGTAAAGTAATTACGCTTTTTTTGCCTGCATTAATCCATTGTTGCGCGACATAAAACACAGGAATGATTAAAGCCAACCACAGCAACCAAGGATAAGCAAAAACAATGTTGTTCCACCATTCGATCATACCTGTCCTCCTTTTCGTTCTTGTTCTACAGTTAATCGAATAATTTCAATCGCGTAATTCAAACAGCGTTCGTTTTCTTCTGCGTCGGGTTTACCTTTCGCAAATTTCACTAAGTCGGCAGTTCGTAACACACGTTCACAATAAATCACTGCACTATCATTGGCGTAAATGGAACGAAGCTTAGCGATGATTTCCGGTGTAGTCATTTCGCGTGCAGCAATTCGATAACGTTCCGCAATCCATCCGCGAATGATATCAGTAAGAGCCGTGTGATATGGTTTATGTTCGCCACGCAACCACGGTTTATCTATACCAAGCGCTGTCAATCGATCCAAATATTTATCCTGCGGTAGTTCATGAACCGGAACAACTTTCGGAACAACTCTCGCATTTTTATTGAACACTTTCCACAATACGATGGCTACAACGATGATTAATAATGCGAGGAAAATCCAATACACATAATCGTTGCTTGGTTCGTTGGATGTTGGAGCAGGAGGAACGTCGATGATTCCCTTAATGTCTTTGATGGGTTTGGTCGTATCAACGGCAACAGTGGTTACAAAAAGTTTAATCGGTTCTGTTTGGTATGCTTTGCCATCAACGTTGATAATAAAAGGCGGAATTACGTACGTGCCCGAATCCCATGCGGTTATCACAACATTTACACTTTGCTCATACAACACAGAGGCTTTGTCAACAAGCTCTGTTCGAATAGAATCTTGTCGAAGAACATCGATGCCTGCGGTGAGTGTGTCTTTATAAGCCGGCCACTTCACTAGGCTTTTATACATGCCTTCGCGGTAGCGAACAAAAAAGGTAACATCAACTTGTTCGCCTATGCGAAACTGGCGCGCAGAAACCAGCACTTCCGTCTCCACCTTTTGCGCAAATAGCGAAGTGGTGCTCATCAGAATAAGCAGATACAGAATAGCACGACGCATCATCTTTTTTCCCTTCTTCTGAATAAACCTGAAAGCGTTTTAATGTAAGTATCTCCTGTATCGATGTGCGCCAGATCAACTCCGCATTTTTTCATCATGTCTTCTACCCACAAACGGTGCATCGTTGATTGCTTACGATATTCTTCACGCACTTTCGTACTTGAAGTGTCCACCCAACGTTCTTGTCCTGTTTCAGGATCGTGCATTAAAACAACACCGATGTCCGGTAGTTCTTGTTCTCTTCTGTCTTGAACGTGAAGCGCAACCACGTCATGCTTGCGATTGGCAACACGCAAATGACTTTCAAATTCTCCCGAAAGAAAGTCAGAAATCACAAAAACAATACACCGACTTTGCACCACATTGTTGAGGTACTCCAATGCTTTACCGATATCGGTTTTTTTGCCCGCAGGTTGAATTTCCAAACTATCGCGAATGATGCGGACAATCTGAGATTTTCCTTTTTGCGGTGGAATATATTTTTCAACGCGATCACTGAAAAACAAAATCCCGGCTTTGTCGTTGTTCTGAATCGCCGAAAATGCCAGCACAGCGGAAAGTTCACTTTGCAAATCACGTTTCGATTGAACACGCGTTCCGAAATTTCCTGAGGCACTGACATCAACCAAAATCATGACTGTCAGCTCGCGTTCCTCTTGAAACACTTTGATGAAAGGATGGTTCAAACGTGCCGTTACGTTCCAGTCAATATTTCTGACATCATCACCGGGTTGATATTCGCGTACTTCCGAAAAGGTCATACCTCTTCCTTTAAACGCACTATGATAATCTCCTGCGAAAACCTGATCGCTGAGACCGCGCGTTTTTAGTTCGATGCGACGAACTTTTTTTAAAAGGTCGGTTGTACGCATTTATTAATGATCAGGGAACCTGAACAACATTCAATACTTCATTAATAATCATGGACGAAGTAATGTTTTCCGCTTCCGCTTCGTATGTTAATCCTACACGATGACGCAATACATCATGCGCAACTGCACGCACATCTTCCGGAATTACAAAACCGCGGTGTTGCAAAAACGCATACGATTTAGCTGCTTGCGCTAAACTAATCGACGCACGCGGAGAACCTCCGAATGAGATCATCGACTGAAATTGGCTCAGCTTAAAATCTTGCGGGAAGCGTGTAGCGAACACGAGATCGACGATGTATTTTTCAATTTTTTCGTCGAGGTACACTTGTTGCACGACGTTACGCGCTTTAATAATTTGATCAGGGTGAACGATCGGGCTAATATTTTTCTTCGCAGGATTCAACTGCTGACGAATGATTTGTTGCTCCTCTTCTTTGTTCGGATAAGTAATTACTACTTTCAACATGAAACGATCTACCTGCGCTTCCGGCAAGTGATACGTTCCTTCCTGTTCTATAGGATTCATGGTGGCTAACACCAGAAAAGGTTCAGGAAGTTTAAACGTATTGTCGCCAATTGTTACCTGACGTTCCTGCATCGCTTCAAGTAAAGCACTCTGCACCTTTGCAGGGGCACGGTTAATTTCATCAGCCAAAACGAAATTGGCAAAAATGGGGCCTTTACGTACCGAAAATTGTTCCTGCTTCTGATTATAAATCATGGTGCCTACAACATCGGCCGGCAACAAGTCGGGGGTAAACTGAATACGACTAAAATCCGCATGAATAGTGGAAGCCAGAGATTTTACCGCGAGTGTTTTCGCTAATCCAGGAACACCTTCCAGCAAAATGTGTCCATTGGAAAGTAAGGCAATGAGCAATCGTTCCACCATGTGGCGTTGTCCCACAATTACGTGATCCAACTCGCGCATGATGGAGTCGGTGAATACACTTTCTTCCCGAATAATTTCGTTCAGTTTTTGAATGTCTTGATTCATAGCATGATATTAACCGGGCAAAGGTAACCCGTAGGGCTGCATATATCGGGATTAGGGCGCAAAAAAATGTTAAGCCTTATCAGGTCGATTTTGTTGATAAATCGCTGTTGCGCGTCAGGAATCACAACGGTGATCTTGGACTTTGTATGTTGCTACAAGTATAACGCGAATGAGTACCTTTGCAGTCGTGAATCGGTATTTTATTCGTTTGGCATATAAGGGCACTGCTTATCAGGGATGGCAGGCACAGCCGCACACCTCGATGACGATTCAACAACAACTGAATGAAAAGCTGAGTATGTTACTCCGGGAAGCGGTGGATTGTGTGGGATGCGGACGCACGGATGCGGGTGTCCATGCACGTGATTATTACGCGCATTTTGATGCCGAAAAGCAGATTTCAGCGGGCGATGCAGACTTCGTTTATCATTTGAATTGTGTGCTTCCTCCGGACATCGCAGTAAAACAGATTTATACAGTTCCTGAAAATGCACATGCTCGTTTCGATGCTGAATTGAGAACGTACGAATATCATCTGTTAGTTGGCAAAGATGCGTTTAATGCACATCAGGCTTGGGAAATACGCAATTTGCCCGATTTGCAGGCGATGAATACAGCAGCCGGAATTCTTCAGGAATACGAAGACTTTGCAGCATTTTGTAAAGCCGGCGGAAATGAAAAAACAACGTTGTGTACCATTGAACAAGCCTATTGGATGCAACATGGACCATACGCGGTTTTCACTATTTCGGCGAATAGATTTCTTAGAAATATGGTGCGGGCAATCGTTGGAACGATGATGGACATCGGTCGCGGGAAATTAACACCGGATGATATGCACAGAATTATTCGCTCCGGCAATCGAAGTGAAGCAGGTGCTTCTGTTCCTGCTCACGGACTTTATCTTACAGAAATTTTATATCCGGAAGCATTGAAAGTGAATAGCGATGAGTGAGAAAAAAGGAAATGGGTTTGATTGGTCGTTATTGAAACGTGTCTTAGGATACACGACGCCTTATCGTGGTTTGTTTTCACTGGCAATCATGATGACGGTTACACTATCTTTTCTTTCAGTGGTGCGACCTATGCTCATTCGTCATACGGTAAATAATTTTATTGTCACACCGACGGATGCAAGTCATGAAGCTGTTTTGCGCAACGAGTTGCTTGTGTTTACAGTCATTCTTATCGGATTATTGTTACTGGAGTCAATTTTACAATTTACCAATGGCTATACTACTTCGTTGTTAGGACAACGAATTGTACGAGACTTGCGCGTACAGATGCATCGTAAGGTATTAGGTTTTAAAGCAAAATATTTCGATCGTACACCTGTAGGAACTGCAGTTACACGCGTGGTTTCTGATATCGAGGCGATCAACGATGTTTTCAGTCAAGGTTTTATTGTGATAGCCGGTGATCTGCTTACCATTATCGTGTATATGGTATTCATGTTGATGGTGGATTGGAGAATCACGCTTGTAGTTCTGACTACAATTCCATTAATGTTTTTATCCACGTGGATTTTTAAAAATGCGGTAAAGAAATCGTTCACGGATGTGCGCAATCAAGTTTCACGATTAAATGCTTTTGTACAGGAGCACTTAACCGGAATGCGCATTGTACAAGTTTTCAATCGAGAGAAAGTGGAGATGGACAGGTTTAAGGATATTAATAAAAAGCATAGAGATGCGAATATCCGTTCGGTTTGGTACTACTCCGTGTTTTTTCCTGTGGTTGAAATTTTGGTTTCCGTGTCGCTGGGTCTATTGGTGTGGTATGCAGGAATGCGCATTTACGGACGATTCGCCGATCCCGGAGATGTAACGTTTTTCGTATTGCTGATTAATCAGTTTTTTAGACCTATCCGAATGTTAGCAGATCGTGTGAATACGTTACAAATGGGAATGGTTGCATCGGAGCGTGTCTTTACAGTATTAGATACTGATGACGCAATTAGTAACAACGGTACAGTGGTTGCGCAGCAATTAACCGGTAAAGTGAAATTGGATCAGGTTTGGTTTGCGTATAACGATGAAGATTGGGTGTTGCGGGGTGTTTCCCTCGAAACCAAGCCGGGTGAAATGTTGGCTATTGTGGGTTCTACGGGTTCAGGCAAAACATCGATTATCAACTTATTGAATCGCTCTTACGAATACAATAAAGGAATTATTTCAATCGATGATATTAATATCCGAGATTACGAATTGTCTTCATTGAGAAGTCAAATTGGCGTGGTTTTGCAAGATGTGTTCCTGTTTTCGGACAGCATTCATAATAACATCACACTAAACAATGAGTCTATAACTAGGGAAGAAGTTGTGCGTGCCGCAAAAATGGTTGGAGCGCACGATTTTATTATGCGTTTGCCGGGTGGATACGATTTTGATGTAAAGGAACGCGGGGGAATGTTATCTGTTGGACAACGACAGTTGATTGCGTTTATTCGCGCATATGTTTACAATCCGTCCATATTGATTTTGGATGAAGCTACTTCAAGCATTGATACAGAATCGGAGCAGCTGATACAATTTGCGACGAAGCAATTAACAAAAGGAAGAACTTCAATTGTAATTGCTCACCGTTTGGCTACTATTCAGGAAGCGGATAGAATTATCGTCCTGGACAAAGGAACCATTTTAGAAGTGGGTTCACACGATGAACTAATTAAGAAAAACGGACAATACAAAAAGTTGTTCGACTTGCAGTTTAGTGCCGAGTTGGTTCAGTGATCACCAATGACTTTCTCATTACCGCGTATTCTCTGATTTTTTGACCGCGATATACCGGTTGGTGCATCCCTTGAACCAGCTCCTGAATCGTAATACACGCATCAAAACCATTGATGAGTGCTGCGCGAATTCCCGCATTTTCAATCACCGCTTTCATTCCTTCCGTATCATCAAATAGCGATGTATGAATAATGAATCGGCGTTCCGCTCTGCTGAATTGATCAGCGAATCCTATCATTAACCCACACGCTATATCATCTTTACTCACGAGTAAACCTATTGCACCGGAGAACAACTTCTCTTGCAGTGTCATGTACTCATAGAATACTTTTTCGTGATCAGCAAAAGCCACACGATTCGAACGTTTTTGCAACAGGGAGTACCACTGTCGAGTGTATGACAAACACGTTATTCCGGACATTTCTTGGAACGTGTATCCTTCAGCTTTAAAGTGATTCTCGATAGCCATCACATCGGGCATGTCGCAACGCATGTAACGGTCAATAGTTGCAAAGCGTTTCCATATAGGTAAGAACCCACATTGTTCAAATTGCACACTGTAGTATGATTGATGCAATGGTTCTGCAGTGAAAAAATCATTCATCGAACCTTGACGTAAACCAAATGTAGATCCGGAAATGGGGTGAATC